>JANNIH010000076.1:0-88166 GCA_031404815.1 Holophagales bacterium | reverse complement strand
GAAATCCGTGATCGGGCCGTGGCGGGTGATCAGGTCTACAGACACCCGATAGCCCGAGGCCACATGCGCCTGAAGAACGTAATCGAGCCGGCTGTGCTGATCCGCATGGGCGGTTTCCGCGGGAGACGCCACCACCCGCCGCCCGCCGATGATCTCGTCTCGCGTGACCTCCGGCTCGACCAGGTGATCGTCGACGTGCGGAAACGCGCCCCGACCCGGCAGGCGCATCGCCGAGCCCGAACCACCCGGCCCGGGCGCCTTGAGGCTCAAGGCCCTGCGGTTCTCGTCCATGCGTCAAGATGATAACCGACCTAATACCTTTGGGCTCCTTCGGCATCCTTATCCTCTGAGATGGGAGCCGTAGAGAAGCGCCGCGCGCCCGAGGATCGACCGATGCCTGCCCAGGTGACCGCCCTACTCCAAGCGCAGCGAGCGCTCGCGCCGCTCGTGGTGCTCGCCGTGCTCTCTCTCGCGACCGGTCCGCTCGGCGCGGACGAGCCAGATCTGCCGGCACTGCCGAAGATCGATCCGGGCAAGGAGTTGCTGATCCGCCAGGTGATCGCAGCAACCGGTACGACGCGCGATGCCGGAGACAGCATCGACCGGGTGATTGAAACCCTCACCCGAGCCTCGCCCGAGACGCCCGCCAATCTCTGGAAGCAGCTACGCGGCAACGTCGCTCCGCGTGAAGTCTTCGACCTCGCGATCACCCTCTACGACCGCCACTACAGCCGCGAGGACCTTAGGAGCCTTCTCGACTTCTACCGCTCACCGACCGGCCAGGAGTTTCTACGCGAGAGGCCGAAGGCGGCCTGAAGGGAGAAGGCTCCTAAGTCGGATCGTCGCGGTCGCCTGGGGGAGGCATGGGATCGAGGACGCAGTTGACGAAGACACCGTGCGTCCAGCCGCGCGCGATCCTCCTGCTGAGGAGGTCTGGAGAAAAAATCGCAGCGCACCCGCCGCGCTTGGTGGTCGCTCAGCTCGAAGTGGCTCGACCACCCTCCCCCAAGCCAGCGCACATCCAAAGGAGCGCCGGGACGATAGCGCGCCCCATGCTTTTCGAGCACCGCCAGAGCCCGCCGACACGCCTCCGGAGTCTCCCTCAGTATCCAATCTCCGTCCTTGCTCATCAAGGCAAGCTGGTAGAAAACGACCGCCTGCCCTGACGCCAAGGCCGCGATTGCGCCCTCGGCATTCAGCTCCTCGGTCAGGTCGAAGTAGATATTCCGCATCGGGGGCACGATATCCTGATCGACGAGAAAACTCCGTACCTCGACGTGGTCCGGAAGTTCTGGCATGAGGGCGTAGAGCAGGACGTTGGTGTCAACTCCCCGCCTTACGATTCGACCGGATTTGGGTCGGCGATCCGCTGTATGACCATCTCAACCAAGGTCCGAATCTCCGGGGCCAGCTCCTTGCGTCGCTCCTCGTTTCCACTCAGGACCTCGAGCGCCTCGGCAAGAGGCATCCACTGTTCGTCGAAACCCGCCGCGCGCAGGCAGTCGAGAGTCTCGCGGGGGTGTTTTCCTGCAAGGCGGAGTGCAACGTCCAATGCTGCGCCACGGTCGGCCTTTGAATCGTCTCTTAGGGTGAGCATCGCCTCTCGGAAAAGGAGAAATGCTTGCTCCCAGCGTTCCGAGGCGACCTCGACTTCGCAGGTTGCGAGCAGAACCCGGGGATCTCGCGGCGCCACCTCGCGAAGTGACCGCACCACTTTGTGGGCGAAAATGCCGAGATCTCCGCCTCCTCTACGGACGAGCCGGGCGACTCCCGCTGCCAGATCGGCGTGGGAAATCTGTTCGGATGGTGAAAGTTGCAGAAGCTCTTCCTCCGCCTCGCGGTTGAGGCCTAGGAAGAGGAGGATGCGAATAACCTCTAAGCGAAGTCGTGGATGAGCGTACTGCGCATGTACAGCTCGTGCGACCTCTAACGCCTGTTCCGGCCTTCCGGACCGCTCGAGAACATTTGCCAAGACGATATGCGCAAGCTGGGCCAGGGCAGGCGACTTGAGCAGCCTTCGAGCGCTCTCTTCCGCCGACGCCAAATCGCCGCGCTTCACCAAGGCGAGGAGGCTGGACTTCGGCGCCGGGTCCTCAAACAGGTCCGGCTGGGTCTCCGCTTCCCCTGCGATTGAAGCCGTCAGTAGAGACTTTGAAAGCTCGTCCGGAATCAGCTTCATCCGGTTGAGTCGCGTAACTAGATCCTCGAATGGACCGCGCGCGCGCTGACGGCGCTGGAAGAGCTCGAGAAACGCAATCAAGGACTCTAGCCGAACGCGATCACGCCGCCCCCCTCGCATCAGGTACCAGCTATTGAAGAAGCGGTCGCGGGCCTGAAAGCCCAGGCTCCTGCCGGGCAGGCCGATCTTTTCGGCAAGCCCCCGTTCGACCAGGCGATGAAGTTGTCCGCTCGCCACTCCTCGTTCGAGGCGTAGCTCGCTCGCGATGGTCTCCGCGGTAGCGGGGTTCCAAGCGCGCAACAGGGCGTCCAGCGTCCGTTGACCCTGTGGCGGCAATTCGTCGATCCAGCGCTTGAAGATTCCTGTGAACGGGTCCATCAGGAGGTACAAGATTCTTCCGACTTGAGCCTCCGGAGAGAGGCGCAGAACCGAGGCAAGGAAAATGGTGAGCCTCAGGTTGCCCGCGATCAGTTCGCGCAGAATTGGCAGGTCGACCTCACGTTCGGAAACGATCTGCGCAATCGGTCGGTCGCCACGAAAACGATCGCCGAGCCCGATAATCACCTGCCGCGTCTCCTCCGCCGTGAGCGGCAGCAGCGGAACGACCCGGAACAGCTCGTAGAGCGGGTGGCGATAGTCGTAAGTCGCCTCGATCGGCCGACTGCTGGCACCGATCAAGAAGAGCCAACGCTCCTGTTGAAGGATCTCGCGGAAGCGATGCGCCTCGCCGCTCGCGTCCAGTCGTTCGACGACCAGATCAAAGTTGTCCACGAGGAGGACGAAACGGAGGTTCTCAGCTGCCGCCAGCCCGCGGAGTCGCTCGAGGCGTTCGTTTCCCAGCCGCCTTGAGGCATCTTTTGAGAGCGGGTTGCCGACTTCGCCGCCAACCGATTCCTCAAGGTTCGACACGACGGCGGGTGCATTCGCGAACCCCCTCAGAGCCAGCCGCTCAAGGCAGTTGAACCAGAGATCCGCGAGCCCGGCAAGGTTGTATTGCTCCTCGTCGAAGCGGATCGGATGCCATTTGCGACTCAAGGCCTGGTCCTGCTCGACCTCCAGCTCGACCCGGCGGAGCAGGGTCGTCTTGCCCATTCCCGGTTCGCCCAGCACCAAGCAGTGTTTGGGCGCCTCACCGGCCTGGCGAACCAGCTCGACCAGCTCGTCGAGCTGTGCATGACGGACGAGAAACGAGCGAATCAACTCGTCCCCACTCAACAGAGACGGGTTGAACAGGAACGGGCTTTCGGGGCCGATCAGATCTGCCTCTCGACCTGCCACCTCTGCCACCATTTCCGCAGGAGGGAAGACGCAAAGCGCCAGCGCTCCTGCCAGAGGACCAAATAGCCATCATGCTCCAGGCTCAGAAGGACTCCCTCGGCCGAGGTCTTCGGCGCGACTCGCTGGTGGATCTGCACGATCGCATCTCGGCCGATCCCTTCCACCCCCTGGGATGCGGCATCGAGTAGAGCCTTCTTGAGATCGATCTCCGGCGGAGTCAGGTAGTCCACCTCCAAGCGCTCGACCCAGTGCCGGAAGTAACTTCGGTTCGAAGGCGTGAGGAGCGATTCGAAGGCCTGATCGACAAGCTCGGGCGAAACGGCCACGCCTGCCGCCAGCGACATTCGGCGCACTTCGAGAAAAAGCAACTGGAAGTGGTACGGAATCGCCCAGTCGATGAGGTCGAGAAAGCGCTCCCGCACGGTCCCCGAGAGCGCCAAGCCCTCACCCTCGGATAGGCGAACCAACATCTGGTCGGCATTGGCACGGTCGAGCGGGCCGAGCCGAAAGGTCGCCAGGTCGTTGATGGTTCCCGTCATCCGAATCGCCTCGACAATCGAGTGGAGCCCGATCGAGCCCGTCAGTAGGAAGTTGACCTTCTTGTGCGCACCGACGAGCGCGCTGCGCATCTCGCGAAACCAGTCGAGAAAGATTCGCGCCCGAAGCTCGGTCTCCCATGGGTGGCCACCAGGCGCCCGCGAAACCAGCGACTTCCGGACGAAGATCGGGAATTCGTCGATCAACAGAAGCGTGTTGACCTTCGATTCGCGCAGCGCTTCGAGCGCCGCACGGCCCGTCTCCTGCCACCCTGCATCGATGGCCGAAGCGAGTTGGACCTGAAACGGCCCAACTTTGAGGGTAGCCTCTGAGAAGAGGTTTCGTAGCGATTCGCCGAAACGCGTGCCCCAGGAACCTTCCGGATAGGCCTGGTACAAAGTTGTCGCAAGCCGCGACACAAACTGTCCTTCGTTCGCGGCGCCTTCGACGGACAGGTAGAGGCAGCGCCAACCTTCTCGCGGATTGTGCTCGAAGTGTTTGAGAAGACTGGTTTTGCCAACCCGCCGTGGGGCCAGGAGAAGCGTGTGACCCCGCTCAGCGAGGTCCCAAAGCGCGTTGGTTTCCGGCTCTCGGGGAAAAAAGTCGTCGCCAACGGCGGGTGTACCCGTGGTCATCTTCATGAAACAGGACCTCCCCGAATCAAGTCACGGCAGAACGGGTACAGATTTGTATCGGTACAGATTTGTACCAGATGGGGACTTGAATTGCAACTGGCGCGAATCAGTTCAAAGAATCTGTCTTCAGGCCTCGGGCTTGGGCGGACAAGGCGCTTCTTGAAACCGCCGCGATGACCGGCGGCGAGGGCTACCCCGAGCCGCTCTGCTGGGGGCTCCAGTTCATCGTCCGCGGCGACGTGCTACTCGACGACGGCTCGTTCGTAACCCTCGACGAGCTGGCGGCCGAGGCGGGTGTGGCGCCGCTTCCTTACTTGGAAGAGATGGAGGACGAGATGGACTGGGGGGACGACGGGGGTGAATAGGAAGGGCGCAATCCGCTCCGCCGAGCCAGTCTGTTCGTTCGGCCGGCGGCGAGCCGCTATACGCCCCGGATAGCGGCGATATGGCTTCTATGGCGATTTGCCGGCTCGGATAGCGGCTTGCGCTCTCCGATAGCCGATATACGCCGTGGGAAGCGGCTATCTGCGCTGGATAGCGGCTATCCGTCCCAGAATCGGATCGGCGGTCCCAGAACCGGACTATCCGTCCCAGAATCGGACCAGCGGTCCCAGAACCGGATTATCCGTCCCAGAATCGGAATATACGCCCCAGGATAGGACCTGCGGTCCCAAAATCGGATCAGCGGTCCCAGAATCGGAATATACGTCCCGGGACCGGAGCTGCGGTCCCAGGATCGGAACAGCGGGCACCGATAGCGGGCTGCGGCCTCGGGAAAGGGCTTGCCGCGCCGTCCCGGTGAATAGAGCGTCGCGCAGCGGCTTGCCGCCGGGCAATCCGGCCAGACACGCCGGATAGCGAGCGGATCTCATTGCGAAGCCGCCGCCCGATCAGCCGCCGGCAAGCCGCTTCGCCACCCGACCGTACGCCAGAGGATCGGCGCGCAGACCTCAACCCAGGGCAGGCGGTGCGCGAAAAGGATCAACAACGCGCAGGCCATGAATAGAGCGCCCAGCGGGGTCGTGCGAACTGAAGGGTGCCTTTCGTCAGGGCAAAATCCGGACTTCCGGCAGGGGCGGCGCCTCGAGCCTTCCCAGCTCGTCTTGGATTAGGCGCTTCAGGATCCGCAAAATCGTCATTGCGGCGTTCAGGGGCGGCAGCTCGGCCAGCCGCCGCCGGAGCTCCTCCCCGGCGCCGCGCGGCGGCCTGCGAACTGAGAGCAGGCACGCGCGTACAAGCTCTTGCACCCCTCTTGCAACCGAGGCATTCCAGCAAACGGCCCGCCGGTGATACTTTCCCCCGACTGTGAGCCGCGAAAAAGACAAATCGAGGACCGCTTCCGACTTCGCCTTTGCCCCGTCCGGATTCTTCGCCTTCCGCACTCCCCTCTATCCTTACGAAGAGCTGGAGGCATGGGGCGCGGGGCTCGCCTCCCCCCTCACTCCCGTCGATCGGGAAGAGGAATTCGCCGCCGCGTGGGCGGCCGATCGCGCCCTGTTGCGGGACCGGCTGCGCGCGTTGCTCGAACGACCGGAGGTGCGCGAATCGGTCTTTCTCGCCTCACCTTCGCTCACCGACGGTCTCGATGTTTGGAAAAAAGATCCGGATGGAAAGAAAGGGCAGCGCGCCGAGCGCGCCCTGGTTCGTTACGTGTTGCGGATGTGCGCGCGGCCGACGCCCTTCGGTTTGTTTTCGGGCTGCTCCGTCGGGCGCCTGGTGGGAGCGGACCAGCCGAGCCGCCTGCGGCTCGCTCCCCGGGCGCGTTACGACCGGCACACCCGGCTCGACATGGATTACCTCTTCGCGCTGGTCGAAGAGCTGATCAAAGATCCTTCGGTCCGCGCCGCGCTCTCCTATCTTCCCAACAGCAGTCTGTACCACGCCGCCGGCCGCATGCGGTACGCGGAGGCGCGGCTCGACGGCAAGGTGCGCTCGCACCACCTGGTGGCCGTGACCCCAACCTCCTATCTCGACGAGACGCTCGCGCGGGCGGCCGGGGGCGCTCAAATCGAGACCCTCGCTCAGGCGTTGGTCGATTCCGATCCCGACGCCGAGATCACCCGCGAGGACGCCGACGAGTACTTGGCCGAGCTGGTGCAGAGCCAACTTCTGGTGCCCGATTTCGGCCTGCCGGTGACCGGACAAGAGTCGATCCACGATCTGCTCGATCAACTCGCGGCGCTCCCCGATCTCGCGATCGGCCGCACCGTGCGGGAGCGGCTGCTCGCGACCCGCGATGCGATCGCGGCGATCGACGCGGCGGGTGTCGGCGCCGACCCGGAGCGCTACCGCGAGATCGAGCGCAGCCTGGCCGAGCTGCCGACCCCGGTCGAGCTATCGCGTCTGTTCCAGGTCGATATGGTCAAGCCGATCGCCGAGGCGACGCTTGGACCCGCGGTGATCGCGGAGCTCACGAGAGGGGTCGAACTGCTGCACAAGATGTTCGGCCGTTCGAGACTCGAAGCGCTCGACAACTTTCGTCGCGATTTCGGCGAACGCTACGGCGACGGGCGCTGGGTGCCGCTGCTCGAAGTGCTCGACGAAGAAGTGGGGATCGGCTACGAAAAATCGCGCAGCGCAGGCGCCGAGGCCTCGCCCCTGCTGGCGGGAGTGGCGCTCGGTGGCCCGGCGGCGGCGCAGACCGTGCCGTGGGGCAACTTCCAAGGGACGCTGCTCGCCAAGCTCGAAGTCGCGCTCGCCTCGGGAGCTTCCGAGATCGAGATCACCGAGGCCGATGTCCTAAAGCTCAAGACCACCGAGCTTTCGCCGTTGCCCGATTCGTTCCAGGTGATGGCGACGCTCTCCGCCGCACGGGAAGAGGATTTGGACGCGGGGCGCTTCGAGATGCTCTGGCGCGGCGCGGGCGGCCCCTCCGGCGCGCGATTGCTCGGCCGCTTCTGCCACGCGGACGCCGAACTCACCGACTTGACACTCGCCCACCTGCGCGCCGAGGAGGCCCACCGACCCGACGCGATCTTCGCGGAGGTGGTCCACCTGCCGCAGGGCCGGATCGGCAACATCCTGGCGCGGCCGGTGCTGCGCGAATACGAGATCCCGTTCCTCGGTCGCTCCGGCGCGCCGGCCGACAAGCAGATCGCGGTCTCCGATCTCGACGTTTCGGTCGCCGGCAACCGGATCGTGATCCGCTCGCGCGCGCTCCGCCGCGAAGTGATCCCGCGCCTCTCCTCCGCGCACAACTTTGCGATGGGCAGCCTCGGCCTCTATCGCTTCCTCTGCACGCTCCAATCGCAAAACGTCGCCGCCGGCCTCTACTGGGGTTGGGGGCCGTTCGATTCCGCCGCGTTTCTACCCCGCGTGCGGCTCGGCCGGACGATCCTCTCCCGTGCCACCTGGAGGATGAACGAGGAGGAGATCGGAACGCTCAAAAAGGCGAAAGGCGCCGGGCTGCTCGCCGCAGCGCGCGCCTGGCGCGAGCAGCGGAAGATCCCGCGCCTCGCGGCGCTGGCCGATGGCGACAACGAGCTGCTGGTCGACTTCGAGAACCCGCTCGAGCTCGACACCTTCTTCGACCTGATCGAGGAGCGCAAACAGGCCGTGCTCCACGAACTGTTCCCCGGGCCGGACGCGCTCTGTGTGACGGGACCCGAAGGGCGTTTCCTGCATGAGATCGTGGTTCCCTACGATCGGAAGCGGCCGGAGCCGGCAGCGATCCCTCCGAACTCGGAGATTGCGCAGGGAGAGTCGGCGGGCGCTTCGACCACCACCGCCACCCCGACAACCCCCACCCCGCCCGCCACGATCCAGCGCAGCTTTCCACCGGGCTCGGAGTGGCTCTACCTCAAGGTCTACACCGGCAGCTCGACCGCGGACGGCATCTTGCGCGACGCGGTCGGCCCGGCGTTGCGCGAAGCGCTCGCGGTGGGCGACATCGATTCCTGGTTCTTCATCCGTTACGGCGATCCGGAATGGCATCTGCGCATCCGCCTGCACGGCGATCCGCACACCCTGCTGCTTCACGCTCTGCCGCGGTTGGAAAAGGCGGTCACCCCGCTGCTCGCCGACGGCCGCGCCTGGAAGATCCAGCTCGACACGTACGAGCGCGAGACCGAGCGCTACGGCGGCCCGCTCGGCATGCCGGTCTGCGAGCAGCTGTTCGGTTTCGACAGCGACGCCTGCTTGAGTATCGTCGAGACGCTCGAAGGGGACGAAGGGGCGGACGCCCGCTGGCGCCTGGCGTTCCGCGGTGCGGATGCGATCCTCGACGAACTCGGCATTGAGGAGGAGCAGAAGCTCACCCTGATGGGGGCGATGCGCGACAGCTTCGCCAAGGAGTTCGGCGGCCAGAAGAGTCTGGACGTCTCAATCGATCAGAAGTACAGAACCGAGAAGAAGAGCCTCGCCGCCCTGCTCGGCCCCGAGCCCGGGCCAGACGATCCGCTCGCTCCGGGCTACGCGATCCTCGCCGAGCGCTCCCGCCGATCGGCCCCTGCCCTCGCCGAGCTCACGCGCCTGGAAGCCGCGGGAGAACTCAAGCGGATCGACCTCGCGTCGAGCCTGATCCACATGCACATCAACCGGATGATCCGCTCCGCAGCCCGCGCCCACGAAGCGGTGATCTACGGCCTCCTCCACCGCGAATACCAGGCCCGCGCGGCGCGCGCGCGGAAGGGGAAGGGCGAAGAGGGCAAGGGCGACGGGACAGCTGCCTAGGCGGAGACCTCGCGCCAAGCTCTTTAGGCGTCTCGGCGCTCGACCAGCGCGAGCTGGGAGAGCGGCGCCAGAGCGAACGCGCCATAGGCGAGCAGATAGAGCAGGTGGACCACCGGGTCGAGCGCGGCGATCTTGAGGCTGGTCCAATAGGCGAACAAGACATCGGCGAGAACGAGACAGACCACTCCCACCATCAGCGCGAGCCAGACCCGCTGCGCCCGGCCGCCGCGCAGACCCAACGCAACCCGCAGGACGATCACCGCCGGGGCGAGCAGGACGATGTCGAGCAACGGGTAGATGACGTTGATCGCACGTTCGAGCAGAGGGCCGGCAGAAAGCGCGATGGGCTGCAGCGCCGGCAGCACCGCGATCAGCGCGAACCCGGCGACCAGGAGCATTCGGCGGCGATCCTCGTTCGGCGCACCCAGCGGCCAGCCGGACTGGCGGAACGCGTGAACGAACGCGAACTGCGAAGCGATCAGGAACGGATAGGCAGCGAGGTAAAACGCTTCGGCCGGCGAGGGGAATAGCAAGTCGACACCGCGCAGAAGCTGCGACTCGGCGAGGATCAGCTGGCCGCCCAGGAATGAGAGCGAACCGAGCCCGAGACCCAACCAGGCGCGACGGATCGAACTCTCGTTGCGAAAGCGCCAGGCGGCCCGAAAGGCCAGGCCCGCGCCAAGCCCCTCGAGGAGAATCTTCGGCAACATCTCGAGCCAGTTCCAGATCGATTCGGACCACGGCAGGGCGGTCGGCGCAACCGCCTTCCACGCGAATAGAGCAGCGACGAGAAGCGTTCCCGAAATCAGCGCGATCTCTCGCTTGGGCAGAAGGCGACTATGGGCCTGCATGCATCACCCCGGCAGTTCCTCTAGCCCATCGGTCTCGTTGAGAGAGACCGCGGCCCGCGCCAGGCCGACCAGCTCCGCCGCCCGCTCCGCCCCGACGAAGATCACCAACCCGCGCCCCACCTTGCGCAGCAACGCTTCGAAATCCTCGTCGCTCAGCCGGTCCGGGGAGAGGTTGAGCCGGGTCCGGTACCCATCGACGGCAGCACGCGCCATGTACCCGCCGACATGCGGAGAGATCACGCGAACGATTGAAGCGACCACCGCGGTGGTATTGCGAAGTTCCATCTAGGTACGATTCCTTGGAGGATTTGCCGATTCTACCAGCTCAACCGGCCCCAAAACTGCACACCCGGAACCGGCAGAACTTAGAATTCAGAGGACCGACCGAACGGTGCGAGGCTACATGAGCGAAAAGAGCAGCAAGATGCGGGCCGGAGGCCTGGTTTACTCGACCGAGCGGCGGGTCTGCCCGAAATGCGGCTGGCCACACGAGCGCTGCGCGTGCAGCCAGAGCGCGGCGTCGGCTGCGCCGCGAGGCGACGGTGTTGTGCGCGTCGGGCGCGAGACCAAGGGGCGCGCGGGCAAGGGGGTCACGATCATCACCGGCGTGCCCCTCGCGGGGGACGAACTGGCCCGGCTGGCCACCGAACTCAAGACGCGCTGCGGCTCGGGTGGCACGATCAAAGAGGGGGCGATCGAAATCCAGGGCGATCACCGCGACCTGCTGGTCGCCGAGCTCGCGCGGCACGGGTGGAAGGTCAAACGATCGGGAGGATAGCCTTCAGAACGGGGCGCCTGACCTCAAACGAAGATCCGCGGCGGCTCCTGCACCGCCCTCGCCTGCTCGGCTTCGTGGATCTCGCCGGAGATCGCCCGGTAGGTGCCCTGGCCGAGATTGCAGAGGACCTGATTGCGCCCGCGGCGCTTCGCTTCGTAGAGCGCTTCGTCGGCGAACACCAGCAGCTCGGAGGGCGCCTTGACGTGCAGCTCGGGGAAACCCGCGACCCCGGCGCTCATCGTGATCGGCACCCTCTTGCCGTCCACCACCAGCTCGATCTCCTCGATCTTCTCGCGCAGACGTTCGGCCAGAGCGAGCGCCGTGCCACCGTTGGCCGCTTCGAGCAGGAGGGCGAACTCTTCGCCGCCGTAGCGGGCGCAGAGGTCGTCGTCGCGGCGATGCGCTTCGAGCATCGCGGCGGCCGAGATCAGGGCGCGGTCGCCGACATCGTGCCCAAACGTGTCGTTGATCCGTTTGAAGTGATCGAGATCGCAGAGGATTACCGCCATCGGCGCCCCCCCTTCGAGCGCGCGGGCGAACGCCTCCTCTAGCCGCCGTTCGAGGACGCGGCGGACGGCGACCCCGGTGAGTGGATCTTCGCGCGCCTCGCGATCGAGCAGGGCGTGCTCGACCGAGGTCGCCATCTGCGGCAGCAGGCGGTCGAGCCTCTCGATGGCTGGAGCATCGACCCGCCGCGGATCGCACCAGAGGCGGAGCCGAACGACCGAGGCGCGCTCGGTCTCCAGGCTCCGCTCGACGATCTGCCAGGGCCTTCGGCGATGGAATCCGAGCAGCGCGGGCGGATGGCTTTCGGGCTCAGGCACGCCGTCGAACACGACCATGCCGCCGTGCGACCACCAGCTGCGGGGCGGGGCGCCGAGCGGCGCGAGCTCCAACTGGAACCAACCGTAGTCGAGCACCCGGCTGCATTCGACCGCGATCTGCTGGACCACCCGCGACAGCTCGCCCGCGTTGAACATCCGCCGCCCGGCCCAACCGATCCGCTCTAAATCGAACGCGCGCTGCTCGTGGCTTTCTGCGGCGTGAGCCTGCCGGGCGGCTTCGAGGGCGAGGAGAGAGAGCAGCAGCAGAACCGTTCCGGCCATCGGCCAGCCGATCGACAGGCCGATCGACAAGACCACCGCGCCCCCGATCCAGCCCAGCGCGTCGAGCGCGAGCGGCACGAGGATCGGCCGCAGCTCGACCGGTCGATCCGGGCGGCGGAGCCAACGGTCGGCCACTTCGAGCAAAATCCAAACCGAGACGTAAGCGAGCAGGCCGGCGAGCACCGCGGCCGCCACCGAAGCGGGGTCCCCCGCGAGAGGAGGCCGACGGGCCGCCGCGAAACGGAACGCGCCACCGGCGGCGAGCACGGCGAGGATCGCGCGACCGACGCTTTCGAGCGAGCGGATCGTGCGCCGCCGTTCTTGAGTCGTCGAACCGGGACCCGGCGCGCGGCTGGCGAGCCGCGCCAAGGCGCGGTAGGCCAACTCCATGGCCAGAAAGCCGGCCGCGACCAACAGCGCCGCCGAGGCGGGGCTCGCCCGGAGCAGGAGGAGCGGCAGGGCGAACGCGCCGAGCCCGAGCGTGGCACTTCCCGGCGCACGGTGCGCCGAAGCGAGCGCCAGCGCGAGGGCCGCCCAGAGCAATTCGGCCCAGCTCGCCGTCCGCGCCCCGGCACCCGCTACGAACCCGAGAGCGATCGGCGCGCCGAGCAGCGGCACCAGCGCCGCCCAGAGATCGCCGGGAATCGCGGCGGCAGGTCGCCCGGAGGCGCGCGGGGAAAGCGGCGAGGGATCTTGCATCGGTAAAGTGGAGCGCTGGGGTCGATTCTAGCCCGCCTGCCTGGATATGCTGCCGACCGGAGGAATCTCGCCATGGAAGTTGTCGATCGGGGGTTGAGCGCGGTGGTGGTTGCGGTTGCGGCGATCGCCGCAACCGCCGCGATCGCCGCGGCGCTCTTGCAGCTCCCCCGGTTCAACGGCCCCGCCGAGTGGTGCTGGCCCTACCGGCCGCTCGGGCTCGCGCCCCTGCCGATGCTCCTGGCGGGTCTGTGCGCCGCGGCTCTGGTCGCCGTGCTCCTCTACGGCCCCGCCGGGCGCCGGGGAGCCGTGTACCTCGCTCTGGTCGGCTACGGCTTTACCCTCTCTCTCGTCGCCGCCCAGCCGAACGGTTTCGGCCGGGTGGTCTCGGTGCTCTCATCGCGCCACTCCTTCAGCTACCTGTACGACACCGCGCTCGCCCCGCCAACCGCCGCGCTGCTCGCGGATTTCCCTTTCGCCTCGGCGGGGCTTTCGATGCACAGCCGGACCCATCCGCCGGGGGTGTTGCTGGCGATCCGGGCGCTCGACCAGGTCGCCCGCACGCTCGGACCGGCCGGCTTCTTGCGCGCCCCCCTCCCCCAGAAGGCGGCGGCGGCCATGGCGTTGGAGATCTCCCGGGCGCGGGAACGGGGCAAACCGGTGCCCGCGGAGCCGCCCAGTCCGTTGACCGGCGTGCTGCTCGCGTTCCTCTTACCGCTCGCCGCGGCGGCGACCGCCCTACCGCTCTTCTCGCTGGCGATCGCCTGGGGCCTGCCGGACCGGGCGGCGCGCTTCGCCGCGGCACTTTGGTTGACGGTGCCGGCGGGGGTGCTGTTTACTCCTTCGGTCGATCAGGCGTTGGGGGGGCTGGTGGTGGTTGGGGCGGCTTGGGCGGCTCGAGGACCTAAGGGACTGCAAGGACCTCAAAGACAGCCGGAACGGATGGCGCTGATTGAGGTGCTTCTGACGGGGGTGGTGATGGCTTTGGGGTGCCTGATCTCCTATGGCCTTCTGGTCGCGGTGCCGTTCGTCGCTTGGGTGGCGTTTTCGGCCGGGGAATCGGTTTGGCCGGCGCCGCGACGATTGGCCCGGGCGGCGCTCGTGGGGTTCGGCTTTGCGCTCCCCTGGCTCGCGCTCGCCCTCTTTGCCGGGTACGACCCCTGGACGAGCTTCCGGACCGCGATCGCGGCTCATCGGGAGATGGCGGTCGCCACCCGCTCCTACTCGACCTGGCTGCTCGCGAATCCCTACGACTTCGCGCTCTTTTGCGGCCCGGCGGTCGCGGTGCTCGCCGTCGTCGGGCTGGTCTCTCGAACGACACCCCTCGCACTGCGCCGAGGCCTGGCGGGGGGAGCAGTCCTCTTTGCTGTGCTCTGGCTCTCGGGGAGCGTGCGCGGCGAGGTCGGCAGGATCTGGCTGTTCGCCATGCCGTTCGCCGCGCTCGCTGCGGCGGCTGCCGTGGATCGAGAGGGGACTTCCGGCAGACCGGCCCCCACCCACTTCGCCCTGCTCGTCGCGGCTCAGGCCCTCGTCACGATCGCGTTCGCCGCGAGCATGATTTTCGTCGACTGACTTGGAATCCCGGAGGATTCGCCCATGCTTGCCGAGCTTCTCGCCCTCTCTTCGACCCTCCTTTCGCCCTCGACGCCGGCCGCGCATGCCGCGGAGGTTGCCGGGCGCTATCGCCGCGCGCACGAGACCGCGATCGTGCGCGATTTCGTCTCGCTCCTCGCGATCCCGAACGTCCCGAAATATGCGCCCGCGCCCGACGGTCTGGCGCAGAACGCGGACGAGATCGCGCAGCGGCTCGAACGGCGCGGTATCCGTACCCAACGATTGGAGGTCCCCGGCGCGCCGCCCGTGGTCTACGGTGAACGCCTCACCCCCGGCGCCACCTCGACCGTCGTCTTCTATGCCCACTACGACGGCCAGCCGGTCGATCCCGCCCGCTGGACGAACGGCGATCCGTTCCGCCCTTTTCTCACCGACCGCGCGCTCGAAGCGGGGGGCCAGGCGATCCCCTTTCCGCCCGAGGGGGGCACGTTCGATCCCGAATCGCGGCTCTACGCCCGCTCGGCGGGTGACGACAAGGCGCCCGTGGTCGCCCTGCTCTCGGCTCTCGATGCGCTGGACGAAGCGGGAATTCGCCCCACGGTCAACCTGCGGTTCTTCTTCGAAGGGGAAGAGGAGGCCGGCTCGCCCCATCTGGCCGAGGTGCTCGCCGCCCACCGCGAGTTGCTGGCCGCCGATCTCTGGCTCTTCTGCGACGGCCCGGTACACCAGAGCCGTCGGCCGCAGATCGTGTTCGGCGTGCGCGGCATCACCAGTTTCGAGATCACCGTCTACGGCGCGCGGCGTGAGCTGCACAGCGGCCACTATGGCAACTGGGCGCCCAACCCGGCGTTCGAGCTGGCCCGCCTGCTGACCTCGATGAAAGACGCGGACGGCCGCGTTCTGATCGCCGATTTCGAGACGGGGATGGAGCCGCTCGGCGCGCTCGAACGGCAGGCCTTGGCGAGCGCCCCATTGGTCGACGAAGCGCTCAAGCGCGAGCTTCTGCTCGGCCGCACCGATCGCTCGCCCGAACGGTTGGAGGAGGCGATTCTGCACCCTTCGCTCAACCTCCGGGGATTGCTGAGCGCAGCGGTCGGCGATGGGGCGAGAAACGTGGTGCCCGATCGGGCGACCGCGGCGCTCGATATCCGCCTGGTCAAAGGGCTCGATCCTAAGGTGATGGTCGATCGAACGGTCGCCCACATGCGTGCCCAGGGCTTCTTCGTCACCGAAGGCGAGCCGACCGAGGCGGAGCGCCTGACTCACCCGCGGATCGCCCGGGTTGTGCGCGAAGGAGGGTACCGGGCGATCCGGACCCGGATGGACCTGCCGCTGGCGAAACGAGTGGTCGCCGCACTCGAGGCCGCGCACGGTCCGATCATTCAACTGCCTTCTTTAGGCGGCAGCCTGCCGCTCGCGGCGTTCGACGACGTGCTCGGGGTACCGCTCTTGATCGTGCCGATCGCCAATCACGACGACAACCAGCACACCCACGACGAGAACCTCCGCCTGCAGAACCTCTGGGACGGGATCGAAACCTTCGCCGCCCTGTTCACGATGTGACGCGGACGGTGCGAACAACGAACGGGCCTCCGGGAGAGATCCCGGAGGCCCGCGGTGGCTTGCGTTTGAGAAGACGAACCTAGGGTGCAACCGGCGGCGCCGGGTTCTTCGGCGTCACCTTGACCTTCAGGTTCGAATAGACCCAGCCGAGTGGCGGGAAGTAGGCGCCGTCTGCCACACCGGTCTGGCCGAAATCCAGCGTCACCCGCCGACCCGTGCCGAGATCGCGGAGGTCCCGGTTGTTGATCTCGCCGGAGAGTGTCTGCAACAGCTGCTCACCCTTGAAGACCTGGAGCGTCACGCGCCGGGCCACCGTGTCGTAGAGGAATTTGAGGTGGTACTTGGTCCGCTCGCGCCAGGGGCCGGTGTTGCTCTTGATCAACTCACCCTCGCCGGTGCGCGGGTCTTTGCCGATATCCAAGATGGTCTTGAACCCGCTGCTGCCGCGCAGGATCAGGCCGGTATAGAGCACCCGCTGGCGCCGATCCGGATCGGTGCGCTTGAATCCCATGATGCCGTGAAACAGCGGAGTCCGCCATTTGCCGAGCTCGAGGTCGTACTCCACCTCCGCCTTGCCGTACTCCAAGCTCTCGCGCAGCGGCAGGGTGTAGAGCTTGAACGACGCCCCCTGCTTGGCGCGCAAGAACTCGCCGGGGACATCCATGGTCACCGTGCCGTCGGGGCCGACATCGGCCGGGATCAAGTCGGACTCCGACGCCGCGAGCGCCGATTCGTCCGGGTCGGGATAGGCGTTACCCTGCGGCAGATCGGAGTCTAGGCTCGCGCTCGACGCCGCCCGGCCGACCGTGGCGGAAGGCGAGACCACTTCGAGCTCGGCCGTGCCCACCTTCTGGACCCGGGCGAACGCGTAGAACGGCTGATTGCAGGAGACCGAGAAACGCGCGTCGGAGAGCTCGGTCTCGCCGAGAGTCCCGAAGGCGTCCTCGAAGCTCCGGAGCGAAAGCGCCTTGTTGGTGATCGTCATGTTCTGGGCGATCTGCTGGCCGTTCTTGCGGAACGCCTTGAGCGTGCAGGTCGCCGCCTGCTCGGAGGCGTTGGCGACGTGGATGCCGGTGACCAGACCGTCGACGCTCCGGGCGAGCCCCTGGAGCAGGACGGTCGCATCGGCCACGGCGACCTGGGCTCCGGTGACCGTCGGCAGGTTCGCGGAGGCGATCGCGCCGTTGGCACCGGTCACTTCGAGACGGGCCGAGACCAGCAGCTGCGGCGCGCCGGAGACGATCAGCATTCCAGGCCGGCCGACCGGCGCCACGTTGGTCAACAGAACCGTCGAGCGAGGTGCAACAGTGATTTTCGACGACGGGGTCGCCTGGGTGCCGTTCGCTTCGACCGCAATGAACTTGGTGCTGAACGTACGGGCAACACCCCCCTGGTTGGTCACCCAGAGCTTGGTCAGATAGAGCGTGCCGTTCTCGGTCTGATTCGATGCAATCGGGATCAGAGCATCACCCGCCTGTACGGGAAGGGGTAGGAGGGCGCTGAGCGCGGCTACGCCGAAGAGGAGGATTTTTCCCATGGAGACCTTCAGATTCGCGCGTCGCATGGCTTTAGTTCTCCTCCGGCTCGAACTTCACTTGCAGGTTGGAATAGACCCAGCCGATCGGCGGGAAGTAGGCGCTGTCGGCGATCCCGGTCTGGCCGAAATCGACGCTGATCGCGTTGCCGTTGTCCACCATTTCGGGCGTCTGGGGCGGGCCGGATACCGCGTGGATCTGCTGGCCGTCCTTGAACACCGTGAGGGTCACCCGGTTGACGACCAGGTCGTACTCCATTCGCATGTGGTACTGGGTGCGCGCCTTCCACGGGCCGTTGCCGCGGATGAGAACCTCGTCGCCGAGGTCCAGGCTCGTCTTCTTGTTGTCATTGCGGATCTGGATGCCGTAGAAAAAGATCCGCTGCCGCCGGTCGCGGTTCGCCCGCCGCATGGCGGTGACGCCGGTGAACAGGCCCGGCGGGAATTTGTTGAGAAACATGTCGAAATCGACCGTCGCCTTCTGGTACTTGAGGTTGGGAACGAGCGGAATGTTGTAGGTGCGGTACGAGTCGCCGTTCTTCGCGATCAGAAAATCGCCCGGTGCGTTGAACACCACTTCGCCGGGGCGCGAGATCGGCTCGAGCGTCCCATCGAGCGCACCGCCAGGGGTGACCGCCGCGGTGCGCGGCCCGCCGACGTCGTAGACCAGCGCAAAAGCGCTGAACTGCTTGGTGCAGCTCACAGTGATCCGGGCGTCTGCGATCTCCGGCACACCGAGGGTGACCAAGACCTCCCGAAAGTCGCGCAGCGAGAGCGGGAACAGGCTGAAGGTCGCCGCCGAGCCGATCGCCTGACCGTTCGCGCGGACTGCGGACACCGTGCAGGACGACGCCTCGCGGGTCAAGTTCGCGACCCCGAAGTCGGTGAGCGGCTTGCCCAGGCTGGTCCGTTCCAGGCCCTGGAGGTAGAGCGTCTCGCCCGCCGGGGTGATCCGCTCGGGCGAGAGGACCGGCACGCGCGCTTCCGACAGCAGGACACCGCGGGCATCGGTGACCTCGAGCCGCGCGTCGATTTGCAGATCGGCCGGGCCGTCGATGCGCAGCATGCCGCTCGAACCTGCGGGCACACTCGAATCGAGGCGCACGGACTGACCGGCACCGACGGAGAGATTGGTGGACGGCCCTGGATTGGCCACCCCATCCGCCCCGGCGACCAGAAATTGCGTCACGAAGGTTTTCGCGGTCGTTGCGAGGTTCGAGACAAAGACCAGCGTCTTGCTGGTGGCGCTGCCGTTCGGCAGGTTGCGCGCAATGGGTACGAAGGACTCGCCCGCTTCGAGCGGCGGCGTCACGACGGCCAGGGCCGCGAGCGCCAGAATCCCGGTCAACATCGGTCTTTTCATGCGACTACCTTTCAGATACGTGTCCATCGATCGCAGGAAAGGCCCTAGGGCCGGCGAAGTATCAACCCCGAGTGTACAACAAACTGTGCAACCGGCCGCAGAGAAGCCCCGCCGGACTTACGGCTTCGTGATTTCAACCAGCTCGACGTCGAACACCAACATCCCCTCCGGCTTGCCTCGAACACCCCGATAGGCGAGTCCCTTCGGAATCCAGTATCGGCGCACTTCGCCTTCGCTCATCAGCTGCAACCCTTCGGTCCATCCGGGAATCACTTCGGTCAGTTTGAAGACCGCCGGTGTCCCCTTGGCCAAAGAAGAGTCGAACATCTTGCCGTCGACCGTCCAGCCCGTGTAGTGGACGCGCACGATGCTCTGCGCCCTCGGCTTCCGGGCACCGGTGCCCGGGGTGAGTATCTTCCAGGCCAAGCCGGAGGAGCTTTTGGGCGCATCGGCCGGCGGCGCCGCGACATCCGGCGGCGTGGGCGGCACGCGCAGGATGTCGATCAGTTGAACATCGAAGACCAGCATTCCTTGCGGCCGATCGGCGATTCCTTCGTACGCGAGCTTGGCCGGAATCCAAAGCCGACGCTTCTCGCCCTCGACCATCAGCTGAACGCCCTCGCGCCAGCCGGCGATCACCGCATTGAGCGGAAAGACGATCGGGCGGTTGCGCACCACCGACGAGTCGAACATCTTGCCGTCGGACGTCCAGCCGGTGTAGTGGACTTTGACCGAATCGGTGAGCTCAGGGCGGAAGGTACCGCTGCCGGCTTGAATCAACTTCGAGGCGAGCCCGGAGGGGGTCGCCTCCGCGTCGGCCGGCGGGGCCGCCACATCGAGCGGCGCGGGGATCGCTTCGGGAGTGACTTTCGCGGCAGGAGCCGGGGCGGGTGGGGCGGCGAGAACGGGGAGAGCCAAAAAGGCGAGTGCGATCGTCAGTCGGTTCATAGGCCGCGGACGCTATCAGAGGGAGGCGGCAGGCCGGACACCTGCGTGTCCGCCCTATCCCTCGCCGCGGATCGGCGCCGCCTGGACCGTTTCGTAACGGCCGAGTTGGACCTTGCCCGGCGGGAGGCCGCGCGGCTTGCTCACCTCGTCGCAGGTCGTCCAGTGGACCGCGACGCGGCCACCGTGGCGCGCTTTGGAGTAGCCGGCGGCGAGACCGGCCGCAAATTGGAGCGTCTCGCGCGGCAGGCGGGCCAAGTTCTCGGGGTTGCGGACCACGACGTGCGAACCCGAGTCGCCCGCGACATGAAACCAGAAATCGCGCGGGCTGCCGAGCTTGATCGACAGGACATCGTTGTCCAGGGCGGTCTTGCCGACCAACACGATCAATCCGTCCGGCGAGACGAGCCGGCGCGCGATGACCTGTCCCTGGTAGATCCCGGCGTCCGGATCGGTCGGCCCCGGCGGCCCTTTGCGCTCTTCGCGTCCCATGCGGCGGAAGGTTAATCTAGACTGGCGCAAAACGTACTGCCGAACCACGTGAACTGGGGAGCCATCGCCCAATGCCTAAGCGCCAACTCCTGGCACTCCTAGCGCTCCTCCTCGCCGGCTGCGAAAAGCAGGCTCTCTCGTCGCGCTTCCGGGTCCTTTTCGTCGGCCTCGACGGCGCGGACTGGCAGCTGCTCGACCGGTTCGCCTCGGACGGCACGATGCCCCAACTCGCGCGGTTGCTGGCTGAGGGGCGTTCGGGCATCCTCGAAACCGAACAGCCTCCCCTCTCGCCGCTGCTCTGGACGACGATGATGACCGGGGTTTCGCCGCTCGCCCATGGCGTGCTGGACTTCACGCGGTTCTCTCCCGAGACGGGACGGCGCGAACCGATTACCTCGGCCGAGCGGCGGGTGCCGACGATCTGGAACATGGCCTCAGAGGCGGGGAGGAGCGTCGCCGTGCTCGGCCTTTGGGCGACCTGGCCGGCCGAGCCGGTGAACGGTCGGATGGTCTCGGACCGGCTGTTCTCGTTTCAGCTGCGCGAGGGAGATCCTCCCGCCGGGTTGGTCTGGCCTCGCGACCGCGAGCCCGAAGCGCGCGCGGCGCGCGAGCGGGCCGAGCGCGAGATCGGTGCGAAAGAGATCACCGCCTATCTTCCCGGGCTTTCCGTCGGGCGGATCGAAACCGCGCTCGCCGCTCCGCCCGGCCCTGAGAACCGGATCGAGGGGCTGCGCCGCATTCTGGTCCAGACCCGGCTCTACGACGACCTCGCCCGCGAGACGTTCTCGGAAATCCATCCCGACCTCGGGATCGTCTACTTCCAGGGGACCGACGCGATCGGCCACCTGTTCGCGCCGTTCGCGCCACCGCGCCGCCCCGAGATCTCGGAGGCGGATTTCGCCCTCTACTCCGAGCTGCCGCGCCGCTATTTCGCGGAGGTCGATCGCCGGCTCGGGGTTTATCGCGATCTCGCCCGGCAAGAGGGTGCGATCTTGATGCTCGCCTCCGATCACGGCTTCCGCTGGCAGAAGGGGCGCCCGAACCATGACGGCAGCGCCGAAGCGGCCACCGCAGGGCTCTGGCATCGCGAGGACGGAATCTACCTACTGGCCGGCCCCGGAATCTCGCCAACGAAAGAGCGGAGCCGCGGCCGGATCGATCAGGTCGCCGCAACACTCCTTGCCCTGCTCGGCCTGCCGCCCGGACGAGGCCTCGCCGGCCCACCGCTCCCAGGCACCCCGCTTGGCGTTGGCGCTCCGGCGCGCGAACCGGTCGACTACACCGCCCGCTTTCGCCCCGCGTCGACCTCTGCGACCGTCGGCGGAGCGAACGAACCTGCGGGGGGCGAAGAGCTGGCGACGCTGCGCGCGCTCGGCTATCTCGGCGCGGACGAGCCGGAGCGGGCGCCGGAAGCTGCTTCCGCCGGAACCGATCCCACCCGCACTCCCGGCTCATACAACAACGAGGGGCTGATCCGCCGCGCGCTCGGCGCGAAGGGGGACGCCGCCGAAATGCGCGCCGCGCAAGAAGCCTTCGAGCGGGCAATCGAACTCGACCCGCGCTCCGCTTCGGCGCTCTCGAACCTGAGCGATCTGCTGGCGTCAAGCGACCCCGAGCGGTCGGGCGACCTTCTGCGCCGCGCCGCGCGCGCCGGCTTGCCCGATGCGCTGCCGCGCCTGCTCGGCCGAGGCAAGGAACGCCTGGCGCTCGGCTTTTGCGCCGAGGCCCGGGCTGATTTCACTCTGGCTACCGAGCTGTCCCCAAAAGATCCGATCGTTTGGGGAACCGCCGCACTCGCCCACCTATGCGCGGGCGATCCCGCCGCCGCCCGCCGCGCGCTCTCCCACTCGCTCACTCTCGACCCGAACCAACCCGAGGTGGCCCGGGCGCTCGCCGAATTGCCTTGAAAACCTCCTACCCGGCCGCCGCCAGCCCGGCCGCCCTCATCGGCGGTACCAGCGTTGGGCGGCGCTCGCCGATCTGCTGACGCCACATCGCGAAGTAGAGCCCTTTCTGGGCGAGCAGCTCGTCGTGCCGACCCGACTCGACGATGCGGCCATGCTCCAGGACATGGATGCGGTCGGCATGCAGCACGGTCGAGAGGCGATGGGCGATCACGATGGTGATGACCTGGCTCGACGCCACCTCGCGGATCGTGTCGGTGACCTCCTCTTCGGTCAGCGAATCGAGCGACGAGGTCGCCTCATCAAACACCAGGAGGCTAGGCCGGCGGAGCAGCGCCCGCGCGATCGACAGCCGCTGCTTTTCGCCACCCGAGACTTTGACGCCCCCTTCGCCGATCACCGTATCCAGGCCGCGGTCGGCGCGCGCGAGCAGGCTTTCGCAAGCGGCCTTGTCGAGCACTTCCAGACATTCGGCGTCGGTCGCCTGCGGATTGACGAACAGCAGATTCTCGCGAATCGAGCCGGAGAACAGCTGCGTGTCCTGGGTGACGAAACCGATCTGCGCACGCAACTCGTCGAGGTCGATCTCCGCACCGGTCTTGCCGTTGTAGAGGATCCGCCCCTCGCCGGGGGCGTAGAGCCCGACCAGCAGCTTCACCAGCGTCGTCTTGCCCGAACCGGAGGGGCCGACGAACGCCACGGTCTCACCCCGTTCGATACCGAACGAAACCTCACTGAGCGCCGGGGCCGAGGCGCTCTGGTGGGTGAAGCCGACCTCTTCGAACGCGAGGGCGGTGAGATCGCCCAGGCGCTCTGGATGGGCGGGTCTCGATTCGACCGGGATCGCCAGGACCTTCTGGAACATCTCGAGCGACGCTTCGGTCTCGCGATAGGTGTTGATCACCGTACCGAGTTCTTGGAGCGGGCCGAAGATGAAGAACGAGTAGATGAACAGCGAGAAGAACTGCCCCACGGTGATCTTCTGGGTGTAGATGAGATAGAGCATCAGGAACAGGATCAGAGTGCGCAGGGCGTTCACCAGCGTCCCCTGGATGAAGCTCAGCAGCCGGAGCGATCTGACCTTCTTGAGCTCCAGCTTGAGGATCTTCGCGGTGGTCGCGTTCAGCCGCTCGATCTCTTGACGGGCGAGGCCGAGGCTCTTGACCAGCTCAATGTTGCGCAGCGATTCCGTGGTCGCCCCGGCGAGCGCGGTGGTCTCGGCGACGATCACCTTCTGGATTTTCTTGATCCGCTTCGACAGGACCGAACTCAAAGTGCCGAGCAGCGGCACGGTGAGCAGGTAGATCGGCGCGATCACCCAATGCACGCTGAACGCGTAGATCATGACGAAGACCACACCCACGAGGGTCGTGAACAGCGTGTTGACCGCGATCGCGATCAATTTCTCGACATCGGCGCGCACCTTTTGCAGGCGACCAAGGGTTTCGCCGCTCCGCTGGTCCTCGAACTGGGCATAGGGGAGCTCGAGCGAATGGCGCACGCCGTCCGAATACAGATCGGCCCCGACTCGCTGGGTGATGACGTTGACGAAATAGTCTTGGAAGTTTTTCGCGACCCGCGACACGAACGCCACACCGACCGCAGCCGCGAGCAGCAGGGAGACCCCGCGGAAGAATTGGCGGGTCGTGTACTCGGTGTGGCGGGTGGCGTACTCGTCGATGACGTGACGGAAGATCAGGGGATCGAGCAGAGAGAAAATCTGGTTGATCGCCGCCAACCCCAGGGCGAGCACCACCAGACCCCAGTAGCGGCGGAGATAGGAGTAGAGAAGTTTCATAGCCGAACTATATCGGATGAAGGGGGCCGTTGGCCGGTTGCCACCCTTCCCGAAACAGGAACGATCCTACCCAAATTGGGAACGATTGCCTTGGGTCTCGTCCTTGCCGGGCTCGACGCCAAACCGCCAAACCGACACCCGCCCGCTTCCGGCCCCAAGGGGGTTAAGGCCGGAAAGCGAACGGGCGTCGGGGTTTCGCTACGGTGCCTCGGATCAATCCATCTGTTTGCGCAGAACGGTCGGGATGTCGTAGTCGTCGACATTCGACCAGTTCGGACCGAAACCACCCGGGTCTTCACCCCGGCCTTGGGCGATCACTTTGCGGTAGAACGGTACGTCGAGCTCCGGTTCCGGCTCGGGCTTTTCGAAGATCGGCGCCGCGGCGAGGCTCGGCGCCGGTACGAAAGTGGGAGCGAAGGAACTGAGGTTCTGGGGCGGAACCGCCATCGGTCGATGAGCGCCGAGCGACATCGTCGCGCGGGAGCGCAACCCCTCGACCCGATCGAAACCGGTCGCGATGACGGTGACCTTCATCGCGTCGTCAAGGGTTGGATCGATCACCATACCGGAAATGATGTTGGCGTCCGGATCGACCGCTTCCTGAATGATCCGGGCCGCTTCCGCGACCTCGTGGAGGGTGAGGTCGTGGCCGCCGGTGATGTTGATCAACACCCCCTTGGCGCCCTGGATCGAGGTCTCTTCGAGCAGCGGCGAAGAGACCGCGCGCTGCGCCGCTTCGATCGCCCGGCTTTCGCCGCGGGCCACACCGGTACCCATCAGGGCCATACCCATACCGGTCATGATCGTGCGCACGTCGGCGAAGTCGACGTTGATCTCGCCCGGCACCGTGATCAGATCGCTGATCCCCTGAACCGCCTGGCGGAGCACGTCATCCGCGATCCGGAACGCTTCGGTGAGCGGCGTGCCGCGCTCGACGAAGTTGAGCAGGCGCTCGTTCGGAATCGTGATCAGCGTATCGACCGACGCGCGCAGCTCTTCGATGCCGCGCTCGGCGAGCTGCATCCGGCGGCGCCCTTCGAAGCCGAACGGCTTGGTCACGATCGCGACCGTGAGCGCGCCGATCTCGGCCGCGAGCGAGGCGAGAATCGGCACCGCGCCGGTCCCCGTACCACCGCCCAGACCCGCGGTGAGGAAGACCATGTCGGCGCCTTCGAGCACTTCGAGAATCCGCTCGGTGTCTTCGAGCGCCGACTTCCTGCCGACCTCCGGATCGGCACCCGCGCCGAGCCCCTTGGTCAACAGCGTGCCGAGCTGGATCTTGGTCCGCGCGCGGCACTTGGCGAGCGCCTGCAAATCGGTGTTGGCGGCGATGAACTCGATGCCGCGCAAATTGGCATCGATCATCCGGTTGACTGCGTTGCCGCCGCCGCCGCCGACACCGATGACCTTGATCCGAGCGGGAACGATGTCGAGGCTCGGCGCCATGATCGGCTCGAGCTCCTCGTTCGCTGCATCCTGGTCGTCGAAGAGAATCATGCGTTACCCCCTTGGTTCGATTTTTCGCTGCGTTTCTTTTCCGTTCGATTCGATGCCGTATGCTTAGAGCAGATCCGAGAACATGCCGCGCAAGCTGCCCATCACACCGCGCACGCTCCAGCCCGTTTTCTTGTGGTGGGTCCGGCCTTGCCGCGAATCCTCGGCCGCCAGGCCGTAGAGCAAGAGACCCGAAGCGGTCGACCAGCTCGGATTGCTGATCACATCGACCAGCCCACCGAGGCCGCGCGGCAGACCGTAGCGGACCCCGGCGTCGAACATCTGCTCGGTCAATTCGAGCAGGCCGTCGAGCTGCGCTCCGCCACCGGTCAACACCACGCCACCGCGCAGGCTGTCCTCCGAAGCGTGGCGCATCAGGTCTTCGCGTAACAAGCCGAACAGCTCCTCGGCCCGCGGTTGCAGGATCTCGCACAGCTCGCGTCGCGGCACCACGCGCGACGAGCCGCCGGCCACCGTGGGTACCGAGATTCCCTCGTCGTCGGTGACCATACTCGCCATGCAACAGCCGTGCTTCACTTTGATCTTCTCCGCTTCGGCGAACGGTGTGCGCAGAACCATCGCGATGTCGTTGGTGAAGTGCCCCGCACCGATCGGCGCCACCGCGCTGTACTGGATCTCGCCGTCGGCAAACAGCGCGTACTCGGTAGTTCCGGCGCCGATGTCGATCAGCAACGAGCCGAGCTCACGCTCGTCGGGGGTAAGCACCGCCTCGACGGTCGCCAGCGGCTCGAAAACCATTTCGATCACTTCGATACCGGCCCGATTGACGCAGGTCAGCAAGGTTTTGGAGCGCGTGATGTTGCCGGTGACCAGATGCACCATCACCTCCAGGCGACTGCCCAGCATGCCGAGCGGATCGCCGATTCCACCCTGCTCGTCGACCAGGAACTCCTGCGGTATCGCGTGCAGGATCTCGCGGTCGGACGGCAGAGCCGCGGACTTGGCGGCCTCCAACACCCGCGCAATGTCCGGGCGGGCGATCTCGCGATCCTTGCGCGCCACCGAGACCATGCCGCGCGCGTTGACGCTCCGGATGTCGGCTCCGGAGATGCCCACATAGGCGCGCGAGATCTCCTGCCCGGCCATCACCTCGGCCTCTTCGCTCGCCGCCTTGAGCGCTTCGACCGTCGCCTCGACGTTGACGATGTTTCCTTTGCGCGTGCCACGATTGGGCGCCAGGCCCTTGCCCACCACTTCCAGGCCGCCCTTGCCGTCGCGCTGGCCGATCAGCACGCCCACCTTGGACGACCCGATATCGATCGCTACGAAATATGGTTCCGGTTTCGCCATAGGCCCGACCCTCTAGCTTGCCAATCTCGAAACGGCTTCGCCCAAGCGCGCGCCGGCCGACGCGCCTTCTGCCGCAGGTTGCACAACGATCCGATGAGAGAAGCGTAGGTCCACGGCGTCGAGTGCGGAGTACATCTCCGCGAGCCGGGGCAGCAGCGTCTCCAATCGGTGGACCTTGTCGATCACATCGCCGTCGCGGACCAGGAGCGGAAACGGCAGCACGCCGATGCGCAGACGGAAATCCTCTTCTCCCAACACTTCGATCTCTTCCAGCCGAGCCGCCCAGTCAGGGTTCGCGCGGCCGAGGTCGGCGGCGACCCCCATCGCACGGGCGACGCCGTTTGGAACCGGAGTCGCGAAACTGACCACCAGAAAACCTCGGGGCGCACCGTCCGGGAGCGCGATGGCGCGCAGGCGGGCGTTCTCGGCCACCGCCTCCGCTCCCGAGAGCGGCGCGATCGGTTTTCCGGTGGCGTCGGCCCAGAACAGACGCCCGCCGCTGCGCAGGAAGACGGCCGGTTTCTTTTCGGCCACCCGCACGCGCAGCCGGCCGGGCAGCTCCTTGGCGATCTCCAACGAATCGAGCCAAGGGTGGCGAGACAAGCGCTCGGCCGCGGCGGCGAGCGGCAGAAGCGGCAGGTTGCGCCCCAAGAGCGGCGCGAGCTGGTCGCGGATCCAAACGTCGCTCACCCGCCCGGCACCTTCGATCGCGATCTCGCGCAGCGCAAACTGCGGCGCATTCGCCACCCAAATCCCACTGACGAGCGGCACGCCGAGAATGCCTATGGCCGTACCGAGCGGCCGCATCAGCTTGCGCCAGAGACTCTGCCGCTTGCGCCGCGGCGGACCCTGCGAGCGCCGAAACGGAATCACCGTGGCTCCGGCCGAAGCACCGCCGGGCCCATCGCTTTCGCCGACCGCGCCGACGGTCTCGAAGCGCCCCGGCGGGCCGTCCGGCTTCATGACCCACCCTCCGGAGCGTTCGCGTCGACCAACAAGAGGCCCAATTTGTAAATGTCGCCCGCACCCAGAGTGAGCACCAGGTCGCCCGGGCTGATCTCGGCTGCGAGGAGGGCCGCCGCGTCGCGCCAGGAAGGGCAGTAGACGACGTTGCGATGGCCGCTCTTGACCGCTTCTTCGACCACTTTCTCAGCCGTCAGGCCCGGGATCGGTTGCTCGCGCGAGGCGTAGATGTCGGTGACCAGTGCTCGATCGGCACCCAATAGTGCGCGACCGAACGCCTCGGCCTGGTCCTGGGTGCGCGAATAGAGGTGCGGCTGGAACACCGCGTGGACCTTGCCCCGCGGGAAGCTCTGGCGCGCCGCTTCGAGGGTCGCCGCAACCTCCGTCGGGTGGTGCGCGTAGTCGTCCACCACCGTGGCGCCGCGCCAGGTTCCGATCGTCTCGAAGCGCCGATGAACCCCTTTGAACGAGGTGAGCGCGGCAGCGATCGCCGCAAACTCCAGGCGGAGCACGAGCCCGACACCGATCGCCGCGAGCGCGTTTTGAACATTGTGGCGACCGGGCATCGGCAACTCGATCGAGCCGAGCAGGCCGCGCTCGCGACTGCGCACGCCGAACCGGACGCCCAAGGCAGTCGACTCCAGGTCGACCGCGGCCAGATCGGCCTGCGGAGCAAAGCCGTAGGTGATGATCCGCCGCTCCGCGATCCGGGGCAGGATGGTCTGCACGTTGACATCGTCCAGGCAGACCAGCACCCGGCCGAAGAACGGCACCCGGTTCGCGAACGAGACGAAGGCGTCGAGGATCGCCTCCATCGTGCCGTAGGTGTCCAGATGATCGCGGTCGATATTGGTGAGCACCGCGATGATCGGCGCCAGGGTGAGGAAACTGCGGTCGTACTCGTCCGCCTCGGCGACCAGGTACTGGCTGTGGCCGAGGCGCGCTCCGGTACCGAGCACACGAACCCGGCCGCCGACGATCACGGTCGGATCGAGTGCCGCTTCGGTGAGGACATGGCCGACCAGCGAGGTGGTGGTCGTCTTGCCGTGGGTGCCGGCGATCGCGATGCCGTACTTCAAACGCATCAGTTCGGCGAGCATCTCGGCACGCCGAACCACCGGAATGCCCCGGCGGCGCGCTTCGCGAATTTCCGGGTTCGCCTCAGGAACCGCGGACGAGACGACGACCACGTCCGCGCGCTCGATGTTTTCGGGAGCATGACCGATGCGGATCACCGCGCCGAGGGACGCCAAGCGCTCGGTCGCCTCGCCCGCGGCCTGATCGCTACCCGAAACCTCGAGGTCGTACTCGAGCAGAATCTCGGCGATGCCGCTCATGCCGGCGCCGCCGATCCCGACAAAATGGATGCGCGAGAGGTCGGCGAACTGGGCGAAGCTCATCGCGCCCCTCCCGGCCGGGCGACCCGCGCCACCGCTTCCAGCTCGTCGGCGATCGCGGCCACGGCACCTGGCTTGGCGAGCGCGCGCGCCACCGCGGCGCGGCGCGCGAGCCCGGCGCGATCCGCCAACAGATCGATCAGCATCGCGGCCAGACGATCCGCGATCGGCGCGCCCCCTTCGACCAATACCTCTGCAGCTCCCGCCCGTTCGAGCAGGCGGGCGTTTTCGATCTGGTGCCCCTTGGCAATGGTGAGCGGCAAGAACAGCGCCGGACGTCCTGCGGCGCAGATTTCGGCGACCGTCACCGCTCCGGCGCGAGAGACGATCAGATGCGATTGAGCGAGGGCCGCGGCGACGTCCTCGACGAACGGAACCACCTCGATCCGGGCGGCGAGCACCGACTCGGCCAATCCCGTCGAGCGGTAGGCCGCCAACGTCTCCTCGACGTTCTTTCCGCCGGCCTGGTGACGGATCACGAGGTCCGGAATCTCGGCCAGCAGCCGGCGCGCCGCTTCGGGCAGCGCACGATTGATCTGCCGCGCGCCCTGGCTGCCGCCGAGCACGAGCAGCCGCGGCGGGCCGCCCGGCAGCTCCGCCGAGCCGGAAAAGAACGCCGCGCGCACCGGCACGCCGGTCACCGTCGAAGGGCAGGCGAGGTCGGGCCGAGTCTCTTCGAACGCGACCGCCGCACGGGTGGCGCAGCGCGAGAGCATGCGGTTGGCGACACCGGCGCGGGCGTTGAGTTCGAGCAGCAGGATCGGCCGACCGGCCAGCCGGGAGCCGATCACCGCGGGCGCCGAAGCATAGCCACCGGTACCGAGCACGGCGTCGACATCGAGCCGCCGGACCAGGCCGCGCGCGGCGACGCTGCTACGGATCAACGTGGCGAGCGCGCCGAGCTTGGCGGAGAATCCCCGCCCGAGGAACGGCCGAGCCGGCAGGGGGTAGAACGGCCACCCCTCTTGCGGCACGAGGCGCGCTTCGAGCCCCGCGGCAGAGCCGGCGTAGCTGATCGTCCAGCCGCGCGCGATGAGTTCCCGGCCGACCGCGATCGCCGGGAATACATGCCCGCCCGTGCCGCCACCGGCGAGCAGGGCGTGGCGTCGGCGCGGCGCCGTAGATTCCGTGTTGGCGTTCATCCGTGTTGGGACAGGTTGAGGAGCACGCCACAGGCGGTCATCGTGACCACCAGCGACGAGCCGCCGTACGAGATGAACGGGAGCGGTATACCCTTGGTCGGCAGGAGCGCGAGCGCGACGCTGATGTTGAGCAGCGCCTGGAGTACCAGGATGATGGTGAACCCCCACGCCAGATAGCGGCCGAAATTGTCCGGCGCCTTGGCGCCCGCGAGGTAGCCACGCCAAGCGACCACACCGAACAGACCGACCACGACCAGGGCGCCGAAAATTCCCAGCTCTTCGCAGACGATCGCATAGACGAAGTCCGACTCCGGATGGGGCAAGAACCAGAGCTTCTGCAGGCTCTGCCCCGCGCCGAGCCCAAACGCGCCGCCCGAACCGATCGCGATCAGCGACTGGAGCGCCTGGAAGCCGGAGCCCAGTGGATCGCGCTCGGGGTCGAGGAAAGCGAAGAAACGCTCGCGCCGATAGGGCACCGCGATCACCAAGGCGTAGAGCAGCGGCACCGCGACCGCGAAGCCGGCGACCACGAAACGCCACGAAAGTCCGGCGAGGAAGAGCAGAAGGAAGACCGTGGAGCCGAGCAGGACGGCGGTGCCGAAGTCGGGTTGGATTAGGATCAATCCACAGACCAAGCCGCAACCGAGCACGATTGGCAGCAGGAGGTCGAGCTGATTGACCCGGTCCAACTTCCGCGAGATCTGATACGCCACAAAAGGGATCAACGCGAGCTTCGCGAGCTCCGACGGCTGGATCGAGATCGAGCCGAGAAAGAACCAGCGCTGCGTGCCGTTCAGATGACCGGAGAACAGGACGGCGACGAGCAGCAGGGTGATGCTCGCGAGCAGTCCGTAGACCACTTCGACCCGGCGGAGCACGCGATAGTCGATGTGCATGACGACGGCCATCGCGGCCAGGCCGATCAGCCCCGCGATCGACTGCTTGAGCAGGAACGGATTGAACCCCGCGCTGCGGTCGCGCGCAAGCGCAGCGCTTGCCGAATAGACCATGACCAGGCCGAAGCCCGCCAGCAGGGCGACCGCCACGAAAAGCAGCTTGTCGAAGGCGAGTTTCTTCGCCATCAGACCGCTCCCTTGAGGGTGGACGCCTCGACGGCGCCGGGCTCGACGGCCCTGGTGGCAACCAGGGCGCGCACCAGCTCTTGAAAGACCTGACCCCGGTGCACGAAGCTGCGGAACTGATCGAAGCTCGCACAGGCCGGTGAGAGCACCACGACCTCACCGGGCTGTGCGTGTCGGCTCGCGGCTTCGACGGCGCACTCAAGCGTCCCCGGCTTCTCCAGCGGCGCGGTTCCAGCCAGCACACGGGCGAAGTCGTCGGCCGCCTCACCGATCAGATAGACCCGTCTCGCCTTGGCCCGTACCCAAGGTGCGAGCAGGCTCAAGTCGGCGCCCTTGTTCCGGCCGCCGAGGATCAGGTGGACGATGCCATCGGCGAACCCTTCGATCGACTTGATCGTCGCCGCCGGGTTGGTCCCCTTCGAGTCGTCGTACCAGGTGACGCCCGCATGCTCGGCGATCCGCTCCAACCGGTGCGGGAGGCCGCGGAAGGAGAGCAACGCCGCGCGAATCGCCGCGGCACCGGCGCCGAGCGCGCGGCCAAGCAGGGCGGCGGCCATCGCGTTCTCAACGTTTTGCACCCCCGCGAGCGGCAGGTCGGCAGCGGCGAACAGGGGCGTTCGCCGACCCGTCTCCGAGCCATCCGGCTCGACCTCGATCACCCAACCGTCCTTGAGGTGGCAGCCGTCGGCCACCGGGCTCAAGCGTGAGAACAAGCGGCGACGCGCCGCGGTCGCGACCGAGAGTGTCAGTGGGTCGTCGGCGTTCAACACCGCGATCCCCTCCGGCCGCATACGCTTGAACAGCGCCTTTTTCGCATCGGCGTAGGCCTTCAGGCTCGGGTAGCGATCGAGGTGATCTTCCGAGATGTTGAGCAACGCGGCGGCGTCCGGTCGAAAGCGATCGACCCCTTCGATCTGGAAGCTCGACAACTCGACCACGAAGGCTCGGCCCGGGGGTGGGTGATCCCCGGTTCCCGCACCGATCCGATCGCAGATCGGCGTGCCGATGTTGCCGCAGACCTCGACCCGGCGCCCCGCGGCGCGGAGGATCGCCCCGAGCATCTCGGTGACCGTGCTCTTGCCGTTGCTGCCGGTGATCGCTGCAAGGCTCGCGCCTTCCGCTTCGAGCGCAGGAAACGCCAGTTCGACCTCGGCGAGCACCGGCAGGCCGAGCGCCCGCGCCGCAACGAGCAGCGGCTGATTCATCGGCACGCCGGGCGAGACGACGACCGCGTCGAGATCCGAAGGGAGGGTCGAAAAATCGGTCGGCTCGACACCCAAGTGCAACAGGACGCCGGGATCGTCGGCCAACGCACCGAGGTCTAGCTCTTCGGCGCGCTTGCGATCGACGCCGACCACGGCGACACCCTGCGCGCGCAGGTAGCGCGCGGCCGCGAGCCCTGAGAGTTTGAGCCCATAGATCAGGACCCGCGCGAAGCGGCCGGTGCCCCAAGGGGTAGGCGTCGATCCGAGGATCGTTTCCATGCCGGGCGCGTTCATCGCAGTTTCAGCGTCGAGAGAGAGAGGAGGGCGAACAGGATCGAGAGGATCCAAAACCTCACGATCACCTTCGGCTCGGCCCAACCCGACAGCTCGAAGTGGTGGTGGAGGGGCGCCATGCGAAACACTCTTTTTCCGCGCAGCTTGAACGAGGCCACCTGGATGATCACCGACAGCGCTTCGATCACGAAAACGCCGCCGACCACCACGAGCAGGATCTCTTGCTTGGCGAGCACGGCGACGCTTCCGATCGCAGCGCCGAGCGAGAGCGAGCCGACATCCCCCATGAAGACTTCGGCCGGGTGAGAGTTGAACCAGAGGAACCCGAGTCCGGCGCCGACCAGGGCGGAACAGAACACCGCCACTTCACCGACCCCTGGCACGTAGGAGATCTGTAGGTAGTTGGCAATCACCCGGTTGCCACCGACGTAGGTGAACACGGCGTAGGTTCCGGCGGCGACCGTGGTGGCGCCGATCGCGAGGCCATCTAAACCATCGGTCAGGTTGACCGCGTTCGAGGCGCCGACCAGAACCAGAACCACGAACGGGATGTAGGCGAGCCCGAGCGGCAGGACCAGGCGCTTGAAGAACGGGAGTGCCAAGGTCGAATCGAACTCCGGCAGTGCCCATAGGACCAAGCCGAGCGCGAGCGCCGCGACGGTCTGAAGAAGAAACTTGGCGCGCGCGGTGAGGCCGAGATTGCGCCGCTTCCTCACCTTCAGATAGTCGTCGACGAAGCCGATCGCACCGAAAGCGACGGTTACCCCCATCGCGAGCCAGAGGTACATGTTGCGCAGGTTGCCCCAGAGCAGAGTCGGGACGATCAGCGCGAACAGAATCAGCAGTCCGCCCATGGTCGGCGTGCCCGCTTTGACCTGGTGCGCCTGCGGCCCGAGCTCGCGGATGTTCTGGCCGACCGACAGACGCCGCAGGGTGCGGATGAACCAGGGGCCGAGCAGCCAGGACAGCAAAAGCGCCGTGACGATCGCCGCCGCCGCCCGGAACGTGATGTACCGGAAGACATTGAAGATCGCGAACCGCTCGTGGAGCGGATAGAGCAGCTCGTAGAGCATCAGGCCCTTCCCTCTCCACCCACCGCGACGCCGAGCAACCGTGCCACCACCCGGTCGAGCCGAATGCCGCGCGAACCCTTGACCAGCACCACATCTCCCGGCAAGAGGTGCCCCGCCGCCCACTCCGCCGCGGTCGCCGCATCCGGTTGATGGATCGCTTCGGCGCCACCTTCCGCCGCACCGGCCACGAGATGGCGCGCCAGGTCGCCGACCCCCACGACCGGAGAGAAACCCAAGGCAGCCGCGCGCGCTCCTGCTGCGCGATGGAACTCCGCCGCCTCGGGACCGAGTTCCAACATGTCGCCGAGGATCGCCACCCGGCGACCCGTGGAACGCCCGGCCGGCCGCAGAGCTGCGGCCCCGGCGAGCGCCTTGCTCACCGCATCCGGGTTCGCGTTGTAGGAATCGTCGACCAGCATCGCGACTCCACCCGCAGTCAGGTGCAAGCGATGGACCTCGCCACGGCCGGCAACGCCGGGCATTTCGGCCGCAACCTCGGCGATCTCTTCGAGCGGAACGCCGATCGACCAGGCGGCCGCCGCCGCGGCGAGGAAGTTCTCGACGTTGTAGGCACCGTGGAGCGCAAGGCGTATTTCGATCCGTCGCCCATGGACCTCTAGGACGAACCGACTGCCGACTCCGGTCAGAAGCGCGGTGACCTCACCCGCCCGCAGATCGAGGCGATCGGTGGGTCCGAACCCTGCCGCAGGCTCTCCCTGGCCGTACCAGACGATGCGCCCCCCATGCTCGTCCCGATGCCTTCGCGCGATCCGCACCACTTCCGGATCGTCCGCGTTGGCGACGATCGATCCTTCGCTCGCGAGCCCGGCAAGCAGCTCGGACTTGGCTTCCGCGATCGCGCGCACGGAGTCGAAGAACTCGAGGTGCACCGGGCGAACGACCGTGAACACCGCGACGTCCGGACGCGCCAGTTGCGACAGCTCGCGCAGCTCGCCGGCCGAGGACATGCCCATCTCGGCGACCATCCACTCGGTGTCTTCGGGGACGTTGAGCAGGGAGATCGGCAAGCCAATCCGGTTGTTGAAGTTTCCCGCGGTGCGCGCGACCCGGAAACGGCGCGCGAGCATCGCGGCGAGCAGCTCCTTGGTCGTCGTTTTGCCAGCCGAGCCGGTGATGCCAACCAACTGCTCCGGCGCACGGAGTCGAAACGAACGGGCGAGTGCCACCAACGCGTCGCCGGTGTTCGGCACCTCGATCAAAAAACCGTGGGCGCCCGGCGGGATCGCGCGCTCCTGCTCATCCGGCCCTCGTTCGACCACCGCCCCGGCGGCGCCGCGCGCGAGGGCGTCGCCCACGAACGCGCGACCGTCCTCTCGGTTGCCACGGAAAGCGAAAAACAGCTCTCCCCCGCGGATTGCGCGCGAGTCGATCGCGGCGCCGCCAAACCGAGTCGCCGGGTCTCCCGCGACCATCCGGCCGGCCATCGCGAGCGAGGCCTCAGCCGCGGAGCCGTACACCGAATCTCTCCTCTAAGGAACGCTCGATCTCTTCGTGATCGGAAAACGGCAACCGGCGATCGCCGACCGTCTGGTCTCGCTCGTGCCCTTTGCCCGCGACCAGCACGGCAGAGCCCTCCTCCGCCGCGGCGATCGCGGTGCGAATGGCATCACGGCGATCAGGGATCAGCAGATAGTTGTTGCGCCCGGTCGAGCGCAGCCCTTCCTCGACGGCGGCCAAAATCGCATGCGGATCTTCGCTCCGCGGGTTGTCCGAGGTCGCGATCGCGAGGTCGGCGAGCTCGCCTGCCACCCGCCCCATCACCGGGCGTTTGCCCGGATCGCGGTCGCCGCCGCAGCCGAAGACGACGATCGTCCGTCCGGGCGCGATCTCGCGCACCGCGCCGATCGCGGCCGCCAGCGCCGCATCGGTATGCGCATAGTCGACGATCGCGGCGAACGGCTGGCCGCATTCGATCGGCTCCATCCGACCGGAGATCGGCCGCTGCGCCGCGGCGGCGGCTACGATCGCCGCGCGGGGAATCTCAACCGACCGAAGCGCCAGCGCACCGGCGATCGCCGCGACCAGGTTCGACAGGTTGAACCGGCCGAGCAACGGCGAGGCGATCTCGAACTCTTCGCGCGCGTCGCCCGAGACGACGATCGTTGCGGCCAGACCGTGGCGATCGAGCTTCGCCGCGCGCACCGAGACGGTCGCGTCGGCATGGAGGACGCTGTAGGTCCACACCTCGGGAAGCTCGGCCGCAAGCCTCTGGCCGTACGGATCATCGAGGTTCACGACCGCCCGCCCGCCCGGCTTCAAGCGGTCGAACAGGCGCCGCTTGACGCCGAAATAGCTCTCCATATCGCCGTGCAGATCGAGATGATCGCGCGACAGGTTGGTGAACAGTGCGAGGTCGAATGCCGCGCCGTCGGCCCGGCCCTGCTCAAGCGCGTGCGAGGAGACCTCCATCGCGACCGCCGCCGCACCGGCCTCGCGCATCGAGCGCAGGGTGCGAAACAGATCGCTCGCCTCAGGCGTCGTCCGTTCCCCGGGAAAGCTCTCGCCGCGCAGCCGATAGCCGAGCGTGCCGATGAAGCCCGCCGGCAACCCAGCCTGCTCGAAGATCGCGGCCAGAAGTGTTGCGACGGTCGATTTGCCGTTGGTGCCGGTCACCCCGGCGAGGATCATTTCGCGGTCCGGGTGAGCGAAGACCCGAGCGGAAAGAGGCCCGAGCAGCGCGCGCGGATCAGGCGCCGAGATCCACGGCATCCCCTCGGGAAAACCGAGCGGCCGATCCCCCGGAGCGAGCACCGCCACCGCTCCGCGGGCCATCGCTTGGGGCACGAACGCCCGGCCGTCGAATCGCCCGCCGGGCCAGGCGACGAAGAGATCGCCCGGCATCACCGCGCGCGAATCGTGGGTCACGCCGGAGACTTGGACGTCGGAGGGCGAAACGCCATCCGCCAGACCCAGGTCGGCGATCAGCTCCGAGATTGGCAGGGCGGTCATCGCACGCCTTCGGGAGCACCCTGCGCAGCGGCGGGCGTAATGCTGATCGCCGGTCGCAGGGCGGGCGCGATCGGGGCGCTTGGAGCGGCTGGGGCGTTTGGCGGGACCGGCAGGTCGGTCGGCACCTCGGCCGTCAGCAGCCGCGGTGCCGGAGCCGCATCGGGCCACTCGGGGCGTTCGCGCTCCGGTCGGACACCGAGATAGAGCAGAACCTGGCGAGCGATCGCGCCGAACACCGGCGCCGCCACCTGACCGCCGTGGTATTCGAAGCCCTGCGGAGCGTCGATCGCGACGACCCCCACGATCTGCGGCCGATCCCCTGGGGCGAAACCGACGAAGCTCGGCACGTAGCGGTTGCGGTCGTAGCCGCCATGGAGCGGAATCTGCGCCGTCCCGGTCTTGCCGGCCACCTTGTAGCCGGCCACCGCGGCCGACTTGGCGGTCCCGTCGGTGACCACACGCTCGAGCAGGCGCGACAGCTCCGCGGCGGTCGCCGCCGACATCGCGCGCAGGACCGGTTGCGGGGCCGGGCGTCGGGCATCGATCTCGCCCGCGCTGCCGGTCGCCGCCACGACATACGGCCGGAGGCGGTTGCCACCGTTGGCGATCGTCGCCGCGGCGATCGCGAGCTGAAGCGGCGTCACCGAGACCCCCTGGCCGAACGAGACGTACGCTTTGCTGAGCGGAAAGCGGCGCCAGGACGAGAGCGGATGGAGGATTCCCGACGCTTCGCCGGGCAGGTCGATACCGCTCTTTTCGCCAAAGCCGAGCGCTCTCGCCATATCGAACAGCCGCTCGTCGCCGAGCAGTAGGGCGGTCTTGATCATCCCCACGTTGCTCGACTTCGCGATCGCCTCTTCAAAGGTCAGATTGCCGAACGGCTTGTGATCGCGAATGCGGATTCCGGCGAGAGTGATCCCGCCCATGCCGCAATCGAAGGTATCGCTCGCGTGGACCAGCCCGCTTTCGAGCGCGGCGGCGGCAGTAACGATCTTGAACGTCGAACCCGGCTCGTAGAAATCGGTGACCGCCCGGTTTCGCCAGAGGTCTTTGGACGACTCGCCGTAGCGATTCGGATCGAAGCTCGGGTAGCTCGCGAGCGCGAGCACGCCACCGGTCCGCGGATCGACCAGCACGGCCATCCCTTTGCGCGCACCCCGCAAGTCGACCGCCTGCGCCAGCTCGCGCTCGACGATGTGCTGAATGGTCGCATCGAGCGACAGGTGGAGATCCCGCCCCGGCTCCGGATCGGTGAACGACAGCTCGGGATCCATGACCGTGCCCTTGCGCGCATCGCGAAGCACGGTCCTCCTCCCCGGTTTGCCCGCCACCGTCCGGTCGTACAGCTGCTCCAATCCCTCCAGGCCATGGCTCTCGGTGCCGACGAACCCGAGCACCTGGGACGCCAGCTCGCGCATTGGGTAGTAGCGCTTGCTCTCGGTGACGAAATGAAGGCCCTCGACCTTCAAGGCGCGGATCTGGCCGGCGGCATCCGGGTCGAGCTTCCGCCGGATCCAGACGAAATCGCGCCCACGATCGGCAAGCATTTTGGCGAGCTTGGCCGGTTCGCGATCGACCAGCTTGGCGAGCCGGCGCGCCATCCCTTTCGGATCGCGGATCTCCGCCGGCACGGCGTAGACCGAATCGACCTCGACCGAAACCGCCAGCTCACGCCCCCGGGCGTCGTAGATCGTCCCGCGCGGGGCGTCCAGCTCGACCACGCGCTGCTGTTGGTTACCGGCCCGCGCGGCGTAGTGGGGATGGCGGATGACTTGAAGATAGTAGAGCCGTCCGGCGATCACCGCCACCCAGAGAAGCCCGAGACCGGCCAGGACTCGGAGCCGAGTTTTCACGGCAGCTCCTCCCAGAAGATCACGCGGGCGAGCGACGGCGGCTCGAGCCCAAGCTCCTGCCGGGCGCGCTCCTCGATCCGCTGGGGGCTCGCGAGGTAGGCGGCTTCGAGCGCGAGTTGGCGCTCGGTGCGGGTCATCTCCCGGAGCTGCTTTTCCAGCTTGTCGATCTTGTAGCCGGTCGAGAGCACTTCGAGATGGATCCAGGTGTAGGAGAGCAGACCGATCCCCAACGTCCCCACCGCGACCAGCACGAGAGCGAGCTCGCGCAGGCGCTTGCGGTCGCGCTCGCGCACCAGGTACGCGTTCGCGACCGGCCGGGTGAAGGCGTAGGCATTCCTCACCGGCTCTCCAACCTCCGCGCGGCGCGCAACCGCGCCGAGCGCGAGCGCGGGTTGATCGCGACTTCCTCGTCACTCGGGCGCACCGGCCGCTTGGTCAGTACCTCGATCGCCTGGGTCTCCGAACGGGGCCGGCCGGTGATCAGATCGATTTCGCCGCGGTGGAGACCGCGCAGCGTGTTCTTGACGATCCGATCTTCCAAGCTGTGGTACGAAATGATCACCAGGCGGCCCTCGGCGTCGAGCTCGTCGACCGCCTGATCGAGAAAGCGCTCGAGCCCCGACAGCTCCTGGTTGACTTCGATCCGCAGCGCCTGAAACACCCGGGTCGCCGGGTCGACGCGCCCCTCTCGGTTGCGGTCTCTCGGCTCGTGCGCCTTGCCCCGTTCGATCGCCTTCTTGAGTTCGGAGGTGGTCTCGAGCGGCTTCTCTCGACGCGCCGCGACGATCGCGCGCGCAATGCGCCGCGACTGCCGTTCCTCGCCGTACTCCCAGAAGATCTTGGCCAATTCTTCCTCCGAGCTTTCGTTCACGATGTCCGCTGCGCAGAGGCCTTCGTGGCCCATGCGCATGTCGAGCGGTCCGCCGAAACGGAAGCTGAAGCCCCGTTCCGGCGAATCGAGCTGCAATGACGAAACGCCGAGGTCGGCGAGAATTCCCGCCACCCGGCCGATCCCGGCCCCGCGGAGCAAACCGCCGAGGTCGGCAAAATTTCCTTCGAGCAAGCGCACCCGACCCCCGAAGGGCGCGAGGCGCTCGCGCGCCAGATCGAGCGCTTGGCGGTCGCGATCGATCCCCACCAGCTCGACGTCGGGGTGGGCATTGAGGAGCGCCTCGGCATGCCCTCCCAACCCCAGGGTGACGTCGACAAAGATTCCGCCCCGTTCGGGCGCGAGCAGCTCCACCACCTCGCGGAGCAGGACGGGGACATGCCGGGCGGCCACAGGCGTTCGCTCTCGTCGCGCGGAAGTCGCACGGCTTCAGATTCCGCCGCGCTCCGCGAGTGCGCGGGAGTCGTCTTCGGAGAACGGCTGCTCGGCCAGGCGGGCGACCAACCGCTCGTGGTTCCAGACGATCAGGTGGTCGATCTGCGCCATGACCACCACGTCGCCGCTCATGCCGGCGCTCTCGCGCAGGATCTGAGGGATCACCAAGCGCCCCTGATCGTCGAGCCGGACCTGCTGGCCGAAGTAGCTCGCCCGCTCCAAGAACCGCTGCTTGGACGGGTCGGCCGAGGGCATCGCCTGGAGCTTCCCCTCGATCTCTTCCCAGACCGGCAGCGGATAGAGCCGCGCGCAATCGCCGTGGATCGAGGTCACGAAAAGGTCGCGGCCATACCTCTCCTCTACGAACCGACGGAAATCCGTCGGCACCTTGAGGCGACCTTTCTCGTCGATCTTGGCTGGTGAGCTACCCCGGAACATGACCCCCGCCTTTGGGTCCAGCTATTTGGACGGCGATTCTAGTCCCTTTACTCCATTTCTGTCCAATTTCTTCCACTGAATACCACCAAGACTCCACCAGGGGTACCAAAATGGGAGGCCTGGGCGGGTCGAGGGGAGGGGACGACGCCGAATCGGGCGGGGATCTAAAACAGGCCGCCCAGGCGCGGCCGGCGGGAGCTCGGCGTGACGGGAGGAGGTTGGCGTTACACCAAATCGCCGGAAACTTCAAGCGCCGATAAGGGGCAATTTTAGGCCCTTTTTCGTGCAGATTTCTCGAATCCCGATCGATAGCGTTCAGCTCGTGATGATCGCCGCCGCCGCCACCTCGCACCCGATCCTACGGATCACGGAGCTCGACTTCCGGACCGTCGAGCCGGTGATCTGCCCGGCGAATTCGATTTCCCGGTTCGCGAAGTCGATTTTCCGGATCGGAAAGTCAGTTTTCCCGCCGGGAAAGTCGGTTTTCTCATCGGCGAATTCGATTTACCCGCTCAGAAAATCGACTTCTTGGTCCGCGAAGTCGGTTTTCTCTCCGGGAAAGTCGGTTTTCTGGTCCGCGAAGTCGTTCATCCGGACCGGAAAGTCGGTTTTCCCACCGAGGAAGTCGATTTTCTCTCCCGCGAAATCGATTTCTTGGTTCGCGAAATCGTTCATCCGGTCCGCGAAATCGAATTTCTCTCCCGCGAAATCGAATTCCGCGAACGTAACGCCCCTTTTCCCGGGGGCCTTCCCGCCAGCCACTCCGGGCCGCATTCCGCGGTCCGTTTCCTAGAAGGAGGCAGTATGAAAGACACGACGTTCGGGGCCAAGATCAACCAGTGCGACGTGACGATCCAGAACATCCAAGAGGCGGTTCCCGGAATCCCGGGCGGCGAGACTCACCTCGCCGAGATCCGCCGACGGGTCGACGCTCTTCGCACCACTCAGGAGACCGTTCAGATGCTGCGCGGCCAGCTGACGGACTCGGTGATCCTCCGCCGGCAGCAGACCAAAGAAGCCAGCGAAGGCTTCCGGAATCTCGCAGCGGTCGCCCGTGCCCACTTCGGTTGGGCCAACCCGGTACTCGAAAGCTTCAACATCCGCTCCGAGCACCGGGCCAAGCGAGGCCGCAAGCCGAAGGCGAAGCCCGCACCGCCGGAAGTCTGATCTCGCAGGATGCGCCGTGCGCACCGTCCCGGGGAGCTCCCACGGATTGCAGGCACGGCACAACCGACGAAGTAAGCGAGATCGAGATCGTCGTCGTAGTTTGTAGGTAGTTCGGAGGGTGAGGCTTGGCCGGCCTCACCCGTTTTCGTTCTCGCGCACCAAAGAGTCGATACGGACTCTGTCGCTTCCGCTCCGAAGAGGGGCGTGAGAACCGGCCGGGCGATCCGGTGGACCTTCGAGCTGCATACTCAACGCAGTATCTAGGAATGACTCGGTCGCCGTGGCGCCCTCTCCTTCGGCACCTGAATCCGGCTTCGCCGTTAGCGCCTTCTGCACCGCGGACAGAAGCGGCCGAGCGGATAGGGGGGCGCCCACCGCGCCGCGCATCCAGGCGTCGGGCGTCAGGCGGCCAAACTTTGCCACCCGTTCGATTTCGGTGCCGAAGTCCCCTTTTTGGAACTGCTCTGCGACCTGAAAGGCGATCAGGTGGCCGAGCGCGTAGTCGGGGAGGTAGAGGCCGAAGGCGATCATGTGGGAGTAGACGGCGAGGATCTCGGAGTCGCGCACGCCGAAATGGGGCGCGTACCAGCGATTCCAGACTTCGCGCGCGATGCCGACCGTCGCTTCGCGCACTTCGGCCGGCGTGGCATTCGGGTGGGCGTAAAGCCAGCGCCAGACCCGCATGTCGACCAGCGACACACCCGAGATTTCGTACGTAGTCCAGAGGGTGGCGAGCTCTTCGGCGCGACGGGCGTCTTCATCTTGCTTGCCCAGGCCGAGCAGTTCCAGATCTCGGTGCTGGAAGACGAACGCGAGCGCCTCGGTGAACGCGTTGTTCGGCACCCCCGCGAGCGTCCAGTGGTCGATGCCGTGGAGCGAAAAGACCTGCTCGACATTGTGACCGAGCTCGTGGAGGGCGATGTTGTACCCCTTGTAATCCATCCCCCCGGAGGGCACCCGGGTGCGCAGGTGGACCCTGTCCTCCCGCCGTACGGCGGGCATGGCGTGGCCGGCGCCACGCGCGGGATCGACGACGATCCGATCCGCGAGAAACTTCGCCCGGTCGGGCGCGAAGCCGAGCTGGCCGAGCAGCACGGGCAGCCCCTGCTGGAACGCCGCGAGATTCGGGTACTTCGCCTGGACGATGGCGTCCAGATCCGCCTCGGTGTGGCCGCTCCGCGGTTTGAAGCCCGCGTACCAGATGTCGAACGGCGCGAGCGGCCGGCCGAGCTTTTGGCGGATGAGTCGCGCCAGATCGCCCACCTCCGCCGATTCGAGCACCGAGATCAACAGCGCTTCGACCTCCGCCTCCGGGACCTGGCGGTTCGCATTGAACTGACGGTCGATCAGAGAGGGGACGCTCGGCGTGAAGGGGTCGATGCCGCGCTCGGCATGGAACACTTCGAGCAGCTTGGCGTAGCGCACGTCCGCCTCGCGCACCTGGATCGTGGCCGGATCCACGGGTTGGCCGCCCGCAACCGGCAGGACTTCGTTGGTCTCCGGGTTCCAGAGCAGGTCGGCGTTGTCGATCACCACCGCCGGAATCTCCTGGCGAATGATCCGCTGCATCACCCGGTAGATCATCTGCTGCCGATCGAGCGCGCGGCCGTCCGCATCCTCCTGATAGTGCGAGGCGAGCTCGTCGCGCAGGCCCCAGTGGGAGATCAGGCGGAGCCCTTCCGGAAACAGCTTCACACCGGTGCCGTCGATCAGCCGATCGAGCCGGATGTTCATGGCCGAGATGTAGCTGTCGGCGTTCGAATAGACGCGCGAGGTCTCTTGGATCGCGGCGGGGGCGACGCGCTGCTCGAACATTTCGACCAGGCGCGAGATCGCCCAGGTGTTGCGATCCCAGGAGGCACCTCTCCCCAACCGGTCGCCGAGCGAATCGAGAGGAAAGTTGAGCAGCACCAGGAACGCGACTTTGGTCTTGAACAGATCGTCCGTCGCGTGGGCCGAGAGATCGAGCTGACCGAGCAGCTCATCCGCCTTGCCGATCGGACCGAGGTCGAGGTCGAACACGCGGCGCAGATCGCGGCGCACCTCGTACAGATGGCCGTAGATCTGCTCGAATGCCGTCTCCAGCCGGACGAACGTAGCGGCCAGCTCCAGAGGGTCGGTGATCAGCTGCTCGCGGCAGAACGCGGAAAACGCGGCCTCGTCGCCATCCTCCGCCCACCACCGCGCCGCGACCTGGCGCGCGCCGCGCGAGATCCGCTCCCGCTCCCCCTCGCCATGCAAGGCGACCGCGGCGGCGATGGCGCGATCGATGGCGGCCGGTGAGTTCGAAGATTGGGCGTGAGCCGGAAGAGGCAAAACCGAAGAAAGCGTCGCAAGCATGGTCAGCATCCCAAAAATGGCGAAAGTCGAGCGGTTCATGGGGAAATGCCCTTTAGGCGCCCGGTCGGAGCAGGCGGTGGCAGGGGGATTCTAGCCGTTAAGCCCGCTCGCCCGGTCCGCGAATCTCCAGACCGCCCTTCTTCCAGGTGCGGCGGGCGGCGTAGACGGCGAGCAGGACGGCGGTGCCGAGCAGGATGATCGCGGGGCCGGAGGGGAGGTCCGCTTCGTAGGAGATCCATAAGCCCGCGAGCGTCATCGCGACGCCCAACCCGACCGAAGTGAGGATCACCCATTTGAGATCGCGGCAGAGCATGAGCGCGATCACCGGCGGGATGGTGAGCAGAGCGATCACCAGGATGATCCCCACGACCTGGATCAAGATCACCACGGTGAGCGCCATCAGCACCAGCAGGAGCGTGCGCAGGAAGCGGACCGGCGCACCCTGGACGCGGGCGAACACCTCGTCGAACGCGACCGCGACCAATCCCTTGTAGAACAGAGCGACGGTCGCGAGCACGGCGGTGGAGAGCCCGAACGTGATCCAAACATCGGTCCGGGTGACCAGCAGGATGTTGCCGAACAGGTAGGTCATCAGGTTCGGCGCATAGCCCGGGGTCTTCGCGATGAACACGATGCCCACGGCCACCCCCGCCGCCCAGAGCACGCCGATCAGCGCGTCTTGCGAGCGGACCTTCTCGGTGTCCACAAGGCCGAGCAGGATCGCGAACAGAAGGGAGACACCGATCGCGCCCCAGATCGGGTTCAGCCCCAGAAAGAAGCAGAGGCCGAGGCCACCGAACGCGGCGTGGCTGATCCCGCCGCCGATGAACGCCAGTCGTTTCACCACCACGAACGGGCCGATGACGCCGCAGAGGATCGCCGCGAGCACCCCCGCGAGGATCGCGTGGCGGACGAAATCGTAGGCGAGGGCGTCGAGGAGCGAGGGCATGCAAGAACCTTCAGTGCGAGTGCAACACGCGATGCGGCACGCCGTGGCCGAGCAGCTCGACGGGGCAACCGTACGCTTCTTCGAGCGCCTCGGAGGTGAGCTCGTGGTGGTAGTGGAGGCCGCGGTTGACGCAGGCGACGTGGCGGACCGCGGAGGCGATCGAGGTCGGATCGTGGGTGACCACGACGATCGGGATCTGCCGGTTCAGCTCCAGCAGCAGCTCGCGCAGCGTCTCGCGCGATTCGGCGTCGATCGAGGCGGTCGGCTCATCGAGAAAGAGGATCGCGGGCTCCGAGACGAGCGCCCGGGCGATCAGCACGCGCTGCATCTGGCCGCCCGACAGCTCGCGGATCGGCCGATTGGCGAGGTCCGCCAGATGCAACCGTTCGAGCATCGCCTCGGCCGCGCGTTGGTCGTCCCGGTTGTAGGGGCCGAGCAGGCTACGGCGCGAGATCCGCCCCATGCGCACGACTTCGAGCACCCGGAGCGGAAAGCTGCGGTCGAACGTAGAGAACTGCGGCACGTAGCCGAGCCTGCCGGGACGGTCGGGGAGCGAGACCACGATCTCGCCCGAGCGCGGGCGAAGCAGGCCGAGCAGCAGCTTGATCAACGTCGTCTTGCCGCCGCCGTTCGGCCCCAGAATCGCCAGGTAGTCGCGCGGGTAGATCTTGAGGTTCACCCCTTCGAGCACGAGGTCGGTGCCATAGCCGAACGAGACCTCCCGGACCTCGATCACCGGATTTTCGGACTCGTGGGGCTCGATCGGAAGTGCCGCCCTGGAGCGTGCCTGTCGCGTTCCGATCGAATCAGCCACGGCCGAGCTCCCGACGGAAGGCGTAGGTGGCGGCGCGCAGGCTCGCGCTCCAGTCGTAGGCCATCGGATCGACCACCACGACTTCGCCGCCGAGCGCCTCGGCGATCACCTCGGCGCTCTTGCGCGCGAAACCGCGCTGCACAAAGACGGCGCGCACCCCCTCGCGTCGGCCGCGATCGATCATCTCGATCAGGCGCGCCGCCGAGGGCTCGCGCCCGCCGGTTTCGATCGCCACCTGTTCGAGCCCGTATTCGCGGGCGAAATAACCCCAGGCCGGGTGGTAGACCATGAACCGGCGGGTGGGGCCGGCCGCCAGGCTCGCGCGGATCTCGCGGTCGAGCGCGTCGATCTCGGCGACGAAGGAGCGGAGGTTCCGGCCGTACTCCGCGGCATGCTCCGGATCGACGGCGGCCAGCGCACGGGCGATGTTGCCCGCGGCGACCCGAACCGTCGCGGGGGCCACCCAGACGTGGGGGTCGCCACCGGTGTGGGTCGCGTGCGCTTCGTGACCGTGCTCTTCACCGAAGAAACCGCGGGCCTCGGGGCGCCCCTCCCCTTCACCTTCCAGGATCGGCTCGATCCCGGCCGACATGTCGACCACCCGGATCTCCCGGTGCTCGGCCAAGACGCGGTCGATCTGGTTCGCTTCGAACAGAAACGCCGGGTGCCCGACCTTGACATACAGCCGCGCCCGGGTGAGCGCCACCAGCTGCCGCGGGCTCGGGGAATAGCTGGTCTCCGAAGCCCCGGGTGGGATCATCACCTGGACCGCCACCCGGGAACCACCGATCCGATCGACGAAATACGCCTGAGGCGGCACGCTCACCGCGACCTGGATGCGACCGGGCGCCGGCTCGACGATTCGCGGAGCGACGGCACATGCGGCGAGGAAGGCCAGGGGAAGGACCGAGGCAGAGCGAAGGAGCGGGGGGGAGGACACGGGCGCATGATATCGCATTCTCAACTCGAGGCGGCCTCCCCCCTACCTCCGCCCCAGTGCCCCGTCAACGTCGCGCCACGACAACCCTCGCCCCCGGCCCCTCTCCCACCCGCCCTCCCGTCCCCCGGGAGAGGGGAGAACAGCAACTGCCCGCCGGCCCTAAAGTGCACCGCCTGAGGCCCACGGCGCGGGGAGAGCGGGCGCGTCGCAAATGAAGTCGCCGCCGCCTAAAGTGCCCTTGGGATTCGCCAGCTCGTAGCAGCGCGGCAGCCGTTCCTGATCCGATAGGCGGTTGGCGAACTCGACCGCCTGGAACCAGTTGATGCTCTCCACCGGCAGATCGTCGCCGCCCGCTTTGAAGTGCGAGGGATTCGATCCGGGCACGAGCCGCCTCCATTGTGCCTGGGTGACCGGCGTTTCGCCGAGCCAGATGCCGCGGGTGAGCTGCACTTCGTGCCGCGTCTCGTCGGCATCGCGCCCCGGCTCGCCCTCCGGGCTGCCGATCGTGTAGACGCCGCCCGGGACAAAGCGCATCCGCATGCCGAGGGGACCTTCGATCGCGGTGCCGGCGGGCGGATCAGGTGTCACGATCGAAGGGGCGGGCCGACCCACAGGTTTCTTCGCCGGAACAAGGGGTTCCGCCAACGGCAAACTCGGGCTGCCCTGAAGCTCGCGCAGAAAATCTCGCAGCCCGCGCTGAGAACGCTCCTTGCCGTCGAGAGCTTCGATCTCTTCGAGCAGCTGCTCGACCTCCGGCCCTGGGCGCCCTTCGGCCGGCAAGAGCGCCACGATTTGATCCCAGAGCTGCCCGGTCACGATCTTGCCCAGATTTTCCCGCACCCGGGCGAACGCGGCGAGCCGATCGATCCGTTGGAGCGCCCGAACGGTTGGATGGGAGAGCCGGAACGGCTGTTGGCGTGATCCGAGCTTCGTTTGGGGGAGATAGGACGGTCACAGGCGCCTTTCGGTCGTCGTTTGGGGGAGCTGGAACGCCCGCGAGCGCATTTCAAACTTCGTTTGGGGGAGCTGGAACACCCGTGACCGAATTTCGGTCGTCGTTTGGGGGAGATAGAACGTCCGTTGGGGAGCGTAGAACGTCGTTTGGGGGAGATAGAACGTCCATTGGAGCCCATTCCCCCATCCATGGCCTCCAATCGGGTTTCTACGGCTCCCAATGAACGTTCTACGGCTCCCAAACGATCGTCCATCTCGCCCAATGGAAGTTCTATCTCCCCCAAATGGCCGTCTACGGCGCCCAATGGGGATGCTACGGCGCCCATCCCAGGTTCTACGGCTTCCAATGGAACGTTTACGGCTTCCAATCGAGATTCTACGGCGCCCATCCGAAGTTCTACGGCTTCTATTCGGCGATGCATCGATCACCACCGTGGCCCGGAATCGCCCGCGCTCGTCCCGGGTACGGGCCGAGAGAGGGGGTTGTTTCCGGTGAGGGCTCCCGCGGCAAACCGCCACCGACTTTGACGAGGTCTTTTCCTCCCCCCTACCGCAACCCGGCGGATCGAGATACCGTACAGGGAGCCATGAATTTCATCTTCCTCTCCAATCTCCTCTCTTTCATCTTCGCTCTCGGCATCATTGTCTTCGTCCACGAGGCCGGCCATCTGCTGGTCGCCAAGGCGTTTGGCGTCCGCGTGCTCACCTTCTCTCTCGGATTCGGCAAGCGCCTCTGGGGCTTCAACAAGGGGGAGACCGAATACCGGCTCTCCCTGGTGCCACTCGGCGGCTATGTCCGACTCGGCGGTGAGAACCCCGACGAGATCACCGACGACCCACGCGAATTCCTCAACAAGCCGCGCTGGCAGCGCATCCTGGTCTATCTGGCCGGCCCGGTGATGAACATCATCCTGGCCATCCTGCTGTTTGCCGGCCTGTTCATGGCCGGCATCGAAGTGCCGAACCTCTCTTCCATCCCGTCCGAGGTGGGCGCCGTGATGAAGGGCTCTTCGGCCGAGCAGGCGGGCTTGCAAAAGGGCGACGTGGTCCTGGCGATCAACGGCAAGCCGTCCGCCACTTGGGAGGACCTGGGTTTCGCTCTCGCCACCTCGCCAAATCGGCCCGTGGCGCTGCGGATCGAACGCGACGACAAGATCTTCGAGGCGACGGTCACTCCGAAGCTCGATCCGCACTACCAAATCGGCGACACGGCGGGTATCGCGCCGAAGGTTCGCCCGCAGATGGTCAAGATTTTCGACGGCTCGCCGGCTCAGGCGGCAGGCTTTGCCAAGGGCGACGAGATCTGGGCCGTCGATGGCCGCGCGATCGTGGAGTCCACGGCCTTCATCGTCTACATCGGGAGCAAGGCCGGGAAGACCGTTGATATCGAAGTCCGACGCGGCTCCTCCCGGCGCACGATCTCGGTAACGCCACGCGACGAAAACGGCAAGGGGAAAATCGGCGTCGGGCTCGGCGTCTTCCAGCGCTACCCGCCGGGCGAGGCGTTCCGTGCCAGCCTGCTCTTGAACTGGCGGCTCTGCACCCAGACCTTCGACGTTCTGGGCAAGCTGGTGACCCGCAAAGTTCCGGCGGCCGGCGCGCTCGCCGGGCCGCTCTCGATCGCGGGGGAAGCGGGCGCGGCGGCACGGCGCGGTTTCAAGGAGCTGCTTTTCTTTATGGGCTTCATCAGCCTCTCGATCGCGCTCTTGAACCTGATGCCGATCCCGATCCTCGACGGCGGCCAGATCATGATCCTGATGCTCGAAAGCGTGATCCGGCGCGACCTGTCGGTCCGATTGAAGGAGATCGTGATTCAGGTCGGGTTCGTCATGGTGCTCACGCTGATGGCGCTGGTGCTCTGGATCGACGCCAAGAAATTGTGGTTAAAGTACTTCGGCTCGTAGGCGCTCCAACCCCCCCAAAGGAGGCCCACTGTTGAGCGGACCGGCGATCGGCGAAACCGCCCCGAACTTCGACCTCTCATCGACCGAGGGGGCCCTCCTGATGCTGCGCGACGAGTGCGTCCACAGCGCGCTCGTTCTCTACTTCTTCACCGCACTCGACGAGCGGACGAAGCTCGATTTGGCGGCGCTCGGCCGAGCCCAGGATGCCCTGGGCCGGCAGGGCGCCCGCCCGCTCGCGATCTCCAAGGCGCCGATGCCCGAACTGGTCGCGGCACAAAAGCAGCTCGGCCTGCTGTTTCCCCTGCTGCACGACGATCGCTCGTTCCTTCCCGCTTATGGCGTTGAACCGGGCACCGGGGCCGAGCCCGCGCTGTTCTTGGTCGATCGCCCACAGAACGTGATCTGGAAGGCAAATCCGGTCGGATCGGTCGAATCCGCGCTTCCGGGGCTGCTCGCCAAGCTCAAGGCACAGCCGTCGGCGAAGGCGAGCTATCCGCGCAAAGTGATCAATCGAATCGTCGAGCGCTGGGTCGGACGGTAGGTTGGCTCGCAGCTAGATCCCAGTCAGCCGGCGGCCGACGGAAGAACCGACCAGACCGGCCGCGAGGCAGCCCGGCCGGGAGGGGCCGTTTTCTCGGAGTGTTATCCTGCTCATCGGCCCTCTGCCGATATCTCCGGAGATCCCGCTTGAGCGAAGACAAGACGCCTTCTCCTTCTCCTTCCCCAGCCACCCGTTCGCCGCGCACCGGGCTTTACGGCGGCCAGGTCTCGTCACGGCGCGCCAAGGCGGCCGCGGTGGGGGCCACAGAGGAGAAGAAAGCAAAAAAGCCCCCCTCGTTGCGGCTCGCGCTACGCGATGCGGCCGACCTGATCAAGGCGCGCCGTGGGCGCCTGGCACTCGGCATTCTGCTCATGTTGATCAGCCGGATGGCCGGCCTGGTCTTGCCCGGCACGACCAAGTTTCTGCTCGACGACGTGATCGGCAAGAGCAACCGCGAGCTGTTGCTCCCGCTGGTCTTGACCGCCGTCGTGGCGACGATGATCCAAGCGATGACCTCGTTCTCGCTGTCGCAGCTGCTGGGCAAAGCGGCCCAGCGCTCGATCACGGATATGCGCCGAAAGATTCAGCGCCACGTCGGCCGCCTCACCGTCGCCTACTACGACCAGACCAAATCGGGCGCTCTGCTGTCGCGGGTGATGAACGATGCCGACGGCTTGCGCAACCTGGTCGGCAGCGGCTTGGTCGATCTCATCGGTGGGATGGTGACGGCAGTCTTTGCGCTCGCCATTCTGATCACTCTGAACGGGCGGTTGACCGCCCTGGTGCTCGGCGTGCTGTCGCTGTTCGCGGTGGTCATGTTCCTCGCGTTTTCAACCCTCCGCCCCCTGTTTCGTGAACGGTCGAAGATCAACGCCGAGGTTTCGGGGCGCCTGTCCGAGACCCTTTCGGGCGCCCGGGTGGTCAAGGCGTACGGCGCCGAACGACGCGAGGCGTTGGTGTTCGCCAAGGGCATTCACCTCCTGTTCAGGAACGTGGCGAAGACGATCACGGGAATGTCCGCGATCGGCACGGTGTCCACCCTTCTGATCGGCCTCGCGAGCGTCATGATCATGTGGGTCGGCGGCAACGATGTGCTGTCCGGCCGAATGAGTGTCGGCTCGTTCTTCTCCTTCACTCTCTACCTCGGTCTGCTGGTCGGCCCGATCGCCCAGATCGTCTCGATCGGCAGTCAGCTCACCGAAGCTTTCGCCGGCCTCGAACGGATCCGCGAGATCCTCGGCGAGAAGCGCGAAGACCAGGGCGACGACCGGCGCCAGCCGCTCGGGAAGGTCGAGGGGCGCGTCGAGTTCCAGCACGTCGGCTTCGAGTACAAAGAGGGCGCACCGGTGCTCCACGATGTTTCGTTCGTCGCCGAGCCCGGAACCTCGACCGCCCTGGTCGGCCATTCGGGCTCGGGAAAGAGCACGATGATCGGCCTGGTCGCGGCGTTTCACAAACCGACCGAAGGGAAGATCATCGTCGACGGCCGCGACCTCGGCGAGATCCGTCTCGCCGACTATCGTTCTCAGCTCGGCGTCGTGTTCCAGGACAATTTCCTGTTCGACGGCACGGTGCTCGAAAACATCGCCTATGCCCAACCGGATGCGACCCGAGACGAGATCCTGCACGCCGGGCAGATCGCGCACTGCGAAGAGTTTGTGGCGCGCCTGCCCGACGGGTGGGCAACGGTGGTCGGCGAGCGCGGCATCAAGCTCTCGGGGGGCGAGCGCCAGCGCGTCGCGATCGCCCGCGCGATTCTGGCCGATCCGCGCATCCTGATCCTCGACGAGGCGACCTCGTCGCTCGACAGCGAGAGCGAGTTCCTGATCCAACAGGGGCTCGCCGAGCTGATGCGCGGGCGAACGACCTTCGTGATCGCTCACCGGCTTTCGACCATTCGCCGCGCCGACACGATCCTGGTGCTCGAAGCCGGGCGCGTCATCGAGCGCGGCAAGCATCAGGAGCTACTCGCCTTAAACGGCCGCTACCACGCGCTCTACTCCCGCCAGTACGACCTGGAGGCGAACCTGTTCAGGAATCCTGGCGAAACCGAAGCGAAAGAGGAGAAAGAGGCCGAGGCACCGAAACCGGCGCTCGCGGGCGCCCGCGGCGTGTCGTTGTCGATGCGGGCGGATTGAGGCGTCCGGCGGCATGTTGCGGAACTTCCCTCCCATGTCGGTTCGTTCCTTGGGGAGTCGGCTACTCGGCCGGCTGCGGCGGATCGTCGGACGGACGGCCGGAGCGCCCGTCGCCAACGATGCGCTCGTCAGCCGGTTATCGGTTTCCCGCTTCGCCGTACGGTGGGCGGCAGGTGCCTCGGTGATCGAGATCGGCTGTTTGGACGGGGAGGGTTTGGCGGCACTCGCCGAGGTCGCCGAGAGCAAGGGGAGCGAGCCCCTCTCCCTCAGGGGCTTCGAGGAAGATCCGCGCCGAATCACCGCGGGAAGACGCCGCCGGTCGTTCGATCTTCGCCAGGCCGACCTGTCCGCCCTGCCCGAAGGAGAACCCGCAGCGGATCTGATCGTGGCGATCTACTCGTTGCAGTTCCTGGCCGCGCCCGATCTGGCGCTCGATTGGGCTGCCCGGCATATTCGGCCCGGAGGGTACCTGCTGGTCGCCGTGCCGCCCGTGGTCGATGAGGGCACCATGGCACAGCATCGCGCGATCCCCGGGCACCGAACCCATCGTTTCGTCTGGGAGTGGGAGCTGAGGCTCCGCGACCGCTTCCCGCGGGTCGAGCTGTTTCGCCACTTGGCGCCGGAAGGCGCCGCGCTCGATTTTTCGAGCCCTGCGGCTTCGACGTGGCGGCCGGAACACTTCCGCTTCGTACCGGTCTCTCCGGCCGAGATCGACGAAGGGGGCTCGCTCGGTCTCGTGTTGGTCGCCGCCGCGGCTTCTTGACGAAACCTAAGACGGCGGCCGCACCCGATACCGCTTCAGCGGATTGTCGAACCCCGCAGCCTCGCCCGCGATCAAGAGATCCTCGGTTTCGATCATGCGCAGGCGAGGCACGGTGACATCTTCCGGCCCGGGAACCCATTCGACCAGCTCGCCCCGCCGCCTCGGCTGGTTGGCGCGCGTCGTGTAATGGACGACGAAACTCTTGCGCGTCAGGTTGGGATCTTCGGCCTGCGGTCCGCCATGGAGCAGCGAGTGGTGCCAGATCAGCGCCTCGCCCCGGCGTGGCAGAAAGCGCTCGACGGCGAGACCCGCCTCCTCGCAACGGGTCCGTTCCGAGAGGGCCATCGCCTCGGCTTCCGCATCGCCGTGGTGGCTGGCGTCGAAGCGGTAGTCGCCGTTTGAAAAACGATAGTAGGGAAGGCGATGCGATCCGGGCACGTAGGCCAAAACGCCCGAGCGCGGATCGACGTCTTCGAGCGCGATCCAGGCGGCGAGCAGATGCCACGGGGGGGTCGCCGGCACGTGGACCGGATCGCGATGGAGCGCCTGCAAGCTGCCGTTTGAAAAGTAGAGCGACTGGGTGGCCACGGCCGGCTGGCCGAACAGCAGGTTCACCACCTCAAACAGGTGCGGATGAAGATAAAGCTCGCAGGCTCCCGGCGACCAGGAATGCAGGTCGGCGATCCGGCACCCCGGCCGACGCTGGAGCGCCTCGTCGGCATAACAGAAAGGCGTCAGCCGGCCGCGATAGGCGAACGCCACGTCGTGCGGTTTCTCCCGCCAGAGGCGATCGACCGACTCGTCGATCTCGGCGAACAGCTCCGGTTCGAGATCGAGGCGGAGCGTGAGGTACCCCTTCTCTACGAACCGGGTGAGCTCGCGCGCAAGTTCGTCGTCGATCCGGCCGGCCGCATGCCGGTCATCGATCCGTTGCCGGGCGTCCGGCTGATCGAACCAGAGGTCGCTGCGAAAGCATCCGGCCTCGTCCAGCGCGGCGGCGCCGGTGGGCCACTCCTGCCTCGGGGCTTCGTTCGAGTTCTCTCTTGCCTGCATCGCCGACCCCAAGAGGGCTACGGCCGGCCCCAGAGCTTCTTTTCGTCTTTGGGCGGCACGACCTTGCGCCGGCCGCCGCGCGCTTGGACCTCCGCCACCTCCGCGAGGGCAGGGCCGAGAACCGTGCGCTGGAGCTCCACGAGCTGAGCCACGCCACCGAGCGCGAGATCGACCAGGCGGTCCATCTCCTCGCGGCGGAACGCCCGCTTCTCTCCGGTCCCCTGGATCTCGACCAGCTGGCCATCGGCGGTCGCCACCACGTTCATGTCCACTTCGGCCGCCTGGTCCTCGATGTATTCGAGATCGAGCAGCGGCACGCCGTCCAAGATGCCGACCGAGACCGCGGCGAGCGGCGAAATCAGCGGCCAGGCCGCGATGTCCCCGGTGAGATACAACCGGGCGCATGCCAGGCTCAGTGCCACATAGGCGCCGGTGATCGCGGCGGTCCGCGTGCCGCCGTCGGCTTGGAGCACGTCGCAGTCGATGGTGATCGTCCGATCCGGCATGGCGGTCGTGTCGACCACGGCGCGCAGGCTGCGCCCGATCAGGCGTTGAATCTCGGAGGTCCGGCCGCTCGGCCGCCCTTTTTCGACCTCGCGCCCGGAGCGGGTGTGGGTGGCGCGCGGCAGCATCGAGTACTCGGCCGTCACCCAACCGCGACCGCTGTCGCGGAGAAACGAGGGAACGCGGTTGTCCACACTCGCGGCGACCAGCACGCGCGTGTCGCCCACCTCGATCAGCGCCGAGCCCTCGGCGAACTTCTGCGCGCCCAGCTCGATGCGCACGGGTCGCAGCGCGTCGGCGGCGCGACCGTTGGGACGAAGAATCGGAGTTTCGCTCATCGGTCGATTGTAGCCGGTCACCAAGTCCCCGGGAGGGACCTGTCGAATCTTTCGCCAAAGAAGCGAATCTGGTAGAGACTATTGTCGGCGGAAGATCGACCGACTTTTAAGGAGGCATCAAACCATGACCAAGAATCTGCGGACCGGAACGTTGGCCCTCGTGTTACTCGCGACGGCCGTGCTCTCGATCGCTGCGGCGCCCAAGCCGACGGCGGCCGACCTCAAGTTCACCGACGTGCGCGCCCAGACCACCGAGTTCATCGTCTATTGGAAGACGATCAAGCTGACCTCGGCGCAAGAGGCGATCAAGAAAGCGGCGCTCACCCAGCTGCCCGCCCCCTGTTGCCCCGAAAACACCGCCTACACCTGCTGCTGCCCGTGCAACATGGCGAAGAGCACCTGGGGTTTGAGCGCCTACCTGATCGCCGAAAAGGGGTACGACGCCACCCGCCTCAAGGCGAGGGTCGCGGAGTGGCACAAATTCATCAACCCGGCCGGCTTTTCGGGTGACGTCTGCGCCACCGGCGGCTGCGGCCGTTCGTTCGCCAAAAACGGCTGCGGCGGGATGGGCGAGGCCGTGACACCCTAAAGGTCGTCTATCATCGGCCGATGGCCTGGTATCGCGAATGGTTCGGCGACGAGTACTTGGAGCTCTATGCGAACCGCAACGAGCATGAGGCCGAAGCGCATATCGATTTTGTCGAGCGGGCGCTCGGCGGCGATCCGGGCAAGCCGCGGCCGAAAGCCGTGCTCGACCTGGCCTGCGGCGCCGGGCGCCACACCGCGGCGCTCAGACGCCGAGGGTATCGGGTGCTCGGCGTCGATCTTTCGGTGACCCTGCTGATTCGCGGCCAAGTGCCGTCGGTGGCGGGCGATATGCGCCGCTTGCCGTTCGCCGACGGCAGCTTCGCTTGGGTGCTCAATTTTTTCACTTCGTTCGGCTACTTCGAGAGCGAGCGTGAGAATTTCTTGGTTCTGGGGGAGATCGCCCGCCTGCTCTCCCCCGGTGGCCGGTTCCTGATCGACTTGATGAATCCCCACTACGCGCTCGCGAATCTGAACCCGCGCGAGGTCCAGGACGTAGAAGGACGGCGGGTCGAGATCGACCGCTGGTACGACGCCGCGAGCCAGCGGTTGAACAAGCGCATCCGCGTGGTTCCCGACCAGGGACCCGCACGGACCTATCTGGAGAGCGTGCGCGCCTACCAGCCCGAAGAGGTGACCGTCGGCCTGCGCTGGGTGGGCCTCGCGCTCGATCAGCTCTACGGCAGTTTTCGAGGGGAACCTTACGATCGTGACAGCGAACGCCTCATCCTCGTCGGCAAAAAACCCGACTGAACCCCACCCGAGCCTCGAAAACGATCCGCTGGCGCCGCTCGATCTGGTTGCGCTCGGCCTGCTGCCGCCGATCCCTGCGGCTTTTCTGGCGGGGGCCGAGCTCGATCTGCTCGCGCCGCTCCGCTTCGCGCAGCCGGGTGTGCCGCTCAGCTTGCCGCACCGGCCGGCGCCGGATCGCACGGCGCTCGCGGCGGCGCTCGGGGTCGCCAACCGCGCCTATGGCCATCCGGCGGCCGACGCGCTCGCGGCCAAGCTGGCCGACCCGCGCACCCGGGTGGTCGCGACCGGCCAGCAACCCGGACTGTTCGGGGGACCGCTCTATGCCCTGTCGAAGATGGTCGCGGCGGCCCGCTGGGCGGCGGAACTCGAGGCGGACGGCGAGCCGGCGGTCGCGATCTTCTGGGTCGCGACCGAAGATCACGACTGGGCCGAGGTGGCACAGACCACGCTGCTCTCCCCCGGCGGCCTCCGCCGGTTCGATCTCGGCCCCGATCCGGAGCCGCTCGCCCCCTTGGGCACGCGCACGTTCGGACCCGAGATGGCGCGCGTCCACTCCGAGATCGCCGACGCGTTTCCCGGCGAGACGTTCGCCCCCTGGCGCGACGCGCTCGCCCGCTGGTATCGGCCGGAGGCCCGCTTCGGCGAAGCGTTCTGCCGCTTGATGGCGCACCTGCTCAAACAGCGCTGTCCGCTGCTGCTCGACGCCATGCTCCCCGAGCTCAAGAGCGCGCAGCGGCCCTACCTGCGCCAGATGGTCGAAAAGCGGGTGGAACTCGAAGCGGCCTATGCGGCGCAAGATACGGAGATCGAGCGCCGCGGCCTGCCGCTCCAAGTGGCGCCGCAGCGCGGGCTCTCCCCTCTGTTTCTCTATTCGCGCGGGGAACGGCGGCGGATCGAGTGGCGGGGCGCTGATCGCTACGCGCTACGCGGCCGTGACGAGGACTTCCCGGTCGAACAGCTCTTGGCCGCGATCGACGAAAACCCGGGGGTCGTGAGCCCGGGGGTCCTCGCGCGGCCGGCGATTCAAGACGCGGTGCTCGGCACGTCGATCCTGCTGCTCGGTCCGGGTGAGACCTCGTACATTCCGCAGGTCGTTCCGGCCTATCGTCTGCTCGGGATCGACGGCCCGACGTTGGCCCTGCGCCCTCAGGTCGCGTTGGTCGAACCTTCGACCCGCAGCCGACTAGAAGCGCTCGACTTGACGTTCGCCCAGATCGTGGGCGATCCCGGAACCGTCGAGCGGCGCCTCGCCGAGCGCGGTGGCGGCGATTTCGTGGCGCCGATCCGAGCCCGGATCGAAGCGCTCCTCGACCAGCTCGCGGCACCCGCGGTCGCGATCGATCCAAGCCTCGACAAGCCGTTGGATAAGACCCGTGAGCAGGCGCTGCGCGGCCTCGACCTGTTCGCCGACAAGGTGCGCGCCTCGGCCGCGCGAAAGAACGAGGTCGAAGCGCGCCGCGCCGGCCAGCTGCTCGACCTGCTCCGCCCGCACGGCAAGCTGCAGGAACGCGAGCTTTCGTCCGCCCAGTTCGCCACCCGCTCGGCGGGCAGCGCGGGCGACGCGCTCTGGAACGGGATGGATCTCGACCCGCGCACGCTCCAAGCGATCGAACTCCCCTCGCCACCACCACAGGGCACCGGAGGTTCAACCTCATGAAACTCGACGTACTCGCGATCGGCGCCCACCCGGACGACGTCGAACTCGGTTGTGGCGGCACGCTCGCGGCGCTCGCCAAAGCGGGCCGCGCGGTCGGCATCCTCCACCTCACCCGGGGCGAAGCGGGAACCCGCGGCACGCCGAAGGAGCGGCGGAGCGAGGCGGAAGAGGCGGCCCGCGCGCTCGGCGCGGTCGAACTCCGCTTCCTCGACTGCGGCGACGGCGCCTTGCGCAACGGGCCGGTGGAAGAGGACGCGCTGATCGACGTCCTGCGCGAGACGCGTCCGGATCTGGTGTTCGGACCGACCCCCTACGATCGCCATCCCGATCACATCCGGGCGCACAACCTGGTCCAGGCCGCCGGCTTCTACGCCGGCCTCGCGGCGCGCGGCACCGCGGGCCATCCCACACACCGGCCGGCGGCGGTCTTTTCCTACATGCAGCACGATGGTTTCGATCCACGCTTCGTGGTCGACGTCACCGAAGTCTGGGACGCCAAACTCGCGAGCCTCGCCGCCCACCGCTCGCAGCTCCATCAACCGGGGCAGAACGCTTCCGGCGCCGCCACCGGACCGGTGACCAAAGTTTCGACACCCGATTTCTACTTCGCCGTCGAGGGGAAAGCGCGCCACTTCGGCCATCTGATCGGCGCGACGTTCGGCGAGCCGTTCTGGAGCCCACTGCCGCTCGCGGTGCGCGATCCGTTCACGATTCTGCCCGGAGGTGTCCGTTGAAGATCGGCATCAGCTGTTACCCGACCTACGGCGGCTCGGGGATCGTCGCCACCGAGCTCGCGATGGCGCTAGCCGAAGCCGGTGACGAGGTCCACGTCATCTCGTACGCGCTGCCGTCGCGGCTGGCGTTCAACAACCCGCGGATCTTCTTCCACGAGGTCGTGGTACCGCACTATCCGCTGTTCGACTACCCCCCCTACTCGCTCGCACTCGCGACCAAGATGGTCGAGGTCGCGCGCCACCAGGGGCTCGATGTCCTGCACGTCCACTACGCCGTGCCGAACGCAATCTCCGCCGTGCTCGCGCGCCAGATCTTGGCGCCGCAGCCGCTACCCGTGGTGACCACCCTCCATGGCACCGACGTCACCCTGGTGGGCAACGACCCGAACTACCTGGAGACCACCCGCTACGGCGTCGTCCAGAGCGATGCGGTGACGGCGGTTTCCGAGGCGCTCCGCGTGCAGACCGTCGAACAACTCGGCGTGCTCACCAAGACGATCCACGTCGTCCCGAACTTCATCGACCCCACCCGTTTCGAAGCCTTCCGTGGTACCGAGGGCGCGCGCCGGTGGGCGAAGCCGGGCGAACGGACGCTCGTCCACATCTCGAACTTCCGGCCGGTGAAACGGGTGCTCGACGTGGTCGGAATCTTCGAGCGGGTCCGTTGCGAGGTGCGCTCGCGCCTGATCTTGGTGGGCGACGGGCCGGAGCGCGGCAAGGTCGAGCAGCTCTGCCGCGAACGAGATCTTTGCCACGCGATCACGTTCATCGGCAGCCTACCGCTGATCGAAGAGATCCTGGTCGGGGCCGACCTGTTCCTGCTCCCCTCGGAGACCGAGTCGTTTGGCTTGGCGGCGCTCGAAGCGATGAGCTGCGAAGTGCCGGTGATCGCGACCACCGCGGGCGGGCTGCCCGAGGTGGTGATCGACGGCGAGACCGGATTCCTGCGCGACGTGGGCGATGTGGACGGCATGGCGGCCGCCGCGCTCGACCTTCTCCGCGACGAGCCGAAACGGCTGGCTTTCGCGGCGGCGGCCCGCAGATCGGCGGTCGAGCGGTTCTCGCAGGACGTGATCGTCGGCCGCTATCGCGAACTCTACGTGCGGGTCATCGCCGACGCCAACCGATAGGTCGATCGGTCGCAAGGCCCATGCCCTCCTACTCGATCCCCGCCGCCACCTCGGAAGCCGAGTTTCGCGATCGGGGCTCGGTGTTCCTTGCGGTCGTTTGCCTGGCGATCGTGTAACAGAACCGTGGGGCGCCACGCCTGATGACTGTCTTTGAAGTCGGCCCCAGTTGTTCGCCCTCGGTCGATGTCGTATGCTGCCGCGAGACACGAAACGTTGGACAAACAAAGGTTTTTCCGCACCTCTGAAAGGAGTGGCCTGCGATGAGTGAGCCGATCGCCCCCCCGCCGCCGCCGAGTTCCATGCCCCCGCCGCCGCCCGTCGCGGCCGGTGGCAGCAACAAGACGCTGATGCTCGTGCTCTCCTATCTGGGACTGCTCGCGATCATCCCGTTCGTGGTCGAGAAGGACGACAAGGAGGTCCAGTGGCACGCCAAGCACGGGATCGTGCTTCTGATCGCCTGGGCGATCGTTTGGGCAGTTCTCATGGTGTTGGGACAGCTCGGCGCTCTCGCCTGCCTTGCGGCGATTCTGGCCCCATTGCTCGGCCTCGGTTGGCTGATCGTGACCATCCTTTGCATCATGAAGGCGGTCAACGGACAGCGCTTCATCATCCCGGGCTTGAGCCAGTACGCCGACAAGTTCTGATCTAGAAACCAACGCTCGCCTTAGGGAGACACTTCGATGTCGATTCCGATCGCACCCCCGCCACTTCAAGCCAAAGCGAGCAGCCAGGCGACCACGGCCCTGATCGTCGGGATCGTGGGGGTTGTCTGTTGTGGCCTCGCCGCGCCTTTCGCCTGGTACTTAGGCAACAAGGAACTTCAGCAGATCGCCGCCGGTCTGGCACCGTCCGCCGGAGAGGGTGCCGCCAAGGCCGGCAAAATCCTCGGCATGGTCGGTTCGGCTTTATTGATCCTGGGCGTGATCTGGATCGTCGGCTTCGGCGGCATGGCGATCCTCTCCGGGCTGTCGGCCGCCGCCGGGCAGTAACGCTCCTGAGCTTGCGCTCTCTTCGGCCGCTCGCCCCGTGGGTCCTCACCGGACTCGCGGGGCTGGCGGCTTTCGTCGTCCTGGCCCATTGGCATCCGTCGGGGGGCGCGGACTCGTCGATCTGCCTGTTCCGGCGGGCGACCGGCATTCCCTGTCCGGGTTGCGGCTTGACCAGGAGCTTCGCCGCTCTGGCCAAAGGGCACTTCCGTCTGGCCTTCGGCTTCCACCCGTTCGCGTTCGCAATCGCGCTCGAGGTGCTCGCCGTCTACCTCGTTTGGGGTTGGCTGGCACTCAACCGCCGCTCTTGGCCCGAGCGCTGGTCGAAGCGGGTGGGCCCACTGGCCGTCGGCCACATCGCCGCCCTGGTCGCCCTCTGGCTCGGCCGACTCGCGACCGGCACCCTCCCCTGGTAGGCTGGCCGCCGTGGCTACGATTGCGCGACGCCGCGCCCTGATCGGCGCGATCCTCTTCTTCGTTCTGCTCGCGCTCGACCAGCTGCAGCGGCCGGGCGCCCAAGTCTCCGCGAACCTCCTGCTCGCCTCGATTCACCTCTACCAGGCCACACTCTCCAAGGCGATGCCCTCGCTCGGGGTTCGCTGCCGCTTCACCCCCAGCTGTAGCCGCTATGGCGAGGGGGCGATTCGTAAATATGGCGCGGTGATCGGGTCGGTTCGGACCGCAGGCCGCATCGCCCGTTGCGGCCCATGGACGCCACCCGGCACCTATGACCCGCCTTGAGCCGCACCGTTTCGCCCCGGGTTCGGGCCGGGAGTGGTTGACAGGAGAGGCGGCGGACGGCGATGCTCGCGCCTATGATGGATGAACCGTTGGACTATCAGGAGTTGGTGCGCGAAGCTCTGCGCGATGTCGTACGACGCTCTCTCGAGATCGTCGCCGAGGAGGGTGGCCTCCCCGGCGATCATTTCTTCTACGTCAGTTTCCGCCCGACCCACCCGGGAGTGCGGGTCCCCGCCTTTCTCCGCGACAGCTATCCGGATGAGGTCACGATCATCCTCCAACACCAATTCTGGGACCTGGAGGTCGATCGCGAAGCGTTTTCCGTGTCGCTCAACTTCAACGCCTCGCGCCAACGGGTGACCGTGCCCTACGAGGCGCTCACCTCGTTCGTCGATCCGTCGGCGGAGTTCGGCCTCCGTTTCGGCCCGCTCGAGGCTCAGGAAGTTGCCAGCGTTAAGACCCGCGGGCCCCGTTCGATCGATCGGGAGCCAAAGAGTGAGATCAAGCCGGTCGAGACCGCTCCGGAAGCGCCGGAATCGGAAGCCGCCGCAGCTCCCGGGGGCGGCAAGATTGCCGGCGTGCTTCCGTTCAACCCCACGCGTCGACGCTGACTTCCAAGTCGTCCGTCGCGCTCTTGTCGCCTCGGCCGGGCTCTAGCGCTGCGGCCCGGACGGCACTTCGGCGATGCGGACGATCCGGTCGCCCCCTTGGATCAGGTCGAGCACCGCGTCGCCGGCCACCACTTTGCCGAACGCCGTGAAGCCGCCGTCGAGGTGCGGCTGCGGAGAGAGGGTGAGGAAGAACTGGCTCCCTCCGGTATCCGGCCCCGCGAGCGCCATGCCGAGCACGCCGCGCTCATAGCGCAGGCGGCCGATCTCGTCGCGGATCGAATAGCCCGGACCACCGACCCCATCGCCCCGCGGATCGCCCCCTTGGATGACGAAATCGGGGACCACCCGGTGGAAGGTCAAACCGTCGAAGAACCCCTGGGCCGCGAGCTGAAGGAACGACAGGCAGGTGAGCGGCGCGGCGCGGCAGGTGAGATCGACCGTGATCATCCCTTTTTCGGTCTCGATCGCGATCCGGTGCCCCCCCCAAGTCCGCTCCAGGATCTCGCGGTAGTCGTCCGTGCGGCGCGAATCGTCCGGCGGCAACAGCTCGGGGGCCGGCGCTTCGAGTTCTTTAAACAGCGCGATCGCCGCCCGGCGCAGCACGTACCCCTCCTTTTCGACCACGTACCCCGCCATCTCGAGCGCCGCCGGGCGATCGGCGACCACCGCTTTCGCTCGCGCTCCGAGCGCGCGGAGACCGGCGAGCCCCGGCTCTTCCGATTCGTCCACCAACGCCTTGGCCACCGCAGGCCCGAGCGCCGCCATCAGCAACACGGGATGCTCGCCGAGCCAATCGAGCGCAGCGAGCCGCACCCCTCCGTCCGGATCGGCGAGGATCGCAGCGGCCAGCTTCTCCCCCCCAGCCGTATCGTCCGGCGCCAACCGAGCCAGCCGGGCCGCGGCGACCGCGCCTCGCACGGCGGGGCTCTGGTCTTGGGCCAGCAGATCGAGCGCGCCCACGGCACCCAGCTTGCCGGCCGCTTCGGCGGCGTGGGCGCGCAGATCGGACGTTTCCAGGTCCTCCAGGGCCCCGGACTCTGCCCCAACTCCCGGCGTTTCGGCCGGCCGCGGCCCGATCGCCAAGGCGATCAGCTCCGCCGCGCGCGGAGCTTTGCCGGTCGCCAACGCGACCAGGGCGAGCCCCCGCTCCCGGCCACTCCCTTTCTCGACCCGCTCCGCGAGAGCCGCGGCGAGATCCGCATCGGGCAACCAAACCGCCGCCGCATCGATCGCCGTCGAGCGGACTCCCGACCGAGGATCGGAGAGCAACGCGAGCAGCGGCGCCCGCCACGCTTCTCGCGCAGCGAGGGCCGAGGGGGTGATGACCTTCCCCTCCACGACCAGCTGCCGCCCGGCGCGCAGAGCTTGGATCACCGGCGGCAACTCCGCCGCGGCGAGCAGAGGGAGGAGGCGCGCGAGGTCCTCTCCACCCCCGACCTGACCGAGCGCCCGGGCCGCCCAACCGCGGATCCGCGGATCGGAATCGCCCAGCAGACCGCGGAGCGGCTCGGCCGCCCCGGGGAGCGGATCGCGCGCCAGGGCGTAGGCGGCAAAAAAGCGCAGCTCCCCCCGATCGGAACGCGGAGTTCCTCTCGCGGATTTCGCGGGCTTGCCCCCCGGCTTGGGCTCTTCACCGCTTGCCGCCGCGAGAGCGGCCACGCCGAGCGGCACCCGCTCTTCCTGCTTGAAGCGGAAGAGCGACGGGGTGAGCCGCGCCCAGCGTTCCGGCTCGGGGAGCGGTGCGAGCGCCAGGCCGACGGCCACGACATCCGCGCCGATCTTGCCCAACGACTCGACCGCCAGCCGACCGGTCTCCCGGTCGGGATCGACCGCCGCCTGCAACAGGCCGGAGGTCGCGGACTTCGCACCCTCGTCCTCCATTTCCCCGAGCGCAAACGCCGCCGCCCGTCGCACTGAGGGCTCCTTGTCTTCCAACATCCCGAGGAGAACCGGCCGCCCCTCCGCCGAGGGAACCCGGCCCAACGAAACCGCGAGCTCCTCGCGCAAGCCCGGCCCACCCGATGCCGCAATCTGCATGGTCGTCGAGTCATAGATCTGCCGATCGACCAGCAACAACAGCATCGAGCGAAGGTCGAGGTCCGGAATCGCATCGGCATGCCGCGGTCGGGGCGAACCGGTGCAGCCGGCGGAGGCAACGAGCGCGAGGGCCAGGAGGAAGCCGGCTGCGCGGAGGTGAGGTCGCCGCGGATCGTGCGGTTGGTTCATGGGTGTCTCGTTCCCTTTGATCTGCGGGTTGAAGAGTTGGGGGTCGCGAACCCCTTCAGTCTACGTCCGAACCGGGCAGTCTCGTTCCGGCCCCTGGTAGAGTGATCCCCCATGACGACCCTGAAACCGGTGATCCGTCCGCTCGCGTCGAACAAGCGGGCGACGCATGAATATCAGATCCTCGAAAGCTTGGAGGCCGGGCTCGAGCTGTCGGGCACAGAGGTGAAGGCCGCCCGTTCCGGCAAGGTCCAGCTGCGCGACAGCTACGTCGAGTTTCGCAACGGCCAGGCCTATCTGATCGGCGCGCATATCAGCCCGTACAGCCACGGCAACCGGGAAAACCACCTGCCGGAGCGCCCGCGCCGTTTGCTACTGTCGCGCCGTGAGCTGGACAAGCTGTACGGCCGGACCCAGATCCAAGGGTTGACCGTGATTCCGCTCTCGTTCTATCTCAAAGGGAACTGGATCAAGGTGGAAATCGTGCTCGCAGAAGGCAAGAAGCTCTACGACAAGCGCGAGACCGAGCGCAAGAAAGAAGCGGAGCGCGAGGCCACGGCCGCCATGAAGACCGCGCGCGGACGGTAGGGCCGGGGATTCCTCGCCCGAGAGTGCGCGCGGCCCCCCACTATCGGCCTGTCAAGGTGTAGACTCGGGACGCTTATGACCTGGGGTCTTCATGTCCAATATCGTCCTAGAATTTCAAAATGACGGCGCGACGTACGAGGATTGCGGACGCATAAACGGCGGCAAGTACTGGTACGCGCGCGAGTTCATGCGCATGCTGGGCTACGAGTCGTACCAGCCGTTTCGCCAAGCCATTAATAGGGCAATCGCCACGTGCTCTACTCTGGGGATCTCCGTTACGGATAATTTCGCACAGTGCGATAGTATTGATGTTCATAATGGCGCCACTGTGCCTGACTACAAGCTGTCTCGGTTTGCTTGTTATCTAGTAGCAATGAATGGTGACGTGAAAAAACCAACTGTCGCAGCAGCGCAGAAATACTTCGCGGGGCTCGCTGAGGCCGCGAGGCAATACATTCAAGCCGCTCAAGATGTTGAACGCGTACAGATCCGGGATGACATCTCGGAGCGCGAAAAGGGGCTCAACAGCACGGCCAAAAGAGCGGGCGTCACGGACTACGGCTTGTTTCAGAATGCCGGCTATCTCGGCATGTACAACATGAACCTGAATAAGTTGAAGGAGATGAAGGGCTTGCCTGACGGCCGCACGCTTCTCGATTTCATGGATAAGCGCGAACTTGCCGGTAACCTCTTCAGGATAACAGAGACCGAGGCCAAGCTTCAGACGCAAGGCGTGTTCGGTCAGCGCCCCGCTGAGCAAGTCGCGAAACAGGTTGGGCAGCAAGTGCGCAAGATGATGATCGACAACACGGGCACAGCGCCTGAACGCCTTCCGCTTGTCGGTGATATCAAGGGCGTGCGCAAGGGCCTGAAGCAGACTGCTAAAGAGTTGGCGAAAATGGACCGTCCGAAGCAATCGCGCGCACTCCCGCCAAAGCCAGAGCCCTCCAACTCCTAGGACCGATCGCTGTTCTTAGTTCCAGCGCGCTTGGGCGGCAAGGCGCGCGCGCTCTCCGCCCGTTTTTCAGGCGTCAACTTCACGGCGCGAGACGCTCCGCCCTTCCCCCAACGGGCGGCGCGAACCGTTCGCCGGGGACTTGCCGAACAAGGAAGGCATCCCCGTGCATCCCCGTGAGGCAAGAGTTGTGCAAGACCGCGGACGAAGTAGACTGGTGCCGGCTCAACTCTTCGAAGCGCTCCGATCGGCGGCGTTCCTGCGGCGCCCAAAAGCGTTTCGAGCTAACTTGCCCCGAGGGGATGACCTATGAAGATCTCGCGTCTCGCGCCGTTCCTTGCCTTCCTTCTTCTTGCGACGGTCGCTCTACCCGGCTTCGGCCAGGGCGAGCCGGAAAAGAGCTGGAGCTTCACCGCCGGAGTCGACCGGAGCACGCAGTACCTTTTCCGCGGTTCCGATCTGCTCGACGACGAGCCGGTGACCATCCCCTACGTGCTGTTCGGGGTCGGCAATTTTTCGCTCTATAGCTACGGCTATGCCGGCGATCTTCCCGGCGGCGACTACCGGGAGATCGACTTTGGCGCGGAGTACGCGATTCCGCTCGGGAGTGCCACGCTCACACTCGGCGCGGTCAGCTATCAGTACAACCGAGACGCCGAGGAGATCATCGCCTTCCTCGACACCTACGAGGTCTACGGCTCGCTCGGCTTCGGCGGACCGCTATCGCCCAAAATCAGCTACTGGCAAGATCTGGATGTCGTCGACGGCGGCTACGGCACGGTCGGCATCTCGCACAGCTTCGCGCTCGGCAGCAAGGCGAGCTTGGACTTCTCCGGCTCGGTCGGCTGGGATTTCGGCTACAACAACAAGGCCGCCGGGGACGGCGCGCTCAACGACGCGCTGATCGGGGTCAATGTGCCGATCCAGATCCGCGAGAACGTCTCGATCCACGGCTCGGTGCAGCGCTCGATCGCGCTCGACAGCTTGGACGAGCGGCGCGAAGCCGATCCGACGCTCACCGGCACGTCGGAGGACGAGACCGTCATCACCTTCGGCGCTTCAGTTACCTTCTAAAGCTTTCCCCTCGACCCGAAATGCCCAAAGCGGAGCGCGTATGAAGACCTATTCGATGTTCATCAACGGCGAGCCGGCCGCGTCGGCTTCGGCTGAAACCGAAACCCTCGTCCATCCGGGAACCGAGCAACCGCTCGCGGTCGTGCCGTACGGTTCGAGCGAGGATGTGAACCGGGCGGTCGCCGCGGCGGCCACGGCGTTTGAATCCTGGTTCGATTCGACCCCGGCCGAGCGCAGCCTGATGCTGGGGAAGCTCGCCGATCGGATCGAGCAAAACGCCGAAGAACTCGCGACGCTCGAAGCGAGCAATGTCGGCAAGCCGATCACCCTGGCACGCTCCGAGCTGCCGTTCGTGGTCGACAACCTGCGCTTCTTCGCGGGCGCAGCCCGCTGCCAAGAGGGGAAGGCGGCGGGCGAGTACCTGGCCGGCTACACCAGCATGATCCGGCGCGAGCCGATCGGCGTGGTCGGTCTGATCGCGCCCTGGAACTATCCGCTGATGATGGCGATCTGGAAGATCGGCCCGGCGCTCGCCGCGGGCAACACGGTGGTGCTCAAACCCTCCGAGCAGACACCGCTCACAGCGTTGCGGCTCGCCGAGCTGGCCGCCGACATCTTCCCGCCGGGCGTGTTGAACGTGATCACCGGCCACGGCGTTCCCGTGGGTGCGCCGCTCGTCGCCCACCCTAAAGTCGGCATGGTCTCGCTCACCGGCGATGTCGCGACCGGCAAGGAAGTGGCGCGCGCCGCGGCCGCCACCTTGAAAAAAGTACATCTGGAACTCGGCGGCAAAGCGCCGGTCGTGATCTTCGATGACGCGGATCTCGATCTCGTGGTCGCCACGATCAAGTTCGCGGGCTACGCCAACTCGGGACAAGACTGCACCGCGGCCTGCCGGGTCTACGCCAAAGAAGGGATCTACGACTCGCTGCTCGACCGATTGGTGCCCGCGATCGAGTCGATCGAGATGGGGCCGATCGACAGCGAATCGACCGCGCTCGGGCCGATGGTCTCGGCCGAACAGCGCGACCGGGTGACCGGCTTCGTCGAGCGCGCCCGCGCCACCAGCCACGCCCGAGTGCTGACCGGCGGCGACGCCGGCCGGGTCGGCGACGGTCGCGGCTTTTACTACCAGCCGACGCTCGTCGCGGACACCCACCAAACCGACGAGATCGTGCAACGGGAGGTCTTCGGACCGGTCGTCACGGTCACCAAGTTCGGCTCGGACGACGAGGCGATCGCCTGGGCGAACGATGTCGATTACGGCCTCTCCGCCTCGGTCTGGACGAGCGACATCAACCGCGCACTTCATGCCGCGAGGAAGCTCCGCTTCGGTTGCGTCTGGATCAACGACCACATGCCGCTGGTCTCCGAAATGCCCCACGGCGGGTTCAAACAATCGGGCTACGGCAAGGACATGTCGGCCTACGCGATCGAGGACTACACCCAGATCAAGCACGTGATGGCGAAGATCGTTCGCTAGGGCCGAGACGCGCCCGGATGTCCGATCAGGAAGGGTTCCCTTCGACAACCGGCCAACGCGCCTCGGCTTGGGCGTTGCTGGTCGCGATCTTCGCGCTCGGCCAGGCGATCGAGGTGAGCGCCAGGTTCTCACGTTTCGGCCTGATCTGGCTGGGCGTGGCGCTGGTGAGCTGTGTACTGCTCAGCGTCGGGCTCCCGGCCAAGAGTCGCACCGGGCCGAGCGCGCGGGCCCTGGTCGTTTTCGGCGCCGCGGTCTTTGCGGTCCAGATCCTGGAGCAGTTCAACTCCGACCCGAGCGCCCCGATCAACCTCGCGTTGGATTGGAGCTGGATCCAATGCGGCGTCCTGCTCGCGGGGGGTCTCGGTCTCGCCAGTTTCTTCGCGCCGCCGACCCGGCGTAAGCAGCTGACGATCGCCCTGCTCGGGCTTCACCTGGCGCTCGGGGTCTGGGTCGTCCGCTCGCGGCCGAATCCGGCGATCGATGTCTTCGTCATCCAACAGGAGGCGAGCCGCGAGCTTGCCGCGGGACGGAATCCCTACCGGTTCGCGATGCCCGACATCTATAGCGCAGAGGAGTCGGCGAAGCTCTACGCCCCCGGCTGGTCGGTCGGCGGCCGACTCCGCTTCGGCCTACTCTATCCACCGATGAGCCTGCTGCTCGCGTTCCCTGGATTTCTCTTATTTGACGACCATCGCTTCGCTCAACTGGTGGCGACCACCCTGGCCGGCGGCGCCATCGCGTTCGTACGCCCGAGCCCCTTCTCAGCACTCGCGGCGGCCCTCTTTCTGTTCAACCCGCGCGGGTTCTTCGTCCTGGAGCAGGCGTGGACCGAGCCGTTGGTCATGGTGCTCTTTGCGGCGTTTCTATGGACCGCCATCCGGGCACCTCGTGGCGCGCCCTGGCTCCTCGGCCTGCTGCTCGCGACCAAGCAGTATCTGGTTCTGATCGTCCCGGCCCTGCCGCTGCTCGTGCCTTGGTGTCTGCCGAAGAAGGAACTGCCACGGCTGGCGCTTCAGGCTCTGGGGGTCGCCGCCGCGGTCACCCTGCCGTTCGTCCTCTGGGACCCGGGCGCGTTCTACAACTCGGTGATCGCGGTCCACCTGGCACAACCCTACCGACCCGACTCGCTCACCTATCTCGCGCTCCTGCCGGATTCGACCGCCCTGGCGCTCGCGCTTTCACCGCTCGCGGCGCTCCCGGCGCTCGCCGCCCTCGGCTTGGCGCTCGCCCGTAGTCCGCGCACCCCTGCCGGATTTTCCACCGCCGCAGCGCTCACCTTGATCGCGTTCTTCTCGTTCAGCAAACAAGCCCACCTCAACTACTACTATCTGGTCACCGGCATCCTGTGCGCGGCGCTCGCCCTGGTCGCAGCACCCGCCGAAGAGAAAGCCTTCGATTGACTCTCCAAGGGCAGCCCACCTCGACTCGGGAGATCTCATTGCGCCGGATGCCTTTCTTCGCGCTCGCCCTGTTCTCGTTCATCGCTGGGGTCGCCTCACCGCTCTGTGCGGCGAAAACCAAAGCTCCGGCTCTTACGGCCGCCTCCGGCACCTACGCCAAAGCGGGCGACAGCTTCTCGGTTACCGACGCTTTCGCCTACGAGGGGAAAGGGTTCTTCGGCGACGAGACGGTGATCAAAGTCCGCCTGACCGGCACCGTTCTCGACCGGAAAGCGCTCGACCATGCGCTCGATCTGGTTGGTGAGCTCGACCGCCAAACCACCGAAGACACCGGCACGGTCACCCTCGACATCGCGCTCGATGCGACGTGGGAAGGCGCCTCCTACCGCCTGCCCGGCGGCGGCGCGTGCGGCTACTGCAGCTCGAGCGCGCAGGCGGCGCAGGCGCGCCTGCGGATCGAGGACGGAGTGGTGAGAGGCAAGATCCGCACCAAAGCGGCCGACGAACCGGACGGCGACGGTCTGGATATCAATCTGAACCTCGCGGTTCCGATCACGAAGCCGACCGGGGTCACCGCGCTGCCCAAAGACGGCGGCGAACCCGGCCGATGGCTGCTCGCCTGTCGGGCGGCGATCGATGCGATGAACCGCGAGGCGATCGCGGCCTCCTGCTCCGAGGCGATCGCCGCCCGGCTCGACAGCTTCGTCGATCAGGCGAATGAGGAGCGGTCGACGAGCTTCCGCAACGATCTCCTATACCTCCACCCTTCCCTCGCCCTACCGGCGATCGCGATCACCGGCGGGCGGACGAAGGGGGATCAAGCCGAGCTGACCGTAGAGGGCACCAGAGGGAACGATTCCTACCGGGGCAGCCTGTTCCTCCATAAGCTTGAAGGCGTCTGGCGCATCGAGAGCGACAAAGTCGAACAGAACTGGGATTGAAGCCTCCTTCCCCAGCCGGCGGATCGGCCCGGTGAAGTTCACGTTGCGGTCACCCCAATGTCGTCGGCGCGACCGAATCCGAGAGTAAGCTACGGAGATGCACGCCTTTGCTCGCCCCCTCTCCCGTTTCGGTGGGATCGCCACCCTGGCGCTCCTCCTATGCCCCGTCGCATACGCCGCGCCCGTCGCGGTCAAACTGGTCGTGATGGTTTCGGTCGATGGTTTGGGCTGGCCACGGCTTTCCGGCTATCGGAATTGGTTCGATGGCGGCTTCGCCCGGCTGCTCGCCGAGGGGCAGGTCGAGACCGCGTGCCACTACGCCCATATCAACACCGAGACCGGGCCCGGACATGCCTCCCTCGGAACCGGCGCGCCGCCCAGGGTTCATGGCATCGTCGCCAACCGGTGGTTCGAGGCGAATCCGAATGGCCAGGGGCTCCGCCGACTCTACTGCACCGACCAACCCGATTTCGCACGGGTCCCCGGCCAGCCGCCGCTCTTCTTCCGCGAGATCGAGCAGGAGGGGCGGATCTACGTTTTCGCCCGCCAGCGGACGCTCGAAATGTGGCAGCTCTCGGGCGAGATCGGCAACACCGCGACCACGCGGATCGGCGAGGGTCCGAAAGGCGAGACGCTCGTCTTCGACAGCGACGATGCGATCGCCCTCTACAACTTGCACCACGGCCGACCGGCAGAGCCGCTCCCGCCTGCCGGCACGATTGCCGGCCCGGCGAACCTGCGGATTGCGACCCTTCCCGACCGGCTAATCGAAGCGAGCCCCAACTCGCGCGTGGTGGCGCTTTCCGGCAAAGATCGCGGTGCGATCTTTCTCGCGGGAAAAAGCCCGCGCCATCTGGTCTACTGGTACGACCGCGACAGCGGCCGCTACGTCACCTCGAGCGCGTACGACACCGAAGGGATCGCCGGCGGCACCATGCGCGATCTGGTCAAAGGGTTCAACGCCAACCAGGCCGGTGCGCGCCTGGTCGGCCGCTTCGGCACCCTCTGGCAACCGCTGCCCCGCCCCGCCAACAGCGCCCGACTCCCGCAGCCCACCGCGAACCTCGCGCGCTACCAGGTGCCCGATCTCGGACTGGGGTTTGACCACGACCTCACGGGCGATCCGCGCGGCTATTTCGGCGGCATCTACGGCAGCCCGCTCCAGGACCAGCTGCTCACCGATCTCGCCCTCGCGACGCTCGCCGACCCGGGCTTGAAGCTCGGCCGCCGCGGCGTCCCCGACCTGCTCGCGCTGTCGTTCTCGGCCCACGATGTGGTTTCGCACAACTTCGGCAACGAATCCGCCGAGGAACTGGACGCGTTGCGCCGGCTCGACGTTGAGCTCGGGCGCCTGCTCGCAGTACTCGACGCTCTGGCCCATGAAGAACCGGCCGGGCGCGTGGTCCTCGCCCTCTCCTCCGACCATGGTTTCTCACCGCTCCCCGAAGTCGTTCGTCAGGAGGGGAAGGCGCGGACCGGCGGTCGGCTGATGAGCGAAGAAACCCCGGAGAGTTCCTTCCCAAGCGTGCGCGAGCGGTTGAATCGGGCGCTCTTAGAGGCGCTCTGCCTGGCGCCCGGCAGCCAGCCGATCTATGGCGTCGAAGGGTGGACCGTGGCCTACGACCGGTCGGCGTTCCCCAAGCTTTCGATCGAGGGCCCGTGCGGCCCGGCAGAGCGCACGGTGACCGTCCAGGATCTCGATCGGCTGTTTCCGCAGGTGGTGAAGACGCTGTTCGGCGAGGAGATCTCGGAGGTCCTCCGGATCTCGGAGCAGGCGACCTGGCCGACCGACGATCTCGCGGACGGCCGGAAAGCCCCGTCCTGGTTTGCGCGCAACGATTTCGACGCCGCACGTTCGGGCGACGCGTTCTTGATCCCGAAGCCGAACGTCCTGATACATTGGGATCCCGCGCGCGGTTCAGGCCATGGCTCGCACCACGCCTACGACACTCATGTGCCGCTGATCTTTTGGGGCGCCCCCTTTAGGCCCGGTGAGCAGGTCGGACCGAGCGCACCCTACGATCTCGCGCCGACGCTTGCGGATCTCCTGGGAATTGCGTTGCCGGATGCGACAGGGCGTTCGCTGCGCCCTTAAGCCTTCTGCGCCAGGACCTCGCGCATCTGGCTGACCACTTCCTGACCGCTGTAGTACAGGCCGGACAACGGGTTGTCCGGCTCGGCGAGCGCCTCGCGGTTGGTCTCGGCGGTGAAGGTTCCTTCCGGGGTGAGCGCCGTGAATCGCACCCGGCCCGGGTCGGGCGGCGGCGGCGGATCGGCCATCTTTTCCATTCCTACAACCAGCGGCTTGATCTGGGCGATGAAACCCTTGGCCGCCTGGCGAACCGTTTCGTGCGCACGCCCGCCGATCATGCCGCCACCCGTTTGGTAGTAGACGCCCGCATCGCCATCGGCGAAACAGGCGAGCGTCACCACGGTGCCCGGCATGCCCATTTCCATCAACAGCACGTACGGATCGCCCATGGCCAGGTCGTTGGCGACCCCGAGCGCCTCGGGGGTGGTCTCGAACGCTCGACGGCGCAGTTTCGCGTAGACCACCTCCGGAGGATCCTCGACCTTCGCCGGCCGCTCGATTGCCACCCGCGGCTCGATCGGCCGAGAGCTCGCCGGAGAGCTCTCGAGTTTCCGTTTCCGGCGAATGTAGAAAAACAGGATGATCAGCAGGACGGTCGCGATGGGTTCGATCGGATGGATGTGTTTCATCGGTTGACTCTTCGGACTCCGCACGCCGCCGCGGGACCCTGCGCGGACGGCACTCTCAATCTGGGACCGGATGAGCTTCTACCAGGGAGCTCGATTCGATGCGAGTGGCGATGTTACCGGAGCCGCCTCAAGAGGGCCAGCCGGTCGCCACCGAAGCCCGAATCGAATACCCTTTCGCGATGCAAAGTCTCACCGCGAGATGTCGGCGGTCGGTCTCGAGCGCCGTGCGCAGTCGAGGAGAATCGTACGCCCGCCAGGGGCGCGTCCGGTTCGTGCGCGTTCCCGAAACACAACCGTACGTGAGGGCCGCAGTGCGGGGCAGCCTCCCGGAGCGCTATCAGGTCCGGATCGACTGGCGGCTTGCGTCCGGCTTCCAGGCCCTGGAAGTCGATTGCAATTGCCTCTACGCCCAAAGCGACGTCTGCAAACACATCTGGGCGACCCTGGTGGAGATGGACCGGCTCGGCACCGCGGGCCGGGTCCCGGGTACCTACGAACTCTACTTGGAGCTCGGCGACAGCGATGCCGAACTCGACCTCGAGCCGGCCTTCGCGTTGTTCGGCGAGCGGGCGCCCGCCGATCTGCCGCAGAGCCCCTGGCGTCAGAAACTGGCCGGCCTCACCAGGGGTATGTCGATGGCGGCGCTCCCACCGGGGCCGACCGCTCGGCCGGGTGCCCCACCGCCGCTCGTCTGGCTCCACCTTCTAGCGACCACGCCGCTCGCCGAGCGCGGCGAGATGAAGGTGGACTTTGTCCAGCGGCCCGTCTTGAAAAGCGGGCTCGTCGGCAAGCGCAAACCGTTTTACCTGCGCCCGTCGCACCCGAACGAGGCGCCGGCCGAGGTCCGCTCCGCGATCGAGATCCTCACCTCGTTGCCCGAAGTGGGTTGGCGTTCGACGGTGCGCTATTACGGCTCGGCACCCTCGTCGGCCACCGTGGCGGCCGCGCTCGTGCCGATGCTCGTGCCGATGCTCTGCGCCACCGGCCACTTCGGCTGGTGGGACGAGCCCTCCGAGCCGACTCCGCTCGGCTGGGACGACGGACCGCCCTGGCGATTCACGCTCGCGCTCGAAGACGACGAGAAGATCCTTCGGCTGACCGGTCGGCTGGTGCGGGACGGAGAGGAAGTCCCCTTGACAGCCCCCCGCCTGCTGCTCACTTCCGGCGTCGTCTTTTTCGCCGACCGCGCCGCGCGGTTCACCGCCGACGACCACGCGCTGCCGTGGATCCATCTGCTGCGCCGCGACGAGATGATCGAGATTCCCGCGCGCGACGTGCCCGCCGCCCTCGAAACGCTCTGGAGCGATCCTCGACTGCCGCCGCTCTCCCTCCCCGAACGGCTGCGCCCGCAGATCGAAACCGTGGCCCCCTCCCCCTGGTTGGAGGTCTATTTCCCGCACGAAGGGAACCGGGTCGGCGGGCGCTTCGGATCGGCCTATGGCGACCAGAGGACGACACTCGACGATCCCCGCCAGATCCTTCCCGGCGGCGCGCCCGGTCAGCGATTCGCCCGCGACCTTGCCGCCGAGGTGCGGTTCCGAGATCAACTCTCCGCCAACGGCTGGCAGCTCGTGGGGGAGACCGCGTGGCTCTCGATGGGCGATCTCTCCGGCGCGCTCAGCCTCCTCGAGCAGGCGGGCTGGCAGGTCGAGATCGACGGGCGACCGTTGCGCACCGCCGGCCGCTTCGATCTGCGCGTCGCGAGTGGCATCGACTGGTTCGACCTGGACGGTGCGCTCGATTTCGGCGGGGTGTCCGCCCGGCTGCCGGATCTCTTGCGCACGGTGCGTGAGGGGCGCGTGGACATCGACCTGGCCGACGGCTCGGTCGGTCTGCTGCCGCCCGATTGGCTCGCGCGCTACGGCTCGATGGCCCGGCTCTCATCCGGCGCCGGAGCGGGCGAGGCGCTCCGCTTCGGCGCCCATCAGGCCTTGGTGCTCGACGCCCTGCTCGCCGCCGAGCCCGGCGTCGAGGTCGATGCGATCTTTGCCCGCGTCGTTGAGCGCCTCCGATCGTTCGACCGGCTCCAACCGATGGCCGCCCCGGAGGGCTTCGGCGGCGCACTGCGCCCCTATCAAGAGGTCGGCCTCGCCTGGCTCGATCTCCTCGCGGACCTCGGGCTCGGCGGCTGCCTGGCAGACGACATGGGGTTGGGCAAGACGGTTCAACTGCTCGCTCACCTTTCGGCGCGCAAAGCCAAAGGGCTCACCAGCGGCCGGCCCTCCCTTCTGGTGGTCCCGAAAAGCGTCGTGCCGCACTGGGCGGACGAAGCGGCACGCTTCACGCCCGACCTCCGGATCGGCATCTTCCACGGCGCCCTGAGGCGCGATCTCGCCCTTGACTTCGACCGCTACGACGTGCTGGTCACGACCTACGCCACGCTCCGCCTCGACCTGCCCCTCCTGCGCGAGCGGGAGTTCGATCTGCTGGTGCTCGACGAGGCGCAGGCGATCAAGAACGGAAGTTCGCTCACCGCGAAAGCCTGCCGCCTGGTCCGCGCCCGGCACCGTTTGGCGTTGACCGGCACACCGGTTGAGAACCACCTGGGTGAACTCTGGTCGCTGTTCGAGTTTCTCAACCCGGGGCTGCTCGGCCAGCTCCCGGCGCTCGCCGACCACGCCGGCCGCGCCTGGCTGCCTCCCGCCGCACTCGCCACGGTGGCCCGCGCGCTCAAACCACTCATGCTCCGCCGCACCAAAGATCAGGTGCTCACCGAGCTGCCGCCGAAGACCGAGCAGACGCTGTTCTGTGAACTGTCCCCCAAAGAGCGCAAGCGCTACGATCAGCTTCGCGACCACTACCGTCAGGTGTTGCTCGGCAAGAGCACCGCGCGGGGGTTGGGCGGCGCCAAGATCATCGTGCTCGAAGCGCTGTTGCGCCTACGCCAGGCGGCCTGCCATGCCGGGTTGATCGACCCGAAGAAGACCCAGGAACCGAGCGCAAAGCTCGAGACGCTGCTCGAACAGATCGAGGAGCTCTCGTCCGGAGGGCACAAGGCGATCATCTTTTCCCAATTCACCAAGTTCCTTGCCATCGTGCGCGATCGCTTGAACAAGAGCGGCATCGTCTACGAATATCTCGACGGTAAGACGGTGGATCGAAAGGCAAAGGTCGATCGCTTTCAGACCGATCCGGGCTGCGGGTTGTTTCTGATCAGCTTGAAGGCCGGAGGTGTGGGCCTGAACCTCACCGCCGCGAGCTACGTCTTTCTGCTCGATCCCTGGTGGAACCCCGCGGTCGAGACCCAAGCCATCGACCGCGCCCACCGCATCGGCCAGACCCGGGCGGTGTTCGCCTACCGCCTGATCGCGCGCGACACGGTGGAGGAGAAGATCATCGAACTCCAGAAAGAGAAGCGCGCCCTCGCCGACGCGATCATCAGCCAGGATTCCCGCCTGTTGAAACAGCTGACGGTGGCGGATCTGGAGCGGCTGTTGAGTTGAGGAGGAGGGGCGCGGGATTTGCCATCCGGCAGGAGCACTTCTTCCCGCCCCTCTGGGCGGGGCTTTCTGCCTTGCTGCACTCATATACTCACCCGTGATGAGTTCCGTCTCTCTTTCGTTCGAAGGCGTTCGGCGCCGGTTTGGGCGGGTCCGTGCGCTCGCGCCGGCTTCAGGTCGGGTCTCGGCGGGCGAGCTGCTGGTGGTCACCGGGGCGAACGGCTCGGGCAAGAGCACTCTGCTGCGCTGTCTGGCCGGATTGCTGGCCCCGGACGCCGGGCAGATCGAGCATCTAGAGGCGGGTACAGCTCTGTCGCTCCCCGAGCGGCGGGCGCGGATCGGCTTTGTCGCTCCGGATCTCGCGTTCTACGACGAGCTCTCGGCGGGGGAGAACCTCGAATTCTTCGCCCGGTTGCGCGGGCTGCCGGTCGCGCGCGGGGCTAAGCTGCTGGAGCGCGTGGGGCTGCCGGCCGACCGGGCGGCGGGCGCTCTCTCGTCGGGCATGCGGCAACGTCTTCGGTGGGCTTGGGCGCTGTTGGACCAGCCACGGGCACTGCTCTTGGATGAGCCCTTCCAGAACCTGGATGTGGAGGGGGAGAACACCGTTCGTGCCCTGCTCGGCGAGCATCTGGAATCCGGGGGTCTCGCGATCCTCGCTTCGCCCATCACCTTGGAGGTCTCGGGTGCCGTCTCCCGCCTCGAACTGGCTCGCTAGCGCGCGGGCGGTTTTCACCAAGGACTGGCGCTGCGAGCTGCGCAGCCGCTACGCCCTGAATGCGATCGGCCTGTTCGCGGTGACCACCCTGGTGGTGACCAGCGCGGCTCTCGGCCCGGCGGGGACCAACAGTTCGCTCGCGATCAACGTGCTGCCCGCCATGCTCTGGCTGATCCTGCTGTTCGCAGCGGCGGCCGGGCTGCCGCGCTCGTTCGTTCACGAGGAAGAGAGCCACACGGCGATCGCGCTGCGGCTGGCCGCCCCCCCGTCCACCCTGTTCGTGGGCAAGCTCGCGTTCGGTGTCAGTTTGCTGCTCGGAATCGAAGCACTGGTCGCCCCGCTCTACCTGGGGGTGATGAGCCTTGAGGTCGCCTCGCCCGGGTTGCTGGTGATCGCGCTGGTCGCCGGGGGGTACGGCCTGGCCGCCGGCAGCGTGCTCATCGCGGCGCTGGCGAGCCAGGCGCGCGGTCGGAGCACGCTATTTTCGGTGCTCGCGTTCCCGGTCCTGATGCCGCTCTTGCTGCTCGCGATCGAACTCACGAGGAACGCCGTCGCGGGCGACGCGGCAGGGCCGGCACTCCCCCAGCTCCTTCTATATGATGCCTCGGTCACCATTGCGGGACTCATGCTCTTTCCGGCGGTATGGAACCCATGACACGCACGATCTCTCTCGGACTCCGCGGCGCTCTTTGGCTGGTGATGTCGGCCTGCATTTGGGGAGCGTTCTTCTACGCCTGGTCGGACCCGGCCTTCGTCGGCCAATCGAGCCGCATCCTGTTCTTCCACGTGCCGATGGCCTGGACTTCCTTCGTCGCCTTCTTCGCGGCGGCGGTCTGGGCCGGGCGCTACCTGTGGGGCGGGCGCCAGATGCGCCACGATCGGGCGGCAGCCACCGCGGTCGAGTGCGGCGTCCTGTTCGGCGTGCTCGCGACGATCACCGGCTCGCTCTGGGCGCGGATCGAATGGGGTGCGTACTGGAATTGGGACCCGCGCCAGACCTCGATCGTCGTCGTGCTGCTGTTCTACGGGGCGTATCTCGCGTTGCGCAGCGCCATGGCCGACCGGGAGGTCCGGGCACGGATCTCGTCGGTCTATGCGTTGATCGCCCTGGTGGTGACACCATTCTTCTACTTCATCGTGCCGCGGATCACCGAATCGCTCCACCCGGAGCCGGTGCTCAATGCGGAGCGTACACTGGACGTGGATCCGCGAATGTTCCAGGTGCTGCTCGCCTCGGCATTGGCCTACACCGTTCTGTTCTTCTGGCTGCACAATCTACGGGCGCGATCTCAAGCGCTCATCGACGCCTTAGAGGACGACCCGTCGTAGCGGCGGGTTCACGTCCGGACGCCAATAGGTCACAAGGGGGCACCATGGAGCTCGGCGGACTCGGTTGGATCTTCACGGTCAACTTGATCATCTGGACCGGATTGTTCATCTTCCTGCTGCGCATCGAACGGCGGATCGCCGGGCTCGAAGCGGGCGGGAAGGGTCGGTAAAGGAGGTAGATATGAAAAGGAATCTCTGGTACGTCGTGGGCGGCCTGATGCTGCTCGGCTTTGCGGGGTTCTCGCTGATGTCGTTCCAGCAGAATTTGACCCCCTATGTGAGCTTCGAGCAGGCGACCTCCACGCCGCGGATGGTGCAGGTGATGGGCGGACTGCAAAAAGGGAGCACAGACTACTCGACCGACGATCAGGCGCTGTCGTTCACGATCCTCGAGCCGAAGTCGGCGAAGTCGCTGCGGGTGCGTTACCACGGCATCCGGCCGGGCAACTTCGACGACGCGATCAGCATCGTCGCGATCGGTCGCTACGACGACACGGCCAAGCAGTTCGAGGCGAGTAAGCTGCTGGTCAAGTGCCCGAGCAAGTATCAGGGGGCCGAGGTGAAGACGTACAGCTAGGCCTCGATTCCCGGAGCCGACGTTAGTCAGGAGGATCGACCGTGGACGCACTAACCCATCTCTACCTACCCGGCGCGGTCGCGATCTGGAGCGCGTTGATCTTCGCCCTCGCGGCCGTCTGGGGTTACTCCCAGGTGCTCCGGGGCGATGCCACGGCGCTCGCGTTCGGCCGGCGCGCCTATGCGTGCTTCGCGGCGGCGATCGGGCTAACCACCCTGATGTTGATTCTGGTCTTGCTGATGCGCGACTTCCGCGTCGAGTACGTGTTCCAGTACTCGGGGCTCGATCTGCCGGGTCACTACCAGTTCGCGTCGTTCTGGGCCGGCCAGAAGGGGAGCTTCCTGATCTGGCTGTTCTGGGGCACGGTGCTCGGCCTGTTCGTCCAGCGCACCGCGGGCAAGAGCGAAGCGCCGGTGATGGTGATCTACCTCGCGACCCTGCTCGGCCTGATCTTCATCCTGGTGCGCGAAAACCCGTTCGTCATGCTCGCGCAGTCGCCGCTCGACGGGCAGGGGTTGAATCCGCTGCTCCAGGACGACTGGATGGTGATCCACCCGCCGATCATGTTCATCGGCTACGCCGCGACCGCGATCCCGTTCGCGTTCGCCATGGCATCCCTCTGGCGGCGCGACTTCAACGGTTGGGCGGCCCGGGCGTTTCCTTGGGCGCTGTTCGGTTTTCTGGTGCTCGGCTGCGCGATTTTGATGGGTGGCTATTGGGCCTACAAGACGCTCGGCTGGGGCGGATTCTGGGGCTGGGACCCGGTTGAGAACGCTTCGCTGATCCCCTGGCTCTGCTTGACGGTCTTGGTCCATGGCCTGCACATGGAACGGACGCGAGGGCGTTACCGAAGGGCCAACTACGTGATCGCGGCCTCCGCTTACCTCGCGGTTCTCTACGGCACGTTTCTGACCCGGTCGGGCGTGCTCGCCGACTTTTCGGTCCACAGCTTCGTCGATCTCGGCATCTCGGGCTGGCTGATCGCCCTGATGGGCACGTTCGTCGGCCTTTCGATCTGGCTGCTCGCCACCCGGTTGCGCCAAGTTCCGACCGAACCCAACGAAGACCCGATGCTTTCGCGCGGCACATTCTTGGTGCTCGCGACGATCGCGATCTCGGTCTCGGCGCTGGTGATCACGTTCGGCACCTCGGCTCCGCTGCTCACCCGGTTGCGCGCCAATCCGGGACAGGTCGGGCCGGAGTGGTACAACCTGGTGAACAAGCCCATCGCGATCGTGATCGCCGTGCTGCTCACCTTCCTCCCTTACCTCACCTGGAAGGGCGACCGGTTCGGCGCGCTGCTCAAGAAGATGATCGTGCCGGCGGTCGCGGGAACCCTGATCGCTGTGGCGTTCGTCGCCTGGAAGGTCCACGACGCGCTCGACATCGTGCTGGTTTTGTTCGCCGCGCTCGCGCTCGCCACCAATCTGCATAAGGTGATCGCCAAGTGGCGGGCCGGGGGTTTACGCGCCGCGGGCGGCTATCTCGCCCATGCCGGGGTCGGGATGATGCTGCTCGGCATTCTCGCCTCGTCGGCCTATGACGAGAGCACGAAGCTCACGCTCGAACAGGGCAAGCCGGTGGTGAGCGGCGGCCGGACCTTCACCTTCCTTCGCTACCTGCCGCCGAGTGCGGAGGAGCGGCGCGATCGGATGGAGATCCAGGTCACCGAGGCGAACGGCAAGCAGTTCTCGCTCTTCCCGCGCATGTTCCTGAACCAACGCACGCAGCAGCTGATGGTCAACCCGGACATCAAGAAGAGCCTGGTCTCGCACCTCTACATTTCGCCGCTCGAATACGACCCCGGCCGGCCGCAGCTCGAGTTGGCCAAGGGACAGGAGGGCGAGGTCGGAGACCTCAAGGTGAAGTTCGTCGGGTTCGACCTTCAGGCGGCGGGCAACGCGCTCGCCCAGATGGCGAGTGGAGAAACGATCACCATCGGCGCCGTGCTCGAAGTGACTCGCGGCGGCGTGACTTCGCCGGTCAAGCCGTTGTACCAGCTGAATCCAGCCAACGGCCAGGTCACGACTCCGAACCTGGATCTCCCCGGAGGAGGGGCCATTCGGGTGACCGGGATCGACGCCTCCGCCGGCAACCTGCGTTTAGAGGTCGAGGGGCTCGCCAACCCCGCCAAGCTCGCGGTCGACGTGACGGAAAAGCCGCTGATCGAGATGGTCTGGATCGGGCTCTACCTGATGCTGACCGGCGGCGCGATCGCCATGCTGCTCCGGTTTCGGGATGCGCGAGTGCTCGAACGGGTGGCCGAGCGCGCCGCTTTGAGTTGACCCTTGCCGAGTGACCGGACCGACCCTCACCCCCTGACCCCCTCTCCCGCCCGCGCTCCCGCCCACCCGGGAGGGGGGGGACCTGCCCAGGAGGGTTGGTGGCCGCTCGCCGGTCGATGGCCGCACATATCTGAACGCGGCCTTCTGCTCGTGGGGGTGCTGGTGTTCGGCTGGCTCTTTATCCAAACCACCTGGGTTTCCGACGACGCGCGGATCACGTTCCGGAGCGTCGAACAGATCCACGCAGGCCACGGGCCGCGCTGGAACCCCCACGAACGGGTGCAGGTTTTCACCCACCCGCTCTGGTTCTTGGCCCTTTCAGCCCTCCGTACGGTGAGCGCCGATTCGAGCCTGAACGCCATCGTGCTGTCGGGGTTGCTGGGGCTGGTTGCGCTCGGGCTCTCCCGACGGCTCTTCGGTCCCCCCTATCGATGGCTGCTCGCCTGGGGGCTGCTGCTCTCCTCCAAGGCTTTCGTGGACTACCTGTCGTCCGGTCTAGAGAACGCCCTGGTCTTCGCGCTGCTGACCACTCTTCTGGTACTTCTCGGAGCTCGACCTGACGGTACCGAAAGCCCCCGGCCGGCCGCGGGAATCGTACCGGTCACGGCGGTCGTTGCGTTGCTCCTCCTCTGTCGCCACGACCTGGCGCTCCTGGTCGGACCGCTGTTTCTCGCGTTCCTGCTCCGCCCGCTGCGCGCCGAACCCCGAAGGACCCTCCTCGGGGCGGCGGCCGGCGCCCTCCCCTTCATCGCCTGGACGCTGTTCGCGATCGCCTACTACGGCTTCCCCTTTCCCAACACCGCCTACGCCAAGCTCTCGACCGGCATTCCCGACGCCGAGCTCTGGAGGCAGGGAATCGCCTACCTGGCGAATCTCGCCCGCTGGGACCCGCTCGCGCTCGCCGTGCTCGGGGTTGGGACGGCTCTCGCCCTCGCCAACTCTTGGACGTCGCCGAGGTTCTGGCTCGGGTTCGGCATGGCTGCCTACCTTGGCTACGTCGTCCACATCGGCGGCGACTTCATGGCGGGGCGTTTCTTCACTCCCGTGCTGTTGGTCGCCGCGTTCGAGGTCGCCGGACGCTTCCCGCTCCGGCGGGTCGGAGCGTTGGCCGCCCTACTCTTGCTCTACGCCCTGGCGCTTCCCGGCTCTCCCTGGACCAGCGGATCGCACTACCGGGCGGCCTACGATTACAACTCACCGGAAGAAAAAGGGATCACCGACGAGCGGGGGTACTACTGGAAAGAGAGTTCGCTCCGCGCCCACTTCGCCGGTTTCGACCGCGTCGGACCGCCGTTGACCGCATCGGTCACGGTCGCCGGCGCGATCGGTTCGATCGGTCTGCAGGCGGGGCTCGACCGGATCGTGATCGACGAGAACGCGCTCTCAGATCCGCTGTTGGCGCGCCTCCCCGCCGAGCGCCCCTGGCGGATCGGCCATTTCCGGCGCGCCATCCCGGAGGGCTACCTCCGATCGGCCGAGGAGCGACGCAACCGCATCGCGAACCGCTACGTGCGCGCGATCTACGCCGACCTGCGCCTGATCACCCAAGGACCGCTCTGGAGCGCCAAGCGCTGGCGGGCGATCGCCAGGATGAATCTTCATCCACCGCACCTCCCCTGCGCCGCTCCCCCTTGCCGCGAGTTGGTGGTACACGTCCTCCCGGCAACCACCTACTCTCCCCGCTTCTGGCGGCTCTCCGGCTCGCTCTTAAGCGTCAAGAGCGATCGAGAGCGCGTCCGCGTCGAAGGTCGCCTGCCGTTCGGCGACCTGGTCGTGGGTCAACGATTGCTCGTCGCTGTCCCTTCCACACCGCTCGAAGCGAAGCTGGTGCCGCCCGGTGAGCCCACCCCCAAGCGCCGAAAAGGAAGAGCCGCACCCCAAGGAACGTTCGCCCTAGAATTCCGCTTCGCCTCACCGGACGAGGCGACAATCGCGGCGCGGCACCTCTGCGTCGCAGTCGACACAGCGGACGCTCCAGGGGGCCTGCTCGCGAGCCGCCGCCCGATCTGTCGGCGGCTGCTGGGTCCGGGGGTTGGCCCGCTGCGAGAAACCCTCACCCCCTAACCCCTTCTCCCACCCGCACTCCCGATAGCGGCGGCGGTTCATATACCAAACAAGATGGCGAAATCAAGGACAAAACGAGACCAACAGTTATTGTCTCGAAATGCACTAGATTTGCCGGATTCCGTTCCCGTAAGGTCTGGGGCGTGGGAACGAACCCACGCCCTAACCCCAAGGGACGGGACATGACGATCCGGATCAGCAACCCAAACCAGCCAGGGCGAATCGGGACTTTTGTTGGCCGCAACGATCAACTCGTTGGAGCGCCCGAACGGTTGGATGGGAGAGCTGGAACGGCCGTTGGCGTGATCCGGACTTCGTTTGGGGGAGATCGAACGGTCGCGAGCGCATTTCGGTCGTCGTTTGGGGGAGCTGGAACGCCCGCGAGTGCGTTTCGGTCGTCGTTTGGGAGAGACCAAACGCCGGTTGGAGCGCTTCGAACTTCGGTTGGGGGAGATCGAACGCCCATTGGAGCACAATCTCCCTTGGATGGCCTCCAATCGGGTTTCTACGGCCCCCAATGGACGTTCTACGGCTCCCAAACGATCGTCCATCTCGCCCAACGGAAGTTCTATCTCGCCCAAACGACCGTCTACGGCTTCCAATCGACGTTCTATTTCGCCCAAACGGCGACAGATCTCGCCCAATGGAAGTTCTATCTCCTCCAAATGGTCGTCTACGGCTTCCAATGGGGATTCTACGGCGCCCATCCGAAGTTCTACGGCTTCCATTCGGCGATTCATCGATCACCACCGTGGCCCGGGATCGCCCGCGGACCTCCGTCGAGGTCCTTCCGGCGGTTCCCTGGCCCCAAGGTCGTCCAACCCACGCAGGATCAACGTTTCGACAAGGAGATTCGTCATGGCCCGCCCGCCGGTGCGCAAGAAGAAGGGGGAAACCTCGGGAATGACGCCCGCGCCGACGACCCCCGCGGCGAACCGCCACCGACTTTGACGAGGCCTTGAGAGGGTGGGGGCCCGGGTGGGCGCCCAACTTGGTTCGTGAGACACTCATCACGTGACCGGGCGCTCAACGTTCCTCGACTACAGCCGGCACCGCCAGGCGGCCCGGGGCGCTCTACTTTTCCGTCGGCTGGATCTCCTGCCCCGCCGGCGGGCCTGGACGCTCGGGTTGGGCTTCGGCTTCCTGATCGGTGCGGCCCTTGCCGGATTCGCACCCTGGCTCCTCGGCACTTTCGCGTTCCTCGGCCTCCTGGGGGCTGCCGCGGCGCTCGCCTGGAGCGGCGAGCCGCTCGCGGAAGTCGCGGAGGCCGCCGCCGAGCCGCGGCCTTCTTGGGTCGGTCTCGTGTCAATCCCCGGCGGCATCTTCCGCATGGGCAGCCCGGAGAGCGAAGAGGGGCGGTTTGGCGATGAAGGACCGGTTCATGAAGTCCGCCTCTCGGGGTTTGAATGCATGCGCCTCCCGGTCACCCGCCGCCTCTACCGCGAGATCTTGGGCACCGACCCCGGCTGGCCCGAGGGGGAAGCGGACGACCGGCCGGTCAACAACATCTCCTGGTTCGAGGCCGTCGCCTTCTGCAACCAACTCTCGGAAAGGGAAGGGCTCTCGCCCTGTTACTTGACTGACCAGAGTGTCGTCACCTGGCAAACCGCCGCGAACGGCTACCGTTTGTTGACAGAGGCGGAATGGGAGTACGCCTGCCGGGCCGGTTCGACCAGCCGGTGGTCATTCGGCGACGACGAAGCCAGCTTGGGAGACCATGCCTGGTTCGGTGGCAATTCTTCCGGAGAACCGCAGCCCGTTGGACGCAAAAAGCCGAACACCTGGGGGCTCCACGACATGCACGGCAACCTCTATGAATGGTGTTGGGACTGGTTCGGCACCTATGCCGAAACGACCACGGCCGACCCATATGGCCCAACGGACGGGCAGGGCCGTGTGTTGCGGGGGGGCGCGTTCGGCAACTCGCCCGGGGGCCTGCGCTCCGCGAACCGGGACGGGGTCCAGCCCGGGGGCCGGGACAGGGGCGTCGGCTTCCGCTGCGCCCGCGGCCCCCGCCGCCAGCCCCTCACCCCCTGACCCCCTCTCCCACCCGCACTCCCTCCCGCCCGGGAGAGGGGGAAATTTCGATAGCATGCGGCCATGGCTTTTCCTCGTGCTCTCGACCGTCTTGCTTCTGTGCTCGGCCCCGAGGAAAGGCGAGAGTGGATCCGCCGGTTGCGAGTTGAGCAGACAGACGCAGAGGCGGCGCTTTGGCAACTGTTGCGGAATCGCCAGCTGATCGGCGCAAAGTTCCGGCGCCAAGCACCGATCGGCCGCTACGTCGCCGACTTCTACTGCCACGAACGGAAGCTGATCGTCGAGCTGGATGGCGGAGTCCATCGAGACCCTGACCAGCAGCTCCACGATCAGAACCGCGACACGTTTCTCCGCTCGCTCGGGTTGAGAGTTCTCCGCTTCTCCAACGAAGAGGCCCTCGGCGCCGCGCAGACGGTCCTGGCGCAGATCCGAAAAGCGCTGGTCAGTCGCTAAAGCCAGCAGCGCCCCCTTGACCCCTCACCCCCATCCCCTCTTCCCAGCCGCACTCCCGCCCACCCGGGAGAGGGGTGTTAGCGATCCTCCCCACCCGTAGGAATCTGGACGTTTAGGTCGCGCTCGACCTTGTGGCGCAGGTAGGCGATGTAGCCCGGGTCGTAGTGAGTCAGTAGGACCTCTTCATCGAGGAGTGGGACAAAGTAGGCAAGCGATCGGATCGGCGTGAGGGGTGTAGCCTCTGGCTGGCGGTAGATCCGCCTCGCGATGGCGAGCAGGAAAGCGGTCTCAATGTCTTCCAGGGAGATTCCGCGGTCGAAGAGCTGGCCCGCGAGGCGTCGATCGTTGGAGGAGGGACGGCGGGCTGCCGTGTGAGGCAGCCCGCAGTAACGATCGAGAAGGCGTTTGAGGTAGTCGGCGCGGTCGAGATTCATGCCGAGCGTGTCTTGCGTCGCGCAGCGGCTTCCGCCTCGCTCTCTCGGCGCCTGTAGCTGTCGCCTTCGATGAGGGTGACGTCGGCGTGGTGAGTGAGCCGATCGATGAGGGTGACGATGCAGGTGGCGTTGGGAAAAATGGTGTTCCAGTCCTTGAAGGCGAGATTGGTGGAGACGAGCATGGCGCGCCGTTTTTCGTAGCGCGGGTTGATCACCTTGTAGAGGAGATCGGCGGCGTGATCGTCGTAGGAGAGATAGCCGATCTCGTCGATGCAGAGCAGATGCGCTCGGGAGTAGGCAGCGATTCTCTGTCTCCTTCGTTCGGGGGAATCGCACTGGACGTCTTCGAGGAGTTCGGCGGCGGTGCGGAAGAGGACGGAGTAGCCGGCGAGGACGGCTTGGTCAGCGATGTTTTTGGAGAGCAGGGTTTTGCCGACGCCGTTGGGGCCGAGCAGGACGAGGTTTCGCCCTTCGCGAAGGAATTCCAGGGAGAGGGCGCGCTCGATCAGCGGTCGATCGATCTTCTTGGGCCAGTTCCAATCAAAGTCGGCGATGGGCTTGAAGGCCCCGAGTCGGCTCTTGACGCGCCGTCGTTCGAGCGAGCGTCGGGAGCGGTGCGCGGCCTCGCTACGGACGATCTCCTCGAGCAGCTCGCGCGGAGCGAGACGGCGCTCGATGGCCCGTGCGAGGAGGTCGTCGAGGGAGGCTGCGGTGGCGTCCAGGCCGAGGGCTTGGAGCTGCGTGGCAAGGTCATTCATCGTCATCCTCCGGTTCGGTGTCGGCGAGTTGGTCGTAGCCGCTGAGGGCGTGGGGTTGGACGTGCAGGGCGGCGAGGTCAGGCCGGTCGGCGAGATCGACCGGCAGGGGCGGCTGGCGTTGACTGTCGCGGCGGTACTTCTCGATCAGGAATTCCACGGATGAGAGCGTTGGGGTGCTGCGGTTGAGGGCTTCTTGGAGTGCGGCGCGCAAGAGGTCGGCACCGTAGAGAGCGAGCAGCCGAGAGAGGCGGTCGGTGAGCCGAGGGGTGTTGCGGTGGCGTGAGAAGGCCGCGTCGAGGAATCGTTCGACTTCAGGGACCGCCAGCCGTAGCGGCGAGGCGTTCGCCGAGCCGCGAGCCGCACCTTTGGTTTTGAGGAGCGCCGCCACGTGGGCCGGATCGGTGACCTGCTCCGCCCGGCGGTAGGAGCGCTGATGTTTTGCGACCTGTTGGAGGCCATCGAAGATGCGGACGTGATCGCCCGCAGCGACCAGCACGAGATCCTTTCCGACCGCATCGGGTGGGATCGAGTAGTCGTTGCGGTCGAAGCGGACCCAGAGCGTCTTGGCGCTGCGCACCGGGGTCCGTTGACGGGTGTCGAGGGGATTCTGGGGCAAGGCCAGCAGGCGGGGTCTTTCTTCGGAGTCGAAGACTTCGG
>JANNIH010000075.1:0-68833 GCA_031404815.1 Holophagales bacterium | reverse complement strand
GCGCCGACCGCAGCGTTCCTTCCCCACCGTTTGGACGCGTCTTACTCGAACGGTTCGAGGATCTTCGCGAGCCAAACCGGCTGGATCTCGGCAATGGTGACCAACTCACCGCTCTCGAAGGTTGCTACGTGCCGGAAAGGTTGATCCACTTTGCTGTTGTCGAAGAGCATCGCGAGGTCAACCGTTTCGAGCGCCCTGGAGAGGTTATTGAGACTGCGAGGGAACCGGCTGTGCAGCTTGTCGTCAGGAACGTCGTGGCCGCCCTTTGCGACGCGTTGGATCACGCGGGCTTGGGAGACGGCCGCGCTGTCGAGGCCGATGAAAACCAGGAGCACCCGGTAGCCCGCATCCTGGGCGCGGCGCAGGAACTCGACTTTGTCTCCGACCGGGTCGGAGAAGACCGTCTCGAAAACGAACGAAGTTTTCTGTTCGAGCAGTTCTTCGCGATAGTGGGTGGCGAGACGGGTCGCAGCGGTCGTGATCGCAAGCGGATCCCCGGCTCCCAGTTCGGCGGCGATCAGGTCTGCGTTGACGAAAGGAAGTCCCTCGGCCCGCAGGTAGTGCTTGAAAAAAGTGGACTTGCCCGCACCGTTGGGTCCAGCAAGCACAACGAGCAAAGGCTCTCCGCTTGGCGCAAGTCCCCGCAGGAGGTCGCCAATTCCGGCGGTCACCGCTCGATCTTTCGCGCGTTGGGAACGAATCGTCGGCCTTCAAAACGTCCGGCGACGCGGCCTCCCTCGCGATCGACCTGAATGATCCCTTCCGGGTCCTGCGGATCTGCCTCGTACAACGGCAGCCCGCTCGCCGCAAGCTCTGCGAGCACGGTGTCACGGTTGTCGGATCGGGCCACTCGCTCCAGCACGGAGCGGACCCGCGCAAAACGGGAGGTAGCTTCCGGGTCCACCTTGAGGGCGAGCGCATCGCCGTGCGGAAGAGCGATCTCCACGGCGCGCCCCAGCTTGGCCCAATGCTCGATCTGAGAAGTGATCGATCGATCGGTGGCTTCAGCCTGTGCGCGGGCGGCACGGACCAGGTCGTCCGAGAGCTTGACGGGCATTCCCATGGGTAGGTCTCCTTGTCCGGCCGGTAGCATATTACTACCCGACCTGCCCGGGGCCGCAAGGTGTCGGCCCGAGGCGGAGCTTGCGGCGCTCCGCGACGAGGCAAACCGGCGAGATCCGCTGTTCTTCCCAACGCTTGGCCGACGCGCGTCAAAGATGGATGAGGTAAGCTGAGGCCGTTCGTCCTGAGAAAGGACAGTGCCCATGCCTGCCGCGAAACCTCAATCGGTTGATCTTCCACTGGCTTCCGCCACGCCGTCGGCAAGCCCAGACTTTCTGCGCCTGGCCCGCGAGCAGGGGGTGAAGCCGGTGACTCATCTCGAGGATCTGCTGGGCGGGTGGCCGGTCGAAGAGCGGGAAGATGGCTTCGAAGAGACGTTGATGAAGTGGCGAAGCCTGCAAGTCCAGCCCCGCTCGTGAAGACCCTGCTCGTCGACACGTCCGTCGTCTCCTATCTGCTCAAAGATCACAGCCTTGCGCCCCTCTATCGCGAGAGGCTCGAAGGAAACCTCCTTGGCGTCTCCTTCATGACAATCGCCGAGCTCTACTGCTGGCCGCTACAGCGTGCCTGGGGCGAGAAGCGATTCGGAGAGCTGAAGGCCCACCTTTCCCGCTACGTCGTTCTGGCGCACGATGACGCCATGAGCTGGGAGTGGGCTCGGCTCGTGTCCCATAAAGGGCGCCCGATGAGCTTTCCCGACGCCTGGATCGGGGCCACCGCCCTCCGATATGGAGTGCCCCTGGTGACGCACAACTCTCGGCACTTCGACCACATCGCGGAACTTGAGATCGTCACCGTACCGAAGGAAGGGTAGCTTTTTCCCGGGAGCGCCGGGCACCAGCCCGGCCGCTTTTCGCCGGATCATCGTTTGCGCCGACCGCAGCGTTCCTTCCCCCGGGGAGGGTGTGGGTTGGCGCCGGGGGAAGGCCAGGATGGGGGCGCTCCAGCCGGCCACCCGCCCCGACCTCGGCGCGCTCCCGCCCGCCCCGATTCGCTACACTAGAGCGTCTTCGCGAGACAACCGAATCCGGAGGAACGACGCTTGGCGAATCAGGGGCCGGGAGGTGGGGATGACGTGGAAGGCCGAGGGGCCTTCGAGTTCGACGTATTCCTGAGCTTCGCCTCGGCGAACCACGAGGCGGCGGACGCCATCTGCCGCACTCTTCGGCAAGGGGGCCTGCGGGTCTTCTGGGCGCCCGACACGCTCGACGATGCGATGGGCCGCGATTTCACCGATGCGATCGAGGCCGGCTTGCTCGGCAGTCGGCATTTCGTGCTGTTCTGGACCGCCGAAGCGAAAGAATCCCCTTGGGTCACCGCCGAGCACAAGGCGTTCTATACCCAGTGCCACATCCGGGCGAAGGGCGCCCGGCGACTCGTCATCCTGCCGGATGGCGTCGAGCCGACCGCCTCCCTCCCTCTCTTCCTCCGGAATCTCCAAACTGCCCGTTCGGCCGAGGAAGTGCTCAAACGACTCGGGGGCGGTGGCCCGGTTCACGAACCGAGAGTCTCGGCTCCAAAGGGGAATCAAACGACGCGATCCGTACATCCAGGCGCCGCGCCTCCCTTAGCGGCCCCCGCCGTCCCCCAAGCCCGCGCCGCGATCGAAGGCCCCCTCGGCATGCGCATGCTCTTCGTCCCGAGCGGCACCTACACGATTGGCAGCCCGAAAAGCGAGCCGGGGCGTCAGGCCAACGAGACGCAGCACGAGGTGCACCTCACGCGAGGCTTCTGGCTCGGCGAAACGCCGGTCACCCAGGCCCAGTGGCGGCAGCTCGTGCCCGGTCCGAAACAGCCCTCGGTCTTCAATGCGGGTGGCGACGAACTCCCGGTCGAGAGCATCAATTGGTTCGAGGCGGTCGAGTTCGCGAACCGCCTGTCGGATCGTGAAAAGCTGCCGCGCTGCTACGAGCTGGTGAATCCCAAAGGCACCCTGGGCGGTGGCGATTTCACTTGTGATGGAGTGACCTTCGCGGGGCTCGACTGCCCGGGCTACCGCCTGCCAACCGAGGCGGAGTGGGAGATCGCGGCGCGGGCGGGGGTTCTTCCCGCGGACGGCACCGTCCCCGACCTGGATGCAGTCGCCTGGTACCAAGCGAACGCTGCCGGCAGCACCCACCCGGTCGGCCAGAAAGCCGCGAACCCGTGGGGGTTCCACGATCTCCTGGGTAACGTGTACGAATGGACGGGCGACCGGTTCGGCGAGTACCCGAAGGGCGGGCTGTACGATCCACTCGGTCCACTCCACGGCTCGTACCGGGTGAGCCGCGGCGGCTCGTGGCACTCGCGCGCGCAGGACGTCCGAGCGGCGTATCGCCGCGGGCCCCTCCTGTCGCTCCGCGACGAGGACCTTGGCTTCCGCCTTGCCCGAGGTCAGTCTGCGCTCCAGCCAGGCGGTGCGCTTTAGGGCGGTTCTCGGTTCCGCCACCTATTCTTTGAGCGCCGCGAGGAGTGCCTCAAGCGGCGCACGGGGTTGGGCGGAAGGGCAACGCGCTGTTTCGCTGGCCAACACCGGCGCGGCGGACGGGAGCCCTCCTTCGCGGCCTCCGGACACCTCTCCGCGGGGCGCGCGGAGTCGTACGGCGCATCGGGACACCGTTCCGCGCGCCCGGGGGAGTGGTTCCATGCTTCCGGACACCACTCCGCTGGCCCAGGGGAGTGGTTCGACGATTCAGATCACCACTCCGCCGGCCCAGGGGAGTAGTTCCACGCTCCAGCTCAGTAGTTCCACGCTCCAGCTCACCACTCCGCCGGCCCAGGGGAGTGGTTCAACACTCCAGCTCACCACTCCGCCGGCCCAGGGGAGTGGTTCCACGATCCAGCTCACGACTCCGCCGGCTCAGGGGAGTGGTGTTCTGGACCCTCACACCGTTCCCGCGGCCCGGCGGAGCGGTGTTCGCGTCCCGCGCAGTGCGACGGCCGATTGGCGGAGTCGTGTCGTGCTTCGGTGACGTGCTGCCCGGCCTCGGCGAACCGGTGGTCGGAGCGCGAGAAGGGGTGCCCCGACCGGGCGCAGGGGGGCCGGCGGCGAGAACACAGGTGGCGGGAGCCGGGAAACCGGTGCTCTCTTTCGGGCCTCCGCCGAGCCCCCCCGCCCTCCTACTTCGCCCGGTCCGCGAGGTCCGCGAGCGTTGCGAGGTCGATCGCCTGGGTGCGCAGCTGGCCCGACGATTGGTCGGCGAGGTCGCGGGCGCGGCGGGCGACGTCGGACGGGCTTTCGCCCTTCGCCCAGTGCGAACCGCGGAGGATCTCGGCGAGCTGACCGGCGAGGGTCGCCAGGCGGAACGCCGGGCTCGTCTTTTCCCACCGGCTCGCGAGCCGGTCGAGCGGCAGCGTTTGGACCGACTCGATCACCCGCTCCGCCTCTTTCGAGAACCAGCGCAGATGGACCGTGGCGATGGGTTTGCCCGAAGCCGGTCGCCCGGCGAGCTTCACCTCATAGAGCGCGGTGACCGCATGGCCTGCGCCGATGTCGCCCGCATCGACCGTGTCGTCGCGGAACTTGTCGTCGGCGACATCGCGGTTTTCGTAGCCGAGCAGGCGCCAGCTTTGCACGACTTGAGGATCGAACTCCACCTGCACCTTGGCGTCCTTGGCGATCGTCTGGAGCGTCCCGGCCAGGCCTAGGACGAAGATTCTCCGCGCCTCTTCGATCGTATCGACATAGGCGTAGCGACCGTCCCCTTTGTCCGCCAGCTGCTCCATCAGCGCGTCGTTGTAGTTGCCCATGCCGAAGCCGACCGTGGACAGCTCGATGCCGGCCCTGGTCTCCGTGCCGATCCGCTTCAGAATCGATTGCGGGCCGGTCGCGCCGACATTGGCGACCCCGTCCGAGCAGAGGATCAGCCGGTTGTTCGCGTTCGAACGGTAGGCGCGGCGCGCCACGTCGTAGGCGAGGCTCAAGCCGGCCTCGGCGTTCGTGGCACCCTCCGCCCGCAGCCGGTCGATCGCCTGGCGAATGCCCGAGCGGTCGGTCGTCGGTTCGAGGATCGTGCGCGCCTCGGTGCCATAGACCACCAGGCCCACCGCATCGTCCTCGCGCAGCTCGGCGACCAGCAGACCGAGCGCCCGCTTGACCAGACCGAGCCGGTTCTCCTGGTCCATCGAGCCCGAGACATCGACCACGAAGGTCAACACCGAGGGCTTGCGGCGCGCCGCGCTCACCTCGCGCGCTTTGATCCCGATCCGCACCAGGCGGTGGCGTTCGCCCCCCTGCGGTCCGAACGGGTTGGGCGCCCCCTCCAGCCGGACCGCGAAATCGCCGCGGGTGGGCGCCGGGTCGCCGTAGTCGAAGAAATTGACCACCTCTTCCAGGCGCACCGCCTCCTTCGGCGGCCGGTGCCCGTCTTCCAGATGGCGGCGGATCACCGTGTACGAGCCGGTATCGACATCGAGCCCGAACGTCGAGAGGTGATCCTCGTCGGTATCGACGAACGGATTCACGCCCGCGCTCTCGAAGAAGACATCGCCGTACGGCCGGTCGTTCGGCTCGGCCGTGCCGCCGGTCGAAGGTGCCGGCTTCGCAGGCTCCGGCCGCATGGCAGGTGCCGCCGCACCGGTGCTGATCATGCCGCCGGGTGAGCCGCCCGCGACGCCACCGACCACACCTCCCGCAACGCCCCCTTCGACCCCGTCCTCAATGCCCTCGGGGACCTCCACGGGCTGCTGGTCTCGGGGAAGCCGGGCCAGGCGACGCCGAACCAAATCGCGTTCCTCTTTGCTGAGGGGGGCGGAAGAAGGCTTTTCGGCTCGCGCGTCACCACCTCGAAAGTCGATCTTCGACTCGGTGCCGACCCAGATCTTCTCGGCCTCCTCAGCGGCGATCGCCGGTGCAGGGGGAGGAGAGGACGCGGCGGCATCGAGCCGTTCGGCCTGTCCTGCGGCCTCTTGGCGCGCTCGCGGAGCGCCCTCGGGGCCGCTCGCCGCCGCATCGGATCGAGGGAATCGCTCGGCTGGATCGGTTTCGGCCGGACCTGAGCGGTCGTTTAGTTTCTCGTCGAGGATCCGGCTCTCGGCCGAGGTTTCCGCCATGGGGACCGCCTCGCGCAGGCGCAGAGACAGATAGCCGGCTCCGGCCATCGCGACCAGGCTCGCCGCGATCAGCCAGATCTTGCGGCGCGCCATGGGCGTCCTTTGGGCGGGCGCGCGGAACGGCAGGACGTTCTCGTCTGGGGAGAGCGCGGGATGGAGTTCGAGGTTCTCGGGGATGTCCGCCTGGAGCTTGCCCAGCAGATCGGCCGGCGGTTCTAGCGCCGGGCCGGTCGGGGGACCTTCGGAAAGCAGGCGGCGCAGCTCGCGCTCGCGGATTTCGGTTCGCTGAGTGTTCGCGTTCATCGCGCGTCCTCCTCGGTCGTCTCGATCGTCGACTCGGAACTGCGGTCGAGCGCATGGGCGAGCAGAGAGAGAGCCTTTTTGATCCGCTTGCGGATCGCTACGGCGGTGACCCCCTCGTCGCGGGCGATGTCGGGAATGTCGGTGCCGCCCCAGAAATGGGCGGTGATCGTCTGGCGGAACGGCTCGGGGAGCGCCATCACGGCATGGCGGAGGCGCTCACCCGAGACCGCGAGCCCGGCCAGTTCCTCAGGGTTCGGTTCCGGGTCCGCGACCTGATCCGCCACCTCGTCCTCGATCTGGACCACGCGGCGCGGCCGGCGGATGTGATTGAGAAACGTGGTGTAGGCGATCCGGCAGACCCAGGTCGCGAAGCGCGACCGGCCGTCGAAACGGGCGAGCCCGTCCCACGCCTTCTTGTAGGTGTCCTGCGTCAGGTCGGCCGCCAGGTCCCCGTCGCCGCCGCACAGCTTGGCGAGAAACGCGAACACCTGGCGGTAGGAGCCGGCCACCAACCGATCGGCCGCGCTACGGTTGCCGCGCGCAAAGTCGGTGAGCAGCCGCCGCTCTTCCTCGAACGAATCGAGCGGGAGCGGCGCGGGCCTGGGGGTCATCATCGGAATCCGGATCGGGATCGCTACCGTTTGAATGTTCATCCTACCCGCTTGGACACGGCAAGAGGGCGGAAGGAAACCGGCGGGGCTCGGCGAGACCCCGTGCTAGGCTCGCGTCCCAAGAAAATCCTGATTCTCTTTCCTGCCGTCTTCCCCTTCTTTCGCGCCAGGGTCCGGGCGGCGGGTGACATCTAAAGGAGCCAACCGATGAATCGCCAGATCTCGCTGCTTCCGCTGCTCACCCTCACCGCCCTGCTTTCGATGCTGCCCGCCGGCTGCGCGCCGAAGGCGCCGGAGGCGGAGCCCACCGCCGCGGCTTCTGGCGCCGCGCTCCAGGCCATCGGGGAGGGCGAAGGGGAGGTTTCGATCGTCGCCTGGGCCGGTTACATCGAGCGGGGGGAGACCGACAAGGCCTATGACTGGGTGACCGGCTTCGAGAAAGAGACCGGCTGCAAGGTGACGGTCAAGTCCGCGACCACTTCGGACGAGATGGTCGCGTTGATGAACGAGGGGGGCTTCGACCTGGTCACCGCTTCGGGCGACGCGTCGCTCCGCCTGGTCGCCGGAGGCAAAGTCCGGGAGATCAACACCGGCCTGGTGCCGAGCTGGTCATCGGTCGATCCGCGGTTGCAAGACGCCCCCTGGCACAGGGTCGGTGACAAGCACTACGGCGTGCCCTATCAGTGGGGACCGAACGTGCTGATGTACAACACCAAGGTGTTCGGCGCCAAGGCGCCAGACAGCTGGAGCGTCGTATTCGCCGAGACGACGCTGCCCGACGGCAAATCGAACAAAGGCCGCGTTCAGGCCTACGACGGCCCGATCTACATCGCCGACGCCGCGCTCTACTTGAAGGCGACCCAGCCGGCGCTCGGGATCAAAGACCCGTACGCGCTCACCGAAGACCAGTACAAGGCGGCGCTCGCCCTTTTGCGTCAACAGCGGGTTCTGGTCAGCAAGTATTGGCACGACCCGGCGATCCAAGTCGACGACTTCAAGAACGAAGGGGTGGTCGCGTCGAGCACCTGGCCCTATCAGGTCAATCTGCTCAAGGCGGACCAACAGCCGGTCGCGAGCGCCTTCCCAAAGGAAGGGGCGACCGGCTGGGCGGACACGACCATGATGCACATCGACGCCGCGCACCCGAACTGCGCCTACAAGTGGCTGGAACATTCGCTCAATCCGAAGCTGCAAGGTGACCTCGCAACCTGGTTCGGTTCGGTGCCCGCGGTGCCCGCGGCGTGCAAGGGCAACGCCCTGCTCACCGACACCGGTTGCGCCACGAACGGTGCCGACAACTTTGACAAGATCTCGTTCTGGCGCACCCCCACCTCGGATTGCGGCGACGGCACGAGGAATTGCGTCCCCTACTACCGTTGGGCGACCGACTACATCGCGGTACTCGGCGGCCGGTAGCCGAACCGAAGCACCAAGGACGAATCTTCGAACCTCGCATGAGCGCCGCCGCCGTCCGCTTCGTCGAAGTTCTCCGCCACTACGGCGACGTGCGGGCGGTGGACGGCGTGTCGCTCGAAATCGCCGACGGCGAGTTCTTCTCGATGCTCGGCCCTTCGGGGTCGGGCAAGACCACCTGTCTGCGCATGCTCGCCGGCTTTGAACGACCGACCGCCGGCCGGGTCGAGCTGCACGGCCGCGACGTGACCGATCTGCCGCCGTACGAGCGGGACGTCAACACGGTGTTTCAGGACTACGCGCTGTTCCCGCACCTGACCGTGGCCGAAAACGTCGCCTACGGCCTGACGATCAAGAAGGTGGCCCGCCCCGAAATCCGCCGCCGGGTGGACGAGGCGCTCGATTTGGTCCGGCTGCCCGGCTACGGCGCGAGGAAGCCCGGGCAGCTGTCGGGCGGGCAGCGCCAACGGGTGGCGCTCGCCCGCGCCCAGATCAACCGGCCGCGCGTGCTGGTGCTCGACGAGCCGCTCGGTGCGCTCGACCTGAAGCTGCGCCAACAGATGCAGACGGAGCTGAAAGGCATCCAGCGCCAGGTCGGGATCACCTTTCTGTTTGTGACCCACGATCAGGAAGAGGCGCTCGCGATGTCCGATCGGCTCGCGGTGTTCAACCAGGGGCGGATCGAACAGGTGGGCACGCCGGCCGAGGTCTACGAACGGCCGCGCACCGTGTTCGTCGCCGGTTTCGTCGGCACCACGAACCTGCTGCTCGGGGCTCTCGCCGAGCGACTGACCGGAACCGCGGGCCCCGCGGCGATCCGCCCCGAACGCATCCGGATGCTCGCGCCGGATGCCGTTCCCGGGGCCGACGAGGCGGGCGCCGCCGGGTTGATTCGCGAAGCGGTCTATCTCGGCATGCACACCCGCTACTCGGTCGAGCTCGACGGCGGTGGCGAGTTGGGCGTGGTCGCCCAGAACCTCGATCTCGACGCGGCGGACGCCGCATCGGCCCACGGCCGGCGGGTGCAACTCGCCTGGGAGCGCTCCGCCGTGCGCCCCCTCGTGGGCTAGAGGCGAAGCGATGCGCCGCCGCGTCGCCACGTTTCTGTTCCGCCATCCGCGGTGGTCGCTCGCGCTGCTGCTCGGGCCGCCGCTCCTCTGGCTGGGGATCGTCTACCTCGGTGCGCTCGGTGCCCTCTTGGTCCAGAGCTTCTTCCATATCGACGAGTTCACCGGCCAGGTGGTCAAGAGCTTCTCGCTAAGGACCTACGCGCAACTCTTTTCGCCGGCCAACCTCGACATCTTCCGGCGCACTACGGTGATGGCTTTTGCGGTGACGATCGCCGCCGCGCTGGTCGCCTTCCCGCTCGCCTACTACATGGCGCGCTACGCCCGCGGCCGGGTGCGCTCGTTGCTCTACCTGGGGGTCATCCTGCCGCTCTGGTCGAGCTACATCGTGCGCGTCTACTCGTGGAAGTTGATCCTGGCCAAAGAGGGGATCCTCTCCTGGATGTTTTCTGCGGTGGGCTTGGGGTGGGTGCTCGAATCCATTCTTAGCGTTCCCGGGGTGGGCGGCCCGTCGCTGTCGTTCTCGGCGCTCGGCCGTTTTCTGGTCTTCCTTTACATCTGGCTGCCCTACATGATCCTGCCGATCCAGGCGGCGCTCGAACGGGTGCCGAAATCGCTGCTCGAAGCGTCCGCCGACCTGGGCGCGCCGCCGGGCAAGACCTTTCGCAAGGTGACGCTGCCGCTCGCCCTCCCCGGCGTGATCGCGGGCTCGATCTTCACCTTCTCGCTCACGCTCGGCGATTTCATCATCCCGGGCACGATCGGCGATTCGAGCCTGTTCATCGGCCAGGCGGTCCTGCGCCACCAGGGGACGGCGGGCAACGTGCCGCTCGCCGCGGCGATGACCGTGGTGCCGATGTTGATCATGGCAGGCTATCTCACCTGGGCGCGGCGGCTGGGGGCGTTCGATGCGCTCTGATCCGAGGCCTGGCGAGCGCGCCCCCTGGGGCTTGAAGATCGCGGCCTTCGGGGCGATCCTATTCCTCCATCTGCCGCTGCTCGTGGTCTTCCTCTACGCGTTCACGACCGACGAGGCGACGCTCACCTTTCCGCCCCCCGGCCTCACGCTCCGCTGGTTCGAGGTCGCCTGGCAGCGCGCCGATCTCTGGCAGGCGTTCTCTCTGTCGCTCCGCGTGGCGGCGGTGTCGACCGCGATGGCGATGCTGCTCGGCACGCTCGCGGCACTCGCCGTGGTCCGCGGCCGGTTCGTCGGGCGCGAGCTGGTAACGCTCTTGGTGATCTTGCCGATCGCGCTGCCCGGCATCATCACCGGCATCGCCTTGCGCTCCGCGCTGTCGCTCTCGTCGCTGCCGTTCAGTTTCTGGACCATCATCGCCGGCCACGGCACGTTCTGCATCGTCACCGTCTACAACAACGTCGCGGCGCGCCTGCGCCGCACCGGCCGCTCGCAGATCGAAGCCTCGATGGATCTCGGCGCCGACACCTTCCAGACCTTCCGCCGCATCGTTCTGCCGTCGATCGCCACCGCCCTGCTCGCCGGGGGGATGCTCGCCTTCTCCCTCTCATTCGACGAAGTGATCGTCACCACCTTCACCGCCGGCCAGCAGCGCACCCTGCCGATCTGGATTCTGGACCAACTCACCCGGCCCCGCGACCGACCGGTGACCAACGTAACCGCGCTGTTCGTGATCGCGGTCACGACCTTACCCATCCTGCTGGCGCACAAGCTCTCGGGGGGTGGGGGGCGGGAGGATCGGTGAGGGAAAGGGATGCTAGCATGATAGTATTCTCCCCGAAACGAGAAGCCGGGGAATTGTGCGAAATGTGTCTTGTCTGCTGAAGAAAGGGAGCTTCGATGCCTCTGGGGTCGGTCATACAGTTTTATCTAGGCCTGATCATATTCCTATACGTCGTAGAAATATATTTAATCTGGTATAATGCCATACGTGACAAACGCTTTCCCATCGCTCCGCAGGGTTGGACTGGTGCCTGGGCACGAGTTGGCATGGGGCTTATTGTCCCTGTTCTTGTTGCACTCTCAGCGGCAATTTCAACCGAGGCTCATCGCAAAAGGGCCTCGCCTTCAGATGCCCATTCTTCCCAAATCACGTCAGATTCGGAAGAACGCTCCATATCAGATGGACACCGAAGACTCGACGAGGCTGCCGAGAATGCCAGCGCGCCCACCGGGTTCTGGTTTTCGTGCATTCTTTCGACATTGGTCGTAACGATGACCCTTGGGTTTGTCACCGTTCTTGAAGAGGATTGGAAGACTGGGCGCCATTGGAAAGGGCTCGCGATCTATACAGCCGTGTTAGATGTAGTCTCATTCTTGGCGGCGGCAGGTATCAGCACGAGCGAGGCAGGTGGCGGTCAGCTACTCCCCCTCACAATCCTTACGTTCTGCTCGCTAGTGTCATGTGCGCTGGTTTACGTCGTTGCGCACAGGCCCGAGATGGTCGGGCGCGACTTCGAAGGTGGCGATGTCGAGAAAGGCAAAGAAGATGAATAGCACAAAGCCAAATGACAGCACCTACAAGTTTTTTGGCTTGACCTTGTTCCTGGTCGTTGCTCTCGTCTGGGCGCTTTTCTCAGTGTCTGTTGGCGCCCAGAAGAGGGAGCTTCTTGACCTTAGACAAAGAATGGACAGGCTTGAGAGGGCCCACGGGCGCCTTTTTATCGAGATATGCAACGCTTTGCAAGGGCGTTATTCGCCCAGAGAACAAGTGTGCCGCATGCCCGATGGCAATGAGATTTCGTTCCCTCCCGCAGATTTCGAATAGAGCGGTCGTTGTGACAACTCCCAGGTTTTACAGTCTGGGATCATGGCAGGAGCGAATCACTATTCGGAGTCAATTAAGCGCTGGGAAAGAGAAGTCGGAGGGGTGGCAATCCCCCCCCCCCCAAGATCTTCGGCGCAGTAGCAACCCACGCGCTTGTTGAAAGAAGAATGTGAATCGACCATCCAGATTAGGATGAGTCCCAGTCGTAGCGGTAGCCAAGGGTCCTAGTTAGTTTAGTCTAGTCGGATTTGCAGGTGGTAAATTCTTTGCTCAGGGAGGCCCACTCGGGCCCAATCGAGGCGTCAGTGGCCCGGGATTAGTTATCGGCGAATTGTCGTAGCACCGCACCTCAGAAGGCTAGGGTTTGGGCCACGCGAGCTTAGAACGGAGCTATTGATGAGGATCATGCTCGCGATGTTCTGCCCGCCATCTTGTCCAACCCTGCCACGCTCGAAGACCAGAAAATTGTCTGGAGAAGTCGCGATGGAGATATGACTAGAAACTGTTGGCAGGGCTACCTGGCCTTCGAGAATGTCACGCGCCGGATCAACTCTATAAAGTGTCCACTTAGTCGCACCCTCTTTCCCGTTGGGTTCGCGGCCTAGCAGGTATAGCCGATCACCATGGCTCAGGAGGCCGAAGGGCATAGTCTGAGTGGCCAAGTCGTCGTAAAGTTCGGCGTCGGTGCTCGGCCCAGTCATTTTCGTCGAATCAAGACTCCAGCGCTCTGCGAGGCTGCGTGGGAAGGCTGACAGACGGCTGAGTTTTCCGCTGCTCGAAACCTGCATAAGCGCCGGATTCTTTGGGTCCATCAATACGAAGTAGGCGTCCGAGCCGATGCTAGTGAAAAGCGAGTTGGTTGCAACGTATTGCTCCTCGCCTGCCTCAAAGTCTTTGAGGATCTCGATATCGCTGGGGTTGCTAAGTGGTGCTCGAAAGAAAGCGAGGCGAAACGTTGGGGCATCCGCCGAATCACGAATAGACCCGTAGGCAACAAGATAGTCGCCAGCTACGGTCCAGTCATATAAGGAGCCAATGGCGCCATTAGGTCCGTTGCTAACTTCCCTAAGATCGAACTCGCCGCCCTGGGAGCGGAACTGCTCGTCCAGCTTTAGGACTCGCGAGCCTGCGAGCTTCAATAGGTACCCGCCAGGCGCCTTAGTCAATCCCGTTGGACGGCGAGAGATGTTCAAGTCCGGTTTGGGTTTGGTCTGTTTGCCGTCCAGGCCATAGAGCGCCAAGATGCCTGCGTGGGGATCCACTACGGCAACCTGCTTACGCTCATCGACCCATTGCAATTGGCTGATCCAGGTCAAGGCCGGACCGAGCGCCACTCTTTGGCAGGTCTGAGAATTGAGGGGCCCGCCCGGAAATGCGAAGGCGAGAAGGGCTGTGGCACACTGAATCGATAGTCTCTTCATAGTTCACTCCTTAAATGGATCCAGTGCAAATCCCGCGCCCGTCGAGACAGTCGCCTTGGGTAGCTGACCAACGTCCTTGGTCAGCAGTTCTCGTGAGGCCCTGTGAAGAATGGTGCCCGCACTGGGGTCGAGCGAGACTTGCGGGCGGATTGGAATTCACAGGGGCCCGTTCGGATGCGAGGGGCGAGACGATAAAACAGGCGAGAGCGAAGGCGAAAGCGGTTTGTCTGAACATGTAGAACCCTCCAGCTAGGAGACGCGACAGGCCGGATCAATTCGGACCATCGGACTCTGCCGCCCCCCCAATAGGAATAGACAACAGCAGCGAGAACCGGTGTAGGTTATCAAAAATTCGTCCACGTCAATAGTGCCGCCCCGATGCCGCTTTGGGACAGCGCGCTCACCCGGCCCCGCGACCGGCCGGTGACCAACGTGACGGCGCTGTTCGTGATCGCGGTGACGACCTTGCCGATCCTGCTGGCCCACAAGCTCTCGGGGGGTGGGGGGCGGGAGGATCGGTGAGGGGGGGCTTGGCGCGTTGTCCCGCAACCCCATGCGCCGACCGAAGGCGTTTTGGGTTAGGATTTCTTCATGAACCTGGCCCTGCCCCTAAACGAGATGACCGTCGAGGAGAAGCTTCAAGCTATGGAGGCACTCTGGGAGGATCTGAGTCGGAACGCCGATCTCCTCGAGACCCCAGCTTGGCACGAAGAGATTTTGCTCGAGCGAGAGCGGCAGCTCGCCACTGGCGAGGCCAGCTTCATAGAATGGGAGCAGGCCAAAGCGCAAATCCGTAGCCGCGTTGCATGAGGATCGAGATCCTCTCTGTGGCCACGGAGGATCTCGTCGACGGCTACCACTTCTACGAGCGGCAGGCGCCCGGTTTGGGCAACTACTTCCTCGACACTCTGTACTCGGATATTGACTCACTGCTCGTGTACGCAGGGATTCATCGCGTTGTATTCGACAAGCACCGCTCTCTCTCCAGGCACTTCCCCTATGCCATCTACTACACGATCGAGTCGGATGTTGTTCACGTCCACGCCGTGCTGGATTGCCGCCGAAGCGCTTCCTGGACTCGGCGCCGGCTTCGCAAGAATTGACCGCCGGACAGTCTCACGACGCCGATGCTGGAATCAAGGATTCCTCGGCGAGCCAGGCGGCGTAATGTAGGGCTTGCCGTACATCCTTGGCTTCGAGGTCCTCCGCCAGGTAGGCCTGACCGCGAGCGAGGATCGCCCCATGGGGCGGGCAAAAAGGTGCCCCCCAAGGGGCGAGGCCTTGATCCACCGTGCGATAGGCTGCGCGCATGGACGCTTCCTCGGTTCTACCTCGAATCGCCGTTGTCACCGGTGCGTCCCGCGGTCTGGGATCGGCCTTTGCTCGGATGCTCGCGGAAGAGGGATTTTCTCTCGCGCTCGGCGCCCGCGACGCTGCGGCGTTGGATCGCCTCGCGGGCGAGCTGCCCGGCAGCCATTTGGCGCATCCGTTGGACGTCGAGAGTCGGGCGAGCATCGAGGCGTTCCGCGATGCGGTGCTCGGCCGGTTTGGCCGGGTCGATCTGCTGGTCAACAACGCCGGGATCGGTATCTTCCGGCGGCTCGACGAGCTGTCGGAGGAGGAGTTCGACCGCCAGTTCCGGGTGAACGTGCGCGGCGCCTGGCTCACCACCCGGGCGTTCCTCCCCGCGCTCGAAGCGACCGCCGGGATGGTCGCGATGATCTCTTCGGACGTCTCGACGCGGACCTTCCCGAACGGCGGCGCCTACACCGCGACCAAGTTCGCGCTGCGGGCGATTTCGCGGACGCTCCAGCAGGAGCATCCGAACCTGCGCGTTCTGGAGCTGCGCCCCGGCGCCACCGACACCTTCTTCGCCGGTTCGACCCAAGGGGCGGAAGGGAAAGAGGGATTCCTCCGCCCCGAAGCGGTGGCCGAGGTGCTGCGCCTCGCGGTGCGGCTACCGGCCGAGGTGCGGCTGGAAGAGGTCGTGCTCCGCAGCCGGTCGCAGCCGCCGGAGTATTGAGAACGCAACCCTTCGCCGCCTGCCGCGACCCACCGCCGCTCACCGCAGATTGTGGCTTTAGGCCTGAAAGGCCGTCTCATGTTAGCCCAGGCCAACGGCCTGGGAGCGCCAAACCGGTCGCCTACGGAACCAGCAGCACCTTCCCGGAGCTCTTCCGGCTCTCCAAGAGCGCATGCGCTGCGGCACCCTCTCCGAGCGGAAAGCGCGCGGCGATCGTGACGTGGAGCGCGCCCTCGCGGACCCAGTCGAACAGCTCGGCCGCGCGGGTGCGGCGATCCTCGCCGGTGCGGAGTACATTCCAAAGATCGCCGCCGGTGATCCGTTTCGAGGTGTCCATGAGCATCCGGGGATCGATGAGCGGCGGGTCCCCTCCGGCCATGCCGAAGAAGACGACGTGGCCGCCGATCCGCGCCGCGGCGAAGCTCTCCATCAGGGTCGAGCCGATCGACTCGTAGACCAGATCGACGCCAGCGCCGTGCGAGAAGGTGTGGGCTGCCGCCACCCAATCGTCGCCGTAGAGCGCGGTCGCTTCGGCACCCGCCGCCAGAATCGCTGCCGCCTTCTCGGCACTCGAGGTGAGCCCGAGCACCCGGGCGCCGAGGCGTCTGGCGATCTGAACCAAGAGGAGGCCCACCCCGCCGGCCGCGGCGTGGACGAGCACGCTTTCGCCAGATTGGATCGGGTGGCTGTCGCGGGTGAGGTATTGGGCGGTGAGACCCTGGAGCAAGAGCGCCGCGGCGGTCTCGAACGAGATGTCATCCGGCAATGGGATCAACTTCTCGAACGGCACGGAGACGAGCTCCGCGTTTGCCAGAGGGTTGTCCGCGAATCCTACCCGGTCACCGACCCGGAACGGGGGAGCGATCCCCGCGATTGGTTCGACAGTCTCGACGACCCCCGCCGCCTCGTAGCCCGCGATGAACGGCGGCGCGCCCACCAGGTGATAGTTCCCCCGGCGCCGATAGACGTCCGCGAAATTGAGCCCGATCGCCCGCGTTCGCACCAGCGCATGCCCCGACGCCGGAAGCGGATCGGCGATCTCGCGCACCTCGAGCACTTTCGGCCCGCCGAACGACTCGAAGACGAGCGCTTTCATGAGTCGACCTACTCCGCTTTCTCGACCCGCACGTCGAGGTCGCCGTAGCGGTCGCGGTGGATGGTGAGTTCCCAGGGGTTGCAGCAGACTTCGCAGTCCTGCACCTGTTTGCCCCATTGGTCGGACTCGATCGCCACCTCGATCCGCTCGCCGCAATAGGGGCACTGGATCTCGACCCAATCGGTCATGCCGGCTTGGACCTCTTGGCCGGTCTTCGGCCGAGCTTTCTCACGATCTCGTATTCGGCTTTCTCAACCGGTTGGATCGACAGGCGCATCCCCTTCTTGATCACCATCATCGCTTCGAGCCCCGGGGTCTCTTTGAGCGCTTCGAGCGGGATCACCGCCGGGAACTTCTCGATGAACTTGACGTCCACCATGTACCAGGTAGGGTTGGCCGGGTTGCTCTTCGGGTCGAAATACTCGTGCTTGGGGTCTAAGGCGAAGGGGTCCGGGTAGGCCGCGCGCGAGACTTCCGCCAGGCCCGCGACGCCGGACGGATCGGAGTTCGAGGCGTAGAACAGCACGCCGTCGCCGACGAGGAAGTCGTCGCGCAGAAAGTTGCGCGCCTGGAAGTTGCGCACCCCTTCCCAGGTCGTGGTCCCATCGCGCGCGAGGTTGTCGATCGAGTAGGCCTCGGGCTCGCACTTCATCAGCCAGTAGCGCTTCGCACGCGGCATGGGATCTCCGGGAACGAAAAAAGGCCCGCTCGGCAAGAGCGGGCCCGTGGGCTTAAACGACGCCTCTAACCCTTGTAGCCGGAGCGCCTGCCGCGGATGCCCGAAGGGGGACGCTCGGGCAAGAGCGAGGGGTTGGTGTGGGAGTTCGGATCGCCCTGGATCGACCGGTACCCTGGGGAACCCCCGCGGGCGGGCTTGCCCCGACGCACGTTGCCGTTCGGGCCGGCGACGTGGGTGGAGCTGTACGAACCTTGGATCGAGTTGCCGATCTCGCCGCGCGGTGGCGGTGCGGGGCGCGGTTCCTTGCGCGCGCGCTGGCGGTCGCCTTCAGGTTGCTTGCCGGGTTGCGCCTTGCGCTGCTCCTCGCGCTTCTTGCCGCGCGGGCGCTCTTCGTTGCGTCGGGCTTCCGGCCGCGCCGGCCGCGGCTCGGATGTCTCTTGGGCTTCGAGCTTCTCTTCCGGCTCTTGCGCGTAGTCGAAGCCCTCGACCGTGCGGCGTTCGAGCGGCGCGCCGAGGATGCGCTCGACCGCGCGCAGCTCACCGAACTCACGCTCGGCAACCAGAGAGAGGGACGAAACGATGTTCGGCGACAGGGTGACTCGCTGGAGGTAGTCCTCGCCCGAGGTCGGAGCGTCGAAGTGGATCACGCTCAACGTCCCTTCCACCCCCATGCCGCGCGCGGCGACATCGGTGGCGACCAGAGCGCGCAGCCGCCCTTCATTGAAACTCGCGATCGCCGCGGCGCGCTGGCCGGGCGAGCGATTGCCGTGAATGCGGTCGCAGACGATGTTGTTCTTGGCCAAGAGTTCGGTGAGCCGGTTCGCGCGGTGCTTGGTGCGCGCGAAGACCACGATGCTGCCGACCTCGTCGCGCCGCAGCAGCTCGAGCAGCAGGGGAGCCTTCAGCTCTTCACGCACCTCGTAGGCCGCCTGCACCAGGTTCTCGGGCAACTCCGGAGGCCGCGACTGGCCGATCTCTAGCGGGTCGCGCAGCAGCTGGCGGGCGAACTCGGCGACCGGGATGGAGGGCAGGTTGGCGAAGATGATCCGCTGACGGGGGGCTTCCGGCAGACGGTCGAGCGCTGCCACCAGCTCGGGTCCGAGCATCCGATCGACCTCGTCGAGGATCAGGACCTCGACTCCGGCGAGCAGGTCGGGCATCCGTTCGAGCGCCGCCGGGAGCGCAGTCGGCACCGCCACCAGCAGATCGAAGCCCGCTGTCAGCTGCTCGTCGGCGTCGCCGCCCTCGCAAACCGCCACGATGCGTAGCGCGCCGCGATGAGCAAAGGCGCGGGCCTTCTCGCGGATCTGGATGGTCAGCTCGCGGGAGGGGGCGAGGATCAGCGCCCTGCCGGCGGGCTCACCGTCCGGTTTGCCCTCCTCGGCGCCCTCTCCGGCACTCTCGCGGGCGAGCAGCCCATGAAGGACGGGGAGCAGGTAGGCGGCCGTCTTGCCACTGCCGGTGGCCGCGAGGGCCATCAGGTCGCGGCCGGCCAGGATCGGCGGCAGGGCGTCCTTCTGCAAGTTGGTCGGATGGGTGAGTCCTAAGTCCCGAATCCCTAGAAGGAGATCCGGATGAAGCTCGAACGAGGAAAAGGGCATACGGAGATTCCCGCCTTTTCGTTGCCGCGCACGCCACGCGCCTACCAGGAGGGCGCTCTAGGTACGCACTGTTGATACCGAAACAGTTGGTCCCGAAACAGTTGGTCTCGAAACATCGGGTCTCGAGACTTCGGCAGCCTCACCGGAAGAGACCACCGTTCCAGGCTCTACGGCCCTGGTTCTTACTCCCGGGCCAAGGAGCGGATCAGGAAGATCCGGGCGCCCGTGGCGTATACGGTCTCACAAAAGGCCCCCCTCTGCCAAGGTCCCCGCGTTTTGGGGCCGTTTGGGGCGGTTTCGTAGGTCGCAGGGAGGGGGAAGAGAGCGCCGACCGGGTCCACGCGATCGACACCTGAGCGTCGGTTCGCCCTGGTACTCTAGGGGCATGACGTTTCAGATCTTCCTGGTGCTCGCCCTGCTCGCGACCGCGGTCGTTGTGTTCGCCTTCGAATGGGTGTCGGTCGATGTGGCGACCTTGATTCTGTTGTCGATCCTGGTCCTCTCCGGCATCCTCGACGTCAAAGAGGCGTTCGCCGGATTCTCGAACGAGATCGTGGTCATCCTCGCCGCGATCTTCGTGCTCTCGGATGGCTTGATGCGCACCGGCGTCGTCGATCGTGCCGGCGGCTGGATCTATCGCTTCGCCGGGGGGAGTCCGACCGGCTTGGTGTTCTCGGTCATGCTGGTCACCGCGTTTATGTCCGCGTTCATGAACAACACGACGACCACCGCGGTGGTGCTCCCCGCGGCGCTTGGCGTCTGCCGGAAGAGCGGCATCGCACCGAGCAAAGTGCTGATCCCGATCGCTTTTGCCTCAATGCTCGGCGGCACCTGCACCCTGATCGGCACCTCGACCAACGTCGCGGCGAGCGCGTACCTCAAAAGTACGCACATGGAGCCTTTCGGCCTGTTCGAGTTCCTGCCGGTGGGGCTGGCGGCCTGTCTGGTGGGCACCCTCTGGATGGCCTTCGTCGGCCGGCGGTTCTTGCCCACCCACGCCGAGGGGAGCCTGACCGAGGAGTATTCGGTCCGCGCCTACCTGTCGGAGCTGGTGGTGACGGAGCGTTCGCCCCTCGCCGGCCGGGCGTTGCGTGACGTACCGTTCACCGAGCTCGAAACCACCGTGCTCGCGATCGTTCGCGGCGAGGAGAAATTCTCCCCCGATCCCGACACGCAGCTGTTCGTGGGCGATCTGCTGATCGTCAAGGCGAGCCGCGAAGGGCTGCTCAAAGTGAAGGACACCCCGGGTCTCGAGATCAAGCCCGACTTGAAACCCGACGACATCGATCTCACCAGCGAGTCGATGAAGATCGTCGAGGCGGTCCTGATGCCGCAATCGAGCCTGGTCGGGCGCTCGGTTAAGGAACTCGATTTCCGTCGTCGCTTCGGGGTCACGGTGATTGCGCTCTACCGGCAGGGGCATGCGCTGGCGCAAAAGCTCGGCACGCTGCCGCTGCGGATCGGCGATGTGCTGCTCCTCCAAGGGCGTTCGCAGCGCTTCGCCGAGATCGCCACCCACCCCGATCTCTGGATTCTGCAAGAGACCGAGCACCGGCCGGCGCGCACCAAGAGCGGCCTCGCGGTGATCGGCCTGTTCCTCGCGGCGCTCGCCGCCTCGGGCTTCGGCCTGGTCCCGTTGCCGATCGCGTTCCTGCTCGCGGCGGTCGGCGTCCTTCTGCTCCGGATCGTAACCCCGGAAGAGGCGTACAGCTTCATCGATTGGCGCCTGATCGTGCTGATCGCCGGGATGACCGCGTTCGGCACCGCCATGACCAAGACCGGTGCCGCGACCTACCTCGCCGGGCTGATCGTTCATTGGACCGCGCCACTCGGGATCGGCTTCCTGCTCGCGGCGTTCACCGTGCTCACCGTCCTGCTCACCCAGCCGATGTCGAACGCCGCGGCGGCGCTGGTGGTCCTGCCGATCGCGCTCCAAACCGCGGCGCAGGTGGGAGCCAACCCGCGCACCTTCGCGGTCCTGGTGACGCTCGCGGCCTCGCTCTCGTTCCTGACCCCGTTCGAGCCCTCCTGCCTGCTCGTCTACGGCCCCGGCAAATACCGCTTCCGCGACTTCCTCCTGGCCGGCCTGCCGCTCACCGCACTGATGGTTGCGCTGCTGCTCTGGCTGGTGCCGAAGCTGTGGCCGTTGGGGTGATGGCTACTTCGCCCCCGCAATCGCCAGCGCCACCGCTTCCGCGACTTTGATGCCGTCGATCGCGGCGGAGAGGATGCCCCCCGCGAAGCCGGCGCCTTCTCCGGCGGGGTAGAGGCCCGGGGTGCCGAGGCTTTGGAAGTCGTCGCTGCGGGGGATGCGGATCGGCGAGGAGGTGCGGGTTTCGACCCCGGTGAGCAGGGCGTCGGGCATGGCGAAGCCGCGGATGGTGCGGTCGAACGCCGGGAGCGCTTCGCGGATCGCTTCGATCGCGAAGTCGGGGAGGGCGGTGCTCAGATCGCCCAGGCGGACGCCCGGGCGGTACGAGGGGAGGACGGTGCCGAACTGGGTCGAGGGGCGTCCCGCAAGAAAGTCGCCGACCAGCTGGCCGGGGGCCTCGTAAGTGCCCCCGCCGAGCTCGAAGGCGATCTCTTCCCAGTGGCGTTGGAAGTCAATGCCGGCGAGCGGGCTTCCGGGGTAATCCTCGGGCGTGATGCCCACCACGATGCCGGCGTTGGCGTTCGGTTCATCCCGGTTGTATTGGCTCATGCCGTTGGTCACGACGCGGCCGGGCTCCGAGGCGGCGGCCACCACCGTTCCACCCGGGCACATGCAGAAGCTGTAGACCGAGCGGCCGTTGCTCGCGTGGTGGACCAGTTTGTAATCGGCCGCGCCGAGCTTGGGGTGGCCGGCCTGGGGTCCGTAGCGGCAGCGGTCGATCAGCGATTGGGGGTGCTCGATGCGGAAACCGACCGAGAACGGCTTCGCTTCGATCGCGACCCCCCGCTCGTACAGCATCCGGAACGTGTCGCGCGCGCTGTGGCCGACCGCGAGCACGACGCGATCCGCATCGATTTCCAGGCCGTCGGCGAGCCGGACGCCGCGGACCTCCCGCTCCGGTCCGCCATCGAGCAGGAGATCCTCTACCCGCGCCTTGAAACGGATCTCGCCCCCAAGCGTACGAATCGTGGCCCTCAGGCTCTCGACAATCTTCACCAGGCGAAATGTGCCGATGTGCGGCTTGTTGACGAAGAGGATCTCCTCGGGTGCTCCGGCCGCGACGAGCTCTTCGAGCACCTTCCCGCCGCGGTGGCCGGGGTCTTTCACCTGGCTGTAGAGCTTGCCATCCGAGAACGTGCCGGCCCCCCCTTCGCCGAACTGAACGTTCGATTCCGGATCGAGCGTGCCGCGGCGCCAGAAGCCGAAGGTGTCCTCTGTCCGCTCGCGGACCTGTTTTCCTCGTTCGAGCAGGATCGGCCGAAAGCCCATCTGCGCCAGGAGCAATCCGGCGAACAGGCCACAAGGGCCGGTGCCGATCACGATCGGGCGGCGGGCGGTGGCTTTCCTGGCGCGGACGGGAAAGCGGTACGAGGTGTCGGGCTTCGGCGCGACTTTCGATCCGGGGCGCCCGGCCAGCCGCTTCACGATCTCCGCCTCGCGCGGCGTTTCGACGTCGAGGTGGTAGATGAGCGCGATCTTGCCGCGAACCCGGGCGTCGAAGCTCTTCCGGACGACGTGGATCGCACCGAGATCCTCTTTCGGTATTTTGAGCTCGCGGAGCACGGCGGCGCGCAGATCGGCTTCGCAATGGTCTATTGGAAGCTTGATATCGGTCAGCCGCAGCATGATTTCAGTCCTGAACGGGCCAGTCTATCGCCCGCGGCGCCATCCGGGACGCAAGTCTAGAGACGAACGGGTCGCGCCTCCCGGAGATCCCGAGAGGCGCGGCCCGTTTTCTATTCTGGCCAATCGATCAGGCTAGAACAGAATCCGCAGTCCCACCTGCGCCTGGCGCGGTTCGCCCGCGCCGCTCTGGACCGTGCCATCGAAGTTGAAGATCAGGCTGGTCACTTCGGGGCGACGGAAGTTCGCGCTGTTGAAGACGTTGAACACGTCGAGCGCCGGCTGGATCGTCAGGCGGCCGACTTTGAAATCCCGCGAGACGCGGAAATCGAGGGCGTTGAACGCGTTGTCCTTGCGCCCCAGGTTGCGCCGCGTGACGCTGCCGTCGGCGTTGATCCGGTCTTGCGGGGTGTTGGCGTCGCGACCGTCCCGGGTGATCGACTTCGGCTGCGCCGAGCGGTAGGAGTAGCGGAAATTCACGTCCAGCTGTCCGGGCGCCTGCCAGAGAAACCAGGCGTTGAACCGGTGGCGCTGGTCGCGGTCGGAGTAGGAGTACTCCTTTTCGAGGTTGGTGACCTTGGCGTAGCGGAACGAGAACGGATCGCGCTCGTTGTCGTCGTCCGAGAGGTCGCGCGACCAGGTGTAGTAGACCTGGAACTGGGTGTTCCCTGAGTACTTCTTGGTGAGCCCCAGGGTGATGCCGTTGTACAGGCTCTTGGCGCTCGACTCGACCACCGTGAGCGTGTTGATGCCGTTGAAACCGCCGGGGGCGAGTCCCGTGCTCCAGGGGGAGCCGAGAAGCGGGTCGTTGGCGTTGATGAAGCGGGTGATCTGCTCGCCCTTGGCGTAGTTGTACTTGACCAGGAGGCCTAAGTTGGCCGAGATCTCCCGTTCGTAGGAGACACTTGCCTGAAGGGTGCGCGGATTCTTGAAGTCCTTGTCGAAGACGAACACGTCGGGCAGGAACGGTGAGCCGATCTGGGACGCCGGGATCAGGTTCGGATAGGCCGGCACCGGGCCGAGGATGCCGGTGAGCGCGCTGTTGCGGAAGATCGTCTGCCCGATGCTGCCGTTGGTCGAGCGCGACGAAGCGAGCGACAGCCCCGGCACGCGGGCGTAGAAGATGCCGCCGTTGACGCGAATCGCCGATTTGCCGTCGTTGGCCGGGTCCCAGGTGAGACCCAGTCGCGGCTGCCACATCGCGTAATCGGTCGGGATCGTGCCGTCCGAGGGGAACTCCTGCCGGCCGGCCGCGGTGGTCACGGTTTTGCCGATGAACGGCGCGAAAAATACCTGGCTGGGGGGGGTGCGCGGATCGGGTTGGATCTGCGCCTCCCAACGGAGGCCGGCCTGGATGGTCAGGTTCGGCCGCGGCTGCCATTTGTCCTGGAGGAAGACGGCCGGCTCGCGCTGGCGGATCTTCTGCCGGCCCGACTCTTCGACCGTCCGGCCGCCGACTCCCGCCTGCTGGAGGTAGAGCAACACCGGACCGGTGATCGAGGTGCCCGGCGGGCAGACGCCGACTTGAGAGGTGGTGCCGTTGCTGCACTCGACATAGCGCGAATTGCGCGCGTAGTTCAAGAAACCGTCGGTCGAGCTGAAGATGAAGCGGCCATTGCCGAAGCCGACGAACGTTTGCGCCGAGACCACGTCGTTGTATTCGACGCCGAGCTTGATCGAGTGATCCCTCTTGAGCAGCGAGAGGTTGTTGTTGATCTGATACCGCTCGTCGTAATACGAGACCGGAATGAAAAACGGCTGGCCGAAACGGTAGTTTCGGCCGAAGTCGAACGAGGTGTCGGGCAGCGGACGCGTCTGGCCGTTGACGTTCGGTCCCTCGTACGGACGGGGCCGATTCTCGCGCGCGAATTGGAAGCGCAGCTCGTTGAGCGCCGAGGAGGAGACGGTCGAGATCAAGCTGCCGGTGAGTGATTTGGAGTCGTCCTTCTCGTTGGCGTTGGCACTCCGCCCCCAGGAGTCGACGTCGAACGTGCCGTTCTTCTGTTCGGACTTGGTGTAGTTGAGGCGGATCGTCGCGAGGTTCGCCTCGGTCGCCTGCCAGTCGAGCTTGGCCAGCGCGACGAGCGCGTCGTTGCTGCGGTCGATCGAGCCGTTCTCGTTCGGGCTGCCGAGGCTCGCGAACAGGGCGACCACGCGCGGATCGATCCGGTTCGGGTCGGTCTGCTTGGTCGAGTCGCCGGTCTGCGAATCGAGAGCGAGGAAGTAGAACAGGTTGTCCTTGCGCACCGGGCCGCCGAGCGTGAAGCCGCCTTGCGCCTGGGTCGAGTCGAACTTCTTCGCCTGAGTTCCGTCCGGATTTTCGGCCTTCGAAGAGAACGCATCGTCCTTGTAGAACAGATGGGCGGTGCCTTTCCGGTTGTTGGTGCCGGACTTGGTGACGACGTTGACGAAACCGGAAGCGGAGCGGCCGAACTCGGCGTTCGCGCCATCCGCGACCACCACCACCTCCTGCACCGCGTCGAGGTTGAACGTGAACGCCGGGCGCTGGCCACCGCGCTGCTCGCCGAAGAACGGGTTGTTGAAGTCGGCGCCGTCGACCGAGATGTTGTTGCTGATCCCCTTCTGGCCGTTGATCGACAGCTCGTCGCCGTCGGGGCCCTGGACGATCGTCACTCCCGGCGTCAGCTTCGTGTAGTCGAGGAAGTTGCGGCCGTTGTTGGGCAGGTTTTCGATCGCCGCGACGTCGATCCGGGTGGCCCCCTCGGTGCGGGTCGTTTCAATCACCGGGGCGTCCGCGGTGACCAGGATCTGGTCCTCGACGGCGGAGACCTTCATCGCAAACGTGAGCGTGACCGTCTGGCCGACTTGCAGATCGATCCCTTCGCGCACCAGGGTCGAGAACCCCTGGAGGGAGGAGGTGATCCGATAGGGGCCGAGCGGCAGGAGAAGCCCGCGGAAGCGCCCTTCGTCATCGGTCGAGAGGGTCTTCTCGAAGTTGGTGGCGATGTTTTGCAGCTTGACCGTGACCCCGGAAAGCGGCACGCCGCTCTCGTCGACGGCCCGACCCTCGATGACGCCGGTGGTCGCCTGGGATTGCGCGTAGCCCGCTGTCGCAACCGCGACGAGTAGCGCGAAACAGGCGAGGGGCGCGCGGTAGAATTTGCGCATCTCGAACCTCCTCTGAGAAGAAACCATGAGTACGGCGGGTGCCAAGTGGCGGGATGTTGACAACAGTGTGTCCGGAGAGTCAACGCCCCGCGATTTCGTCACGCCGATGTCACAGGCTCCGGGGCCCGGAGCGCGCTGCTACACTTGGCCCCTCATGTCGCTTCGCGTCACTCTCCTCGGCAGCGGGACCTCGACCGGCGTGCCGGTGATCGGCTGCGGCTGCTCGGTCTGTACGTCGACCAGCCCGCGGAACCGGCGGTCGCGGCCGGGCCTCAAGGTGGAAGGGGTGGAGGGAACGGTGTTGATCGACGCCTCGACCGATCTGCGCGAGCAGCTGCTGCGCGATCCGGTGTCGCGGGTGGACGCCGTGGTCTTTACCCATGCCCATGCCGACCACATCTTCGGGCTCGACGACGTGCGGATCTTCAATTTCCGGCAAAAGGCGGCGATCCCCTGCTTTGGCTCCGCGGAAACGCTCGGGGCGATCCGGAGGATCTACGCCTACGTCTTCGAGGTGGGGCAGGAGGGGGGCGGCAAGCCGCAGCTCGACCTGATCCCGATCGAGGCGCCCTTCCCGCTGCTCGCCCGCCCTTGGATTCCGATCCCGGTCTGGCACGGCGCAATGGCGGTGCTCGGCTTCCGGATCGGCGATTTCGCCTACGTCACGGACTGCAACGTCATCCCGGAGGCGAGCTTCGACCTGCTCGCCGGGGTCGATACCTTGATCCTCGATGCGCTGCGCTACCGGCCGCACTCGACCCACTTTTCGCTCGGCGAGGCGGTCGCCGCGGCGGAGCGGATCGGTGCGCGCCGGACCTACTTCACGCACATCGCCCACGACATCGACCACGAGTCGCTAGAGGTCATTCTGCCGCCCGGGATGGAGATCGGCTATGACGGCCTCGCCTTCGACATTCAAGGCTGAGTTCGGGGGCAATGCCGCGCGCGCGATTCCGGCCGGGCGCCGCGCGGTCGGTTCGGTCTGGGTGCCACCGTCCAAGAGCGTCACCCATCGTTACTTGAACCTCGCGCTGCTTGCAGGCGTTCCGCTCGTTTTGGAACGCCCGCTCGATGCCGACGACACCCGGTTGTTTCAGGCGGCGCTCGCAGCGTGTGGCTTTGCCGTGGAACGGGTGGGGCAAGAGGTTCGCCTGACTCCCGGACCTTCCCTCGGGGGCCGCGCGCACGGCGGGGAACCGATCGAGATCTTCTGCGGCAATGCCGGCACGATGTTTCGATTCCTGGTCGCGACCCTCGCGGCGATCCCGGGAAGGTTTCGGCTCGACGGCACCCCCCGCCTGCGCGAGCGGCCGATCGGGCCTCTGGTGGACGCGGTGCGCCGCTTGGGTGGCGAGGTTGCCTACCTGGAGCGCGAAGGGTACGCCCCGCTCGCGATTCGCGGCGGCACGCTCCGGGGGGGCAAGACCGGGCTCGATGCCGGTTCGTCCAGCCAGTACCTGTCGGCTCTCTTGATGGCGGGGCTAGCCGCCCGGGAGCCGGTGATCGTCGAGCTCTCCGCGCTCACCTCCGAGCCGTACATCGAGATCACGCTCAGCCTCGCCCGCCGGTTCGGCGGCCGGATCGATCGGGTCGCCCCGAACGTCTTTCGGGTCGAGCCGAGCCCGCTTGCGGCTCCGGAGCGGGTGCGGGTCGAGGGGGATTGGTCGGCCGCGGCCTACCCGGCGGCGATGGCGGTGCTCACGGAGGGAGAGGTCCGTTTGCTCGGGCTCGAACCGGATTCGGCCCAAGGGGATCGCAGGTTTCTGGATCTTCTCGTGACGATGGGGGCCGAGGTCTCCTGGCACGAGGGTGTGCTCACGGTGGGTGGGGGCGGCCGTCTCACCGCGGTCACCGCCGATCTGTCGGGAATGCCCGATCAGGTGCCCACTTTGGCTGCGCTCGCACCGTTTGCGGCCGGTACCACCCGGATCACCGACGTGCCCCATTTGCGGATCAAAGAGAGCGACCGGCTGCACGCGATGGCGGTGGGCCTGGCCGCGCTCGGCGTGCCGGTGCGCGAGCTGCCCGACGGATTGGAGATCGAGGGGGTGTGGGCCGGCCGGACCCTCAACCAGCTGCCCTCCGATCCGGTGCTCATCGACCCGTTCGACGACCACCGGATCGCGATGAGCTTCGCGCTCTTAGGGCTCGGTCGCGCGGGCGTTTCGATCGCCGATCCCGGCGTGGTCGCAAAGTCCTATCCGGAGTTCTGGCGCGATTTCGACGCGTTGACTCCCGAATGATCCGGTAAGGGCACCCTTGCGTGCCCGATCGGGAAAAGCGTCGGCTCGGGCCTTTGGCCGAAGAACTTACGACATGATGCAGGAGCTGCTCACCGGGAGGACGCGGCTGGTATGAAGGAATCTCAGCGCACCGAATGGAAGGAATCGTGGCGCGACGATCACCTGCGCTGGGTGTGCGGCTTCGCCAATGCCGAAGGCGGCGTGCTGGTCATCGGGCGCGACGACAAGGGGCGGGTGGTCGGCATTCCCGACGCCGCGAGACTGCTCGAAGAGCTGCCGAACAAGATTCGCGATCTCCTGGGCATCGTCGTCGAAGTCAACCTGAAGAGCGAAGGCGATCGGGAGTTTCTCGAAGTGGTGACCCCCGCTTACCCCTCGCCGATCAGCTATCGCGGCCACTACCACCAGCGCAGTGGCAGCACCCTCCAAGAGTTGAAGGGTGCCGCGCTGGACCGCTTCCTCCTGCGCAGACAAGGCCGCACCTGGGACGGCGTTCCCGTTCCCGGCGTGACCGCCAAGAACCTCTCAGGGGCGGCGGCCAAACGCTTCCGCGCCCTCGCGCGGCACAGCGGCCGGCTCGAACCCGGTTCTCTCGGTGGCTCCATGGCGCACCTCCTCGACAAGCTCAGGCTTCGGGAAGGAGACCATCTCAAACGGGCGGCGCTGCTGCTGTTCCACGAGGACCCCGAGCGCTTCGTAAGCGGCGCCTTTGTGAAGATCGGCTTCTTCCGTTCCGAATCCGATCTCGCCTACCACGACGAGGTGCATGGCGACCTTTTCGCCCAAGTCGCCAACTCCATCGAAGTGTTGCGCACCAAGTACCTCAAGGCCGCGATCCGCTACGAGGGCATCCAGCGCGTCGAATCCTACCCGGTGCCCGATGCAGCGCTCCGCGAATCCCTGCTCAACGCGTTGATTCATCGTGACTACGCGGTGGCCGCGCCGGTGCAGATCCGGGTTTATGAAAACCGGCTCAGCATCTGGAATCCCGCCGAGCTGCCGGAAGGCTGGCGCCTTAAGGATCTCCTGCGGGAGCACGCGTCGCTCCCCTACAACCCGAACGTCGCCAACGCCTTCTTCCGCGCCGGGGAGATCGAAGCCTGGGGCCGCGGCATTCAGCGCATCTTCCAGGCGTGCCGCGACGCCGGAACGATGAAACCGAAGATTCGGCTGACCGGCCACGACCTCTGGCTCGATTTCGCTTTCTCTTCCGAGTACCTAGAGGCCGTGGGCTCGACCGGTGGCGGTGAGCCGATCACCGAATCGAGCCGAAAAAGTTCGGGGAAAAGTTCGGGGAAAAGTTCGGGGAAAAGTTCGGGGAAAACGCCGGTGGAAACACCGGTGACGCCGGTAGAAACGCCGGTAAGAACCGAGGATCGGATTCTCGCCATGGTGAAGAAAGAGCCAGATCTTTCTGTACCGCGAATGGCATCGGCCTTGGGCATTACTCCCCGCGCGGTGGAAAAGCAGATCCGTCACCTCAAGGCGGGAGGCCGCCTGCGCCGTGTCGGCCCGGCCAAGGGCGGTCGCTGGGAGGTCATGCCGTGAACGAACCCCTCCGCTCCGAGCGCAAGACCGCGGCTGGTATGAAGGAATCCCAGCGCACCGAATGGAAGGAATCGTGGCGCGACGATCACCTGCGCTGGGTGTGCGGCTTCGCCAATGCCGAAGGCGGCGTGCTGGTCATCGGGCGCGACGACCAGGGGCAGGTGGTCGGCATCCCCGACGCCGCGCGGCTGCTGGAAGAGCTGCCGAACAAGATCCGCGATCTGCTGGGTATCGTGGCCGAAGTTCCGACTTCCGGGGTGACTTCCGGGGTGACTTCCGGGGTGACTTCCGGGGTGACTTCCGGGGTACTGCGGTCGGTTATCTCAGTTACCGCACCTCCGGTGAAGAGTTCGGTGAAAAGTTCGGTGAAAAGTTCGGTGAAAACGCCGGTAGAAACTCCGGTGACGCCGGTAGAAACGCCGGTAGAAACTCCGGTGACGCCGGTACAAACGCCGGTAGAAACGCCGGAACAGATTCTCGCCGCGTTGACGGCAAGCCCCGAACTGACCCTGGTCGCGCTGGCAACGTCCATAGGCATGTCACTGCGAGCCGTGGAGCGGGCGACGGCAAAACTGGTCAGGGAAGGAAAGCTGCGCTTTGTAGGGCCGCGCAAGCGTGGTCATTGGGAGGTCTTGCCGTGAACGAACCCCTCCGCTCCGAGCGCAAGACGCAGAACCGTATCGTCGCCCTGTTCACCGACCCGGCGCGGCCCGACGGCCTCGGCTATCGCTACCTTTTTACGCAACCGGAAATTTTCGGGCCGGAGTGGTAGTCTTCGCGCGATTTTTCCGATCCCAAGGGAAGGTGTCGTGCAGCCGATCCATTCGACTCTGTGCCCCAGCTCGGGTGCGCCGCTCGAAAAGGTGCTCCTCTCCGACCGCCAACGGCTCGCCGTGGTGCTCCAAGGGAGCGCTCTGCTCGCGCACCTTTAAGGGGCGGGATGGCATCTCCCCGAGGGTTGGGCCGGGCAGTCTGTTGGAACGAGAGGGCGATGACTTCGCGGTCAGGAAGCCTCTCCCTTAGGTTCTCGCCGCCGTACCCGTCGGCCCTTCCGCTTCGATTCTTCAAGTTGCGCGCTCAGCGTTTCGAGCAATGCGCCCGTGCAGGCCAAGTTAGATAACTGGCTTTCCGAGTGCTTGATCGCGGTGAGCAGAAACTCAACTCTCGCGGAGGCATTTTCTAGCAGGGGGATGTCAGCTTCTTCTCCGTCTTCACCTTTCAATGCGCGAAGCTGTTCCATTAGAGGCATGCACAGTGCCACCGCGTCTTCCAGTCTTTCGAATGCTTTTCGGCGTGCCTGCCTTCGGAATGCGTCAAAGGCGCCAAATCCAAGCAGCGGCGGCGCCAGGAACGACGAGATCACCCGATCGGCGATCGGCGATCCCGCTTTTCGGTCGGCGCGCACTGCGGCCTTCAGCTCCCCAATCCGGATCTCGAACAGAGCCGCCACATGCGCTTGGGTTCGGCAATGGCCTTCGAGCGCCTGGCGGTTTCTAACTGTGGGTTGAATCTCCTCGCAGCACGACCGGCGTTCAAGCTCCGAGGGGAACCAAAGGCCGTCCAGCCACTCCCCTTGGGGGTGCCGTTGTCGCTGGGACCGGCCGTAGAACTCCTCAATCGCCAGGCGCAGCCTTTCCGGCTTGGACAACTCAGCGACCGAGGTCATGATCCTTCGTCCGCAATGATTGGGCGGCTCCGTTGGATGACTTGGACTCTCCCGGTCGCGCCTACCCCTGCTTCCTGCACCTGCTCCGGAAGTGGCTTTCTGAGTGTTTCAAGCAAAGTGACCGCATAGGCCATGCTCGTCTCCGAGCTGTATGCGAGTCTGATAGCAGCGAGCAGACGCTCCGCGTTCACGGAGGCCAACGCCAGGAGGGGCACTAGTTCCTCTTGGGCGCCGTCCAATCCACAAAGGCTGCGCAGCCTTTGAAGCAAGGGCAGGCTTTGCGCCAGTTCCTCGTGGAGCAACTCGAAGACTTCGCGGCACGCTGTCTCCTGGAGCGCAGCAACGTACCTGCCACTTCGAGTCTCGGGTAAGGTGGAGGGCGGCCGCAGCGACGATGACCTTTTCCGCTTGCGGCCGTCGTGCAGTGCAGCCCTCAACGCCGTAGATGAGACCCCGTAGCGGGAGGCTATATGCGCCAGGGTCCGGCAATGGGCCTCCAGCGCCTGCCGATTGTCTTCAGTAGGAAGAACCTTGTCGCAGCACGCCTGGCGTTCCAACGGCGCAGGCTGCCAGAGGCGATCTTGCCAGGTTCCCGCAGGATAAGTATGTCGAGCTTCGCGCGAGTAGTATTCGTGGATCGCCAATCGCACTCGATCGGGCTCGCTCAGACCTGCGAATGCAGGGCTCCCGAGCTGGGAACCGTTTGACTCTAACGGGGCGCCTGGAGTCATGGCTTCTTGATACCCGGTGCCACGAACACCGACCTCATCCCAAGGCTCAGAGGCCGCACGCAGCGAGCCCTTGGGCGAAGGCTTGGCCGCGCGGGGTCGCGAGCGTAACGACCGATACGCCCTCTCCGTCGGTGCGTACCTCGACAACGCATTTGGCGACGGTGGCGAGCCTTTCGATGGTAGAGGCGAACTTCGCGGCCTCGGCCGCGCTCGTGCATTTTCGCCGGCCTTGCATCAGCTCGCTACTCTCGTCGAGCCGCCAGCTAAGGTGTTCGGCCTGTGAAGGAATCCGTCCGATCATTCGATTTCCCTTTCCTCGGTCAGGTGCCGGGATTTCGGCCCGGGTTTGGCATTACTTTCCGGTGGAGCCGGGCCGATCAGGCCGTTGAGGTCGAGAAGCTCGCGTTCGAGATGCTTGGCCAGGCGGAGCGAACGGCGAAGGGCTTCCCGATCCTGCGGCTCCTCGGTTGCGTCCGGGGCCAAGGCGGCCACTTCTCGCAAGGCCATTGCGCCATGCTCAAGATCGGCGATCACTGCGCGCAGGTGCGCCCGGGCTTCCGGTTCGTCGAGCCCCACGTTCTCGGTCACCTCTTCCAAGATCTGGTCCGCCATAGCTTCGCAGAGCGCCACGACTTTCCCGCGGAGGGCGGCGGGGGTGAAATGGAAGAGGACGGCCTCGCGGAAGGGAGCCAGTTCGCGCCAGCGGCTTCCTCTCACCACCTCCAGATCGAGGACCAGGCGGACTCTGGTGACTTCTGGTTTCATGAGACAACATCTCCTTGGCGGCTACCGATTCCTTCCCCGGCCGGCTGTTCTTGGACGTGCACCTGACCGGTGCGGAATCTGGCAAGCCGTCTCTCTCGGACGAGGCCAAGAACCGCTTCTCGCTCCGTAGCGCCTTTCGCCATCAAGACTGCGAAAACCCGGAGCCTCAGTAAGGCGCCTTCGGGCAACGGATCGATCTTGAGGAGCCCCAGCAGGCGCTCGGCGAGCTCCGGCAGGATTCGTCCCCGCCCCTGGCGCACCAGCACGGCGCCCAGTTCGAGGTAAGCATCCGCAGCTTCCAGGGCGTCGCCGGTCGAGCGCCAGGTTCCCGCAGCACGCCCGAACAGCCTCGCGGCCCCTTCGAGGTCGACCTGGTCGCGTGCCCCCTCGGCGCGGGCGAAGAGCTCCTCGGCCGACCGCCGGAGCCGGGAGAGCTCGTGACTCCCGAGTGGCGTCACGGTGGATCCTGGGGACTGGATTCACAAGGCCGAAAGTCGCGGAAGATCTGTAGTCCGGAGGGATCGTCACGGGCGAATGCGAACGTTGCGATGTCGAAATCTCCCGCCGCCGCAGCCTGCGTGCCGATGGCCATACGGCCCGAGCGCAAGCGAGCCGGGGCCTCTTCCGTTCGCTCCGCCTGGTCCATCGACCGCCAAACGAGTTGTACAGAGGGCGAATGCGCCGGTGTCGGCGCCGACGCATTCGCTTGACCCTCGGGCACGAGAGGGGGTGAGTGACGCCCGGGGGCGAAAGGAGTGTCCACGGATGGAACGGTAGCCGCGACTGGGTCAAACATTTAAAGGTGCGTTCAACTCCTGATCTGGCGCGGGCGCCGAGGCGACAAAGTTCAGCGTTTCGGTGCCTGAGTTCCCGGAATTCGATGTTTCTTGTCCCTAAAAGAGGGGGTTGCGGCAACTTGCATTCATAGAGGAGCGATCAACCCCATGCCTACCCATAGCGGCCCGCCGCTTCACCTCGTGCTCAAGCTCCTGCGCATCGCCCTCGGCTGGGATCAGGCGCAGCTCGCCCGGGCGGCCTCCTTGTCGCGCAGCGCGATGTCGGAGATCGAGTCGGGCGACACCCGCCCGTCCGTCGGCGGTCGGCGTGGTATTCGCCTGACCCGGGAACGATTGGAATTCTTTGCGGCCTTGATGGCCGCCCCGCCCGGGGCCGTCGCCGCGGCGCTGGCCTTCGTAGCCGTGATCGCGCCGACGGGCACCGGAGCCGGCCCCGCCGAGCCGACCCCCGCCGAACGAAAGCGCATCGAGGAGGCGGTGGCCGCCGGGGCTCTGGAGTTGCGGGCGCATCTGCTCGGGCAGACCCGGCTGCGGCGTGCGGAAGAGGAACGTGCGGAGGCCGCGGCGCTCTGGCGTCGGCTCGCCGATAAGAGCGGCACCGAGCGCCGCTTCGTGGTCGAGAACGGCCCCGAGGTCTGGAGCTGGGCGCTGATGGAGCGACTCAGCCACGAGAGCGGGGTGGAGGCGAGCGATTCCGCCCAAGAGGCGATCCGGCTCGCCGAGCTGGCGCTCTGGGTGGCCGAACGCATCCCCGGCGGCGACGGTTGGCGCGCGCGGGTGCAGGGGTACGCCTGGGGCTACTTGAGCAGCGCCTGCCGGGTGGCGAACGACTTCGAGCGCTCGCGCAGCGCCCTCGCCCGATCGAACGACCTGTTCCCCCGCGGCGCGGAGGACGACCCAGGGCTGCTCGATCCGGTGCGTCTGCTGGACTTGGAGGCCTCGCTCTGGCGCGACCGGCGGGAGTTCGCGAAGGCGCTCGCCCTCCATGACCGGGCGCTGGCGGCGGGGCGAGAGGCGCTGCGCGGCCGGTTTCTGCTCAACCGTGCGTTTACGTTGGAAGTGATGGAGGATCCTGAAGCCGCGCTTGCAGATCTGATTGAGGCACTTCCAGCCGTCGATCGGGGCGAGGGGCAACGGGACCGGTTGGTGCTCCGTTTCAACCTTGTGGTCAACTTTCTGAGCCTGGGCCGCACCGAAGAAGCGCGTGCGCTTCTTCCCCAGGTTCGCGCACTGGCGGTCCAGCTCGGCAAAGAACTCGACCTCCTTCGCCTGCGCTGGTTGGAGGGCCGAGTCGAAGAAGCTTCCGGTCGCGTTCGGGAGGCGATCGTCGCGTACGAAAGCCTGGTGGGCGAATTCAGTCGCTTGAACCAGGGCGCAGATGCGGCGCTCGCCGGATTGGAAGCCGCCGCCCTTCATCTCGAAGCCGGACGCCACGGCCGGGTCAAGCGGCTCACCGCCGAGCTGGTTCCCCTGTTTGCCGCCTACGGACTCTCAGGCGAAGGGCTGGCTTCCTTACGCCTATTCCTCGAAGCGGCCGAACACGAATCCGCGACCGCGGCGCTCGCCCGAGAGGCGGCGCGCGCGTGGGTCCGTTCTCGGGGCGCGCGCCGCTGAGAATCGGCACCGGTTCGCTGCCTATCGGTCGGCCCCCCAACTTGGCCCCGGAGGGCCCTCGGTCGAAGGTCCTCCGGAACCTGGCTCTCTGATCATCAACCGCGGCAGCGCCCGCCGGGATCGAGGATGCAGCCGATCTCGGCCGGGGCGGGCGCGCTGCCGCAGTGCCCGTTCGGATCGAGACCGCAGCCGATCTCGGCCGGGGCGGGGGCGTTGCCGCAGTGGCCACCCGGATCGAGACCGCAGCCGATCTCGGCCGGGGCGGGGGCGCCGCCGCATTGGCCACCCGGATCGATTCCACCGCCGATGGTGGATTTCGGCCCTTGTGCGCAAGTACCGCCGAGGTCGATAATGCAGCCGATCGTCGCCCACATCGAACGCATCCAGGTGGACCAATCGCCCGCACCGCGAGCGAAGGTGCCGGCCGAGGCGGTTGCGGGTGTGGCGAGCAGCAGGGCGAGTACGAGGGGACCGAAGATCTTCGAGCGGGCCATGAGGATTCTCCCGGGCGCGAACGACGGTGCCGGTTGAGTCCGGCCCGCGCGAAAGTTGGCGAACGGATGCGCCGAACTTTGTCGCCCTGGGGATCATGCGGCATCGGTGGACCGTTCGGGGAGGCTGATCATGGACGAGAAGAAAGACAAGCCGTCGGCGGTGATGGTGAGGGTCGCCCGGGCGCTCGCCGGGCTCGATCAGGGGGAGCTGGCGGAGCGTGCGGCGATGCACGCCAGCCAGATCTCGGACTACGAACGGGGCGAGGTGACCCCCGAGCGCCCGCAACTCGAACGGATCGCCGCCGCGGCCCGGCGCCGGTTGGGCTTCTTGGAGAGCGTGGTCCAGGCCGATCGCGAGCTGGCCGGCCGGAGCGGCGAACCTTTCGAGCCGAGCCGATTGCCGGAGCTTGAATCGGGATTGGGGTTGGGACCGGAGGCGGGGCGCCGCGCCGCCGCCGCCATGGCGCCGGCCCTCTGCGGCTTGGGCGGCGCCACCGCAGTACCCGCCGGGCCGAGCGCGGAAGAGCGCCCGTTGGGCCTCGCGCTCTGGCTGCGCCTGGAACCCCATTCGGCCGAGCGACGGCGCCTGCTGGTTGAGGCCCTCCCCTCGTTTTGGTGGTGGCCCCTGGTGGAAATCCTCTGCGAAGCGAGCGCGGACGAGGCGAGCGCCACAGCGCGCGAGGCGCTCGACCTCGCGCGGCTCGCGGTGCAGGTGGCGGAGCGGGTTCCCGGCAACGAGGGGTGGCGCGAGCGCGTCTGCGGCTACGCGGGCCTGTTCTTGGCCAACGCGATCCGCGTCGCCAACCAGCCCCAAAGCGCCGAAATCACGATGCGCCACGCCCGCGGGCGGTTCGATCGCGGCGCCGCCGACGACCCGGGCTTGCTGTCGGAAGTCCGCGCGCTCGACCTCGAAGCGTCGTTGTTCCGCGACCAGCGGAAGTTCCGCCAGGCGCTCGAACACCACGATCGCGCCCAGGCGCTCGAAGGCGAGGGGCCGCTTCGCGGCCGGCTGCTGCTCAACCGCGCCTTCACGCTCGAACAGAAGGGCGACCCGGCGGCGGCGGTCGCCACCCTGCGCGAGGCCGCGCCACTCATTGATGCGGGCGCTGAAATCCGTCCGCGCTGTGTCCTCCGGTTCAACTTGGCCACCAACCTGCTCCACCTCGACCGGCCTGCGGAGGCCGAGGCGCTGCTGCCCGAGATCCGCTCTTTGGCCGGCGAGCTGGGCAAAGAGCTCGACCTCCTGCGCGTCGATTGGCTGGCCGCCTGGATCTGTGCCGCGAGCGGGCGTACGGCCGAAGCGCTCGCCCTCTACCCTCCCGTACGGAGAGCCTTCGCGGAGCGCGGCCTGGCGCTCGACGCGGCGCTCGTGGGTCTCGAAGAAGCGGCGCTTCTGCTGGGCGAGGGGCGCGGGGCTGAAGTGCGCGCCATGGTGCGCGAGATGAGGAAGACCTTCGAGAGCGAGCAGCTCCACCGCGAAGCGCACGTGGCGCTCAAGCTGTTCCTCGACGCCGTAGTCCAAGACACCGCCACCGCCGCGCTCGCCCGCCAAGCCGCCCGCGACCTGGCGAAGCGGCCTCGCGTTCCGATTGGTTGACGCTCGGACGGGAGCCGCATCGACGTCCCCTGCCGCCCGCAGCTCGTTCGCGATTGAATTCTGCCATCCCGATACCTTGTGGGAGTTGAGGACCGCTTGGCTGTTGTTGCCGCACCCGGCGCTGTAGGGGGATGCGGCGTACCGGGTAGTGCCACTTGTATCAGCCCCTACGGCACATTCAACGCCGTATCCTTCAAAAGGTCCGCCCAGTCGATCGTGGTGGTCAGCACATTGGCCTGCGGGCTGGACAATGTGAAGTTGAGGTACGGTGCATTTTGAAACGCCGAGGGCGGCGCCTCCGTCCGCCGACTGCAACAGGCTTTGTCGGCGAACCGTTCGGGGCCTTCACCGCACCGGCCCCCTCACCTTGACCGCCCCAAAGGGCGCCGTCAGTTTTCGGCGCCGATCGGAACGTAAGGGCACAGGCCTGCGAGCCTGCCCTCGGTCCGGAGGAAGGCTAGCGCCCTCCTCGAAGGAAGTTTCTTGCCGCCGCATGGACTTTTGCCCGGGCCGGAGTGGTAGTCTTCGCGCGATTTTTCCGATCCGAGGAAACGTGTCGTGCAGCTGATCCATTCGACTCTGTGCCCCAGCTCGGGCGCGCCGCTCGAAACGGTGCTCCTCTCCGACCGGCAACGGCTCGCCGTGGTGCTCCAAGGGAGCGCTCTGCTCGCGCACCTTCAAGGGGCGGGATGGCATCTCCCCGAAGGTTGGGTCGGCGCGCGGGTCGGTGCCAACGGTCGCCTCGGAGGGGTGACCGCGCGGCCGGGGCGCCTCGGGCCGGTCCAAGGGCTGCTGCGCGATCTCCTCGTGCGTTGCTTCGGCGCGGCCGGGGTGCGCGGTCGGGGCGAAGGGCGCCGCGCGGCGCGGGCGCTCGAAAGTGCCTGGGCGCTCGATCTGGCGCCGATCCCCGCCGACGAAGCGGTCGCCCAGGTGCTCGGTTCGGCGCCTTTTCTTTGGGACCCCGCGTTCGCCGATGCCCGATCCGCCTTGGCGGGGGAGCGGCTGGTGGCCATCGCTCCGGACGCCCCTCTGGAGCGTCGGCTCTGGCTCGCCGGATCGGGTGCGTTCCGTCGCCGGGTCCTGGCGCGGGTCAGAGACTTGGCTTCCCTCGAAGCGCTGCTCGGCGGGCCCGAGGCGCGCGACCTCTGGCACGATCCGACCGCCCTCGGTGAACCGCATGAGCTCGTGGCCTCCGGCCGGTTTCGAGCCGCGGTCTCGGTCTGGGAACGGCATCCGCCGCAGCTTGCGGCGGATCGGTTGGCGTTTGCCCGTGCGCTCGATGCGCTCGGTCGGTTCGAACGGGCGCTCGACGTCTTGGGCCAAGACCGCGCTCTCGAAGCTCGGGTCCTGCGGGCCCGTTGCCAGCTCCGGCTCGGCCGCCTCGGGGCGACGGTGGCGGCGCTGCGCCGACTCGAAACGGTTCCGCTCCCTCGGGAGCTGACCCTGGAGCTTGCGGACCTCGCGACTCGGGTGTTCGCGAACACCGGCGAGGCGGATGCGGCGGCGCGTTGGGTGGAGCGCGCGCTCGCCATGGCCGACCGAGAGGGTGCCGGCGGACCGGACGGAGCGCTCGCCGCGCGGGCGGCGTTGATTGCGGCGGTGGCGGCCTGGGACCGCGGCGATCGGGAGGCTGCGCGCGGACACCTGGCCAAGGCCGATGGCGTCGAGGGCGATCCGCGCGACGCCTGGCGGCGGCACCAGGCCCACGGGCTGGTGGCGCTCGCCGATGGGCGGGCGGGTCAGGCGGCGGAGCGCTTCGCCGCGGCGCTTCGGTCGGGGCGTCGGGGCCTGCCCCGGTTCGAGGCCGGTGGGCTCTGGAACGACCTCGGAATCGCACGCGCCGCGAGCGACGACCTCGCCGGAGCCGAGCGCGCGTTTCTCCATGTCCATCGCCTGCTCGCCGGCTGCGACGGCCCGCGGCGGACCACGCTCGCGCTCTACAACCTGGCCGAGGTGCGGCTGCGTCGCGGCCGGCTCGCCGGGGTGCGCGAGATCCTCGAAGCGTCGGCGGCCGAGAATCGGCGGGCCGGCAATCTGCGCGGCCAGATTCAGGATGCGGAGCTTCAGGCCCGCCTCGATCTGGCGCGAGGGCGCCCCGAAGCGGCGCTCGCTCGCATTGAAGCCGCCCGGGCGTTGCTCGGTCGCTCCGGTGGCGATTGGCGTTCCCCAGAGCTTGCGGTGCTCGCGGCGCGCGCGCTCGGTTGGTTGGGGCGGGCTGAGGAAGCCGCCGCCGAACTGGAGGGGGCGGGCGATCGGGCCGATGGGCTGCTCGAACCGGAGGAGATCCCGGCGCTCTTCGCACTCGCCGGGGAGCGGGATCGGGCGCTCGCCGCCGCGAGCGGCACCCCCTGGTTCGAGCTGTTTGCGGCGGCTCTGCTCGGAGCCCATGGTGATGCCGACCGGAAGCCCGAGGCGGATGCCACCGCGCTCGACCGCTTGGAACCCGCACGGGCGGCGCGATTGGTTTTCGACCTCGAATCGATCGCAACAAACTCTTTTCGTCGGCGGTCGGATGGAATGGAGATCGTGCCGCCAACCCGCCGCAGGCGCGCCGCCGAGATCCTTCGCCGCCAGGGGGCGGGGCGCTTCGCCGAATGGCTCGAAGCGCGCGACCGCGGCCCTTGGGTCGCGCTCGAATCTTGGCTGCTCAACGAACGAACGAGCGCAACCGATCCGCTCGCGCTCGAATCGTTGTTCGTCGCGTTCGGCATTCCCGAGGCTCGGTTGCTCCTCGAGGTCGGAGCGCAGAGACCGGGTTCAAAAGTGGGGGTCGAACCGTCCGTTTTGGTGGCTGGAGCGGGGGGTGCGGTAGAGCTGTCCGGGCCCTGCGGACCAGGGCTCCTGATTCTCGGCGCCGCCAGAATCGACGAACCGGTCTCCGCTCTGTTCGCGTTGCTGCGGCGGGAACTCGCGCCGCGTTCGCCGGAGCGATCGCCCGACCGGTTCGGCCCTCCGGCGCCCCGCCCGCCCGCTCAGCCGACCGGGAAATCTCCCGGGCGCCCGGCCGGTTGGATTGGCGAAAGCCCGGCATTGCTCGCGGTGTTCGAAAGGATCGTGCGGCTCGCTCCGGGCGACCTTGCGATCCTCGTGCTCGGGCAAAGCGGCACCGGCAAGGAACTCGCAGCGCGTGAGATTCACCGCCGCAGTCCGCGCCATCGAGGGCCGTACGTCCCGGTCAACTGCGCTGCGCTTTCCGAGACGCTGCTGCTTTCGGATCTGTTCGGGCATGCGCGCGGCGCCTTCACCGGCGCTGACCGCGAACGGCTGGGGGTGTTCGAAACCGCCCAAGGGGGAACCGTCTTTCTCGACGAGATCGGTGATCTGCCGCTGGTGGCGCAGGGCATGTTGCTGCGCGTTTTACAGGAAGGAGAGATCCGCCGCCTCGGCGAAAGCCTGCCGCGCAAAGTCGATGTCCGAGTGGTCGCAGCGACCCATCGCGATCTGGCGCAAGCGGTCGCCCTCGGAACGTTTCGCCAAGACCTTTTCTTTCGTTTGCGCGGTGCGAGCGTGACCCTGCCGCCGCTTTCCGAACGGGGAGAAGATGTCGCCCTGCTCGCGGCGCACCTGATCGAAAAGGAGGCGAATCGATCAGGGTTTGAGCGAGCGCCCTTCCTTGGCGCCGCGGCCACCGCCCGGCTGGTGCAACATCGCTGGCCAGGGAATGTGCGCGAGCTGGAGAATGTGATCCGCGTCGCCTGCCTGCTCGCCGGAGATGGGGGCGAGATCCTCCCTGAGCATCTGGAGATCGAGGCCGAGCCCGAGGCGGCACCGGTGGGGGCTTATCATCGCCAGGTCGACGAGGTGCGCCGTCGCCTGGTGCGCGACGCCCTGGTGGCTTCGGGAGGCCAGCGCACCGGGGCTGCGCGGATTCTCGGGCTCAGTCGTCAGGCGCTTTCCTATCTGGTGCGCGAGCTTCGGCTCGACGACTTCTAATACCGATCGGTCGCGACCGGCCAGCTGCGGCCGACCCGTGCGGCGATCGGTTCCAGTCCTTCTCGATCGATCTCGTCGAATGCGGCCGGCTCGCGCGAATCGACATCGAGCACGGCCACCAGCGCTCCCGCGCGATCGAACACCGGCACCACGATTTCCGAACGGGCCGATTCGTCGCAGGCGATATGGCCGGGAAATGCATGGACATCTTGGACCAACTGAGTGTTCCGCTCGCGGGCCGCCGCGCCGCAGACGCCGCGTGAAAAAGGGATTTCGAGGCAGCCGATTCCCCCTTGGTAAGGTCCGACGCGCAACAGCTCGGGTGCGACAACGCGATAGAAGCCGGTCCAGCTGGCGGCCGGAATACGGGCGTGGAGAGCCGATGCAGCGGAAGCCATGGCGGCGATCGGGTCGAGGAGGTCGGTGAGGAGAGAGTCGATCTCCGCGAGTGCGTCGCGATAGATCGCCCGCTTCTCGCTTTCGTTTTCGTGGATCATGGGCCTATTGTAAGCGCGCTCGCGGCCGAAACGGAATGACCGAAAGCAGCGCGAGGGTTCGAGTCGCCGACGCCCCGATGTATTGATGAGAAGTTCGATGTTCAGGTAGCTGGTTGACATATTGTCGATGCTGCTCGATACTTTGCAGCGGTGAAAACCCCTAAAGAAGAAACGGATTGCTCGAAACGCAACTCCTAAAGCGGAGGAATCGAACTCTCATGGCACAAAAGACCCCAGCCCGAAAGTCGGCGAAGAAGGCGGCACCGGCCGCAAAGAAGTCTGCGGCGAAGCAGCCTGGAGTAAAGCAGCCTGCGGTTAAGCCGCCGGCCAAAGCGATCAAAGCGGCCCCCGCGGCACCGGCTGCAGTGAATGCGGTGAATCAGGAAGGCGTGCTGACGCTCACCGAAGTCTCGAACCGCACGAACATCTCGATGCCCACCTTGCAGCGCTACAAGAAGTTGTACCAGTCGCGTATCCCTTCGGTTGGCAAGGGGCGAAAGCAGCGCTACCTCGTCAGCTCACTCGCTGTTTTCGAACAGTTGAAGACCGAAAACATCGGACGGCGCGGCCGTCCGCGCAAAGCGGTGGGCAAGGTGGGGCGCCCGGCGGGCCGTCCCCTTGGTCGACCGGCCCTGCGAGCGGAAGCCAGGCCGGTTGCGGCGGCAGCCCCTGCGGCCGGTCGGGCCAAGAGGTCGGGCGGTTCAGGTCTGTTGACGCTCACCGAGATCAGTAAGCGCGCGGGTGTTTCCTATCCGACCGCGGTTCGCTATGTCCGGTTGTTTCTCGATCGGTTGCCGCACGAAGGGGAAGGTCGTCGTCGCCGTTTCTATGCCGGCGCTGTAGAGGTGTTCAATCAGTTGCGTGAAGATGGTGGTCGCGGCGGGCAGCGCGTCGCGCGCATCGCCGGTCGCGCCGTTGCGGCGGTCGAGAGCGGTGTGGCCAATCGGATCAAGCAGCTCGAAAAGGCACAGCAGAGCTTCGAAAAGAAACTGCGCACGTTGGCGCAGAGCCTGCAGAAGTTTCTCGAGTAGAACGCCCGAGAAGAGTAGGAATTTCGGGGTGGGTGAAAGCCCGCCCCGAAGAGATTCCCTTCGGTTCGAACCTTCCGTTCAGATCAACCGAGGTGATCCCAGCCGAGCAGTGGAAGCGCTCGTTGGGTTCCATCCAGGCACAGCTCGATGGCTCGGTCGGCCGTGATGCGGCCGATCCGGATGCATGGAACATCAGGCGGCGGTGCGGTTCGTGAAGGCAATGTGAACAACAAGACGTAGTCCTCGCCGCCGCCGAGCGCGAGCGCGAGCGATTCCTCTCCGAGCGCGGTGCACAGTTCGGCGAAACCAGGCGCGAGCGGCAATGCCGCGGCGTCGATCTCTACCCCCACAGCGGATTCCCGACAGAGGCGATGCAGATCGCGCGCGAGACCGTCCGAGATATCGAGCGCGGCGACACGCCGGAGCCTGCCGAGCGCAGCCCCAAGCGCGAGCTGAGGTTTCGGGGCGAGGTGTCGGCGGATCGCCCGCCGGGCTGCGGGGATCAGCGCAGGGGGCAGAGCGAGCTCGGACGGTAGGGTGATCCGACCGCGCGCATCCATGCCCGCGCCCCGGGCCAGCAGCCGTTGGCCGAGCGCCGATTCGCCGAGCGTCCCGCCGAGGTAGAGAAGATCGCCCGCGCGGGCGGCGCTCCGACGCAACCAGCGTCCGCCTGCCGGGCGGCGGCCGAGTAAGGTGAGGCTCGAGACGAGTCCCTGGGGTGAGCGCGCGAGGTCGCCTCCGGCGAGCGTTACGCCCGCTTCTCGCGTCGCTTTCTCCAGGGCGCGGAAGAACCGCCGGGCTTCGAATCCGGGCGGTACCGCAAGTGCGAGAAATGCCCAGGCCGGTTCTGCACCGCTCGCGGCGAGGTCGGACAGGTTGACCGCGAGCAAGCGACGCGCGACGAGCGCGGGGTCGAGCCCTGCGGGGAAGTGAACCCCTTCGATCTGGCTGTCGGTGGTGATCGCCCATTCGCCGCCGAGGGACAGGATTGCCGCGTCGTCACCGATCGGGCTCCGGGCGCCGGAGCGTCCCGCCAGGCCCCGGAGCCAGCCGATCAGACGATCTTCGGACTCCGCGCCCGTCGGCCGACGCGCCATGGTTTCAGGAGGCGGTCGGTGCGTCGGCCGAACTCGGCGCCGGAACCGGTTGTGGAGCGCCTTCGGGCACCGGCAGCAGGGCGAGATCCAACACCTCGCCCATGTGCTCGACGAAGTGGAACGTGAGCCCCTCTTGAATGGCTACGGGGACCTCGATCAGATCGCGCCGGTTGAGCTTCGGCACCAAGATGACGTGGATGCCCGCGAGCTTGGCCGCGAGCACTTTTTCTTTGAGGCCGCCGATCGGCAGGACGTCGCCGCGCAGAGTGATCTCGCCGGTCATCGCGAGCCGCCGGTGGATCGGCCGGCCGGTGAGCACCGAGAGCACCGCGGTGCCGATCGTGATCCCCGCGGAAGGGCCGTCCTTCGGGATCGAACCGGCCGGAACGTGCACGTGCAGGTCGCGCTTGGCGAACCAATCTTCGGGCAGGCCGTGGTCGGCTGCGTAGGCGCGGGCGTAAGAGAGGGCCGCCTGGGCCGACTCCTTCATCACGTCGCCGAGCTGGCCGGTGAGCAGCAGCAGCCCCTTGCCCGGCACCGCGATCACCTCGATGAACAGCAGATCGCCCCCCGCCGCGGTCCAGGCGAGGCCGGTCGCGACCCCCACCCGATCGCGATCGAGCAGCTCCTCGCTGTAGTGCTTGCGCGGGCCCAGAAACGTTTCGATCTGGGCCGGGTCGAGCGTCAGCTGCTCCTCTTCACCGCGCGCGACGCGGACGGCGACTTTGCGGCAGACCGCCGCGAGTTCGCGCTCCAAGTTGCGCAGCCCGGCTTCCTTGGTGTAGTCGGAGATGATCTTGCGCAGCCCCGCGTCGGGCAGATCGATGTGGCGCTCTTCGAGACCGTTCTCTTTGATCTGTTTCGGGATCAGATGGCGGCGCGCGATCTGGATCTTCTCTTCCTCGGTGTAGCCGGAGAGGCGGATCACCTCCATCCGATCGAGAAAGGCGGGCTGAATCGGGTCGAGCATGTTCGCGGTGGCGATGAACAGCACGCGCGACAGGTCGTAAGGCACCCCGAGGTAATGATCGACGAAGCCGTAGTTCTGCTCCGGGTCGAGCACTTCGAGCAGAGCGGAAGAGGGGTCGCCACGGAAATCGGCGCCGATCTTGTCGATCTCGTCGAGCACGAACACCGGGTTGCTGGTCCCGGCCTGGCGCACGCCTTGGAGGATGCGACCGGGGAGGGCGCCCACGTAGGTGCGGCGATGGCCGCGCACCTCCGCCTCATCGCGCACGCCGCCGAGCGAGATGCGCACAAACTGCCGACCCATCGCGCGGGCGATCGAGCGCCCGAGCGAGGTCTTGCCGACCCCTGGAGGACCGACGAAGCAGAGGATCGGGCCGCGCGTATCGGACTTGAGTTTCCGCACCGCCAGAAACTCCAAGATCCGCTCTTTGATCTTCTCGAGGTCGTAGTGGTCGTCGTCGAGCACCTGACGTCCATGATCGAGATCGAGATCATCGACCGAGGTGGTCGCCCAGGGGAGCGCGGTCAGCCAGTCGAGGTAGGTGCGGATGATCTGCGTCTCGGCGCTCTCCGGGTGGCTCCGTTCCAGGCGCCGGATCTGCCGCTCGAGCTCTTCCCTCCCTTCGACCGACAGCCCTTTTTCTTCGGCGAGCTTCCGGTAGTTGGCAACCTCTTCGGTCAGCTCCTCGCCTTCGCCGAGTTCCTGCTGGATCGCTTTGAGCTGCTGGCGCAGGTAATACTCGCGCTGGCTCTTGTCCATCTCGCCGCGCGCTTGGGAAGAGATCTCCTGCTGCATGGTGAGCACTTGGATCTCGCGCACCAGCAGGTCGCTCACCCGCTTCAAGCGCTCAATCGGATCGAATGTTTCGAGCAGCTGTTGCGCTTCGAGCGGTTTCAGATCCAAATTGCTCGCCGCGAGGTCGGCTAAGCGACCGGCCTCCTCCAGGTTTGCGGCGATCACCATCACCTCGGGCGAGATCGACTTGCCGAGCGAGACCGCCCGATCGAGGCTCTCCTTGACCGACCGGACCAGCGCTTCGGTCTCCAGCGAGCGTTCGAACGCGACATCGTCGATCCGCTCGATCTTCGCTTGCAGGTACGGCTCGGTCTGGCCGATATGGACCACCCGGGCGCGCGCCAGCCCCTGGACCAGGATGCGGATGCGCCCGTCCGGGAGCTTGAGCATGCGCATGATGATCGCGGCGGTGCCGACGGGATAGAGGTCCGGCTCGCTCGGGTTCTCGATTGCGCCGTCGCGCTGGGCGACGAGCAGAATCACCCGGCTCTCGGCGAGCGCGCGATCGACCGCGAACACGCTCTTGTCCCGCCCCACCGAGAGCGGCAGGATGATGTACGGGAAAATCACCGTGTCCTTCAAGGGCAGGACCGGCAAAACGTCCGGGATCTTGATCGCGTCCTCGGCCGGCTCGGAGGGCGGTCGGGCAGCAACACCTGTCGTCATACCGGTACTCATCCCACCTCCCCGTCGCTTGGCTTCTTCTTACCCTGCTCACGGACCTTCGCCGCATCCGTGGTCGTCGTGCCGCGCTCTTCGATCGGCACCGGTCGCGCAGCGAGGCGCTTCTCGAGGACCTTGGGAAACTCGACGGCCAGCAGGCCGTCGGTCAGATGGGCACACCCCTGATGGCTGTTGACCGGTACGAACAATTGCACCTCGCGGCGAAAACGGCCGTGCGCACGCTCGATGCGCTGAAAACGAATCTTGTCGGATGGGAGCGGAGTTGTCTTCACCCCGGATATCGCAACTCTTGTGCCACGCACTTCGATCTTGATGTCTTCCGGCGCCAGCCCCGGGACTTCGACGAGGATCAAAATCGCCTCGGCGGTCTCCACGATGTCGAGTTCCGGGCACCACTCGGTCGCCGGATCGGCGCCGAGTTCGAGCGCCTCGGTAAACAGGCGCTCCATCTCGGTATGGAACCGAGAGATCAGCTCGATCGACGCGATCCGTTTGGCCACGGTTACTCCTCTTCCTGGCGCTGGATCAGCGTCTGGACCACATCGGTGAACGAGCCGATGTCCTCGAAGCGCCGGTAGACCGAGGCGAAACGGACGTAGGCGACCTGGTCGAGCCCACGCAGCCGTTCCATCACGAACGCGCCGATGTCGCGGGTCGAGATCTCGCGGTCCTCGCGCTCGTGTAGCAAATTCTCCGCACCGTCGGCGATCGACTCGAGCTGCTTGCCCGACACCGGTCGTTTCTCGCACGCGCGATAAAGGCCGGAGAGCAGCTTCTTGCGGCTGAATTCCTCGCGTCGGCCGTCGTGCTTGACCACCATGTAGGGGATGCCTTCGATCTGCTCGTAGGAGGTGAAGCGTCGGCCGCAGCCCAGGCATTCGCGGCGGCGGCGGATCACCTCGCCGTCGCGGCTCTCGCGGGAATCGACCACCCGATCCCGGTTCTCGGCACAGAAAGGGCACCTCATGGGCGCGCGGTCATTCCTTGGCGTGCAGCGCGATGTTCAGGCGCAGCAGCACGCGTTCGAGTTGGGCGGCGTCGCGGATATCGATCTCCAAATCGCGGACCGCATCCATCACCCGATGCTCTTCGTCTTCGACCTGGAAGCTGACCAGAAAGCGGCGCGCCCGGGCGAAGTCGGCTTTCTTGAGCGTGAGGTCGATTGAGCGCGACAGCTCGCCGCGGCCGTTCCTCTGCGCGGCGGCCGCGCTGATCGGAGCGCTTGCGGCGCCCGGAATGGCGCCGGTCGGCGTGGCCGGTGCGAACGCTGCGGCCGCTGCGGCCGGGAGCGATGGGCGCAGAGTCGGCCGTGGGCTCGGTACCGTTCGGGGCGAGGGTGCGGCTGCCTCGCGTCGGATCTTCTCCAGCTCGGAGAGCACATCGACCGTCCGCCTCGTGCCGGTGGTCGAACCGACTCTGCTCGCCGGGTGCGGTGGCGGCGGTGCGGCCTGGCCGGCCGGGGCCGACGCGGCCGGCCGGGCCGCCGGTTCGGGAACGGGCAACGGCGCCGGCCGCGGCAGGGGGGGCGGCGGCTGTGGATTGAAAACGGGAGCCGGCGCCTGGTCCGGGGCTTGCGGCGAGGGCGCCCGAACGCCTGAGGGCGGGGCCGAGATCGTCGGCAGCTGGGTCGAGGTGGCGGTGTGCGGCGGCACGACCGGTTTCGGCAGAGGTGGCGGCGCCGGCCGACCGGCCGCGGGCGCCTGGGTCTCTCCGGGCCGGCCGAGCCGCTTCTTGAGCGACATCAGCGTCAGCTTGGAGATCCCCTTGAGCGTCTCGAAGACCCCGTTGCCCAGCGGTGCGGCGGACTCGAAGTGGAGCCAGCCGTTCCGGTTCAGGTTCCGGTTCATCTCGTCGACCGTACAGATGTCCGGTAGGTCCCGCTTGTTGTACTGGAGGACGAGCGGCAGGCTGTCGGACGACAGGCCCATCTCGGCGAGATTCTCCTCCAGGTTGCGAAACGACTCCTGGTTCGCCTGGAGCATCGCGCGTTGCGAGTCGGCGACGAAGACGACGCCGTCGACCCCCTTCAAGACCAGCTTGCGGGTCGTGTTGTAGAACACCTGCCCGGGAACCGTGTAGAGCTGAATGCGGGTCGAGAAGCCGGCGATCGTGCCGACATCGATCGGCAGCAGGTCGAAAAACAGCGTGCGGTCGGTCTCGGTTTCGAGCGAGACCATCTCGCCGCGCGAGTCTCCCGCAGTATGTTTATATATATAGTGAAGATTGGTTGTCTTGCCGCACAGACCTGGGCCGTAGTAGACGACCTTGGCCGCCATCTGCATTGTGCTGTAGTTGAAGAACACCATATTCCGGCCGACCTCAGGGACGGGCTGGTGAGCATAGCACCAATGACCCGTCCTTCACTCCTGTTCAAGCTCCGCAAGAAGTTGCCGGTGAGATTCGCCGGCCAGGCCCACCCGCTCCCGCTGGCGGAGGGTCTCGGCCGCGAGGCCGCGAACCCAAGGTTTCATCTCGGGGGCGATCCCGCCGAGTTGGGCGAGCTGGGCGAACAGGGTCGCCCGGTCGCCGCGCGCCGCCGGACCGGTGATCGCCTGGCCTGGGTCGGTCGCCTCCCGCGCGGCGTCGAGCGCGCCGCGCGCCAATTCGAGGTAGCCGCCGACCACACCCGGAGGCAGGTTCAGGCGTGCGGCGAGGTCGGCGGCGACGGCGAGCAGGGTGGTTGCCCCTCCCGCGGCGAGGGTCGCCGCAAAGTGGTAGAGCAGGCGGGAGTCCGGGGCGATCTCGCCGCACTCGGCGCCCCAGGCGGTCGCGAGCCGGGTGCCGAGGGCCACCGCCCGGTCGTCGCCGTCGAGGCCGAAGAAGATGCCGTGCGCTTCGGCCGGTGCCGGTCGAGCGGTCGGGAACGCTTTGAGCGGATGGAGCGAACCGATCGCGGAGCCCAAGCGGCGCAGCGGCGCGAGCGCTTCGGCCGTCCGGCTGCCCGAGGTGTGGAGGACGACCGCCGCTTGGCCCCGGGAGGCGAGCGCGGCGGCGACGGATTCCAGCGCGTCGTCCGCCACCGCGACGAGCAGGAGATCCTGCCCCGCGCTGGAGAACTCGGCGAGCGGCACCCGGTTCGCGCTTTCCCCGCGTGCGTCATCGCGGCCGGCGACCGCGATCTGACGCGCGCCGGCCGCGATCGCCCAGGCTGCGAGGCTCGATCCGACCCGCCCTGGCCCGACCAGCGAGAAGGTGAGTTCGGCGAGCCGTCGGTTCGGTGTGGGCACTGAGCTACAATATGCCATGGCCGACCGCCCCGATCCCAAGAAGCTCGTCCCGCAGCTCTCGCCGCGGGATCGCGAGATCTTGAAGCAGGTGGTCGCCTCCTATGTGCTGTCGGCCGAACCGGTCTCCTCCCGGTCGGTGGCCAAGCAGGCCGACTTGGGGCTTTCCGCCGCGACGATCAGGAACGTCATGGCCGATCTGGAGGAGTGGGGCTACCTCGCCCAGCCGCACACCTCGGCCGGCCGGGTTCCCACGCGGATCGCCTACCACCTGTTCATCGAATCGCTGATGGAGGTGCGCCGGGTCCCCGCCTGGCAGCGCCGTTACATCGAGGACCATCTCGGCACCGGCCCCGGCGATCCGGACCAGATCATGAGCGCGGCCTCGCACCTGCTCTCCGAGCTCTCGCACCAAGTCGGCTTGGTGGTGACGCCTTCGATCGCGGAGACCGTGCTCGCGTCGGTCGAGTTCGTGCCGCTGGCCGGGCGCAAGGTGCTCTGCGTCGTGGTCTCCTCCTCCGGTTTTTCCGAGACCAAGGTGATCGAGGTGCCCGAGGTGGTGCCGCGCGAAGAGCTGGTTCGGATCTCCAACTATCTGACCGAAAACTTCGCCGGGGCGACGATCCGCGAGGCGCGCGACCGGCTGCTCCGCATGCTGGCGGAGGAGCGGGCGCAGATGGACCGCCAACTCGCGCTCGCGATCGATTTGGCGAAGCATGCGTTGGACGTGCCTACCGGCCCGGGGGTTCTGGTCGACGGCGCCTCGGAGCTGCTGGCCCAGCCGGAACTCGCCGACATCGGCCGGGTGCGACGGATGTTCGATACCTTCGCCGACAAGGCGCGGTTGGTGTCGATCCTGTCGCGCTGTCTCCAAGGGGGAGGGGTACGGGTTTGGATCGGCGCCGACAGCGACCTCACCTCGGAACTCGATTTCAGCCTGGTGGCGACCACCTACGGCGTCGGCGCGCGCGCGCTCGGCTCGCTCGGCATTCTCGGGCCGTCGCGCATGGAGTACGAAAAAGTGATCCCGTTGGTCGATTTTCTGGGCGAAGCGCTGTCGCGCGCGCTCGGTGAAACGAAGAGCGGCAGAACGGACTGACGTTAGAACGAATCGAAAATGGCGAACACGAGCCGGATGCCTTTTGGCTGGTACGGTTCCCGATGAGCCGCGGAGAGCATAAGAATGGCGAGCGATGAGATGAACGACGAAGCGACCGGCCGATCAGCACAGGGGTCGGCGGCGACCGAGTTGGATCTGGACGAGATGAATCCCGACGTCGCGGCGGCGATCGAGCAGGCGGTGGCGGCGGTCGAGGGGGTGGAGTTCGCCGCCAAGGGAATCGGCCGCGCGCCCGATCTCGCCGCCGAGAACGCCCGCTTGAAGCGCGAGGTCGAAGAGCAGCGCGACCGTGCGGTGCGCACGCTCGCCGACTTCGACAATTTCCGCAAGCGCAACGAGCGCGAGCGCGACGAGATCCGCCGGTATGCCGCGACCGAAGCGATTCGCGAGTTCGTGGGCGTGGTCGACAACTTAGAGCGCGCGCTCGGCGCCGGAGGTTCGGCCGACGACTTGAAGCGCGGTGTGGAGTTGATCGCGCGCCAGATGCAGGAATCGCTGCGCCGGGTGGGTGTGCAGGAAGTCGTGGCCGAAGGGGCGCCGTTCGACCCGGCGCTCCACGAAGCGGTGTCGCGCGAAGAGAGCGACCAGGTGACCGCCCCGACCGTGATCGCCGCTCTGCAACGCGGGTACCTGCTGCACGACCGGCTGTTGCGCCCGGCGATGGTTCGGGTTGCGGTTCCGGTCGAGAAATCCGGCGGTGTGTCGGCGCCTGCCGCGGAGGCGGGCGAGGCGTGACCGATCGGCGATTCGCCAGATTGGTGCGGCTCGACCGGCGGCGAGAGGGGAGAGGTCTGCATTGAGCAAAATCCTGGGTATCGACCTCGGCACCACGAATAGCTGTGTCGCGATCGTCGAGGCGCTCGCACCGCGCGTTCTCGCCAACCGCGAGGGGAGCCGCACGACTCCCTCGATCGTCGCCTTCGCCGAAGAGGGGGATCGGCTGGTCGGTCAGATCGCCAAGCGCCAGGCGATCACCAATCCGCAGAACACGATCTTCGCGGTCAAGCGCCTGATCGGCCGCAAACACGATTCGCCCGAAGTATCGCGGGCGCGCGAGGTTCTTCCCTACAACCTGGTGCCTTCGGGCAACGGCGACGTGAAGATCGAGATTCGCGATCGCAACTACAGCCCGGAGGAGATCTCGGCGTTCGTCCTGCGCGAGATCAAGGAGTTCTGCGAGGAGACCTTGGGCGAGCCGATCCGCGAGGCGGTGATCACGGTGCCGGCCTATTTCGACGACTCGCAGCGCCAGGCGACCAAAGACGCCGGCCGGATCGCCGGGCTCGAAGTCCTGCGCATCTTGAACGAGCCGACCGCGGCGGCGCTCGCCTACGGGCTCGACAAGACCCAGGTGGGCAAAAAGATCGCGGTCTACGATTTAGGCGGCGGCACGTTCGACGTCTCGGTTTTGGAACTCGCCCAAGGCGTGTTCGAGGTGCGCTCGACCTCGGGCGACACCTACCTCGGCGGCGAGGACTTCGATCTCCGGATCATGGACTGGCTGATCGAGGAGTTCCAGGCCGAGACCGGGATCGATCTGCGCCACGACCGGATGGCTCTCCAGCGCTTGAAGGAGGGCGCCGAGCGCGCCAAGTGCGAATTGTCGAACGGTGAGGAGGCGTCGATCAACCTGCCGTTCATCTCGGCCGACGAGAACGGGCCTCGCCATCTCGCGCGCGTCCTATCGCGCAGCCATTTCGAAACGCTCGTGCACGAGTTGGTCGAGCGGACCGAAGGTCCGTGTCAGGACGCCCTCCGCTCGGCGGGGTTGCGCGCCGACCAGATCGACGAGGTGCTCTTGGTCGGTGGCCAGACCCGCACGCCGCTGGTGATGCGCACGGTCGAACGGATCTTCGGCCGGGCGCCGAACCGCGAGATCAATCCGGACGAGGTGGTCGCGATCGGCGCCTCGATCCAGGGCGGCATTTTGCGCGGCGACATCAAGGACCTGGTGCTGCTCGATGTCACCCCGCTCTCGATCGGTGTTGAAACCCACGGCGGTCTGTTCACCAAGCTGATCGAGCGCAACTCGACGATCCCGACCAAAAACACGCAGATCTTCACCACCGTCGCCGACAACCAGGACACGGTGGCGATCCACGCCCTTCAGGGCGAGCGTCAGTTCGCGGCGGAAAACCGCTCGCTCGGCCGCTTCGAGTTGGTGGGCATTCCGGTGGCGCCGCGCGGCACGCCGCAGATCGAGGTGACGTTCGCGATCGATTCGAACGGCATCGTGAGCGTCACGGCGCGCGATCTGGCGACCAATCTCACCCAGAGTATTCAGATCAACCCGGCCGGCGGCCTCTCCGAGGGAGAGATCAAGCGTCTGGTCGACGAGGCTGAGCACAACGCCAAGAGCGACCACGAACGGCGCGAGATCCGCCAGCTCAAGAACCGTTTGGAAGGGCTGATTTACAGCAACGAGCGGGTCTTCGATCAGTTCCGCGACATGCTCCCGGAGGACGACCGCCAACGCATTCACGATGCGATCCTCCAGGCGCGGGTGGCGATCTCCAACGAACAGCGTGCGGATATCGAGGGGGCGCTCTACGATCTCACCTCGGTCTCGCGCGTGCTCTCCGATGCGATGATGAACCGTGCGTCGGGCGAGAAGCCGAGCTAGAGCGCGCGGACGCTTACGCCGCGACCTCAAGGAAACAGGAAATACAGATGGCCAAGCGGGACTATTACGAAGTACTCGGCGTCCAGAAGGACGCAGGCGACAAAGAGATCAAGTCGGCGTATCGAAAGCTCGCCATTCAGTTTCACCCGGACAAGAACCCGGGCGATGCTCCCGCCGAGGAGAAGTTCAAAGAGGCGGCCGAGGCCTATTCGATCCTCTCCGATGCCGACAAGCGGCAGCGCTACGACCGGTTCGGTCACCAGGGTGTCGCCGGCGCTTCCGCCGCGGGTTTCGATCCCAATACGTTCGGCGATTTTGCCGATATCTTGGGCGACCTGTTCGGTTTCGGGCGGCGTTCCGGCGGGGCGGCCGGTGGCCCTTCGCGCGGCGCCGATCTGCGCCACGACATCGAGCTGACGTTTGAAGAGGCGGCGTTCGGCAGCGACCAGAAGCTGCGCGTGGCGCGGGCGGAGAGCTGCGACACCTGCAGCGGCTCGGGCAGCGCGTCGGGCAAGGAGCCCTCTCCCTGCACCGCTTGCGGCGGGCGCGGCCAGGTGCGGGTCTCCCAAGGATTCCTCACCTTCGCGAGCACCTGCCCACAATGCCGCGGCGAAGGGCGGGTGGTCACCGACCCCTGCCGGGCCTGCCGCGGAGCCGGCCGGGTGGAGCGCGAGCGGACGATCGAGCTGCGCATTCCCGCCGGGGTGGACACGGGCAGCCGGATGCGCCTGGTGGGAGAGGGCGAACAGGGGCGCCTCGGCGGCCCGACCGGCGACCTCTACGTGATGATCTCGGTCAAGCCGCATCCGCGTTTCGAGCGCGACGGCGCGACGGTGTTTTCCCGCCACAGGATCTCCTATCCCCAGGCGGTGCTCGGTGGCAAGGTGGAGGTCGAGACGGTGCATGGGTTGACGACCTTGGAGATTCCGCCGGGCACCGCGCACGGCAAAGATTTCCATCTTCGCGGGCAGGGGATCGAGCGGGTCCACGGTGGCGGCAAGGGCGAACATGTCGTGGTGGTCGAGCTGGCGGTGCCGAACCCGAGAGACTTGGGCGACGAGGAGCTCGATCTGCTTCGCCGGCTCGCCGCCCTGGCCGGCGACGACGTCAAAGAGCCGAGCGTGCTCAACAAGGTCAAAAGCCTGTTCAGTTGAGGTCTCTTGGTGGACCGCCGCCCCGTTGAGATCCACCCCTTGAAATCCAATCATCGCCCCCTGTTGGCCGTGCTCGCGGCGGCCCTCGTGCTCTGGGCCTGGGTGTGTGTGCCGACCCTACTGGGCGACCGCACGCTCTATCTGCGCGACGTGTTCTTGACCCACCTGCCGCAGAAAGCGTTCGGCGCGGCCGAATTGGCCGCGGGCCGCATTCCGGCGTTCAATCCCGGCTGGGGTTTGGGCCAACCGTTCCGGGGCAACCCGAACGCGCTCGCCTTCTACCCGGGCAACCTGTTCTACCTCGTGCTGCCATTCTGGAGCGCGTTCAATCTCCACTACGCGCTGCACTGGCTGCTCGCCCTGTTCGCCCTGTTCGCTCTGGCTCGCGGCCTCGGCCAGGGACCAGCCGGCGCGCTGCTCGCCGGCATCACCTATGCCGGCTCGGGGTGGATGCTCTCGGCGCTCACGTTCTACAACGTCTTGACGGTCGCCGCCTGGTGGCCGCTGGTGATGCTCGGCGCCGTGCGCGGCGGCCGGCGCGGGATCGCGCTCGGTGGCATCGCCTGCGGTCTCGCCCTGCTCGGCGGCGAGCCGGTGACCGCGACCCTCGGGTTGGTTCCCCTCCTGTTCGTGGCGATCTCTCGGCACGGTTGGCGGCGCGGTGTGGCGAGCGCGGTCGCGATCGGAGGCGTCGGTCTCGCGGTCGCCTTGCCCCAGGTGGTGGCCACCCTCCGCGTGCTGCCTCAAACGGTGCGCGGCGGCTTGGGGATGAGCGCCGCCCAGGCGGCGGATTTCACGCTCCATCCGCTGCGCTTTCTGGAGTTGATTCTGCCTTTCCCCTTCGGCTGGCCCACCTACCTCGGTCCGCGCTCGATCTGGGCGGTCTCGGTCCTGCCGAGCGTGCCGCTTTTTTTGAGCCTCTATGCCGGCATCGTGGCGCTCTGGCTCGGGGCCGCCGCCGCCCGGAAGCATTGGGGCTGGGCGCTGCTCGCCCTGGCCGGGCCGCTGGTCGCCCTGCTCGCCGGTCTTTCGGGCGAGCTGCTGGTGAGCGTCAGCTTCGGCCTGTTCCGCTTTCCGGAGAAATTCGTTCTCTGGCTCGCGCTCGCCCTGCCGATCCTCGCGGGCTGGGGGCTCGAACGGGCGCTCGGCCAGGGGCTCGGGGTCTGGCGGAGAGTCGCGGGAATCGCCGGGGGGTTGTTCCTGGCTCTGGCCTGCGCCGTCTCCCTGGTCGGGCCGATCCTGGTGGCGGGCGTCACCCGCACGCTCGAATCGGGCGGTGCGCTCGCTTCCGGTCTGCCGGCGGCCCAACAAGGGATGGCGCTCGCCCTGCTTCAAGCGCAGGTCGCCTCGTGGCGCCTGGCGCTCTTCCTGGCGGGCGCCGCCCTCCTGCTCGCTTTGCTGGCCACCCGGCCGCGCGTGCCGCTCCACCGGCAGGGCGCGCTGTTGGTCGGGCTGGAGCTTCTAACTCTGGTTCAGCTTTTCCCTCTGGCGACCACGGACGAGACGGCCCCCTACGCCAAGCCCGCCCCCTGGGTGCGCCGGTTGGGACCGGGAACCGCGGTGCACAGCTCGATCCGAGGGGTTCGGTCCTGGAACCCTGACCCTCAATACGACCTGCCGAACGGGCCGCACCGCCCGGTCGATCGCTTTTGGGCGGCGAACCTCGACCCGGCGCCGGGCGTTCTCCACGGCCTCACCTATCCGCTCGCACCCGACCTCGAAGGGATGCACTCTCTCCTCTTCAAACCGATGCTCGATGTGCTGCCGACGCTCGACTGGGAGCGGCGGGTCCATTGGCTCCGTTCGGTGGGCGTACAGGCGGTCGTCCGGATCGAAGATCCCGCCGCGATCGACACCCCCGGCCTCCGGCGGCTCGACCGGGCCGAGTCGCTCGGCGTGACCACAGGTCTCTACGCCGTAGTCGACCCGGCGCCGCCGGTCTGGTGGCCAGAGCGCCTGCTCGCGGTGTCGACAGAGGACGAAGCCCTGCGGCAGGTGACCGAAAATCCTGACCCGGTGCGCTCAGGAGTGGTTACGGTCGGCGGTTCGCCCGGGTACGGGCGCCTGCCGGTGCACGATCCCGCGGGGAGCGTGCGCCTGATCTCGTCGTCACCCGACCGGATCGAGATCGAGACCGAAGGGAAGGGGGGGCTCGCCGTGGTCCGCCGCGCCTTTCAGCCGCTTCTGGTGGCGCGGGAGGGGGGGCGGGTGCTCGCCACCCGCCCGGTGAACCTGAATCTGCTCGGGGTCGAAGTGCCCGCCGGCCATCATCGGATCGTGCTCGAAGTGTCGGCCTGGCCCGAAACTGTGGCGGGCGGGGTGGCGCTCGCGGCGCTCGGAATGGCACTCTTCGTACTCTGGCGGAAAGAAACGACGGCTGAACCGACAGGAGTTGCTCCATGAAGAGTCTTGTCCTATTCCGTGCCGCCTTGGCGGCAATCTTCGCGCTGTGCGCCGCGATCCCGGGATCTGCCGCGCCGCCGTCCGTCGCGCCGAACGGAACCTACGTCTTGCGCCCCGCGAGGGTGTTCACGGCGGGAGATGCCGCGGTCCACACCGGCTGGGTGGTCGTGGTGGCGGGGGAAAAGATCGCCGCCGTCGGGCCGGCCGCTGCGGTCCAGATCCCGGCCGGTGCGGTCGCGATCGACCTGCCCGACGCGACGCTGCTGCCGGGTCTGATGGATCTGCACTCCCATCTGTTTCTCCACCCGTACGACGAGACGCTCTGGAACGACCAGGTGCTCAAAGAGCCGGTCGAATACCGCACCATCGCGGCGGTGCGCTTTGCCGAGCAGACCGTTCGCTCGGGTTTCACCACCCTGCGCGATCTCGGCACGGAAGGGGCGGGCTACGCCGACCTGTCGCTCAAGCGGGCGATCGAGGAGGGGTTGATCCCCGGGCCGCGCCTGGAAGTGGCGACGCTCGCGATCGTCGCCACCGGCTGCTACGGCCCCGGGCCGCGCGGCTTCCGGCCGGATCTCGTCCTGCCCAAAGGCGCAGAAGAGGTGAGCGGCACGGCGCAGATCCTTGCCGCGGTGCGCGAGCAGGCGGGGCACGGAGCGGATTGGATCAAGGTCTATGCCGACTACCGTTGCGGGCCGAGGGGCGGCCAGGTGCCGACCTTCACCCAGGACGAGCTGAACGTTCTGGTCGAAGCGGCCCACTCGCTCGGAGCGAAAGTCGCCGCCCACGCCCAAACGGCGGAGGGGATGCGCCGCGCGATCCTCGCCGGGGTCGAGACGATCGAGCACGGCTACGGCGGCACGGAGGAAGTGTTCGAGCTGATGGCAGCTCGCGGCGTCGCGTTCCTCCCCACCCTCGCGGCCGACACGGCGTACGCCCAATATTTCGACGGCTACGTCCCGGGCAAGACCCCGCCGACCGAAGGGATGAAGCAGGCCGAAAAGGCCTTCCAACTCGCCAAGAAAGCGGGTGTGACGATCGGCTGCGGCAGCGACGTCGGAGTCTTCGCCCACGGCACCAGCTGGAAAGAACTCGACACCATGGTCCGCTACGGCATGACACCGACGGAAGCCCTGCTCTCCGCCACCTATGTCGCCGCCAAAATCCTCGGCTGGCAAGACCGCCTCGGCTCAATCCGCCCCGGCTATATTGCCGATCTGGTCGCGGTGGCGGGCGACCCGACGAAGGAGATCACGGCGGTGAAAGACGTTCGGTTCGTCATGAAGGGCGGGGCGGTGGTGCGGGGGGTGGAGTAGAGATCGAAAGCCGCTATCGGAAGTAGAATTCGGCTCGCGAACGCCGCAACGCGAGCGGAGCCGCCGTACACCGTGAGCGGCGGAAGCGCTTGGCTATCGGCTCCGTATAGCGGCTATCGCTCCCGTATAGCGGCTATCCAGCGGAAGCTAATCTCTATCCAGTGCCGATAGCCGCTATCCAGAGGAAGATAGTCTCTATCCGGCGCCGATAGCTGCTATCCACGGCGGATAGCCGCTATCCAGAAGCGGATAATCGCTATCCACGGCCGATAGCGGCTTTACACAGCGGATAGCCGCTATCCAGAGGCGATGGCGGACTCCGCGCGCCGACGGCGGTTCCACGGAGGCGATCGTCGCCATCGCGGTGCGATGGCGGATTCCCGGCTCGACCGCCGCTTTCCTCGGTCCAATAGCGCTTCTTCGCGGGCAGGTACGGTGCGCCGGCCGCCATTCCGAGCGAGAGCGAAGAATCAAGAGGTCAGGCGGACTTCCATCCCCTTGCGGCGGAGGGCCGCCTCATTCGAGCGCAATCCGAGCCACGTTGAGGCGCGCCCGCTCGATCAACCGCTCGCGAAGGTCCGTGTATCCGGGCCGCGATTCGATCTCGCGCCGGATGGTCGAGGCCTCGCTCTGCCTCTCGGCCAAGTAGCAGCGGACTTCGCCCCGATGGCGCAGGTAGTAAGCGATCGTGTCGTAGACATCCGCAAGCGAGAGAGAAGGGAAGCCCGCGGCGATCTCTTCGGCCGATTCGCCGGCTTCGAAAGCCCCGACGACGGTTTCCAGCGTGACCCGAGTTCCTCCAACTCGGATGACGCCGTTCACATCGGTGGACAACGGAACGGGGTGCGCTGCGATCGCGGTGGCCATGCACTTCAGTTTAGCACCGCCGTTGGAGGCGCCGGAATCATCCCTATGCAGATCCAGAGGACTTTGGAAGGCGACTGCCGCCAGTTCCAGAGTATCCTTCAGACTTCACAGGAACGCCATGGCGGCCAAAGACAAGCCCCGCATGACGGGTGGCTCCCACCCGCTCCCGTTTGAGAAGCTCGCGCCGCTCGAATTCGAACGGCTGTGCCTCTGGCTCGTGAGGCGAGAAGGCTACGACCGCGCCGAGCATCTCGGTGAGGCGGGGAGCGAGCAGGGGCGGGATGTCGTCGCCTGGAAAGACGGTCGCCGCGTGGTCTTCCAGTGCAAGCGGGTGCAGGCCTTCACCGCCGCGGTCGCCAAGAAGGAGATTGAGAAGCTCCGCGCTCTTCCTCTTGAGGAGCATCCGCACGAGCTGGTGTTCGTGGTCTCGAAGACGGTTTCCGCCGACCTGCGCAAAGCTATTCGGGCTTTCTGGGGCGACGAAGAGAGCTGCCACTTCTGGGTGGGGAACGAGCTGGATGAGTGGGTGAAGCGGCATCCGGAAGTTTTGCGGGAGTTCTTTCAGCTGCCGTCTGCTGAAGTGCCAGCGATCCTCTTGGTGGCACGCGATTTAGAGGAGAAACCGCTTCCCGGCTTTCGCTTTACCTACGCGGGTAACGAGTCTCAAAAGACCTCTTCAGCCGGTGCCACCATGCTCGACCTACCACCCCAGCATCAGGAAGGCCGACAGATCAAGATCCAGCTTCTGCCGAGCGCCAAGAGGTCGGATGACTGGTTCCTCGTGAACCCGCAGATCAACATCCCGAGCGGCTCGGCGCCGGCCGAACTCGTTCTCATGCGCCGGAGCAAGGTCCACGAGTTGGGTGGTGTCGTACTTGATACGACAGGCCAGGCGTTCGGTTCGAAGGCGCTGAGCGCGGAGGACAGAAAGCGGGTGCTTGTTGAAGCTGCGGCGAAGTACGGCCTGAACGCCGAGCAGCTGGAGACTGCGCTCCGTTCGTTCGCGGAAACCCAGGATCCCAAGGATCGGGGTATCGCGGCATACCTCGAGGGTCAATACGCGAAGGCTGAGGGCCTCTTAGAGGACGCGGCCACCAAGAAGGAGGAAGACCTCGTCGAGACACTGCGATACCTGGGTGCCGCCCAGTACCAACAAGCAAAGTACCAAGCCGCAGCGGAAAGCTTTCGTAAAGCCACGGTTTTGCGCCCCGACGACGCAGCTCTCCTAGGCTGGCTAGGGAATTCCTTCCATAAACTGGCAGCCTGGTCCGAATCGGAGCCGATACTGCGCCGTGCGCTGGCAATCGCCGAGAAGAGCCACGGCCCGGGCCATCGCGATGTTGCCGCGGGCCTCAACAACCTGGCTGCGCTTCTCCAGGCGACGAACCGTCTGGCCGAAGCGGAGCCGTTGATGCGGCGCGCGCTGGCGATCGCCGAGAAGAGCTACGGTTCGGAGCATCCGGATGTGGCCATTTGCCTCAACAACCTGGCGCAGCTTCTCCAGGATACGAACCGTCTAGTCGAAGCGGAGCCGTTGCTGCGCCGCGCGCTGTCGATCTTTCTGGAGTTCGGTCGCCGAACGGGACACGAACACCCGAATCTGCTGGCGGTTCGCGCCAACTACGCCGCGCTGCTGGAGAAAATGGGCAGGTCCACCGCCGAGGTGGAAGCGGCGATCGATAGCCTGACTGCCTCGCTGAACCCATGACCAGGCCTTTGGGAACGCGGGCAAGCTTGCGCGCAGAGGGGCAATCGGAGAGAAGATGGAGTAAAATAAGTCCTATGGACAAGCCGACCTCCCCCACGGAAAGAGAAGGCGAAGGGCGTGTATACCCTTTGCGGACCGGCAAGATCCGCCTGACGAAGGGCACGGCCAGCGAGATTGCCCGCGCAGTTGGGATTAGGCCCTCAGAAGCGAAGTTCGCCAAGAAACTGCTTCGCCTTGTGGACTCGCCGCGTCCGAAAGCGGCAGCCTCCGAGACCGTCATGAAGAAGAAGCCCAGCCGTTCCAGCAAGTAGGCCCAAATGTTCGAGGCGGACCCCAAGTCGGTCTTCTTGAATGTTCCCTACGACAGGCAGTACGAACCGCTCTTCGCCAGGCTGGTCGGCACCCTCGTATTCCTTGGCCAGACGCCCCGCTGTGTCTTGGAGGTTCGCGAGCGCGGCCAGGGTCGCCTCGAGAGGATCTACGGACTGCTCAAGTCCTGCGGCATTTCGATCCACGATCTGAGCCGTGCGGGGCGTGCGGCGCGGTACAACATGCCGTTCGAGCTGGGATTGGCTTGCAGCCTTGCGCTCGACGGCAAGCCGCACGAAGTCTTGGTGCTCGACACCATTCCCTATCGGCTCGACAGGACCCTGAGCGACTACAAGGGCCGAGACCCGCTTCTCTACCATGGTCGGGTCGATGGGCTCGTCGATTGCCTGGCCGACGTATTTCAGACAATCCCGGGACCGCCGGCCGACGCATTCAGTGAGCTGCTGCTTATCAACGGCGACGATCAGCGAGACATTGGCCACCGAATCTTTTTCGAGGCCGGTCGATTCCGCGGTCAGCCGGACATTCCCCATGGCGTCGGCCCATTTGAGGACGCTCGTCAAGGGTACGCACACCACGGTTGCGACTCGGCTGCGATTCAAGGCATCACATTGAACGACGACGACGGGTCGCCGAAGCCCTGGGCCGGATCCGATCAGCTCCCCCAAATCGGCCCACCAGATCTCTCCTTGGCCGATTACCACTCCACCCGCTCCAGGACGCGCCGCGCCGCTCGCCGGCTGAAAGCATCGGCTTCGCCTCCGACCTCGTCGATCACGCGGTTCATCGCTTCGGTCAGACGCTCGGGTGAGTGCCGAGCGTCAAACTCTTGCAGCGCCCGGCTATAGAGCTGGCTGCGCGAAGTTTGGAGCTCCGCCACCAAGCGCTCCGCCTCCTCGAACACGGTGTCAGGGATTGAGATCGCGGTTTTCATACCGTGAGTATGTCCGTGATTTGGCTCGCCCCCAGCAGGTCGAGCTGGAAGTGCTTCAGATGCCCCGGGGGCGCCTACCCCCCCGATCGGCTCCAGCCTCCGGCCGGCCAAAATTCAGCGGAAGTCACCACACGCTCGCTCCCGGTTCCCCAAAGCGGCTCCCAAGGAACAAGAAGCCCGTTCGAGATCTTCAGCGCCGGGGTTCCGATCACCGCGGCCCAACTCGCGACCGCGCACACCCCCTACAGACGGCGCAGACCTCGGTCATGTTCATCGCGCACCGGCCCTGAGCTTGTCGCTGATCGTTCTGGGTGTCCCACAAATCGGTCCCGATTGCCGCGACCCGGTTCGCGACCGGCCGCGCCGATTTTGGAAAGCTCCGACCTCGGTCTCGATTTCCGCCAGGTGGTTGCGAGCCTCTCCCGGCGCGTTCTGCGTGTTAGGCAATCCGGTCCCGAACGTCGCGACCCGGAGCGCAGGGTTTCCCACCTACTTTCGACAGCTCGCAGCTCGGCGGCGATCTCCGCGCGTTCGCTCCGGTCCTTTCGCACCTCGCTCCGGGTCTCCAGCAATTCGGTCCCGAACCCCGCGATCCAACTCGTGAACGCTCGCACCTACCTTGGAACGCTCGGACCGGAACGCCGGACACGCCGAGCTCGGTCCGGGTCTCTCTGGCCTCGCTCGGGGTGCCCGGGAATCCGGTCGCGAACGCGGGGACTTCGGTCGCGATCTCCGGAAGGCCCGATTTTGCTGGGTTTAGGCGTTTCGGGCCCGTTCAGGCGTCCGAGCCGCCACGGCCTGTGCCTCCCCGCGGTCCCTCGGTTACAATGGACGCAAAGGCTGCGAGCGGCGGTTGGGGTGAGGCCATTGGCGCGCCGAGGGACCAGGGCTCGCGCGCTTATGCCAGAGAGACGACCAGACGTTTGCCGACGGCCTCTGCGTAGCGAACGAGAGTCTCGAAGGTAGGGTTCAGGCGTTGGCCGGTCTCGAGCTTTGAAAGGGCCGACCGATCCATCCCGGTCAGACGGGTCAGATCCGCCAGGCTCAATCCCTGAGCCTCGCGCGCCGTCTTCAGTTCCTTGACGAGGTCCGTCACCTGGTCGATGGTCGCCATGCGCTCGTGATGCCGGCCGACCAAGTCGGGCAACTCCTCGGCAACCTTCGTCCGGATCTCTCGGTAATTCGCGGCCTCTTCGGGTGAAAGGAGCCGATCGCGTGTCAGCCGCTGTGGTTTCATCGTCGATGCCTCCTTGGGACTTCGTAAGCCGTCACCGGGTATGCCGTGCGGGAGTCGATTTCCTCGTAGACCACCATCAGGTGCCGGCCTGCAAGGGTGTCGCCGAACACCACCGGTCGTCCGGAGGATCGACTGATGTCGGTATCCACCGGGCTCATCAGCACTTCCTCCACTTCGTCCTGAGTGACGCCATGATCTGCGCAGTGTTGGACGTTCCCATCCGGGTCATCGTCGAGGTCCCACAAGATCGAGTCGAAGGGCATGGGGACGCCTCGGTGTAGATTTAAAATACCACAACAGCGGTCGGCGAGTCACGTATGATCAGGCTGCAATGTCCGTCGCCCTGTTCGATGCCCCACCGCTGACCCTCTCCGAGGAACCGGGTCCCTGCCGGGTCGCGGACTACGCGAACCTTCCCGACGAGCCCCGCTGCGAGCTGATCTTCGGTAACCTCTACGTGATGCCGCGCCTGCGGATTTCTCACCAGTTCGTCGCCACGAAGATCTGGCAACACCTGGAGGGGGTCGCCGAAACGAACGGCGGTTACGCGCTCCTGGCTCCGCTCGATGTCCACCTCGCGCCACACTCCATTGTGCAACCGGACGTGATCTACGTCTCGGCCGATCGCCTCTCGGTTCTCGGCGACAAGCAGGGATGGATAGAGGGCGCTCCCGATCTGCTGGTCGAGATCCTCTCACCCGGTACGGCCCGCCGCGACCGTGTCTTGAAGCTCGACCTCTACGCCCGCTCGGGCGTCGGGGAGTACTGGATCGTCGATCCGGCCGAGCGGCAGATCGAGTTCCTGGTCAACGAGAACGGGCGTTTCGTCGTCGCACTCCCGACCGGCGCCGTCTATCGCTCCGCCCTGCGACCCGAGATCTCGCTCGATCTCTGCATGAGGCGTTGTAGCTGGCCTCCAGGGAGGGTGCTGAGGCTGGCTGGCTCTGGATTCCGAGGAGGCTAGACGGCTGGAATCGAAGATAGACCGCCTACTCGGGTCAGACAACACTGCATAAGCATCGTTTATTTTCTGGGAATCCTTCTCAGCTGCAGACAGATGCTCCGGGCTGCGGTTAAATCTGTCTGGATGGAACGCCTGGATGAGATCTATACCGAAATTTAATTTCTTCTATCGTGGCGTCCGGGCGAACGCCGAGGATTAAGTAATGGTCGTCCATGTTTTCTCGGAAAGTAGGCGCCGCTTTTATTTGGAGTAGTTAGGTAAGATTATCACTTCTTTCTTTCGCCCAGGTCAAGACGATCAACGGCCTCTCGCTCCTCCGCGATCAAGGCCGCAATCGATTCCTTAGGCTCGACCCTTTCGCGGGTCTTGAGACGCGCGAGAAGCTCCCTGAACCAGGTAAAGCTCGCCGCGCCTCACAAGGGAAACTGATACGAGAGGGCGTCCTCCGCTTCAGCATTCAGCGCAGCCGCGTTGGCGTTGATGATCGCCGAGTCCGAGGCATCCTCGCCGCCACGAGGCCAGGCCAAATAGGCGCGGATGGCTTCGGCGACCAAGTGATCGCGATCGGCAGGATTCTGTTACAATAGCCTCAAAGGCTGCGTGATCGCGCTGATTGGGGATGAAAAAAATAAAGCGCCAGCTCCTCGCGACTCTCTGTTTGGTTCTTTCGGCCTGGGCGGCGACGGCCCAGAGGCCGCCGAGCGCCGAAGCCGAAATGCGTAGAGCGCTCGCGCTCGAAGAGAAGACGAACGGGCGGGACCATCCGAAAGTAGGAGAGATCCTCCACAACCTGGGGCAGCTGCTCCTCGAAACGAAACGTCCGGCCGAAGCCGAGCCGCTGATGCGCCGCGCTCTCGCGATCGCCGAAAAGAGCTTCGGTCCGGATCATCCGCACACCGCCGCTGCGCTCTTCAACCTCCTGGCGCTCTACCTGACGACGAACCGCTTCGCCGAGGCGGAGCCGGTGATCCGGCGCATGCTCGCGATCAGCGAGAAAAGCTTCGGGCCGGACCATCCGAACGTTGCGGAGAACCTCTACACCCTGGCGCAGCTGCTCTTGGAGACCCGCCGTCCTCTCGAAGCGGAGCCGGTGATTCGGCGCATGCTCGCGATCGAAGAGAAGACCTACGGGCCAGACCATGCGAACTTGGCAGAGATCCTCCACAGTCTGGCCCAGCTGCTCCTCGAAACGAATCGTCCGGCCCAGGCCGAGCCGCTGATGCGCCGCGCTCTCGCGATCGCCGAGAAAAGCTACGGTCCGGATCACCCGAACGTCGCCGCCGCGCTCCACAACCTTTCGGCACTACTGCTCGATACGAACCGCCCCGCCGAGGCGGAGCCGCTGCTGCGGCGCTCGCTGGCGATCGACGTGAAGAGCCTCGGACCGGACCATCCGAACGTGGCCGGCCACCTCGACAAGCTGACTTCCCTGCTCCGGGCGGCGAGCCGTCTCGCCGAAGCGGAGCCGTTGATGCGCCGCGCGCTCGCGATCCACGAAAAGACGCTTGGGCCGGACCATCCCACGGTCGGCGCTGGCTTGAACAACCTGGCTACGGTGCTTCTGGCTTTGGACCGTGTTCCCGAATCCGAGCGGCTGCTGCACCGTGCCGTGGCGATCGCCGAGAAGACCCACGGTCCCGACCATCCGAACGTGGCGCTGTGCCTCAACAACCTGGCTTCGCTGTACCTGGCGACCAACCGACTTGCCCTTGCCGAACCGCTGTTGCGTCGCCAGTTCGAGATCCTCCTCGGCTACGCCCGGCAGACCGGGTCAGAGCATCCCTATCGAAAGTACGGCATCGACAACTACAGAGTCCTGTTCATGAAGCAGGGCAAGTCCTCCGCCGAGGTCGCGGCAGAAATTAGCAAGCTGACCGCTCGGCGGTGATCAAAGGCTGTTCGCCGGAGCCTGCCACCCCAAAGACATCGCGCTGTTTCCGCTGCGACCGCGGCCGCGAAGGTAGCCGCGAGGCGCCTACCGCCCAAGCAGAATATCGATCCCTGCGAGCACCTGGTCCAAGTAGCGCTGCGGCAGCCGGCCGACGCATTCAGTGAGCTGCTGCTTATCGACGGAGACGATCAGCGAGACATTAGCCACCGAATCTTTTTCGAGGCCGGTCGATTGTGCGGTCAGCCGGACATTCCCCGTGGCATCGGCCCATTTGAGGACGCTTGTCAGGGGTACGCAGACCACGGTTGCAACTCGGCTGCGATTCAAGGCATCACATTGAACCACGACGACGGGCCGCCGAAGACCTGGGCCGGATCCGATCGGCTCCCCCAAATCGGCCCACCAGATCTCTCCTTGGCCGATTACCACTCCACCCGCTCCAGAACGCGGCGCGCAGCTCGTCGGCTGAAAGCATCGGCTTCGCCTCCGACCTCGTCGATCACGCGGTTCATCGCTTCGGTCAGACGCTCGGGTGAGTGTCTGGCGACAAACTCTTGCAGCGCCCGGCTATAGAGTTGGCTGCGCGAAGTCTGGAGCTCCACCACCAGACGCTCCGCCTCCTCGAACACGGTGTCAGGGATTGAGATCGCGGTTTTCATACCGTGAGTATAACCGTGATTTGGCTCGCCTCAGGCAGGACGGGGCGGAAGTGCTTCAAATGCCTCGGGGGGCGCCTGCCCTCCCGGGGCACTTCTGTTACCATAGCCTCAAAGGCTGCGTGACCGCGCTGATCGGAGTTGAAACGATGAAGCGCCAGCTCCTCGTGACTCCCCGTTTGGTCTTTTGGACCTGGGTTGCGGCGGCCCAGGGGCCGCCCGACGTCGAGGGGGAACTGCGTCGAGCGCTCGAGCTCGACGAGAAGACGTACGGGCCGCCCCGTCTGATACCCTTCCGCCGCCATGACCGAGACCCTTGCCGCCCCGCCGACCCCCCTCTCCAAAGCCCTCGAAGTTCGTATCGCGCACAGTCCCGATTCGGACGATGCGTTCATGTTCTATGCCCTCACCCAGGGGCTGCTCGATGTCTCCGGCCTTTCGATCTCGCACGTGCTGCAAGACATTGAGAGCCTGAACCAGGCCGCGTTCGAGAGCCGATACGAGATCACCGCCCTCTCCTTCCACGGCTATGCCCACTTGGCCTCCCGCTACCAGATCATGCCCTCGGGCGCGAGTTTCGGCGATGGCTACGGCCCGCTCGTCGTGACCCGCGAAGCGCTCTCCCGTGAGGATCTCGCGGGCAAGACGATCGCGATCCCGGGCCAACTGACGACCGCTCATCTCGCGCTCCGGCTCTGGCAGCCGGAGGTCCGGACCACCCTCGTGCCGTTCGATCGCATCCTCGATGTCGTCGCCTCCGGCGAAGCGATCGCCGGGGTGGTCATCCACGAAGGGCAACTCACCTTCCAAGAGCAGGGTCTTCAGGCGGTTGTCGATCTCGGCGCCTGGTGGAAAGGGGATACGGGGCTCCCTCTGCCGCTCGGCTGCAACGGCATTCGCCGCGAGCTGCCGGAAGAGGTGAAGCTCCGCCTCTGCCGCCTGCTCACGGAGAGCATCGAATACGCGCTCGACCACCGGAGCGAGGCGCTCGGCTACGCGATCCGCTACGCAAGGGGGTTGGAGGACGACCTGGCGCGCTCGGACAAATTCGTCGGCATGTACGTCAACGAATGGACCCGGGGGTACGGCGACGCCGGCAAGAAGGCGGTCCAGCTGCTGCTCGATCGCGGCTTCGAGGCGGGGCTGCTACCGAAGCATGTGGTGGCCGATTTCATCGAGGCGTGATCGGAAGAAAAAGGCAAAAGCGTCGGGGTGGGAAGAGATGACGAGTCGCTTGAGCGTGGGCGGGACGGGCTTGCCGCCGGGGGCGATCGTGTTCGATCTCGACGGCACGCTGATCGATTCGCGCCTCGATCTCGCGACCGCGATCAACCGGATGCGCGCCGAGCTGGGGATGGCGCCGCTTGCGGTGCCTGCGATCCTCGGCATGGTGGGGGAGGGGGCGCGGTTGCTGGTTGCCCGCGCGCTCGGCCCGGCGTTCCCGGCCGAGCGCTTCGAGACGGCGTTTTCCTCGTACCAGAGCTTTTATCGGCAAGTTTGCCTGGATGCGACCGTTCCCTACCCGGGAATCCCCGAGCTGCTCGCCGAGCTTGCCCCACGCTTCCCGCTCGCCGTGCTCACCAACAAGGGCGAGCGGATCTCACGCGTAATCCTCGAAGGGCTCGGCCTCGCTCGATATTTTCAGGTTGTCGTAGGCGGAGATACCTTGCCCACCCGCAAGCCCGATCCGGCGGGACTGATCCACATCGCCGGCCTCTTCGGTGTCCCGGTTGGGGGCTTGTTGCTCGTCGGCGACAGCCGTTTCGACGCCGAGACCGCCGAGACCGCCGGTTGTCGCTTCGCTCTGGTCGAGTGGGGCTTTGCGACGCCGGAGGAGCAGCGGGGAATGACGGCGGACCTCCGGGTGCGGGCCGCAGGGGAGTTCGCGGCGGCGCTGACCTAGTTTGTAGTGGGCCCACGCGTCGGCGCGTTGTTCGCGGCGACGGGTCGCCGCCAAAACCCAAAGCCACCCCGGTCGGAACAACGCCC
>JANNIH010000074.1:0-50542 GCA_031404815.1 Holophagales bacterium | reverse complement strand
GAGCTTCCGGCGGTGGTCGAACGCGCGCGGTTCGAACGCGATCTGCTCGGCTTCGGGATGCCTGGGTACCACTTCCTGGTCTGGAACGACGGCGGGGCGGCCGGGGCTGCGCTGTTTCGTTCTCGGGTCTCCGATCGGGCGGTTCTCGCCGCGCTCTTGCGGCTGGGTTTGAAACCCGGCAATGCGCTCGGGATGGAGAGTTGGGACGATCGCAACGTCGCCCGCTCGAAAGCGAGCGACGAGTTGATCGAGGGTCCGGGTGTGGAGGTTCTCGTGCGGCTCGCCGGCAGGAAGAAACTGCTCGGCATCGGCGACATTCTGCGCGATCCCGCCGGGCGCGGCTTCGATATGCGCTTCGGTGGCCACGAAGGGAACATTCACCTCTCGCATTCCGGCTGCCTGATCTGCCTCTACTCCTGCCCGGGCAGCAAGATCGGCAACCGCGCCTACACGGTGCGCGACTACACCAAGAAGACCACCGAGTTTCGGGTCCGCGACGGGGTCCTGCCACCTGACGGAACCGAGGTCACGATCGTCCTGCGGCTCGTCGCCGCGGCCAAGTAACCCAAGGCCGCAACCGAAGCCCGCGCGCCGGCCAAAGCGATCGAACGGGCGGGAAAGCGGTTGGATGTGCCTGCGGAGAGCTGACGGCAAGGGCAAGCGCCCCTCAGGGTTGGCTGGCGGCTTCCTCGCCCGCACATTTGCTTCCCAGCTCAGGAAGCGGCTTCCCAGCCCAGGAAGCGGCTTCCCAGCCCAGGAAACGGCTTCCCAGCCCAGGAAGCGGCTTCCCAGCCCAGGAAGCGGCTTCCCGGCCCAGGAAGCGGCTTCCCAGCCCAGGAAGCGGCTTCCCAGCCCAGGAAGCGGCTTCCCAGCCCAGGAAGCGGCTTCCCGCCTCGGCAAGCGGCCTTACGGCGCAAGAGGTCGCTTGCCGGCCCATAGAGCGGCTCTCCGGCCCAGGAAGCGGTTTCCCGTCGCGAGAACCGGCTGCCGGGCGGGGCAAGCGCCTGGTCGGCTCGCAGCTTCGCTTCCCGGGCGCGATGGCGCTTGGCCGGCACATCTCTTGGCTCCCTCGGCAGCCTGTCTGGAATATGCCAAAAACTCGGCACAGCTTTAAGAAACAGGGCTGCAATGAGCAATCATGCGATTCCAGAAGATCCCACTTGTTCCGGCCACCTGCGCCCCGCTCGCGCTCCTCCCCTTGCTCGCCGCCCTGCCTTTGTCACGCGACAATCGGCGTTCGACCTCCAGGTGTTCGAAATCCTGTCGCGGACCCTGCGGTTCTCGGAAGACCTCTTGGTCCCATTCCCGGGGCCAGGTCTGTCCGTCGGAAGTCCGCGAGGTTGCCGGCTTCCGCCGCTTCTTCGTCAAGGTAGCAGCATGCGGACAAAAGCGTGAAACAATCCTGAAATGCGCCGTCACGCGGAGGCGGCCCAATCGTAGGAGGCACCGATGCAAAGAACCAAGCTCCTGTTCGCTTCAATCTGGATGGCACTCGCTTTCACTTCCCCTGGACACACAGCACCCTGGGAGGGCCCGTTCGCCGGCCTGACCTACGTTCAGATCGAGAAGGCGCTGCCTACCCCCGATTTCGAGATGCCCGAAGGGGAAGAAGGAATCGCAACCACCGGCCCCGGCGAAGCCGAACCGCTGCCCCGGGAAGTGCTCCCCCTGCTGGGCACTGCCTGGGTCGACTACCCGGAGGGGGTCGCCGCGTATGTCGCGCCAACCGACCTCCCCGCCCTGGAGAGCGCCCTTGGCAAAGCGGGCCTCGCCTACTCGGTCGGGCTGCCGCGTGAGATTCAGCTGCCGCAGCACGAAATCGAGCCGACCGACCCGGCAACCCGCGTCGCGCTCGGATTTCCTTCGACCTTCCCGCCCTTGGCCGTCCCCGAGCGCTTCGTCGTCCAATTCGCCTATCCGGTGCAGGAGGAGTGGCTCAACCAGCTCGGCACCTGCGGCGCAAAGATTGTAGCTGCCTTCGCGCAGCGGGCGTTTCTGGTGCTCGCGCCGAGCGAAGCGGCGATCACCTCGTGCGCCGCCGCGAGCTACCTCGCTTGGGTTGATGCCTACCTCACGACCGATCGCGTCTCGCCCGAGTATTTCGCCGAAGTGAGCGGCGGCTTCTCCTTGCAGTTCACCGGCGGCGTCAACCTGGCGCAAAAAGGCGCTTCGCTCGCGACGACCATGACTCTGGGCGCAGTCGAGGGCGGCGGCACCGGTGAATCCGGCTTCGTCGAAGTGACGGCGAGCGGTACCGCCCTCGCCGCCTTCGCGAAGGACGACCCGGATCTTTTGAGCGTGACCTATTCCGGGACCGCCGATTGGAGCGACGAACGGGTAGGGCTGATCGTGGCGGGGCGCGCCGGAACCTCCGGCACCCTCGGCGCGCCCGGCTACCTCGCCTGGCTCGAAAGCCGGCGCCTTTCGACGGCGTTGAACCAACAGGTGGTCGCGATCTTCGACACCGGTTACGACCGTGGCTGGAAGCAGATGGAAAGGTACGACCCGCGAACCGACGATCACCACCCGGATCTAGAGAATCCGGAGCGGCTGGTGCTGCTCGAGGGCGTGCCGACGGCAGCATTCGCGAGGGACAGGCTCGGACACGGCACCATGGTGGCGGGAATCGTGGCCGGGGCCGCGAATCCGGTGACGCTGCCGGGGGGAGAACGCGGTGGAGGAGTCGACGGTCTGGGCTATGCCTATGGAACCGGTATCGCACCGATGACGCGCCTGGCGGTCGTTCCAATGTCTGCCGCCAATATCAAGATCCCGGACCGACAGGACGATGCGCTCAAACTCGTTTTCGGTGTGCCCCTTGCCGATCGCGCCGCGATCTGCAACCAGAGCTGGAACCTGGCGTCCGGCGGAAACCAAATGCCGGCGCCGAACCCTCTGAACACCTACGACCTCACCGCCCGTTTCTTCGACGAGCGGGCACTAGACGCCAACGTAGCGACTTCGGCGAAAGAGCCGTTGACCTTCGTCTTCTCGGCCGGCAACTACGCGTACCAGTACTCGAACGGACCGGCCCGCTTCAACACCGTGGCCAGTCCGGCGACCGCGAAGAACGTGATCGCCGTCGGTGCAACGACCAGCTGGCAACCGGCCGCAGCCGTCGGCGGCCCGGCGATTCCCTGCGCGTACACGGAGGCGTTGCGGCCACCGGATCAAGACGCACCGCGGGCGGATGTGCTGGGCCTGTTCAGCGGTCGAGGCCGTTTCTTCGGCGGCTCGGCGGGGGCCGATATCGCGAGCCGCGTCCGCATCAAACCCGATCTGGTCGCCCCCGGGGTCCGCATCTTCTCGACCGTTCCGTTCGGACTGGTGGGTGTGTCTTCGTATGACCTGCCCGTCGGCTGCAAGAAGTACGAGCCGTCGAATGTCACTACCGGCTACTACTACACCTACGGCTCCGGTACCAGCTTCGCCGCCCCGGTGGTTTCCGGGGTGGCGGCGCTGCTGCGCAAGTGGTTTCTCGACCAGCCGCAGAACAATCCGTCGCCCGCCCTGTTGAAAGCCGCGATGATCGCGACCGCGGACAGCCTGGGGCACGTCCCCGGCCAAGACCACCGGCCGAGCCCGCTCACCGGTTGGGGGCGGGTGAGCCTCGACCGCTTGACCGACCCCGCCGTGTAGCGCTTTTGGAACGACAACCCGCTCGGTGGAGTGGTCACCTTGGGTGTGCGGCAGTGGACCCGAACGATTGGGAATCCAGCGTTCCCCACCTACATCACCATCGCCTGGTCGGATCCGCCCTCCGGTGTGCTGAGTGGGCCTTCTGCCCAAGGGGCGCTGGTCAACGACCTGAACTTGACGGTCGAAGTGCTGGACGCGGCAGGTCTCGTGGTCGGCACCTATTACGGCAACCTCTTCCGCGAGAACGTGGTGGCGGGCGGGGGCAGGGACACCGGCTTCTCCTGGAAGTTTTTGACCCCCTTGAGGGAGAGCGATCCGCGCGACTCAATCAACAACGTCGAAGGGGTGTTCCTCCCGCCCAACACGCTGGCGGCCGGGCGGAAGCTGCGAATTCGGGTCACGGGGCAAAACGTGCCCATGGGGCCTCAGCGTTTCGCGGTTTATGCCTACAACGTCCAGCCGGCAAACTAATGATGAGCACGACGAAGGAGCCAGCCATGAACCGCAAGAAGATCTTCGCCTGCGCAAGGTACTTCTTCACCCTCGCCTGCCTTGTGGGCACCGCTGTGCCAGGGCGTTCCCAGACATCGAGCCTGGATATTCGGGCGTTGTTTCGCATTGAGGAGGAGTTCACGTCACGCTTGACCAGTCCCCCGGTGCTGCTGAACCAAAGCTCGACTTTCGTGTCTCGCGGCGGCTATGTCTTCCTCCAGCTCAGCATTTTGAGTGCCGACGGAAGGCTCAGTGGCGGCGCAGGTCGTGCATTTGCAAATTCGACGCAAAGAACGGTGCTTCGCGACATCCTGAAGCGCGACCAGATCGGCCGCCAGCGGGATTGCGTCTTCCTGGGAACCGGCCTGAAGGGGCAGAGTCAGATCACCTGGTACGGCCGAAGCGGCCGGCGGAACGCGTTTCGCTACGTCTACGCCGAGGATCTGTCTTCAGGACTCCCCGCTTGTAGCGAACAGGCCCTCGATTTGCTCGAAGGACTGACGACCATCGCGGCTGTGATTGTCGACCAAGGCGGCGAATTCTTCGTCACTCCGTCTGGGTCATGAAATCTGTGCGCGCCCCGCGGCCTGACAGCGCGGGGCGCGTCCAGGTTGCGTGTAAGCCTTCGGCCCAACGGACCGTGATAGCGAGAGCCCGCGACGCGATCAACAATGTCGAAGGGGTGTTCATCCCGGCCAACACGCTGGCGGCCGGTCGGAAGCTGCGAATTCGGGTGACGGGGCAGAACGTGCCCATCGGCCCTCAGCGATTCGCGATCTATGCCTACAATGTCCGGCCGACGAACTGAACGATGCGCACAACGAAGGGGCCAGCCATGACACGCAAGAGGATCTTCGCCTTTGTGAGGTATTGCTTCCTCCTCGCCTGCCTCGTGGGCGTCACCGAACCGGCCCGCGCCCAGAGTGGGAGCCTCGACGTCCGGCCGTTGTTCCGGATCGAGGGGGAGTTCACGACAGGCTTGACCAGTCCCCCGGTGCTGCTAAACAAAGAATCGATTTTTGTGTCTCGCGGCGGTTACATTTTCCTCCAGGGTACGATCGAGTCAACCAACGGCACTTTCGACGGAATTGTAGGCCGTGCCTTCGCGAATGCGACGCAAAGGTCAGTATTTCGCGACATCCTGACGCGCGGACAGGTCGGTCGCCAGCGGGATTGCGTTCGGATTTCGACCGAGTTGAGCGGTTACTGGCAAATCACCTGGTACGGGCGGAACGGCCGCCGGAATACGTTCTGCTACGTTTCGGCGCCGGACCTGTCCTCCGGCCTTCCGGAGTGCAGCGAACAGGCCAGGGATCTCCTGGAAGGCCTGACGACGATCGCGGCCGTGATCGTCGTCGACGGCGGCGAGTTCTTCATCACTCCGCCCGGGCCATGAAATCTGTGCGCGCCCCGCGGCCTGACCGCCGGGGGCGCGCGCCGGTTGACTTGGTGGCTTTTTGAATCCAATCCACGCGCGACGCGATCAACAACGTCGAAGGGGTGTTCATCCCGCCCAACACGCTGGCGGCCGGGCGGAAGCTGCGAATTCGGGTGACGGGGCAGAACGTGCCCATGGGCCCTCAGCGATTCGCGGTTTATGCCTACAACGTCCAGCCGGTGAACTGAATGATGGTCACAATGAAGGAGCCAGCCATGAACCGCAAGAAGATCTTCGCCTGCGCAAGGTACTTCTTCACCCTAGCCTGCTTTGTGGGTACGGCTGTGCCCGGTCGTTCCCAGACTTCGGGCCTGGATGTGCGGCCGTTAGTGCAGATCGAGGAGGAAGTCACGGCGCTGCCACCTCCTTCCCCCGAGCTCATGGATAAAAAACTAACCTTCATCTCGCGGGGTGGCTATGTCTTCCTTCAGGGTAGTACCGAAGTCGCGGACGGCACGTTCGGTGGCGTCGCTGGTCGCGGTTTTGCTACCTCTTTGGAGCGGGTGGTAATCCGCGATATTCTTACGCGCGGCCAGATTGGCCTCCAGAGGGATTGCGTATTCTTTTCGACCCGGCTGAGTGGCGAGCGGCGGGTCACTTGGTACGGACGAAACGGCCGCCGGAATGCGTTTCGCGTCGTATCTGCACCTGACTTGTCTTCCGGCCTTCCAGCCTGCAGCTTGCAAGTGAGCGCGCTCATTGAAGGGCTCGAGGCGGTCGCGGGCTTGGTCGTCGTCGACGGCGGCGAGTTCTTCGTCACTCCGCCCGGGTCATGAAATCTGTGCGCGCCCACCGGCCCGACCGCCGGGGGCGCGCGCCGGTTGTGTGGACGCGCCTCCGGCCTTACGGACCGTGGTGGTGAGAGCGCGCGACGCGATCAACAACGTCGAAGGGGTGTTCATCCCGCCCACCACGCTGGCGGCCGGACGGAAGCTGCGCATTCGGGTGACCGGGGGAGAGTGTGCCCATCGGCCCTCAGCGATTCGCGATCTATGCCTACAACGTCCAGCCGGCCATAAAGGCCGGGGCTTCGTCACCGCGCAGCCAGCCAAGGCGCTGTGGCCGAGGGGTGCTTCCAGTGGACGTTGACGTATTGCCGGAAGCCGCGAAGCAGGTCCTGGCTGATCGGATGGAGCGCGACCGCTTCGAGCAGCAGCGTCCATAGAGCCTGGAGCTGCTCGTGCGCGACCGCTGCTAGGACCGGATCCGAAAGCGCCCTCCGGCAGACGTGCGCCGCCTTGTCGGGATCTCCTGCTTTCATGTGGCGCGCGTAGAGATAGAGGAGGTCCAGAAAGGCATCCTTGTAGAGTTCGTGCTCGATGTCGCGGTCCACCACCTCGTCGAAGAGACGCTCCGCCGGTAGCGAATATCCAAGGGCATCAAGAAGTCTGGCACCCGTGAACTTGCCGCGGACTTGCATCCTTGGCGTTGGATTGGTAGCGAGCAGCAGCCGGGAGCAGCGCCGGTACACCGGCAGGGCCTCAAGCGGCTTTCGGACCTCGAGAAGGCACTCCACTCGAAGCAGCTCGGCCAGAAGCAGGAGATAGGAGTCGCCGGTCGGAATCAAAGGGTCAGCCTGATCGAGCGCCGCGAGACCTTTGGCGGGCTCAGTTCCCGCCAGGGCGTTCGCAGTTTTAACGAGCGTCCGGGCAAGCAGCCCCCAATCGGAAAGGGCTTCGTAGATCGCCTTGCACCTGTTCAGTGCATCCAACGCTTTGGAAACGTGACCCTCATCGGCCAAAGTGGATGCGGTGATGGAAAGGAACCCCGCCTTCAGTCGGCGATCGCCGGTCCCTTCCTTGAGGTGACGCTCCGCATTGTCGAGGGCTTGATGAGCCCGGGGCCATTCGGCCGCCCGCCGCCGGGCGTTGGCGACCGCCGTCCAGACTTCGGCTTGCAGGTCGTGGTTCAGGTGCAGAGTCGTCTTCTGTCGCTGGTGCATCGACTCGATGGCGAGCAGGGCGAGCGCGGCGAGAAACTCGGCCTCCTCCCAGTTCGACGCCCCCTTGAGTTCGCCGAGCAGGAGCTGCGAGAAAGCGGGGGTGTGGCAGGTCTTCACCATCCGCACCCGTTCGCGCTGACTCCGCCGACTCGGCAGGCGGCGCAGCTCCGCCCACTCGGCCAGGGCGGTCAGCGATTCGACCCCCCATTGGCGTTCCCGGTCGAGCAGGTCGAACACCACCTCTAGCGCACCGCCCACGGCAAACTTCGGATTCTCGGCCCGCAGCTCCTCGCGCAGGGTCCCGGCCACCGGCCGGCAACGGTCGCAGGCGACGAGGTGCTCTGCTGCGTCCTCGGCTTCGAAGGGACCGCCCTCGCCGCTCAGAATCCTCCGCAGGGCCTCGGGCTCGAAGTGAGACATTTAAGACCCTCCTCAGATAGATCTCTTTTCCGGATACTTAAGACTACGACGAAGTAGTTCCCTCTGTACAGTTCCCGGCAGAGAGAACGGCGAGGGGCGCGAGCAGGCTCCCCTCGCCCGGCGGAAGATCAGCCGTCGGGATCCAACCCGCCGCCGATGTCGGCGGGCGGCGGGCTGGAGAACAGCGCGGTGAGGTACAGCAGGAGCAGAACGAGACGAAGCATGGCGTCTCCCTCGGGAGGGACGGGTGGCCGCCCGGGCTGGAATGCCTGGCAGGGTGTCCCTACAGCCGGAGTGTCCGCCGCTCTGGCACCGGCGGGCAAGCGGAGGCTTCCGGGCGGAGCGACGGCTGGAGAGAGGACGCGTTGGATGGACCCAATCGAAATCCCGATCCTGCTCACCGAGCGCCTGCGGCTGCGCCCCCTGCGGGGGAGCGATTTTCCCGACTACGCGGCGCTCTATTCGGACCGCGAAGTAGTGCGCTACCTCGCCGGGGGGGGCGCGCCCTGGGACCGCGGCCGGGCTTGGCGCCACCTGGCCTTCATGATCGGGCACTGGCAGCTCGACGGCTTCGGCATCTGGGCGGTGGAACATCGGCCGACCGCGGCGTTCCTCGGCGTGGTCGGCTTTGCCGCCCCGGAAGGATGGCCGGGATTCGAGCTCGCCTGGGCGTTGGCGCGGCCATTTTGGGGCTTCGGCTACGCGACCGAAAGCGCCCGCGCCGCCCTCTCCCACGCGTTCGACGTCTGGCGGCAGGAGCGCGTGATCAGCCTCATCCATCCGGAAAACCGCGCCTCGATCCGCGTCGCCGAGCGACTTGGGGAGAGCCTGGAAGGTCGCATCCAGCATCTCGGCAGAGAAATGCTCTGCTACTGCGTCGAGCGGGAACGTCGGGCGATGTAAGGGGCCGGCGGCGGCAGATGCCGCCGGCCTGGCGCTACCTTCTTCCGAGCCGAGGGCTAGAGCTCAGGGCAGGAACCCTTCGCGATCGACCAGTCCGTTCAAGACGTCGCTCACCTGCGAGACGCCGGACAGCTGGTAGTAATTCACCGGCCCTCCAAACGTCTTCTGGACCCAGAGCTCGACTCGGGCGATGGTGAAGCGGATCACTTCCGGCCAGAGGAATCCGTTCGATCGCGGACCGATGATGCGGACGAAAACCTCCGTTCGGGTGGGGATGGCCCCCGCGAGGCAGAGCGTCTCGGGCACGCAATCGGCGACTTGGGTCGCAATGCGGTTACCGTCGATTCGAGATTTGAACTGGAACCCGGGGAGCGCCGCGGTGGTGAGCCAGTTCCCGGCCGGTGGCTCCGGGTCGGGGGTGCCGCTGAATGTGTACTCAGAGCGAATGAGCAGCGCGCGATTGTTCGGAAAGGAGGCCGTGAGCGCCTGCCAACTGGTGCCGCCGGAGGTCGACCGGTAGACCAGGGCCGCCGAGGTCGCCGGAGTCTCATCGGCGCAGACGAAGAGATCCTCGTTCGCCACGCCATCCCACTGGACGCCGACGTAGGCACCGCCCGAGCTGATCTGAATCCCGAGTGCGGAGCAGTCCTGGCCGATGAAACCGGCCGAGAACGGAGAACCGATGTTCACCGTCGAGGGCACGGTTCCGAGCAAGGTTCCGGGAGTCCCCCCCGGCCCATCGTCGCCATAGATCAGGAAGTTGAACGCCATCGACGAGGCATCGCTGCCGGTCAACCAGCAGGTACAAACGCGCGAGAGGGTCGCCGGGTAATTCGGGGGCGTCAGGCGCTGCACCAGCCGGACATCCGACGCGCCGATCCGGTAGCCCTGCTCGATGCTGCCATCATCCACCGCCGTACCGCCGCTGCAGGTCGGTCCGACCTGCGGCTCGAAGGGAGAGCCACCGCGCAGATCCGTCAGCAACTCAGGTTCGTCCTGCGCCTGTACCGAATGGGTCACCAGCAACATCGACAGGCCGAGCATCGCTGTCGCGCAGAGCGCCCTCCGCTTCGACGATTCGGCAAGGTTTTTGGAGTCTGTACTCCTGATTCGGTCATTCTTTCCGACTACGAACTGATTCATTGTTCGCCTCCATTTCAGTCTCAAGAAACTGCAAGGCGGGTGCCGCGCATCGTTAGCCCGGACTATGCATGAAGGTTTCAGCCAAGGGCGTTTTCGGAGCCCATGATCACCAAGTTTACAGTTTCGTCGGATTTCGCAGGCCGGTTGAAGCCCGAAAAAGTGTGGGAACGAGCTTGTCGTGAAGACGGAGGGCCCGCGCGGTGTTTGCGGAGCAGGCATCCGCCGATGCCGGCCAGATGGACGGCCGGTTGCGATCCGGCGTGGAAATCAAAGAAGTGCTTTCTATCCTGGGGCGGCGCCACAACTTCGAGCCAGGAGCCGCCACTGCTCGGCCCACGGGTGCGATTGGGCGAGGTGGAGTACCACACGCCGCACCGAGGTCTCCACGCGGGCGGCGATTTTGATCAAGCGCAGGCGCATCGTGCCCACCGTCGGGCGCTCGTTCGTGCAGCGGGCGAGGCGGAGCCGCATCTGTTGGAAGAGCACAAAAGCGGCGGCCGTCAGCAGGACGCGAAACTGGTTGGCAAGAAAGCGGGTGCAGCTCGTGCGATCCATTTCAAGGTCGTTCTTCAGCTCCTTGATCCGGTTCTCGGAGTCGCCGCGACCGCGGTAGATCTGATAGACGATCTCGGGCGAGTGGGGCAGGTTGGTCACCACGAAGCGCGCGTTGTCACGCGGCTCGCAGGTACCGAGCCGCACGACCTCCGCCTTCATGATGACGCGCCGATGCAACTTGTTCCACGACTTCGCCGCATAGCTCGTCTCGTCGAAGGCGGCTTCGCTCTGGCCGCTCTGCTCGGTCATCCGACGCACCCGCTGCATGAGCGGCTCGGCTCGGCGAGAGAGCACAGGATTCCTCCCGATCGCCACGAGGTACTCGACCTGCTCATGCTCGAGAAAGGAAAGGATCTCGGGGCTCGCGAATCCGCCGTCGAGGCGGACGCGAAGGCGAGCGTGAGGAAACCTTTGCCGAAGTCGCGAGAGCAAGCGGCGCAGCAGCCCAACGGCGCCCTGACTCGCCGGTGCCAGCCCTCCGCGGAGTATCGCGGCCACCAACTGCTGCTCAGGCTCCTTGTCGAAGGTGACAAAGGCCAGCATCGGTAGATAGCACCAGGTGTCGTAGTGGCCGTTGAACAGAGCCAATTGCTGGCAACCATGGGTTCTGTCTTCGGTGGGGTCCAGGTCGATCGTGATCTGTTTGACGCGGCGGCCGGGCCGCCGCTTGTGGTGCTGCTCGATCACCACATCCATCAGCTCCGAGGCCAACCGGTACAGATCGCGCGAGTCGACCCCATTCTCGAACCGGCTCAACGTCGCCTGGTCCGCAAGCCCCCGGCCGACCAGCGGGTCGCGGGCCAACAGGAGCTTTTGGATCGGATCCTGGCGCAATGCCTTCGCGTCATTGCAGTCCGCGTAGCCGCACCCCAAGCCGAAGGCGCGCTGCCGTACCAGGTCCAAGACACCATGGGCGACCTTGCCCGGCTGCCGGCGGTCACGGATCGCTCCTGCCAACCGCTCGGTCAGGCCGATCTTGCGATCCAGTGCCGCAAGCAAGACGGCACCGCCATCCACGCTCGTAGTCGGTGTGTCGAACTGTACCTGGACGGGACGCTTGAGAAGCTCTGGAAAGAAAACACACTGTGTGGCAGAATCGCTCATCGGCAAGGCTCCGTTCGAACGTCAGAATTCCTTCTCGCAAAAGAGATTCTCCGTTCTCGGGGCCTTCCGTGTCTATAGGCTCAGCGCCACTTCATGCATTTTCCGGGTTAGGGGGGATCGACGTGCGGCGTGGTCCGAGATCGCGCGATCGCCGGGCGCCCAACCTCGCGGGCGCGGACGATGTAGCGCTGCGGCGCCGCGCCGATCGAGTTGAACGGATAGCAGGTGACCAGGGTCAGCATTGGAGCAGGCCCGGCGGCGAGCACCTCGGTTTCGGTCGGCTCGACGATCCGGAGGTCCTCGACTCGGTAGAGGTAGGTGCCGGTCGGTGTGACGAGACGGATCGGATCGTCGAGCTGCAGCCGGCCGAGACCGCGGAAGATCGTGTCGCGGTGGCCCGCGAGGGCGACGTTGCCTGGTTCGCCCGGCAGCGCCGTGTTCGGAATGTGGCCGACGGCGCGGCGCAGAGTTCGGGCATCGACCCCTTCAACGACGATCGAGTCGACGTCGGCCGCGGAGATCGAAAGCCGACCGATCACGCCGAGAGCTTCGGTCGGTCGCTTCTTCGGGTTTTGGGCAACGGGGCCGGCCGGAGCGAACCGGGCGAGCCGGACGCTCTCGATGCGCTGGAAATAGAGTCGATCGAGAGCGACCGAGCCGACGTAACCGAACGAAAGAAAAGCGACCAGAAACAGCACGCGTTCGAAGAATCGCGCCCTGCTCCCGGTCGCTGGTGTGCCCCGGCGATGAAACATCAAGTACCTGGCCTTGAGGTGTCTGCTCTCTAAACCGAGGCGCGGCGGCGAAACATCAACAGCGCGGCGACCAGGGCGCCGAGGCCGATGAGGAGAATCGTCGGTTCGTGACTGGCGGTTCGCGGCAGGCTGTTCGTGGACGCTGTGGCGCTGTTCGCGGCCATCGCCTCGTTCGACATCGAATCGCCGTCGGCTTTGGACGGCAGGGCCGGGTTGCCGGGGGCGTGATAGCCGCCTGTAGTGCCCACCGTGCTGGTGCGCGATTCGCCGGTCTGGCCGCCGGTGCCCGGTGCGCCGACATTGGTCAAGATGCGGGTGGGAGTGCCGGCCGCAGTCGCCGGTTCCTTGGCTTCGGCTTCCGCGGTCACGGAAATCGTACCCCCTTGCGCCTGGGCGCTGCCGCCAATCGCGAGCAAGAGGCAGGAGAGGAGGATCGAAATTCGCTTCAAGGGTGTCTCCTTTTTAAGTGGGCAGGAAGTACACCACCTGAACCGAAACGCAACTTAAGATGGCGGCGGCTCCCACCCTGCACCCGTTCGGTGGGGCAAGGCTGGTGCCACCGTCCATCCCCCAGGGAGGTAGGCCTCGGCGAGGAAGCCGTTGCCGGTCGAGCGCAACGGCGGGCAGAATGTGCAGGCGCTCCTTAAGACCAGGGGCCTCAATACCAATACTTCGCCTTCTTGGCCCATTCGCTCGTCGGGTAGCTCTTCTTGAGCAGGTCGAACGCCGCCTTCGACAGGTTCGGCTTCTCCTGGCGGCAGTTGACTGTGCGCGCCCCCTGCACCGCCCGGTAGAGCGCTTCCGGGACGTTCGGGTCGGTCGGTCGCTCATGCGCCCAGCTGAGCACCCGGGTGGTGACCAGGTCGTACCCTTCGCCCAGCGCTTCGAGGGCCTTCGTCTCGCGTTGGGCGGTGGCGATCTCCGCGACGGAGAGAAATGGCGGCTGGGCCGGCAGGTCGGGCAGATCGCTGTTTCGGTCGTCGGAGGAGACCTCGGTCGGGAGCACTGCGCACCACCAGTTGCGGCGGTAGTCGTCGATCTCGCCGAGCGCGGCCCAGCGCGGAAAGCCCCCTTCGACGACCGGTGAAAGCCCCGGGTTTTTGACCAGCGCCCAGGTCGCGGCGGTCGGTCGGTCGGCCGGAGCGGCGGCGGCCCAGGTGGCGATCTCGGGCACGCCTTGGCCGATCGTCTCAGCCGCGCGCTCGGCCTCGGCCGTGTTGCCGAGCAGCAGGGCGCGTGTCCAGGCGGCATCGGCGAGCCGTTCCTGCACATCCTGGGCGCCGATCCGCTCGACCGCCGGGCCGAGGCGCACGAGCGGCAGACGGGTGTTCCACCAGAACGCCGCTTCGCCGGTCAGATAGCGCGCGATTTTGGCCTCCTTCTCGTCTTCCTCGCCGTCGGCCAAGCGCTGTTGGACCCCGTCGCGGACGAGGTCGTCGAGGCTCGCGGCGATCCGCAGGCGAAGGCTCTTGGCGAGGTTTTGAGAGCCGAGCGCGGGGCGGCTCGCGAGCAGGCGATCGAGCGCCTTCCGCGCCTCCGCCGGTTGGCCGGCCGCGATCAGGAGCCGCGCGCTGTGGAAGCCCGCGGTCGCCTTGGCCGGCGAATCGTCCTTCAAATCCGCCGCTGCGGCGAGCAGATCGGCGGGAGCCTTGCCGTCCGACGGGGCGTTCGCGAGCGCCGCCACCAGCCAGGGGAGGCTCTTGTCTTTCCGCCAGCGGCCGAGCGCCTTTTGCGCCTCTTCCGGGCTGCGCGCTCCGAACGCTTCGATCCATTCGGTGAGCGGATCGGCCGCCTCCCGCCCCGCGCGGCGCAACAGATAGGCGTAGTCGGTGAGCGGCTGTTTGAGCCCGTCGGCGGAAAGGTCCTTCGCGGCCAGCGCCCGGGCCAGCTCCGCCGCGCGCTCGGCGGGGCGCAGGCGGATCGAGACCCACTCGCGCAGGCGCCGCGCGGGCTCGCGCCAGACGCCCTGGCCCGGATCGGCGGCGAGCGCCGCAAGCTCCGCCTCGGCCTGCTCGAACCGCTTGCGATCGCCCGCCCCGGGCGCAAGAGAGGCCTGGCGCACGAGGGCGCGCGTTGCAAGGTAGGGTGCACCGGCGCTCCAGGGGGAAGACTTTTCCTTGGCGATCGCGAGAAACCGCGACCTCGCGTCGTCGAAGCGGCCGGCGTAGAAGCTCGCCGCGGCCATCTGGTAGCGCCGGTCGGCCGCGAGCGGCTCCGGCAGGCCCGCCTCGGGCTCGGCAACGGCAGGCGCCTCGCCGCCATCCCCACAGGCGGCGAACACGGCATCCTGCGCGCCGATCCAAGATCCGACCGCGGCGGGGAAGCGGGTTCGCCGGTCGGCGAGCGTCGTCGCCGCGGTGCGAAACGCATCGGTCGGGCAGTTCAGATAGGGAATGCTATCGGTGTACGGCTCGCCGTTCTCGTCCACGGCCGGGGTTTCGATCCATCGATCGGGCGTGATCCAGAGCTCCTCGGCGTCCGGCAGCGCCGCCTTCCGCGCCTCCCTCCAGGCCGAGACGGCGGCGTAGATGTCGGCACTCTCCGGAGAGGCGGGTGCGAACGCCGAGGCATCGACCTTGGGGAGCGGAAGCCCCGACAGCCGCCGCCAGGCCACGACCTGCCAAGACGTCCTGAGCGTGGGCAGGACCACGTCGAGGTCTCCGGCCAGGAAGCGCGCCGGATCGTCGGGCTCCCTCTTTCGCACGTACTCGGGCGGACTGAAGTCCGGGCCGCAGGCCGGAAGCGGCAGACCGGCAAGGCCGGCGGTGACCAGCACGGCGCGAAGGGGGCGGTTCATCGGTCGATCTCCTGTAGGGCGGACAAGAGAGCATGTCGCGTCCAGGGGCGCGGAGGGAAGAGGTAGACCGCCCGGTCGGGGAAATTTCTTGGCACCGGCTCATCGGTCGCGAAGCCGACGCTCGTGCGGCAGAGCGGGAGGGAAAAATCGTGTCCGCCCGCCAGGCGGCGGCGGATCGGGTCGGCTTCCGAACCCATGCGGAAGATCATCGGCACCGCCTCATCGACCGGCAGATCGGCGATCCACGGGTCGCCCAGACACCAAGAGGCGAGCGCGGTGATCGAGAGCGAGGCGCCCTGCGGCAGCCGCTGCCGGACCGCGCGCAGCAGCTCGCGGTAGAACGGCCGCTGGGAAACCGTCGCGTCGAAATCGATCTGGAGCCCGAGCGCGCGCCAGCTCTTCGGGAACCGCGCCAGCCGCCCAGCCATCTCGGCGATCTGCCGCCCATCGAGCCCCGGAGCGCCGCGCGCGGCTTCGAGCCGAACCACGGCGAGGCGGGGTGCGGCATCCGGCAGGGTGATCGGCTGGCGCCGGAGATGAAACACCGCCGTGTCCCGCTCAATGCGCACGGTTGCAGCGAGCAGCGCCACCGCAGTGGTTTTAGGATCGATAAAGCCGAGCCGCTCCGGCCGCTCCCAGGCCCAGAGGACGACTCCGCGGTGGGCAACACCCGGAGCTTGGGGGTTGAATCGGCAGGCCGCGAAGGGTATCCCCATGGCCAGGATGGCGAGCGCGGCGAGGCCACTGAGACGTCGAAGGAGAGGGTACATGCTGTCGCCGATTCAAGGATCTTACGCCCTTCGGTGGCGCAGGAGGCACTGGCGCTCGGGCCTGAAAAGTTGCCCGCGGTCGAGCGGGGTGGTACCCTTCCGCGGTTTCGCACAGGTGTTTCCTGAAGGTCCTCAGGTTTTCGGCCGGCCCACGGCGCTTTGAGCGGCGGGCACGCCGTTTTCGATCGACTCGATCTTGGAAGAGGTTTTAGACCCATGAGCAGCAGCACGCATCTGACTCGCAAAGAGATCAAGCGCGACGAGGTGGCCGAGGCCGTCGGGCGCTCCGTAGATTACGCCCAGTCCCACGGCAAGACGATCGGCTTGGTGATCGGCGGCATCGTCCTGTTGGTCGCGGTTCTCCTCGGCTTCTGGGGTTTTCGCGCTTCCCAGCGCGGCAGGGCGGGTGAGGCGCTGGCGGCTGCGCTGAAGCTCGCCGGAGCACCGATCAAGGCGGAAGGGGCCACCCCGGACGACGCCGACGAACCGAGCTTCGCCACCCCGGAAGCGCGCCGCGAGCGGGCGAAGAAGGCGTTTGAGAACGTGCGCGAGTCGTACAAGTTCTCGACAGCCGGCTCGGTGGCCAACGTCTATCTCGGTCAGATCGCCGCGGAAGAAGGGAAGCTCGATCTTGCGCGCAAGCTCTGGCAGGACTACGTCGAGGATCATCCCGACGACATGCTCGCCGGGAACGTGAAGCTGAATCTGATCGAGCTCGATCGCCGCGCGGGCAAGACCGACGAGCTGATCAAGAGCCTGGAAAAGATGCTCGACGCCTCCGGCGGGCCGCTGCCGAAGGACGCGATTCTCTTCGAGCTGGGGAGCGCCTACGAGACCGCCAAGAAGGATTCCGAGGCGAAGAAGGCCTTCCAGCGCATTCTTGATGAGTACCCCCAGTCCGGCTACCGCACGCTCGCAGAGCAGAAGGTCGGTCCGGCCGCCGGCTCGCCGCTCGGCCTCGCTCCGGGCTGATTCGGGTCGGGACCCCGATGACCCTCCCGTACGTTTTGCTCGAGCGGAAACGCTCCGGGGAGGAGCTGTCCACCGCGGAGATCGGCGAGATCGTCCAAGGCGCCGTCGACGGCTCGTGGAGCGAGGGGCAACTCGGTGCGTTCCTGATGGCGGCGGCGATCCGCGGCCTCTCCGAACGGGAGACCTCGGCGCTCACCCTCGCGATGCTCGACTCGGGCGAGCGCTGGCGGTTGGCCGAAGAGTTGCCCACGGTCTGCGACAAGCACTCGACCGGTGGGGTGGGCGACAAGCTCTCCCTCACCCTCGGCCCACTGCTCGCCGCCTGCGGCCAACCGATCGCCATGCTGGTCGGCCGCGGCCTGGGGCACACGGGGGGGACGGCCGACAAACTCGAAAGCATCCCCGGCTTCTCGCTCGATCTCGATCGCCGCCGATGCCTCGACCTGCTCGGCAAGTGCGGCCTCGCGATGGGGGTTGCGACCGGCGCCATCGCCCCGGCCGATCGAAGGCTCTACGCGCTGCGCGACGCGACCGCAACGATCGACTCGATCCCTCTGATCGTCGCGAGCATCCTGTCCAAGAAGCTCGCCGCCGGTCCGGGTGCCGTGGTCTTCGACGTCAAAATAGGGGATGGCGCGTTCCTGCCCGAGATCGAGCGGGCGCGCGATCTGGCGCACCGGCTGACCGGCACGATCGCGCATCTCGGCATCCCGGCGACCGCGTTTTTGACCGACATGAACCAACCGATGGGCTCTTGGGCAGGCAACGCAGCGGAAGTTCTCGAATCGATCGCCTGCCTGGAAGGGCACGGGCCGGCCGATCTGCGCGAGCTCACCCTCATTTTTGCGGAGGAGGCGTGCGCCCTGATCGGTCGGCCGCTCGAGCGGGCGACGCTCGAACGGGCGCTCGACGACGGCTCGGCCCGGGAGCGCTTCTTCCTCTGGGCGGAGCTGCAAGGCGCCGATCCGAAGTGGCTGGCGAACCCGCGCTTCGAACTCGCGCCCGCCGAGCACCCGCTCCGCGCACCAACCTCCGGCTGGATCGCCCGCGTCCGCACCCACGATCTCGGCCTCCTCTTGGTCGAAGCGGGAGGTGGCCGGGCGCGGCCGACCGACCGGATTGATCACGGTGTGGCACTCCACACCCTCGCCCGCCTGGGCGATCGGGTGGAGGCGGGCGACGAACTCGCGCGCATTCACCTGCGCCAAGCCGACCCGGCGCTTGGCCGGCGCTTCGCCGCCTGCTTCGAGATCGGCCCCGAGCCGACCGCCGCGCCGCCGCTGGTGGCCGAGCGGATCGGGTGAGGGGGTCGGCCGAACCGGGCCTGCGGCCTCGCTCTTCGCATTGCGGCCGAGCCTTCAGCCCCCGTTCCTCCCCCGCGCGAGCCGCTGCATGTCCTCGAACTCGTGGTGAAACTCCAGGACGATCCGTTCCGGGTCGGGGACCAGAGCCGCATCGGTGCCGATGCCCATTCGGACGTGGCCGTTGTAGCTGAAGATGCTGATCCCCAAGCCCACCCGCCCCGATTGCGGCACCCAGAAGAAGATGTCGCGGATCGGCACGTCGGCCAGGAACAGTTCCTCGCGCGGGCCGGGGACGTTGGTCATCACCGCGGTCGTCTTGGACGCAAAGATCGCGACCACCAGCCGCTGGATGAAATGCGGCACTTTTCCGAGCAGGCGCAGGATCCAGAAGACCACGACGGGTTCAGTCGAAAGGCGGAGCTTCTTCGACAGCCGGCGCAGCTCGGCGAGGCGCTCGATCGGGTCGGCAATCCCGACCGGAATCGACAGGAAAACCAGGCCGAAGCGGTTGCCGAGCGCGGCCATCTCTTCCAAGCCGCGCAGGTTGACCGGCATCGCGGCGCGGAACGACACCCGGTCGGCCTTCTGGCCGCGACCCAGCAGGTAACGCCGCAGGCCGCCCGCCATCGCGGTGAGCAGGACATCGTTGATCGTGCCGCCGAGCGCCTGGCCGAGCGCCTTGACCTCGGCGACCGGGAGAGGGTTTGACCATGCGGCTTTCTTCGCGATTCCGAGCGGACCTTTGAACAGAGTCTTCGGATCGGGCAGCCGGGCGATCAGGCGGACGAGCGAAGCGGCCGAGGAGAGGGCGGTCAGGAAGGGGTGCGCGCGGAACGCATCGCTGGGGGCCAGCAGCAGCTTCATCCCCTCCGGCATCAACTGTTCGGCCTCGGTGCGAATCCCCTCGATGTCCGGCTGCTCCTGCTGAAAGATCCGGGTGAACGGGTTGCCCGGGTTAATCGCCACCGCTTCTTTAAGCGCCGCGGGATCGACGTATGGCACGGCCGTTCGCGCATCCGGCCGGCGGTCGGTGAGCGACAGCAGCACGAGCATCAACGCCATGCCGTCGCCCACGGCGTGGTGGATGCGCCCCATCAGGACCGAGCCGCCGAGATAGTTATGGATCAACCGAAACTCCCAGAGCGGATGGGAGGGGTCGAGCGGCTCGCCGAGTAGAGGGTTCACCACCTCGGTCAGCTCGGGATCGCCCCCCGGATCGGGCAGGGTCACCGCGAAAACATGCCGTTCGAGTTCGAAATTCGGAGCCTCCTCCCAGCGCGAATCGCCGCCGGTGGTGACCACGCGCCGGCGAAAGCGCTCGATCGGCAACAGACGCTCGACGATCACCTGGCGCAACCGCTCGATCGAGAGCGGCGCGGCGAGCACGAGCACGCCGTTGATCAACATCAGGTTCGTCGGCTCGTCCATCCGCAGCCAGGCGAAATCGATGCTCGAAAGCGGCTGGTGCCCAAGAGGGCGGCTACGGTCGGGACGAGTGGCCACGAGATGTTCCTCCGAAGGGTTCGCCTCAGTCTATCCCTCTCGGGGCGAGGGCGCCCCGCCCTGCGGTAAACTCGTCCACCCATGCCGAGCCCGACGCCGAGCCCGACCGTACCCTCTCTTCCCGCCGTCATCTCCGGCGCCGGTTCCGGCATCGGTCGCGAGATCGCGATCGAACTCGGTCGGCGCGGGTACCCTCTCGCCCTGCTCGGCCGGCGGCTGCCGCCGCTCGAAGAGACGCTGGCCCTCGCCGGGGGGCATGGACTCGCGCGCTCGTGCGATGTCGCCGACCCGGCCGCGGTCGCCTCGGCGGCGGCGCAGATCGAAACCCTCTGGGGGGGCGCGGAGATTTTGGTGCCGGCGGCCGGGGTGGCGACGATCGGCCCGATCGAAACGCTCGACCCGCAGGCGTTTGCCGCGATGCTCGCCACCAACTTGAGCGGCACGTTCCATCTGATCCGCGCGTTCCTGCCCGGCATGAAGGAACGGCGGCGCGGCTGGATTTTCCCCGTCCTCTCGGCCGCGGCGCGGCGCGGCTTCCCCGGCTGGTCGGGTTACTGCGCGAGCAAGTGGGGACTCGATGGCCTGATCGCTGCGCTGCGCGAGGAGCTGGCCGGTGGCGGCATTCGCATCTCTGCGCTCTTTCCCGGCGCCACCGATACGCCGATCTGGGACGACCTGCCCGGGACCTGGAACCGCGCCGGCATGGTGCCGCCTGGGCAAGTCGCGCGAGCGGTCGCCTGGGCGCTCGACGCGCCTGAGTCGACTCTGCTCGAAGAGATCCACCTCGGACCGGCCGGAGGCGCGCTGTGAACTTCGCTTCGTTCCCCCGCCTGCTGCTCGCGACCCCTTTCGTGGTGCTGCTCGCGTTCGTGCCCGGCGGCTCCTGGCTGTTGCCGGTGGTGGCGCCGCTCACGCTCTACCCGGCGTTTCAATCTCGGGTGAAGGCGGGCGACGTGCGCGGCGCCTGGCAGGCCGGTATGGCCTGGGCGATCCTGTTGTCGCTCGGCGTGATCGCCCTCACCCAGATGGCGCCCGAAGCGGCGGCGCGTGGCATTCTGAACGGTGAGCCTTACCGGCACGAGATGTTCCGCTGGATTTCGACCGGCCTCGGCCCGGAGAACAATCCGCGCCAGTTCCTGCCGATCCACCTGCTCCACCTGAGCCTGTTCGCGCTGCTCACCTGGATCTCGGCGGGCTACCTGGGGCTGGTGCTCGGCGCGGCGCTGGTCGGCTACATGAGCTATTTCGTCGGCGCCTACGCCGCGGCCTCGCACCATCCGCTGCTCGGCTCGATCGTCGCCTGGGTTCCCTGGTCGGTGATCCGGGTCGCCGCCTTCGTCCTGCTCGGCGCCCTGCTCGCCCGGCCGCTCCTGCTCCGCCGCCTCTGGCCTTTCGAGCGCGAGGAGCTACGCCTCTTCGCCCTCGCCGGAGCGGGCATCGCCGCCGACCTCCTGCTCAAGACGCTCGTCGCCCCCTCCTACGGCCGCGCGCTGCGCACACTTGCCGGCGGGCTGTTGGGGCTCGCGCCGTAGGGGGTGATCAACCCCCTACGGACGGCGGAATCGACCCGAATCACTCGGCGGTCCGCATAGCTTCGAGGTCACCCAGCCAGGGTAGCTTGCCGCGGAATCGACGGATCGATTCTTGCCGGTGCAATCTCAGCAGCGTCCGCAGGCCGAGTTCTACCGCCTCGCGTTTCGTCTTCAACCCCGTGGCGCGCAGGGTGTCCCTCATCAGCTCATCGTTAATCTCGATGTTGGTTCGCATGGTGTGTACCTTTTGGAAGGTCCGTACACATTCTACCTACATGCGAGAGGACGGTTGCACAAATCGCGGGCAGGCGCCCCTCACTGAAGGTTGTCTTGCTCCTTTCGGTTCTCGCCAGCCAGGCCTCACCCCCGGCCCCTCTCCCAAAGGGCCCAAAGGGAGAGGGGAGAACAGCTGCGCGAGGCTCAAGATCGTCGCCGCGAATATGGTTGCAGTCGCCGACGCGTCGCAAGGGCGGCAGCAGCTGTTGCGAGGGCTCGTCGGCGACCGGATTCTCGTTTCCTGGGACCGCCGGCGGCTCGCCGGCGCTTTGGCCGAGCAGACTGGGTACATCGGGTGAAAAACGCCGGCGAGGCCGCCGGCGGTCCCAGGGTCGTGGCGATTGGCAGCTCGGACGCTCGGAGGCCCCCCATCCATTCGGGGGGTGTTGGAAGGAAGACGCGGTTATGACGCGCCCTCACCCGCTCGACCAAGGCTGTCCGCCGCCGTGGGCTTCAGGGTGGGGTGAGGACCGCTTTGGGGTCTTCGTCCAGATGGGCTCGCCCGCGGTGTTGCCGGCCGAATGGGGGCAGACACGTAGGTCTGCCCTCTACGTTTGCGGGGTTGCGGTGGCACTGTCGTGCACGGCCGATCGCAGGGGCGCACCTGCGTGTGCGCCCTTGGTGTTCGCGCCGGAACGCCCCGGCCGTCAGGCCGCCCGGTGGACCTGATCGGAGACGTAACCCCCGTCCGCTCCCCGCTCTGCGGCGTCGTAGTGCTCCTCGTCCGCCCGGTGACCGGCGGTCGGCGGGACCACCAGCACGCTGCCCGGTGCCGTGCGGATCACCCGGGCGGCGACGCTGCCGAGCAGCAGGCGTTCCAGGCCGCTGTAGCCGTGGGTGCCGATCACCACCAGATCGGGGTGGCGCTCTTCGATCTCGGCGAGGATCTCGGTGGCCGGGGCGCCCACCCGGACCTTGCGTTGGACGATCGCTCCGCGGCGCGATTCGAACACCGTCGCCATGCGCTGAAGCTCCGCTTCGGCGAGACGGACCAGCTGATCCTGGCTAAACTGGCGGAGGCCGGCGCTGTCGTACGGATCGAGCGCGAACAGAAGCTCGAACGTCGGGACCTCTTCGAGAGGAGACAAGAGAGCGAGAGCGGTCTCGATCGCCTGACGGGACGAGGGGGAGAGATCGACCGGCACCAGGACGCGGTGGGGCAGGAGAGACGAACCGGGCCGGTAGACCAGCACCGGGCAGGGGGCCTGGCGGACCACGCGGTCGGCGGTCGAGCCGAAGGTCCAATTGTGTCGGCCCGTCTCGACGCTGCCGACCACGATCAGGTCGGCGCCGAGCGCGGCGGCACGCTCCACGAGCAGCCGGTGGGCCGGCCCTTCGGCGAGAAGGGTGGTGACGCGGAGAGGCGTCTCGGCAGCCACCACCAGCCGTTCGATTTGAGCGCGGAGAGCCTCTTCGAGCCCCTGCCGTTCCGTCTCCGCGATCTGCGGCGTAACGAGCACGCCGTCGAACGTGGCAAACACCGTGGTGACGGGTGAGAAGGCATGGACGACCTCAGCGCCGGCCCCGAGGGCGCGCGCGAGGCCCAAACCGGCGGCGACCAGCTGATCGCTCTCCGGGCCGAGGGTCGAACCGATAACGAGGGTCTTGGTGTGCGGGATCATGGCGTACCTCCGTTTCGATTCGAAGATAGGCCGATCCAACGCCGTTCGCGATATTCCCCAGGGTGGGGGGGCGTGCCACCCTGGGGGGTAGGGCGGCATCCAGGTCGGCCACGCACACAGGGCCGCCCCCTACCTAGGTTCCGTTCCTCTACGCCCGGGAGAGGTACTTGTTCTCACGGGTATCGATGATGATCTTGATCCCGGGTTCGATGAACGGCGGCACCTGGACCATCAGGCCGGTCTCCATCTTGGCCGGCTTGTACGACGAGCTGGCGGTGGCACCCTTCATGCCCGGCTCGGTCTCGACGACTTCGAGGACCACCGTGTTCGGCAGCTCGACGCCGACCGCGTTCTCTTCGTAGAAATCGACCTGCAGGACGGTGTTCGGCAGCAGGTAGAGCATCGAGTCGCCGAGCGTCTCGTCGTCGAGGGTCACCTGCTCGTAGTTTTCCTGGTTCATGAAGTGGTGGCCCGAGCCGTCGGAGTAGAGATACTCCATCTGGTTCGTGTCGAGGATCGCCCGCTCGACCTTTTCGGTCGAACCGAAGCGGTGCTCGAAGCTGTTGCCGGTCTTCAAGCCCCGCATTTTGGCTTGGACGAATCCGCGCCAGTTGCCGGGGGTGACGTGCTGGACGCTCATGAGGCGGCAGATGTTTCCTTCGAACAGGATGCACATGCCGACTCGCATTTGGGTGGCTGGAATCAAAGGGCTCTCCGTTTCGGGTCCTGGATACTTAACTTCGTTCTGGATTCTAGATGCTTCATTCTTCTACTTCATGTTTCTTGTTCCGATTCGCTTCGGCGACGATTTTGTCCTGGACCAGCCGCGGGACCTCTTCGTAGTGCGAAAACTCCATGTGGAAGCTCGCCCGTCCTTGGGTCATCGAGCGGAGCGCCGGGGCGTAGTTGAGCATCTCGGCCATCGGAACTTGCGCGCGAATCACCTGGCCGGAGGAGGTGGTCTCCATCCCGGAGGGGCGGCCTCGGCGGTGCGACAGGTCGCCCATCACGTCGCCGGTGAAATCATCCGGCGTCTCGATGTCCACCTTCATGATCGGCTCGGTGAGCGTCACGCCGGCTTTTGCGAGCGCGTCTTTCAAGCCCAGGGAGCCCGCGATCTTGAACGCCAGCTCGGAGGAGTCGACGTCGTGGTACTGGCCGTCGAGCAGGCGGACGCGGAAATCGACGATAGGGAAGCCCGCGAGGTAGCCGCGGCGGCGGGCTTCTTGGATCCCCTTCTCGACCGCCGGCCGGTAGTTCTGCGGGATCGCGCCGCCGAAGATCTCGTCGGAGAACGCGAAATCCTCGCCGCGCCCGAGCGGCTCGATCTTGATCTTGCAGTCGGCGAACTGGCCGCGGCCGCCACTCTGCTTCTTGTGGCGCCCATGCCCGTCGGCCGGCTTGGTGATCGTCTCGCGGTAGGGGACTTTCGGGGGATGGAGGTTGACTTCCACATGGTAGCGATTCTTGAGCTTGGCGACCGCGATCTCGATGTGCAGCTGGCCGGTGCCGGAGAGCAGGATCTCGTGGGTCTCCGGGTCGCGGCTGGAGCCGAGGGTGAGGTCCTCGTCCATCAGGCGGTGGAGCGCGTCGCCGATCTTTTCGTCGTCGCTCTTCGTCTTCGGCTCGATCGCGAAGCTCATCGCCGGTTCCGGGATGGTGATCCAGTCTAGCCCGAGCGTTTTGTCTTTCGCGTTCGGGGCGAGCAGGGTGTCGCCGGAAGCGGTGCCTTTGAGTTTGGCGACTCCTCCGATATCGCCCGCGATCAGGCGCGGGACGTGGGTGCCCTGCTTGCCCTGGAGCACCATGAGGTGGCCGACCTTCTCAGGCTCGCCCGAGTGCGCATTCCAGGCCGCGGCGTCGGCCGGCAAGATGCCCGAGGCGACGCGAAGTATCGAGATTTTTCCCGTGAACGGATCGGAGAGCGTCTTGAACACGAGCGCTGCGAGCGGCCCCGCGGAGTCGCCTTCGATCTCCGCGTGGCCGTCGGCTCCGGTCGCCCCGAACTTCCGGCCCACCGGGGAGGGGAAATAGTCGACCACCGCGTCGAGCAGGGCCGAGGAACCGATACCGTGGCCGGGGGCGCCGAGCAGAACCGGGAAGAGCTGGCGGTTTCCGATCGCCATCTTGATCCCTCGTTCGAGGTTCTCTTGGGAGAGCGTCCCCTGTTCGAAATAGCCCATCATCAGCTCGTCGTCGGTTTCGGCGACCGCTTCCACCAACGCCGCGCGGGCGAGTTCCGCCGCCTCGACCTGATCCGCCGGGATCTCGCTCGGGTCGGCCTTGCCGTTGCCGTCCTTGGCGTAGCGATACGCCTTCATGTGCACCAGGTCGATGACACCGGAGAATCCGGCCTCTTGGCCGATCGGCAGCTGGATCGGCAGAACGCCGCGGCCGAACGCCTTCTGCAAACTGGCGAGTGAGCGATCGAGGTCGGCGCGCTCGCGGTCCATCTTGGCCAGGTGGATCGCGACCGGCAGCCCGGCCTCGCCGGCGGCCAGCCAGACTTTCTCGGTATTGACCTCGACGCCTGCGACGCCGCTCACGCACAGCAGAACCGCGTCGGCCGCCGCGAGCCCGGCGCGGGTTTCGGTGAAGAAGATGCCGTAGCCGGGGCAGTCGATGAGGTTGACCTTGTGACCGCGCCAAGGGACGAAAGAGGTCGCGATGCCGATCGAGATGCCGCGCTCGATCTCTTCCTTGTCGAAGTCGGTGAACGTGTTGCCGTCCTCGACGCGGTTCAACCGGGTGGTGACCCCCCCGGTGAAGGCGAGCGCGCTCGCGAGGGTGGTCTTGCCGGTGTCGTTGTGACCCGCCAACGCGAGGTTGCGAATCTTGTCGGAGCTATCGACCTGCATCCCGGTGCCTCCTTGGCAATCAGATGAATCGCGGTGCGAAGCGCGGATCGGATGGCTGGTGCATACGCGGAAATCGAGGTTGTGATGATAGCACACAGGTCTCCGGCACCCAGGCTAAATGGCTTGCGCGGAGTGGTTTAGGCGCAGGGTCGAAGGGTGGTCGACGACCTTCCGGCCAGCTTCCGGCGCGCGCTCTGGAAGCTGCTACAATCTCGCCTTCCTAGGCGAGGTTAGAGAACGCGGCGATGCCCCCAACACCTACCCAACTCGGGCGCTACGAAATCCGTGAGGAGCTCGGCAAAGGTGCCATGGGCATCGTTTTCCTCGCGCGCGATCCACTGATCGGGCGCCTGGTGGCGCTCAAGACGTTTCGCCTCGGCTTTTCCGCGGGCGACCGCGACATCGAGCAGTTCCGCGCCCGCTTCATCCGCGAGGCGCAGAGCGCCGGCATCCTTTCGCACCCCGGCATCGTCACCATCCACGATGTGGTCGAGCGGAGCGAAGAGGGGATCGCCTTCATCGCCATGGAGTATGTGCGCGGCACGAACTTGAAGGCGCTGCTGCAAGGGGATGCGCCGCTCGAGCTGGCGTTCGTTGCCGACGTGGTCACCCAGATCGCCGCCGCGCTCGACTATGCCCATGCCCACGGTGTCATTCACCGCGACGTCAAGCCGGCGAACATCATGCTGACCAGTGACGGCAAGGTCAAAATCACCGATTTCGGGATCGCCCGGCTCGACAGCTCGAACCTGACCCAGGAGGGGCAGCTGCTCGGCACCCCGAACTACATGGCGCCCGAGCAGGTGATGGGCAAAGACGTCGACCATCGCGCGGATCTCTTCTCGCTCGGCGTCGTGCTCTACGAGATGCTCACCGGCCACAAGCCGTTTTCGGGCGAGAACCTTACTCAGGTCTCTCACAAGATCGTCTACGAGCCGTTCACGCCGGCCGAGCAATACGTCCGCGACCTGCCGTCGGCTCTGCGCACCGTGCTCGAGAAGGCGTTGGCTAAGAGCCCCGACAGTCGCTACTCGACAGCCGGCGAGCTGGGGCGCGACCTCTCCGCCGTGGTCGCCGGGCGGAATCGGACGAGCCACCGAATGGATCTGAGCGAGACCCAGAGCGTCGACGCGTTCGCGCCCCCGCTGATGGCTCCGGATCTGCCGCCGCCGCCCCCCTTGCCGACCCTGGCCGCCACCGAAGCGCTGTTCCTGGCGCCGAAAGCGGCGGCAGGTGCCCCCGAGGAGCCGGTTTCGGTCGTGCCGACCGCGCCTCCGGTGACGCCGGTGGTGGCGGCTCCGGTGGCAGCGATTCCGGTGGTCGTTCCACCTGAGGTCTCGGCTTCTACGCCACCGGTCTCGCCGCCGCCGGGCCCTCGGCCTACGGCAGGGGGACCGACGCGTCCGCCGATCGCGGCGGCTCTCCGGCAGAGGTTGGTCTTGGCCGCGGGCGCCGCGGGGATCGCCCTGGTGGCGGCCGCCGCGTTTCTGGTCACCCTCTCGTGGGTCGGGACGCCGCTATCGGTTTCGCTGGCCCCCGAGATCCAGGCGGTGGAGAGCGAGGTGATCCGCCTGCGCCAAGACGGGCGTGAACGGCTCGCTGCGGGCGATGCGGCGGGGGCGACGATGGCGCTCGCGCGCGCCGAGCAGCTCGCGCCCGGCCATGTCGGCCTGCGTGACCTGCGCCAGAAAGCGGCGAATCAGGCGGCGGCGTTCGCCGGCGCTTCGGGTCGAACCTCGGAGATTCGCGCCGGCCTGGAAGCCGCCGAACAGGCGCTCGCAGCCAAACGGTACGACGAAGCGGCGATCGCCGCGATCGGCGTCCTCTCGCGCCAGCCTGACAATCTGGTGGCGACCAACATTCTGGCGGCGGTCCAACAGGCCAAACAGCTGTCGGCGCCCCCGGCTGGCCGGCCGGGTCGCCCGATCGGCCCCCGCCGACCGGCCGAATCGGGCGCCGAGACACCTGAGCGCACGGCGGAAGCGGTCGGCACGGAAGTCGAGCCCGCGGCCGGCGAGGTGGCGTCCGATCCGGTGCTTCAGGTCTCGTTCACAACCGAGATGGCGGAAGGGGTGGTGATGATTTATCTCGACAGTCGCCAGCTCCTACGCGAGACGTTCCGGTATAAGACCGGAGGCTTCCTGCGCTCGCGCGCGACCGGTGGCAGTTTCGAGCGCCAGCTCACCTTGGCTCCCGGCACGGCGGGCCAGCTCAAGGTCTACGTGACCCCCGTCGGCAAGCCGGCGCAGGTCAAGAGGATGCAGGCCAACTTTCCGGCCGGCCTGACCCGCCGACTGATCGTGGACCTCCCGGCCTCGGGCGCGGCGAACGTCCAGCTGCAGTAGCACCTGCCCTACCCACCACCTCCGCCGACGAAGCGCATCAACGGGTTCAAGTAACCCGAGAGCAGCCGTTCGATCTGCGGAAAGCGGGTGGCGACCAGGCCGAGCAAGGGCAGCACGCCGTAGGTGAGCACGCTCTGGATAAAGCTCCGGTCGAGAAGATCGGCTTTTCCCTCCGCCGTGCCGCCGATCGCCGAGAGCGTCGGATTGCGATCCATGTGAACGAAGGTCCAGATTGTCACGAGCACCCCGGCCGCGAGCGCGCTCCAGATCGACAGAAAGAGCAGTCGCTTGGGCTGGATCTCGTAGGTGGAGATCGCAAGCAGCAGCAGAAAGCCGGGGACCAGAGCGCCGAGCAGGCTGCTGCGCAGGTGGGCGAACACCGTGCGCACGTAGGTGACCAGCCGGACCACCACGAAATCCTGGAGCGGGCCGGGAGCGAGCCAGCCGGCGGCGCTGGCGAGCGCGGTGTCGAAATGCGCCTGCAGCGCCTGCCGCCCGTTGGCCTCGGCGGTCGGATCGCCCACTCTATGGCCTTCGAAGGCGTCCGCGAGGAGGCGGCGCAACTCGACCGCGTTGGGCGCGTCGGGAACATTCCCGAGCTTGGCGATCGACAGCTCGGTCATCTTGAACGGCGGGATGACCCAGGCGAATGACTTCATCGGCCGCCAATCCACATCCGGCGCGAGCTTCCTGAACAGCTCGGAGAGCTTGAGCATCTCAATCCGATCGAGCAACCCCGTCAGCTCCGCCCAGATTCGGAGGAAGCGTTGGAAGGAGACCAGCGCCAGTACGAACAGGCCGATCGCGAGCCCGACGAAGGCCAGGCCGTAGGCGTGCGCTTCGGCGACCGGCTGAACGAACTTGAACAGGTAGATGCCGGAAAACAAAAGCGGCAGGGCGAGCGCCGCCCAGAACGGCCAAGTAGGAGACGATTCGGTCATCCGCCGCTTGAGCCGATCCGCGATCTTCCGGCAGCCGGGGAGGATCGGATCTTCGGGCGTCATCTGAGGGACCGGGAACGCCGAGCCTTGGAACGCCACCAGGGTCCGCCGCTTCATTTCGAGGATCGACCAGAGAAAGTAGCCGCCGCCGATCCAGGCGAGCGAGACGATCGGCGACATCCCCCCGGTGAACTTCTTGGCGCGGAAATGGAACAGCTCGACCCCGCCCGCCATCCAGCCATGGAGCAACGGTTCGGCGAGCAGGCCGCCGACGGCGACTGTAGTGCAGATGACGGCGATCCAGCGGAGCGAGGTGCCGAGTGCGGCGAGCCGGGGTAGGCGCTGCGGCAGTCGGTCGCGCAACAGGAACGCGGCGAGGCCGACGAGCGCGAGGGCGACGCCACCGCTGAGCGCCGCGTGGGTCATCGCCTCCTGTTGTTTCCAACTTTTGCCGAACGCCCACAGTGGCAGACCGCCGACCACGAGCAGGACGCCCCAAGAGAGCTGGATCGTGATCAGTGCGAGCAGGAACGGCCCCCGGCGGCGAAGGTCGGTCGGCAGGCCGGGGATGTTCTGGCGCAGCGGCCGGGCGACCCGGACCAGCCAGAAGGAGAGCGCGATCAGGACGAACAGGCAGGAGATCGCGACCGCATTGGCTTTGGCGCTCGGCCCGACGGCGTTTGCGCGGGTTGTTTCCGGCGGCACCGGCAGCTGGGCGAGCGGCCAGATCGAACCGTTGCCGATCGCGGAGACCCAAGCGTGAGGCGGATGCTGCGAGAGCGCCGGTTGGTTCTCTGCGGGGTTCTTGGCATCCTCGATCAACGCCCCGACAGCATGCACGACCCCTTCATGGAGTTCGCTTTGGAACTGGCGAACATCGCGCGACTCGTATCTTGACGTGTCGGGCTCGAGCCAATCAAGACCGCGGGTGAACAGGGGCGAGGAGGAGAGGATGATCGCGCCGTCGAGCGCGTCGCGATGCTGGGGGTGGGCGAGCAGGAGATCGCTGTCGAGCAGGAACAGCTGAGTGTCGGGACAGATCTCGCGCACCCGCTCGGCGAGGAAGATCCGGTCGCGCGTGTCGGTTGCGATCAGGCCGAGGTAGCTCTTCCCCTCGCCGCAGAGGACGGCGAGCAGATTCGAGAGCGCCAGATCTTTGGTCGGTGTGGTCAGGCGTGAGAACTCGGGGACGACATCGACCGGCCGGCTCTCGTCGGCGAGACTGATCGCGAGCGTCGAAGGTCCTGGCCGCGGTGCCTCCTTGGCCTGGGTACGCCCCCGCTCGGCGTCCTCCGAGGCTTTGCGCAGGCCGGACAGGCCGCTCGGGAACTTGAGCACGAGCGAACCGTCCGCCGAGGAGGCGCCCCTCCCGTACCCGGTGTCGGCTTCCACCAGCAGGGCGATGCGCAGAGGGTCCCAGCCGAGCTTTTCTTTCAAGTATTCGCGTCCCTCCCGGAGCAGCGTGGCGTCATCCATCACGGTCCGGAAAAAGCGGACGCCCCGGCCGCAGTCGAACGTGCACAAGGCGAGGTTGGGCGAGGTCGCCGAGCCGCTGACCATCCAGACCTCGGGGAAAATATCGCCCGGTCGGGGATTCTCCTGCCAGGCGTCGAAGCCCAGCCGGAGCGATTCGCGCGTGCCCGAAAACGTCGGCCCGAGAATGCGGATTCGCCGGGCTCCGGTCGTGTTCGCAGCAAATCCGCGAGCGGTTTTCAAGGCGAGATCGAAAGCCTGCTTGTGGACTCCTTGTTTCGCCGTCTCGCCGACCAGGAAGACGATCGCCAGGCGGCCGTTTCCCGACCTTCCGGGGCGCCGAAAAACGAGGATTCCCGGTCGCGTCCGGTAGGCCGGCTGGGCCTTTTTCGCCTCTTCGGCGGTCCATGGCAAAGAGATTCGGTCGAGCAGAAAGTCGGCCTCTGCGAACCCCTCCTGAATACCGGCGAGCACCTGATCGAAACGGGCGGGAAGGAACGAGTCGAGCGGGTCGGGTACCAGGGCGATGTAGATATCCGGAGCCCGATAGGCGGCGCGCGCGGCCAGAGCGACCAGGTCCGCCGGTTGGGCGGAGGCGGCCGCACGTCCGAAATAGGCTTCGAGCGCCTCGCGCAGCTCCGGCCATTCCACGGCCACCTTCGCCGCTTCGGTAGCCAAAGGAGGGATCGGCGGCGGTGCCGGAAGCACCACGGGCTGCGCCGTCACGGCAGACTTCGCCGCCGTTCCGCCCCCCGAAGAGCCCCCGACCTGCCAGCCGAGCAGGGCAAGAACGACGAGCATCCACGGCATTCCGGATCGATTCACGGTCGTCTCCAAGGCTGAATAACTCTGCTCATTCTAAGATAGGCGTTGGATCGCTCTCAGATGTTTCATCTCTTTCTTTGGGACGGCCGCGTGGCTCGTGCGCACGCCGGCAGGGAGTGTTCTCGTACGAACATCTTGCTTCGAGCAAGATCTTGATAGCGTGGACGGTCGAGCGGGCGGTATACCAAGGGGCGGACCCACACTCAAAAGGAGGCCGTCCATGAAAAAGCTCAGTGTCTTCGCCCTATTGGCCCTCTCCGTCCTGATTTCCGCCCCGCTCGCCGCCGTCGAGGCTCCCGCCGAGCCGGCCGAAGCTCCCGCGGTCGCCACGAACGCCACGCCGGCCGTGGGCTCAGGAGCCGAACTGCCGGGTGCGCTGCCGGTTCAGCCGATCAAGCTCTACACCTGCGCGCAGCTCTGTTTCACTGAGTACACCTCCTGCAAACTCGACTGCCGCTTCTGGCCCTATCCCGGCTGCGCGAACGACTGCTACGCGGAATACCAGTCCTGCCTCGCCGGCTGCTGAGAGACCGTTCGCCCCGTCCGGGCTTCTAGCCATGAGGCCCGGGCGGGGGCGATGGGGCGTGGCGCCCCGCGAGAACCACACCCTCCCGCCGAATTGTTGTCCTGGGCTGCTGGGGCTTGGGGCTCGGGCGTCCGATGCGGCACAATCGCCGAATCCGGGGCGACGCGAGCGAAGAGGGGGCGCGTGATGATCGACGAACGTTGGGGGCGCAAGGTGGGGTTCCCGGCGTTCCGGGCGGCTCTGCTCGCCGTCGGCATGCTTTTCCTGGTCGCGATGGCACCGGGGCTCGCCGTCGAGATCTCGGACATTCCGAAGCCGCAGCGCCGGGTGACCGACCTCACGGGATCGATCCCACCTTCGTCGATTGCGGAGATCCAGGCAACCGCCGATCGGATCGAGCGCGAAACCGGCGGCCAGCTCGTCGTGGTGGTCTTGGGAACGCTCGGGGGAAAAGAGTCACGGCCGTTCGCGACCGAGCTGTTCAACGCCTGGGGAATCGGCCGCGCGGCGCGGGACGACGGAGTGTTGCTCTTTGTCGCGCTCGACGATCACCGCCTTGAGCTGCTGTTGGGGAGCGGGATCGACGACCCTGAACGCCAGCGGGCAAGCGACGAGATCGTTCAACAGGTGATGGTGCCGCGGCTCAAAGCGGGAGATCCCGGCGGAGCGCTGGTGCAAGGGGCGGCCGAGTGCGCGCGGCGCATTTATGGCCTAGGTGCTCCGGCGGAGGGACAGGCCGATGGCCCACCGCCGCTTCCGGTGGCGAGTCGGGCACCAGCCCTTCCAAACCCCGGTCAGGCCGCCGTCGAAAGAGATGGTTTGTGGAGGTTCGGTCTCGTCGGCTGGCTCGTGGCGCTCGCAGGCGTCTTCGGTCCCATTGTCATCTGGAGAATCTTCGAGTGGCGCCTGCGCTTACCCCGAAAGTGTCCCACGTGCAGACAGGCGATGTTGCTGCTTGACGAGAGTCAAGAAGACGCTCATCTCACCGCGGGCGAGAAGACCGAGGAGGACCTAAAGAGCGCCGATTATGACGTGTGGGCCTGCCCGGCCTGCGACAAAGTCCTCAAGCTCCGACATGGCACTTTCTTTACCCGCTATCGCCGGTGCCCGAAGTGCAACTTCGTCACAGGCTCGACGTCCACGAGGACGGTTACGCAGGCGACGAGCCTCATCATGGGGCAGATCCAAGTGGACGAGACTTGCGCGAACTGCAGCTACTTCAAGTCGACCACGCATTGGACGCCAATGATCGCGGACACATCGAACGTTTCCTATAGCTCGTTCGCGGATTCCGGCTCGGTCACGGATTTCAGCTCGGCTGTGGATTCCAGTTCGTCGAGTTCCGACTCCGGCAGCTCCGGAGGGGGCAGCACCGACGGTGGCGGGTCGAGCGGGAGTTGGTGATCCGCGCCCCAGGCCGTTAGCCTGGGCTAAGGTGACGCGGCCCTTCAGGCCGCAGCGCATCGCGTCGCTTCATTTGGCTTTAGGCCTGAAAGGCCGTCTCACGTCAGCCCAGGCCAACGGCCTGGGTCGCGGGTCTACAGATCAGCGAATCCGAGCGCCGCCAGGAGGGCGGTCCGCACTTCCGGCCACCTGTGATCTGCAAGCGAGGCTACCCAGGGGCCCAGTAGTTTTCGGTCGACGGACTGAACCCAGTCTGGTTTGAGGACGCAGACGGCGGCAAGGCCGTCCATCGGGGAAAGAGGAATCTCCCAGGGCAAGCTTCGTGCCTGAGTGGAAATGGGGATTACTGGGATCCGGGACCAGCGCGAGAGCGTGGCGGCATCGCCCAGAACCAGCACCGGCCGGCGTTTGTCAGGCGCCGAGAATTTGAACCAGCGAATGTCTCCGCGTTGGATCACTGCCCGAAGGAGTCGTCGTCATCGCCCGGAAGTGGGCCTTGCGGGCCATGTTCAATCCAGGTGTTGAGAGCCGCGCGCTGCTCATCGGCCGAAAGCTGCAGCTCGGAGTCTTCGATCGGCTCGACGACAATGCGGAGAAGCCTACCTTCGAGCTGGGCCGGCTGCTCTAGAAGGGTGATCAGGTTGCCCTGGAGACGTCCGGTCAGCGTCATCATGGGTACGATCTTACCTCCGATCCGATTCGCCTCCCCCTACCTGAACACCCGGAACCAACGCTCGAAGAACTTTCTGACCCCGGGCGTCAGTTTTGTCCGGCGCCAGGCGTCGGCGGCTTTTTTGACCACTTCGCCTTGGGTCGGGTAGGGGTGGATCACGCTCGCGATTTTGCCTAAGCCGATCTTGTGGGTGACGGCGAGGCAGAGTTCGCCGAGCATGTCGCCCGCGTGCTCGGCGACCAGGGTGGCGCCGAGGATCCGGTCGGTCCCTTTCTTCAGGTGGACGCGAAGGAACCCTTCGTCCTCGCCGTCGAGGATCGCGCGGTCGACCGTGTTCATCTGCACGGTGAGGGTGTCGATCTCGATCCCCTTTTCTTTCGCGTCCTTCTCGTACATCCCGACATGGGCGATCTCAGGGGTCGTGTAAGTCGCCCAGGGAATCGTGAGCGCGCTTGTCCTTCCGCGGCCGAAGAAAAGCGCGTTCTGGATCACGATGCGCGCTTGCGCGTCCGCCACGTGGGTGAACTGGAAGCGCGAGGCGACATCGCCGCAGGCGAAGATCTTCGAGTTGCTGGTGCGCAGCTGGTCGCTCACTTCGACGCCCGCTTTGGTGAACTTGACCCCGGCCGCTTCGAGCCCGAGCCCTTCAACGTTCGGGGCGCGGCCGGCCGCGACCAGGACGTGATCGACCACCAGTTCTTTCTTGGTCCCGCCGGCCGCCTCGAACGTGATCACCGTTTCGTTGCCGTGCCTTGCGACTCCTTGGATCTTGGTGTGGAATTCGAGCCTCACCCCCTGGGCGAGCATCGCCTTCTGGACGATCTCCGCGGCGTCCGCATCCTCGCGGATCAGGATGTGGCCGTCTTTGTCGAGCAGCGTCACCTCGCTGCCGAAACGGCGGAACGATTGGGCCATCTCGCAGCCGATCGGCCCGCCGCCGATCACCGCGAGCCGCTTCGGTACCTCGGTCAGTTCAAAGATCGTTTCGTTGGTCAGATACCCCGCCTCGGCGAGGCCGGGGATCGGCGGCGCGATCGCACGCCCGCCGGTGGCGATCACCGCGGCGCGGTAGCGCAGCGTCTGCCCCGCGACCTCGACCGTATCGGGGCCGGTGAATTTGCCGTCGCCGATGAAGACATCGATGCCGAGCTTTTGGAAGCGCTCGACGCTGTCGTGCACCGCAATCCCGGCGCGCAAACGGCGCATCCGTTCCATCGCGTGGCCAAAATCGCCGTCGCCGGAGGTTGCCGGGCCGCCGAAGCGCTCGCGGCTCTCTCTGGCGGCCGCCCACGACCGCGCCGCGCTGATCACGCCCTTGGACGGGACGCAACCGACGTTTAGGCAGTCGCCCCCCATCAGGTGCCGCTCGATCAGGGCGACCTTCGCACCCAGCCCCGCGGCACCCGCGGCCGAGACCAGGCCGGCGGTTCCGGCGCCCACCACCACCAGGTGGTAGCGCGGCTTCGGGGTCGGGTTGTTATAGGACGACGGATGGACGTAGCTGAGCAGCTTCCTGTTGTGCTCGTCCTGGGGTTCGATCAGCGCGCGGGGCTCTTTCATGAGCGGGTCTCATCCTCTGGAGCGTCGAGCTGGTTTTTGAGCGCCTTGCTCGCCAGCCGGGTGATGAAGGTGGAGACGACGAGGGTGGCGAGGATGCCCAGCCCGAGCGAGATCCATTTCGCGGCGCCCTGGCCGCCCGCCTTGCCGCTCGCCACTTCCGCGAGGCTGCCGGCCGCCGTGCCGTAGTAGACGTAGAGGATGGTGCCCGGAATCATCGCGAAACAGCCGAGCAGGTAGTCGATGAACCGGACGTTGGTGAGGCCGAGCGCATAGTTGAGCAGGTTGAACGGGAAGACCGGCGACAGGCGGAGGAGCGAGACGATCTTCAGCCCCTCTTTGGAGACCGCGCGATCGATCGCCGCGAACTTTAAGTTCCCCGCGATCTTCTTTTCGATCGCCCGACGCGCGCCGTAGCGCGCGACCAGGAACGCGAGCGACGCTCCGAGAGTGGCGCCGATAAAGGTGTAGAGCGCTCCTTTCGCCAGGCCGAAGATGACGCCGGCCGCGAGCGTGAGCAAGAAGGCCGGCGCAAAAGCCACGGTCGCCGCAGCGTAGCCGAGGATGAAGACGAGCGGACCCCAGACGCCGAGGCTCTGGACCCAGGCGGCGAACTGGAGCACCGCGCCGCTCAACTGCTTGCCGCCGACCGCGAGGCCCACGACCGCGGCGAGCGCCACGGCGACGAGCAGAATCGTCTTGGTGCGAGATTTCGGCGCCGGTACGGCCGGCGCGGTCGATGCAGTCATGAGAGTCCCCTCCGGAGACGGATGTTCGCCTCCCGCTGCTCACCTACGGTTCCGAACCGATTTCGGATCGAGATCTTAGCGCGGCTCGGCCGAGGGAAGCGGTCGGAGGGTCTATGCCGAGAGGTGTGAATGGGTTACCAGGCTATCCCTGGTGCTCGGGGCGGAGGAGATCCAGGACGGTCTTGACCGGTGCGAACGTGGAATTCGGGACCTCGACGAACTGGGTGTTCCAGCCGGCCATCGCGCCGTTCCAAAGGCCGGGGCGTTCTAGGGCCAGGAGCGGCCGGCCGCCGTGGGATTTCTCGGTGACGAACACGGCGTTCGGATCGACGAAGCGGAGCGGATCGATCCGCCGGCCGCCGATCCGCAGGGCGCAGACCAGATCGACAGGGTTGAAGTGGGTGGCAGAGGCGAGCAGCTCGGCGCGGTGCTCAGGGTCGAGTTGACTCGTTTCGACCAGCTGCGGAGTCGCCACACCGAGGGGGCCCTCGACCCAGAACGGGCCGCCGCCAGGCTCGCCGACGTTCTCGACCACGCCGCAGACCCGGAGCGGCGCCCCGAGCGCGGCCACCAGGGCTTGCCTTCGCTCCTCGGCCGAGTCCGAAGAGGGCGCAGGGGGGAGCGGGGAGCGGCCGAACTCTTGGGCGAGAAAACGCTCCGCCGCGCGCAGCAAATCTTCCGCCGGAGTCATCCGTTCGAGCGCCCGGCGGAGGTTGCCGGCCCGTTCGGAGAGGTCGGCGGCAAGTCCGAGCAGGACTTTCTTCCAGCGCAGCACCTCGGGCGGACCGCCGCCGGGGAGAACGTTGTCGATGTTCTTGATCAGTACCAGATCGGCCCCCTCAGTTGCGAGTTGGCCCAGGTTCTCGATCAGCGCGCCATGCCCCCCGGGACGAAACAGAAGGGCGCCGCCGTCCGAGCGGAACGGCTCACCGGTCGCCACGTCGAGCGCGAGGGTGTCCGTGCGCGGATGTTGGACCGAGAAGCCGACCTCGAACCGGGTGCCGAGCTCTGCCGCCAGGCGCGGTGCCAGCTCGTCGAGGAGCGCCCGGAATCGCCCCTCGTGTTCTGGGGCCACGGTGAAAAGGAGCCGGCAGGTGCCCGTGGCGTCGCGAATCACGCGTGCCGCTTCCCGCAAGTGCTCCTCGAACGGGGTGCGCCCTCGCGGCTCGGCGCGATGGAACGGGATCAGCCCTTTGGGCAGGTCGGCGAAACCGAGACCGGGGGGGTGGAGCAGCGCCCGCAGGGTCTCGCGGCGCCGGCCGGCGTCGCGGAGGGCGGAAGGGTCGGGCGTAAGACAGGCGGCCGCGAGTTCGGCGGCGAACGGAAGCCGCTCGATCTCGGCGAGGAATCGTTCGGCCTCCGCGGAAGGCTCATCCGATTCGTTCTCGAGATCGGCCAGCAGCGCCTGGAACATCCGGCTCGCGGCACCCGAGGCGGGAACCAGCTTGGACACCCGGCCGTCGCGTGCGACCGACTCCGCCTGGCGGACCAGCTCGGCCATCTCGCCCTCGTCGATCCGGCGGATGCCGTCGCCCAACCGACAGGGTCGCACGACGCGCGCGGGGAGCGGCGGATGGCGGAGCAGAGCGAGTTGGCGCGCCGCTTCGGCCTCCGCGATGCCGCGCGCGCGGAGCTGTTCTTGATCGTCGGCTCTGAAGTCGGCCATTCTTAGAGACTCCGTCAGCCGATCAGTTGGAGGCGGATCTCGGCCAACTGCGGCGCCACCGCATCTTTCCCCGACAAGAGAGGGAGGCCTTCGATGGGCCACTCGATGCCGATCTCGGGATCGTTCCAGCGGATGCCGATCTCGTCGTCGCGGCGGTAGAGGGCGGTGCATTTGTAGAGCACGTCGGCGGTGCCGGACAAGACGTAGAAACCGTGTGCGAACCCCGGGGGAATCCAGAGCTGGAGGCGGTTCTCGGCCGAGAGGGTTCGGCCGACCCAGCGACCGAACGTGGCGGAGGCGGGCCGGATATCGACTGCCACATCGAAAATCTCCCCGGCGAGCGCGCGCACCAGCTTGCCTTGCGGGTGGAGCCTCTGGGCGTGCAGGCCGCGCAGGGTGCCGCGGATCGAGTGCGATTGGTTGTCCTGGACGAATGGCTCGACGAGGCCGTTCTCGGCGAATTTCTCGGCGTGGTACGACTCGAAAAAATAGCCGCGGTCGTCGCGGATGACGTTCGGTTCGAAGAGGACGACGTCGGGGATCTCGGTCGGGGTGAATTTCATCGCGGGGTCCTATGGGGCTCAGGCGAGGCCGAGGCGTTCGCGGCCGTAGCTCGATTGGATCGCGGTACACCAATCGCGGTGGTTGAGGTACCAACGGACGGTTGCGGCGAGGCCGGTTTCGAAATCGTGCTGCGGTTGCCAGCCGAGTTCCGTTCGGATCTTGGTCTCGTCGATCGCGTAGCGGCGGTCGTGCCCGGGGCGATCGGCGACGAAGGTCTTGAGGTCGAGATATGAGCCGATCCCGCGCGCCGTGAGGCTCGGATTGGCCGCCGCGGGGTGCTCCGCTTCGAGCGCGGCGCAGAGGGCATCGACGATTTGCAAATTGGTCCTCTCGCTCCGGCCGCCGAGGTTGTACTTTTCCCCCGGGACACCTTTTTCCAGCACGGTGAGGAGGCCGCGGCAGTGATCCTCGACGTAGAGCCAATCGCGCACGTTGCTGCCGTCGCCGTAGATCGGCAGCGGTTTGCCTTCGAGCGCGTTCAAGATCATCAACGGGATCAGTTTCTCGGGGAACTGGTAGGGGCCGTAGTTGTTCGAGCAGTTGGTGAGCAGGGTCGGTAGCCCGAACGTCTCGTGGTAGGCGCGCACCAAATGGTCGGCGCCCGCTTTCGAGGCGGCGTAGGGGGAGTTCGGCGCGTAGGGGGTGGTTTCGGAAAAAGCGCCGGTAGCGCCCAGGCTGCCGTACACCTCGTCGGTCGAGATGTGGAGAAAGCGGAACGCCTCGCGCTCGCCTGGGTTCAGCTCGCGGAGAAACAAGCGCGCGGCGTCGAGCAGCTCGAAGCAGCCGGCGACGTTGGTGCGCACGAACGCGCTCGGATCTTCGATCGAGCGATCGACGTGGCTCTCGGCGGCGAAGTTGAGCACGGCGGTCGGGCGGTGCTCGGCAAACGCGCTGCGCACCGCCTCGCGGTCGGCGATGTCGCCGAGCACGAAGATGTAGCGCGGATCGTCTTTGAGCCCGGCCAGATTCTCCACCCGGCCGGCGTAGGTGAGCTTGTCGAACACCACCAATCGATCGACGGATCGGTCCGCCGTTTCGGCGAGCGCGAGCCGGACGAAATTGGAGCCGATGAATCCGGCTCCGCCGGTGACGAAGAGTGTGCGCATCAGGGATTCCTCGAAAAGCCCCGGGTTCGAGCACAGGGCGGAAGGCGGCCTCAAGTATAGCCGCAATGGATCTGCGGGCATTCCCGGCGGCATGCCGTAGAATCCGCCGACTCGCGCGCTCCCCGCGCCAAAAGCCCCCGGAAAGGTTCCCTTGCGCCTCGATCACGCTGCGATCCTCGCCCTTGTCCAAGCGATCACCGAGTTCTTGCCGATCAGCTCCTCCGGCCATCTGATCTTGCTGCCGCGCCTGCTCGGTTGGGCGGATCAGGGGCTCGATTTCGACATCGCAACCAACACCGGGACGCTGCTTGCGGTGGTCGCGTTCTATCGGCGCGAGTTGCGCGACCTGATCGTCGGCTTCTTCACCGGGCGCGAAGTGGCAGGGGAGGACTTCGTACCCCGCCGACTGGCACTCCAGTTGGCGGTGGGGACGATTCCGGCGGCCGTGGCGGGGCTGCTGTTCCATGATCGCATCGCCACAGTGGCCCGGAGCCCCCTGTTGATCGCGGTGAACGCCGCCTTCTTCGGCCTGTTGCTGCTCGCCGCCGACCGATTCGGCCGTCGCGAGCGGGGGATCGCGGATCTGTCGTGGGGCGATGTCGCGCTGATCGGCTTCGCCCAGGCGCTCGCGCTCAGCCCGGGGACCTCGCGCTCAGGGATCACCATCACCGCCGCCCTGTTCTTAGGGTTGGCCCGCCCGGCGGCGGCGCGCTTTTCGTTCCTGCTCTCGATCCCGATCGGCATCCTCGCGGCGGGGCATTCGGTCGCCGGCACGCTCTTGCACGGCACGGCGCCGGAAGTCGGATGGCCCGCGACCGCGGTCGGCATCGCGGTCTCCGCAGTCGCCGGCTACCTGGTGATCGGCTGGTTGCTCGCCTGGTTGCGCCAGAGAAGCCTCACGCTCTTCGGGGTTTACCGCCTGATCCTGGCGATCGCGATCGTCGGGCTGTTCTGGCGCTGACCTCTAACCCCCTCCGACCAAAAAAAGGAGGAGCGCGTTTGCGCTCCTCTTGGGAGGGATGAGAGGAGGATCTAGCCTCCCCGCAGCAGTACTCTGGCAGACCAATAGCCAGTTGTCAATATGCAAAAGCGAGGTCGCCTGCGATTCCTACTTGCCGCCGAGGACCGCTTTCTTGAAATCCGCGCCGGGTACCGGATCGGCGCCGATCCAGGTCGCGAGGATCGCGTCGGAGGTCGCTTTGCCGGCGAGTGTGCCCTTCACCTTGCCGTTCACCGTGAGCGTCGTCCCCTTGCCCGGGAGGTAGACCAGCGCCATCTGGTTCCCTTTCGGGATGTCTTCCATCCAGGTGCATAGGGTCTTGAAGTCCTTGTTCACCTGGGGACCGCCGTTCGGCGTGTTTTGTGCGAGCCCCTCGTCCCAGGCGTCGCACATCTGGCTTTTGGAGACGCTGTAGAGGAAGTGGAAGACGGTTTCGCGCGCGGTGTCGGCGGCGAGGATCTTCGCGGCGTTGCTCTCTTTGGCCGGCAGGTAGAGAGCGCCGACATACACCTTGATGAAAAGCTTCGACCGCAGGCCGGCGCCGTTCAGGACCAGCGCGGTCCCTTCGGCGTCCGCCCCGTCGGGGACGTTGACGCCCGCGACGGCCGCAGCTTGGGCCGCGGTGCCGGGCAGGATGGAAAGTGCCAAAATGAACGCGAGACCAGAAACGGGTAGCTTTCGCATCGGACGACCTCCGCAAAGGGGGAAGGGAAAGGATGTCGGCGTCTCAGGTCGCCGATTCTCTTCAAGTGTACCAGGGTGGAGGCGCTCGGATCTGTCCCTGATGGGGTTCTGCCGCGCAACCTCTGGCCTGGCCTTGCCGTAACAGTCGCGTGAGGAGAGAGCCGGCGGATGTTCGAACGACCTGACGCCCCGAGAGGCCCCGGCCTGCCGGGCGGTGATCGGCGCGCCGACGGAGCGGGCGAGGCGCCCGATTCCGAACTGGTCGAGCGTGCTCTCGCCGGGTCGGAACGGGCGTTCTACGACCTGGTGAAGCGTTATGAGCGTCCGATCTTCAGCCTGATCGTGCGCATGGTTCACGACGCGTCCATCGCCGAAGACATCGCTCAGGAGACCTTCCTCAAAGCCTTTCGTCGCCTCGACACGTACGACCCGACCCGCAAGTTTTCGAGCTGGCTGTTCAAGATCGGCCACAATGCGACCCTCGACCACCTGCGGCGGCCGAGCCTCGACACGCGGCCGCTGGAGGCCCAGGGCGACGACGAGACCGATCTCGCCTCGGTGTTGGCTGACGAGAAAAGCGAGAGCCCGGAGGCCGGCGCCGGGCGCTACGATTTGGCGCGCGCGCTCGATCGGGGCTTGCGCAGCCTGCGCGCGGACTATTCAGAGGTCCTGCTGCTCCGATTCCGGCAAGGGCTCTCGTATCAGGAGATCGCCGAGGTCACCGGCCAGCCGCTGGGCACGATCAAGACCAACCTCCACCGCGCGAGGAAGGAACTCGCGGGGGTCTTGGGTGCGCTGGGCTGGCATCTGACCGATTGAAAGGAAACGAGGGCAGACACGTAGGTCTGCCCCTATATTCCGAACGAATCGCGACGTGGACGTAGGGGCGCACCTCGCGTGTGCGCCCTGGTTGATTCTACGGGTTACAGTAGACGCCGTGAACCCGGAACTGCCCCCCGCTCTGCCGCACGCCGCGCGGGTCCTTCGTCGAATGGCGCTGCTCGAGGCGCCCGTGGTGCAGCTCTGGAGCTGGCCGGGAACCGGCAAAAGCGGCATCCTCGCGGCGCTCGCGGCAGAGGAGGGGAATGTCGGGCTCTCCCTGGGCGACACCGAGAGCGCCGCCCGGTGGCGAAGTACGCTAGGCCGCGCCCGAGAGATGGGAGCCCGTTGGGCGGTGCTTTCGGCCCCCCCCTCGGCAGCGGCTCTCGACCGCGCCGCGCGCTGGCTGCCGCCAGGGCTTCGGTTGGCGTTCGCCGGGGTCGAACGGGCGACCCTGTCGCTGCGCACAGCGTATGTCTACCCTCCCGAGCTGTTGCTCGATTCGGCCGAGGTCCGCGAGGTCTGGTGGACGGCGAGCGGGGTGAAGCTGGCTCGTGAAGATGCGGCGGCGCTCCGGGCGGCGACCGACGGCTGGCTGCGCCCGCTGCGCATTCTCGCCGCGTCGGGGCGTGGGCTGCCCAAAGATCTGACGCCGGAGTCGCTGCTCGGTGACTCGGCGCTCGGTGGCTTCTTCTCCTCGGAGGTTTTGGTCGCTCTGCCCGCGCTCGATCTCGAAGCTTGGGCCGAGGGGGATGAGGAAGCGCTCGTCGCCTCCGGGTTGGCGCTGGGGGACGAGGACCATCCTCGCCTGCCCATGCTGCTCGCGGCCTGGCTCAAACGGCGGTCGGTCGGTGCCAAGACTCGGCCGCCTGGCCGCCGGAGCCCCGGCGAAGTTGAGCGCTCGTCGGGCGCACCGGTCGCCGACTCAGCTGTGCCGGAACGGCCGGTGGTGCGCGTCGCGCTGTTCGGCCGACCGCAGGTCGAGCGGCTGACCGCGGCGGGTCCGGTGCCGATCCGATTTCCGCTCCGGCGCGCGTTTCAGACGCTCGCGCTCCTCGCGTCGTCGCCGGAGCTTTCGGCGTCACGCGACCAGTTGGTCGAGGAGGTCTGGGCCGGTGCGAGCCCGGCGGAGGTCGGGCGCAACTTCCATCCGACCCTCTCGCATCTGCGCCGCGCGCTCGCGGCCGGCCTCAAGGCGAAGGTCGCTCCGCTCCTGCTGGCCGATGGGGTCTACCGGTTGAACCCGGAGATCGAATGGCGAATCGATTGGGCGGAGCTTGGAGCCCTGACGGCCCGCGCCCGAGCGGAAGCGGCGGCGCGCCCCGAGGCGGCGGTCGATCTATTGCGCCGGGCTTGGGCGCTCTACCGCGGAACCTTCCTGCCTCGGGTCGACGGCGAATGGGCGTCAGGGCGTCGCGACCAGGCGCAACGGACCTACCAGGAGCTGCTCAAATCGCTCGGCGATCTGGAGCTTGCGGCCGGTCGTTCCGAGGCGGCGCTCGACGCCTATCGGGCCCTCTTGGTCGAGGATCCGCTCGAAGAGCGGGTACACGTTGCGGTCATGCGCCTCTATGCGGGCGAAGGGCGGCGCGATCTGGTCCGGCGTCAGTACGACCGGCTGTGCAGCCTGTTGCTCGGCGAACTCGGCCTCCAACCGCTCGACGAGACGACGCGCGAGTTCCATCAGCTGATGGCGTAGCGGCTTTGACCCTGGCGAAGCTCTCGGACCACAATGGCGTGCCCTCACCAGAGCGGGGAGCGGCGAGAACCTCCTACGGAGAGCACGAATCGTATGGTCGAGCGCAAGGACGTTATCCTCGGAGCCGGGCTGGCGGGCCTCACCGCCGCTTACACGTTCCAGTGCGCAGGGGAGGACCACTGGCAGGTCTACGAGCGCGAGGAACGGGTGGGGGGGCTCGCCCGCTCGACCGCGATCGACGGCTATCTGTTCGATTTCGGCCCGCACATCCTGTTCACCATCGACGCCGAGATGGAAACGCTGATCCGCGATCTGTTGGGCGACAACTTCCACGCCCAGGAGCGGCAGGCGTTCATCTATCACCTGGCCTCCGACCTCTACACCCGATTCCCGTTCCAGGCCCACCTCTACGGGCTGCCGATCCCGCTGGTCAAGGAGTGCCTGGTCGGTCTGGTCGAGGCGGCGCGCATCCAGGCGCGCGGCGAGTTCGTACCGACCAACTATGAAGAGTGGATGCGCGGCTTTTTCGGCGACGGTATCGCCGATCGGCTGATGATCCCGTACGCCAAGAAGATCTGGACGGTCGAGCCGAGCACGATGGATTTCAGCTGGATCGGTCGCCGGGTCCCCACCCCCGACTACGAGCGGATCATCGCCGGGGCGCTCACCGACGACGTGGCGCAGGTCGGGGCGACCTCCAGCTTCTGGTACACGCGCAGCGGCGCGATCGAGCCACTGCCCAAAGCGCTCGGCGCGCGCGTACACAACGTCCACCTCGGTCGGACCATGGAGCGCATCGAGCTGCCGGAAAAACAGGTGGTGTTCACCGATGGCGAGATCGTCCCCTTCGACCATCTGATCTTCTCGCTGCCGCTCTGTTTCCTGCCGCGGTTCATCCACAACTTGCCCGTCGAGGTCGAGCGCGCCTGCTTAGGGCTCCAATACCAGGGGATCTACTGCATCAATCTCGGCATCGACCGGCCCGACGTCTCGGACAAGCACTGGGTCTATTTCTACGAAGAGCCGTTCCCGTTCCACCGACTGTCGTTTCCCGCCACCTTCAGCCCGGACACCGTGCCGCCGGGCAAGAGTTCGATCGCGACCGAGGTGGCGTTTTCCAAGGCGCGCCCGCTCGACAAGGAGCAGGCGGTCGAGCGGACCCTTCAGGCGCTTAAAGTGGCGAAGATCCTCACCCCCGACGACACGATCGAGCTGATCCACACGGTCGAGATCCAGCCGGCCTACGTGATCTACGACCTCGACCACGCGAAGAATCTTGAGGTCATCCGCGACTACCTGCGCTCCTACGGGATCTGGAACGTCGGCCGCTTCGGCGAATGGCAATACCACAACATGGACCACTCGATGAGAAGCGGCAGAAGCGCCGCCGAAGCGATCCTCGCAGCGCACGCCACCGCTCCGTCCGCGGCCGGTTGAGCGGGAGGACCTGGTGCCCGAGCCCGACGCGCGCAGCACGAAAATCGCTCGCGCGATCTCGATCGCGGCGCACCCGTTGATCCTCGCCGGCATGGGTCGAGCCCGGCGATCGGCTCAGCTTCGGCGCGCGCGGCCGGCCGGCTTTCTGCCGATCACCAGCTCGAACTTGCGCTCGAGATCGACAAAACCGACTTCTCGCATCAGGGCCTCGATCTCGTTGTAGGTTGGTTGCCAGCCCTCACGCCCCATGAAGAAGGCCTGAAACATAGCCTCCATCGTCCCCGTCCAATCGTCCTCGAAAAAGGCCTCGCGGACGAGCAGCGAACCGCCGGGCACGAGCGCCTTGAAGATGCTCGCCAGGATTCGCAGATCGTCTTTCGGTGGCCAATTGTGGGTAATGTTCGCCAGTAGGGCGACATCAGCCCCGGTGGGCAGCTCGTCGAAGAAGGAGCCGCCGACGAAGCGGACGGAATCCTGCATCCCCGCCTCCACGATGGCCTGGTTGACGGGCTCTTCAAGGTCCGGGAGATCGAACAGGATGCAGTCGAGGTGCGGGTTGGTCTTCAGGATGCCGAAGGTGATCCCGCCCGAGGCGCTGGCCACGTCGATCAACACTCGGTGGTTCTTGAAAGAATAGTGTCGAGCGATCTGCTCGCCCCACATATAGCGGCGGATGTTGGCACTGCCGAGATGCTTCTCCCTGCCCATTCGCTGGTAACCGTGCTCGTGCTGCGGATTGCACATCTGCTGCTGTAAGGCGTCGAGCGGCACGTCGAACTTGAAGATCGTGCTCTTCAGATCGAACATCTCTTTGTTGTCGACGATGAGGAGCGGGTCGACGCCAGGCGCGTTCGACAGCTTCCCGTCACGGTAGAGCAGCAGGCCCTCCCGGCAGAGGAACTGGCCGATCACCCGCGCCGACCAGAGCGGCAGCTCCAGCCGCTCTGCGAACTCCTCGAGCGTAACGCTCGCGCCCCGAATCTTGCGGAACAGCTCGAGTTCGAATACGAGCTCGAGCATGTTGCTGGTCATTTTGCCCGCGCCGATCCTCCGAACGTTATAGATGAAGCGGACGAGCTTCTCGTCTTGAACGGGCACTTGGTCAGTATGCATGCACCTCTCCCTTAGCTCGCTTCATCCTCTACAGACCACTACGCCGGAAATATGACCGGTCACTCCTGCTTCAGTGACCGGATGGGATCGACGCGCGCGGCACGCCTCGCCGGCAGATAGCACGCGAGCAAGGCAACAGACAAAACTCCGGCGATGATGCCGACGAAAACGACTGGGTCAGTGGGCTTCACTTGGTAAAGCTGGCTGGCCAACAGACGGCTCAAGGCGACAGCCAGGGCGAACCCGATGACGATTCCTAGGCCGGTCAGCGACATCGCCTGCACGACGACCATCCTGATGATGTCCCTTGCCTGGGCGCCGAACGCCAACCGCACACCCATCTCCTGCTGGCGTCGGCTTACGTTGTAGGAAAAGACGCTGTAGATCCCGAGGGCTGAGAGGATCATGGCCAAGGACGCGAACATGGTGAGGATCCAGGTACTGAACCGCTTTCTCGACAACGAGTTGTAGACCCACTGGTCCATCGTGATGAACTTGTCGACCGGTTGATCCGGGTCGATGGCGAGAATTTCGCGGGTGATCGCCTGGGCGAGACCGAGCGGTTCGCTCTGGGTCCGGACCATGAGGTGCACGGAGGGCTTGTTGCTCTTCGGGTCCTGCCAGAAGGGGACATAGATCGTATTGCCGAATCCAGTCCCCGGCGCCTTGTCCTGCGTGTCGCCGAGAACGCCGACGATGGTCAGCATCTCGTTGCCGGCCTGTCTAACGCGAATGATCTGCTTCCCCAGCGGGTCGCCTTGGGGCCAGAAGCGGTTTGCCATCTCCTGACTGATGATGGCGCTGCGCGGGTTCTTCTCGTCATCGCGATCGTCGAAGAGGCGCCCGGCGATCAGTTGCGTCCGCATGGCGCTGAAGAATCCCGGGGTGGTCTTGCGGAAGTTCGCGTTCAGAATTTCGGCCTCGCTGGCGCGAGGCCGCCCCGGGATATCGAAATTGATCGTCATGGGGAAGTCGTTGAGCGGCAGGACATGCGTAGTGCCGGCGGCGACCACTCCCGGTAGTGATTCGATGCGCGGTAGCAGATTGCGCCAGAAAGTCCGAATCTGGTCGGGCTCCTTGTACTTCCAGGAGGGCAGAGTGATCTCCGTCATGAGGACGTTTTGAGGCACGAACCCGGGAGAGGTCGCGCTCAGACGCTCGAAGCTCTTGAGCATTAACCCGCAGCAGACGAGGAGCACCATGGTGAGGGCGACCCCGGCGACCACCAGCCCGCTCTGCAGGCGCAGGCCCTCGACTCCATCGCTCGACCGATTACCGATGCCTTTGAGCTGGGAGAAAAGGTCGAGACGGGAGCCTCTGATGGCGACGAAGAGTCCGGGGAGTAATCCGCAAAGCAGTGAGACGAGAATGCCGAAAAGGATGACACGGTTGTCGATGTGGACCTCGCGCAGGAGGGGGACCTGGGTCGGACTGATCTTGGGGAGGACCCGGATGAAAGCCGTGGCGAGAGCGATCCCGAGCGCGCCGCCGAACAGGGCGAGAAGCGTGCTTTCGGTCACGATCTGTCGGATCAGACTCCCCCGGCTGGCGCCGAGAGCCGAGCGGAGCGCCAGCTCGCCGCGCTGCCTCACCACGTTGTTCAGCAGGAGATTGGCGACGTTGGAGCAAGCGATCAGCAGGAGGAAGCCAGCCGCCGCCATGAGAGTGATCAGAGCCGGCTTCATGTCTCCCAACAGGTTGTCGCGCACCGTATGGACCACGGTGCCCCAGTTGGCGTGGGATAAAGGGTACTCCTTCCCCAGCCCGGCCATGACGGTGTCGGCTTCGCGCTTGGCGGTCTGGGGGCTAGCCCCCGGCCGCAGGTGCCCCGTAACAATGAGGTTACGTGTTCCGGGCGGCGAGGGTGGGCTCGCCGCGTCCAGGGTCAAAGGCACCCAGAGCTCGGACGGCACCCTGAAGAAGAAGGCTGGTTTCATGACACCGACAATCGTATGCACCCGATTGTCGAGCACCATCGAGCGTCCGACGATGCCGGGGTCGCGGCCGAACCGCCTCTCCCAGAGTTCCTGCCCAATCACGGCCACCGGGGGCGCTCCCGCTTTGTGCTCCTCGGGGAGGAACAGCCGGCCGAGCACGGCCTTCCCTCCGAGCATGGAGAAAAAACCGTCCGACACCGGAGCCCCGGGGACGCTCTCCGGACCCTTGCCGCCGGTGATGCTGTGGAAGTCGCTCCCCATCGCCTCTATCTGATCGAAGGAGGGGCATCGTTCTCTCCAGGCCATGAAGCCCTGGTACGAGGCGAAGTATAGCTGCCCCGGCCCCCCACCGCTGCCCGCCCCTTGGCTGAACTCAAGTAGCCTGTAGAGCCGGTCCGAGTCAGGGTACGACATCTCGCGGAGCAACATCCCATCGGCGATGCTGAAAACGGCACTGTTGAGCCCAATGCCCAACGCCAGGATAAGGACGATCAGGGAAGAGAAGGCCGGACGGGCACGGATGGAGCGAAGGGCGCCCTTCAAGTTGCTCATGGTCGCAAGTCCCTTAGAGATCGCGTCGTTGTTAGTCTCTGCTGGAGATCTTCAGGTCGTTGAAGTATACATCTGTTCGGGCGTGTGATCCCACTCCAAGTGGCCATCTTTCAACTTGATCAGGCGATCGGCCAGGGCATAGTACTGGTCGTCGTGGCTGATGACGAAGACCGTCTTGCCGCGGGCCTTGAGCTCGGGCAGGAGCTCGAAGTAGAAGACTGCCTTAAACTGCGGGTCTTGGTCCGCGGCCCACTCGTCGAACAGATAGATTGGGCGCTGCTCCATGTAGGCGGTGAGCAGGGCCAGCCGTTTGCGCTGCCCCTGCGACAAGTCGACTGTTGAGAGGACGCCGTTTTCGATCTTCACCTTGCCGTCGAGCTGCAGTCGAACGAGGTAGTCGCGCGCGGCCGCGTCGAGCCGGTCGCCGTCGATGCCCATCAGGTTCTGGAACAGGTAGAAGTCGGCGAAAACGGTCGCGAACATTTGGCGATAGCTCTCCCGGTTCTCGCTTGTGACCGGTTGCCCGTCGAGCCGGATCTCGCCAGCGTCGGGGACGTAGAGGCCGGTCAGGACCTTGGCCAGAGTCGATTTTCCACTGCCGTTGCCGCCGGTGATGAAGATGATCTCACCGGCATGGAAGGTCAGGCTCATAGGGCCGATGCCGAAGTGATCCGCCGCCGCGTCGCCGCTGTAGGCGTAGTGGACTTGGGAGAACTCCAGTTGCCGCCAGCTCGCGACACGATCGGCAGCCTCCGGAGAGGCTTCGACAGAGCGGCTGGTCAGGTCGATCCCCAGCCGATCGAGTTTCCGCACCGCGGCAGCGGCCCGGCCCAGATTGGGGAGGATCTGAAAGACGGCCTCCAGGGGAGTGAGGATGTAGAGCAGGGAGAGGGTGAAGCCGCTCATCACCTGCGCACTGACGAACGAGGTCGCCGAGAAGCGGAAGAGAAGGATGCCGATGGCGATGAAGAAGAGGAGGTTTCCCCAGACCGCAGAGACGACGAAGATGTTGTTGCCCAGGAAGGTGAAGCGGCGGATGGCATCGCCGGTCGGGATCAGCTCCGAGGCGACGAAGGCCTCCCTTCTCCTGCGGTGCAGCTTAAGTTCCTTGGCACCGTGAATGAGGCTGCGGAAGTGCGCGAACATCTTGTCGGTTTCCTCGCGCAGAAGGGTGAGGTATTTCCTCGCGACTCCCATCGACAGGTTGTAGGTGAACAGCCCGACGGCCATGATCCCGAGGATGATGAGGAGCATGCGCCAGGAGAGCCAGCCCATGTAGGCGAGGCAGGCGATGACGACTCCGGCGTGCAGGCAGAGCAGGGGGATCTGGGTGAGGGCGGTGGTCAGGCTGGTGATGTCGTCCGTCAGGGTGGCGAGCAGGCGGTGAGGACCGATTTCCTCTAGGCTGCGAAGCGGGGCGGCGAGGATCTTCCGGCAGGACTGCAGG
>JANNIH010000073.1:0-53177 GCA_031404815.1 Holophagales bacterium | reverse complement strand
TTCCCCGACGAATCGACCAGCGCGTACTGGTAGACCCAGCCGACGCCGGACGCGTCGGGGCCGAGCTCGGTCCGCACCCCCTCCGGCAGATCGACCTTCGCCAACTGTTCGAGCACGCGCGAGCGCGCCTCTCCCGTGTCGGTCCCTTCTTCGAAGATCGCGTAGACGTAGGAGAAGCCGAAATCGGAAAAGCCGCGCACCGCTTTGACCCCCGAGGTGCCGAGGAGAGCGGTCGTGAGCGGGTAGGTGACTTGGGATTCGATCCGGTCGGGCGACCGGTCCCAGCGCGAAAAGACGATCACCTGCGGGTCGGAAAGGTCGGGCAACGCATCGAGCGGGATGCGGTCGAGCGCAGCGAGGCTAAGCAGGCAGAGCGCGCCGACCGCGAGCAGCACGAACAGCGGATGGCGCGCCGAGGCGCCAATGATCCGGGCGATCATTGCGGCTCCTTGCTTTCCGGAGTCTTTGCCGGGTCGGGAGAGCTGGAGGTGGGCAGCGCGCCGCGCAACCGGCTTTCGGCATCGAGCAGGAACGCCGCCTGCGCCGCCACCCGCTCGCCCAATTCCAGGCCGGAGAGGATCTCCGCCCGGCCGCCGACGCGCGCGCCGACCACCACCTCGCGCGGCGCGAACCGGCCGGGGGTCGTCTCGACGAACGCGAGCGTCCGCTCGCCGGTCGGCAGCAGACTGCCGTCGGGAACCGTGAGCACCTCGCGCGCAGGCTCCGCGAGTTCCAGAAACGCCGACATGCCCGGTTTGAGCGCCAGGTCCGCATTGGCGAACGCGACGCGGACGGTGAGCGTCCGGTTGGTCGAATCGAGCAGCGGCAGGATCGCGACGAGCCGGCCGGAGCGGCTCCGGCCCGGTGCGGCGGCGAGGGTGAGTGTTGCGGCGCGCCCGACCTGTCCCAACGCGGCGTCGCCCTCGGGCAGGCTCGCCTCGACGAAGACGGTCGAAAGATCGCTGATCTCGAATAGCATCGCGCCCGCCTCGACGCGGGCGCCGCGCACCGCGCCGAGTCGGGTCACCCAACCGGAAGTGGGGGCGACGATCCCGAGCGTCCGTTCGGCCAGGCCGGTGCGCTCGATGCGCGCCATCGTCTCCTCGGGCAGGCCGAGAAGGGTGAGCCTGCGCCGGGCGGCCTCGGCCAGCTCGGCGCCGCCGCGGACGACCTCCTGGATCTTCGAATCCGCAAAGCGCCTTGCCGATTCGCGGGCGCTTAAGAATTCCTCCTCGCCCGCCACCAGCTCGGGCGAGTAGAGCCGGGCGAGGGTCTGCCCGCGGCTCACGCGATCGCCGGTCCGGGCGACTGCGAGCGTCTCCAACCAGCCGCCGAAGCGGGCCACCACCTCGGTGCGTCGCGCCTCGTCTGCGGCGACCACGCCGGGCAGGCGAACCGAGCGCGCGATCGGTTCCCGCACCACCGGCACGACCGCGATGCCGCCGAGCGCCAGGCTCGCTTCGGAGAGCGCCGGGGCGGCAGCCGTTGGACGGCTCCCCGAGGTGCCTTGCGCATCGCTCGCCGCGGGCTCGGGGTAGACCGGGATGTAGTCCATTCCCATGTCGTCTTTGGCCGGTACCAATGAGGTGATGTCCGGCTGCATCGGATGGCGATAGAACAGCGGTTTTGCCCCCGACGTGGGCGGCGGGCCGGCGGGGTGTTTGGCGCAGCCGAGGCCGGCCGCGAGGAGGAGAAGCAAGGCGGGAGTGGCGAGCCGCCGGATGGAGCGGCAGGAGAAAGGACGATCGAATCGGTTCATCGCGAACCTCCCGGAGGAGCGGTAGGAATGGGGTTCTCCAGCAACGTCGTCTCGGAAGGGGCCCCAAGCAGCCCCGCCAACTCCGCCGTGGCGATGTAGCGTTCGGCCTGGGCTTGGGCCAGGTCGGCGCGTGCGCCGATCCAGGCGCTGAACGCGGCGAGCGCTCCCGACAGATCGCCCCGCCCGGCCAGATAGTCCGAGCGGGCGGCATCGAACGCGAACCGCGCTTGGGGAAGGAGCGCCTGCTCGAGATGAAACGCGATCTCACCGCTGCGCTCGATCTCCGCGACCAGCCGCGCGGCCTGCGCCTGGGCGTCGATTTCGCCGGCCGAAAGATCCGCCCGCGCCGCCTCGATCTCGCTTGCCGCGGCGGCGCGCAGCGCCTCGGCCCGGGCGTTCCGCCAGGAGGGTAGCTGCACCCCGAAGCGCAGCGCCACCATCGGATCGAACCCTCCTCGGGTGCCAATCCCGGCGCCGGCCGTAAAGTCCGGCTTGCCGGCGAGCGCGGCGAGGTCGGCGCGCAGCTCCGCCGCTTTGAGCGCCGCGCGTCGGATCTGTACCTCGGGCGCCGCTGCCGGTGTCGCGATCTCCGCTCTAGGAGTTTGGAAATGGGGAGGCAGGGGCGGCAGCGTGGCGATCGGATCGAGCTTGGCGGGGCCGCTCCGGCCCAGCCATCGCCCCAGCTCCGCTTCGGCGGCGCGCCGTAAGGCGGCGATCTCGATCCGCCGCTCCTCGGCGTGCAGCCGCTCGAGCTGCGCCCTTGCGACCTCCCCCTGGCCCCCTTTGCCCGCGCCGTACGAGCTGGCAGCGGTTGCAGCCACCAGATCGAGCAGCTCGCGACCGGCGCGCCAGGCCTCATCGGCCTGGTCGAGCGCCCAGATCCGGGCGTAGCTGCTGCGCACCCCGGCGGTGATTCGGCGGATCGCGAGCACGGCGCCGAGCCCTGGAATCTCGGCTGCGCTCGCCGCCGCCGCCCGCTCGGCACGCCGCTTGGCGGGATGTGGCAGCTCCTGACGGAATTCGAGGCCGAGCAGGGAGAACTCGCTGGTGCCGACCGTATAGCGCGGGAAGCTCTCGTCGTCCAGATAGGTCTCGAACATCGGACCCGGAAGGATCCCGACCGTGCGCGACTCGGCGCGGGCGGCGCGCGACCGCGCTTCGGCCGCCCGGATCTCAGGATTCCGGGCGAGCGCTTCGGCGATCAACACCTCGATCGGTGGAGCGGGGGGGAGGGGCGCCGACTGCGCCGCACCGCGGGCGACGGCCCCGGCGGCGAACAGCGCCAACGTGAGCGACAGGTGAAAGGAAGGCATGTTTCCTCCGGAAAACGGGTCGTCACCGAGCCCGCCATGGGCTCGTAAGGACACACTTCTCCTGAGGAACGCGCTAGATCAGAAAGGCGGCAAAGAGGGTGAAGCGTCCGATCTCCGGGTGGAGGGCGGTGGCGTTTTTCGGCCGCGAACCAACGGAGGCCGCCGGTTCGGTTCGAGCCTCCACCGGAACCGAGGGCGCCGAGGGCAGCGCGGCGATGAGAGGCGTCGGCGCCGTGGGCGCCCGTTCAGCTCTCATCGCCCCTGGGCAGCAGTCGCCGCCCATCTTTTGACACGCCTGACGCGCCACGGTATCCATCGGGCACGCCTCGGTGCCGCACACGACGGCCGGCATCGACGCGAGGAACGCCCCGAGCATCAGGGCGAGCGTTGCGGCACGGCGGGGGAGGGTGGGGATCATCGAAGGTGAGTGTACACCCGGCCGCGTGGGAGAGGAATGCGGTGGGCGCCGCCCCGGCGCCCTACCCCGCCGGCCGCGGCACCCGTAGCCCTTCGGCTTCGCGCAGCGCCGCCTTGACCAGCTCGACGGTCGCCTGCTCTTGCCGGACGGATGCTTCGAGCAGGACGAGTGCCGCGAGCGCCTCGCGCTCGATGCCGAGGGCGAGGAAGGTGGCGAGGGTCTCTTCGACCACTCCGCGCGCCTCTGCCGTGCGCCCCTCTTGGAGCCAGATGGCGCACAGCTCCAGGCCGGCGAGCGAGGCGTGCATCGGCAGCTTCAACAGGCCGAACTCCCGGCGCACGGCGCGGAACGCCACCTCGGCGTGATGCAACCGGCCGAGGCCGGCGGCGATCTTGCCCGCGACCGCGCGCAGCTTCAACTTCTCGACCGGCCCCGCGAGCGTTTCGAGCACCGGCCGTGCCGCCGCGAACAGCGCCTCGGCGCGCGCGAAGTCGCCGAGGTCGGCGAGGCAGTGCACGGCGTTGTGAAGTGCCGAGACCGCCAAATCCGGTGCTTTTTCCGCGTCGATCAGGTCGAAGGCGCAGCAAAGGTGTGTGGTCGCCTGGGGGAGGTGGCCCGCGTACTGGGCGGCGAGGCCGCGCTTATAGAGCGCCTTGCCCGCCAGGTGGTGCTGGCGCCGCTCCAGATAGAGCCGATGGGCGAGACCGAGCGCCTCGTCCGCCCGGTCGAACTGCCGCTCGTCGATCCGGAGCGAGGCGGAGAGGTCGAACAGGCCGGCGAGCACCAGCAGGTCGCCCGCGCCGCGCCCGGCCAGCTCCATCGCCTGGCGGAACGACTCTTCCGCCGCACCGTAGCGGCCGAGCAGCCGTTCGGCGTTCGCCAGCTCACCCCACAGGCGGGCGGCGAGATCGGCATCGCGCCAGGCCTCTTTTGAGCGGGTCGCGGCCTGCGCCGGGTCGGCGGCATTGGGTAGCAAGCGAGAGACTTCGGCGACCAGCAGGCGGGCGGCCGATGCGTACGCTTCCGGCGCCCCTTGGCGCAGGCTGGGAACGATTCGTAGCCAGACCCGGCAGCGTTGGCGCAGGCGGTCGGCCAGCTCCGCGCCATCGGGGAGGGCGCCGGGCAGTTGCCGGGTGACGAGAAAGGTCCGGACCTCTTCCACACTCTTCTTCTGGCGCCGGTCGAGCCGGCGGGCGAAGCGCGCCATTCTCCCCAGGGCGAGGTCGTAGGCCGAGAGCGCATCCGCGGCGGATTTGCCAGGGCGGCGCGCCGTCACCTGTTCCGGGTGGAGCGCCAGGCCGAGCCACGGTTTCAACCGCTCCCGGCAGGCGGCGCAGCCGCGCACCATGTGGCGCAGAACGCGGCTCCGCGCCTCGGGGGTGAGCCGGTTGTGCAGCAGATCGACCAACTCGGACGGCGCGGGGTGCTGGGTCTTCGCCATCGGGTCCTCCCGGTGAGAGACGGGCCACATGCGACAGGGTACGCCACGCATTCTCGCACAAGCGCGGGCGCACCGCCGGGCCAACCGGTCGGCGCGCCCGCTTGGGGGACTAGCCGTTCGGGTCGGTGGCCCAACCCTGGCTGGAAGGGGGCGGGGCGACCCGGCCATTCGGGTCGGTAGCCCACCCTTCGGGCGCAAACAGCCCCGCCGGGCCGGCTCCGGCGGGAACGGTGCCGGGCTCCGGGGCCGGTTGGCCATCCGGGTCGATCGACCATCCTTGGGGCGCGAACAGCCGGCCGAGCCGAAACAGCGGTTCGAGGAAGCGGGACCACCCTAAGTCGGCGCCCGCGAATACCGGGAGCGCCGCGGCCGGGGCGGCGAGCAGCAGGGCGGCGAACAGGGCGAGGCAAGGGAGGAGGAGGATACGGCGCGGTCGCGACATGGCGAGGTCTCCTTCGCATATCCCGCGGGTCGTCCCGTGGGCCACCAAGGCCCCCGCGCCCGCGGGGGCAACGCTGACGAACGCGTTGCAAGGGGGCCTAGCATGCGCGAATTGACCACCGAAGTAGACACGCGGCGGCGAGCGGGCAGGTCGTTCGTCAACCTGGCCGGCCGATCGTCTACTTTCGTGTCTTGACATGAGGGTTCCCCAGTCGCTAGTTTCCGCGACGTGGATCAATGTAAATATGACTTAGGTCAATGGGTGATTGGCCTAGATGACGAAGCGCACTCGTTGGCCAAGCGCCTCGGCCGCCGGATCGGGTGCCTCCGGGTCGCCGCCGGATGGTCGAAGACCGAGCTGGGGCTGGCCCTCGGTGTCCGCCGTCAGATGGTCGACCGCTACGAAAACGGGCTCGACCTGCCCCGGTTGAACGTCGCCTTGCGCCTTTGCGCGGTGTTCGGCCTGGAGCCCAATCACCTCCTGGCCGACCTCTTGGACGCTCCGTGCGGCGCAGCGCCGACCCTCTCCCTGGTGCGCTCCGTGGCCGAGGGGTCGCGCGGCTCGCTTCCCGCGGAGACTCTTCCGCAATGACTTCGATCGCCTGCCGGCTCGGTGGCTCGGCACTCCGCCTCTACCCCCTCGGGCACGAGGCCCTCGCTCGGTTCTGGGCCGGCCGAACCCCCGACCGGATCGCTGCCGAGGACGGCCCGGCGCCGCCCGAGCCGTCGCGCGAGGAGCAGGAGGGTTTGTGGCGGGATCTGGCGCAGAGCCTCATCCTCTTCGCGTCGCATCCGCCGGGCGAGGTGATCGACCTCCGCTTCCAGGAGCCCTCGTTCCTGCGCCTCTGGATGAAGCATTCGAGCGACCCGCGGGTTCGGTCGGTCGAAGGGGCGGAGCACGTCGTCCACCTGGCGCACCTCGCCCGGGAACGGAACCCCGGTTCGAACGAGATCGCCGGGCTCGACGCGGGCGCCTGGGCGCTCCTGGCCACGGCTCGGCGGCGGGCCGGCGCCTCGCCCGGCTCGGTCGAGCGGACGTTCGCCCGCGCCTGGCAGCTCTTTCCGCCCAAGGGGGCGGCGCGCGAGGTCGCTCTGGCGACCCTGCTCCAAGCGCGCCACGAGCGTTCCGCCGGCTCTCCGGAGGCGGCCACAGACCTCGCGTTCGCCGCTTGGGAACTCGCCCTCGCGCTGGGCCTCACCGCGCTGGCGACCCAGGCGCTCGTCGCGTACGCCGCGTTCGCCGCGGAGGCCGGCCGAATCGGGCAAGCCGGCGCTGCGCTCGCACATCTTCATGGGCTCGCGCCGTCCTTTGATGCCGCCGGCACGATCACCGAAGCGCTCTTTCTGGAAATCGATTCGGCGCGCCGCCACGGCGCCGCGGGCACCGCCGATCGCCTGCTCGCCTGGGCACTCCAGTCGTGGGCGCCGACCTTGACCGCACGCCTGCAGATCCTCTTCCAAGCCCTCTACCTCGATGCGGTGATCGCCGCCTACCCAGGCGTCGGGTTGGAAGTGGTGCCTCTTGCTTGGATCGAGGACGCGGAACGCCGAGGCGAGGGGCGCCGTGTCGCCGCCCTATCTGACCGCGGTCGCTCTTTCCCGGACCGAGGTGGCACTTCCGCAACAGGCCCTCTCTCTCTTTTTGATCAGCTGCTCTCTTTTGGGGGAAGGACATGGCACAACGAAGAAATGCGGCGGACCCAAGCAAGGGGCCGCTCCTCGACAACGCGCTCTCGCCGGAGTTCCTCGCGTTGCTCGAACAGCTCGACGATGAGGCGCCCGGGATGAACGAAGCGACCTGGGGCGGCGAATGGGAGCCGCGTTGCCTCGGCGCCGGGCGGTGGGGGGTGTTTCGCACCTGGGAAGAGCCGGGCACGCACGCACCGGCGATGACTTTTGCCAGCCACGAGCGCGCGCTGCTCGCCGCCGCGGTGCTGCCGGGGGTCGGCCGCAGCGAGCTCTTCCACCTGGATCCGGACGAGGCGGAGGGGGGTGGTTTCCCGCTGATCGCGATGGAGGGCGGGCCGCGGCAGGTGGGCGTTCTGCCGATCTTTTACCCCGAGCTGGTGACTGCGCTGCTGACCGCCGAGCTGCTCACCCGTTCGCCCCGTTCGCTCGCGATGGTGATCCAGGCCTCCGGCTCCGACGCGATCAAGCTCTCCGGCGCGGTGTTGCGCGGGCGGATCGCGGCCCAGGCCACGGAACAGGATGCCGATCTCGATGCCGCATCGGCCGCGGAGCCGGAGTAGGATTCGGTTTGCTTCGGCACTCACCCGAAAAGGAGGCACCCCAGAATGCGCGACGAAGAACAGAGGATTCTCGACCTGCTGACGATCGCCCTGCGGACCTCCGGACGGACGAAGAAGGAGGTCGACGAGCGCTGCGGCTGGTGCCGTGGCACGACGAGCCAGCTGCTCAAAGGGCGGATCGACCTCAAGGTGCGGCAACTGTTCGAAATCCTGGAGGTCGCCGAGACCTCGCCCGAGGACTTTCTCCGCGCCCTGTTCGAACGAAAGAAATCGCCCGAGCTGCCGCCGGTCGGGCTCCACGAGATGATCCGCGCCGCCGCCCGCCGCCATGGTCTCGACCCCGAGACCGCCGCGGCGGACATGGACCGTATGTACGGCCTCGACCAGCCGCCCCCCTCGGTCGATCAGCTTGTCAGAATGGTCGAAACCCGCCTCTCCGCACTGCTCGCGAGGCACGAGATCGAAGTCGAAGCGAAGCGCCGCGCCCGCGAAGCGGCCCGCAAGCGGGGCAAGCCGAAGGCGAAGGCGGCCGATGTTTGATCTTCTTTATGCCGGCAGATCCAGGCGCCTGGAAGGATTGATCAGCAACCCTTGCAAATCGATTCGAGCTCCAGTTCGGTCAAGCTGGTGAAGGGCGTTTGAACGCCCCGCAGTGTGGCGTTTGCCGGGTGAGGCAGCGATGCTATTTCAGTGGCCGAGAGCGGCGGGTTTCGGAACTTCCAGGCGGAGAGTCGCCCCGTTCGTCAGCGTCCCACCGGCACACGCCTGCCGCGGCACGTCGCCGCCGGTCGCAAAGCTGAACGACAGGCTGTAGGAGGGGAGGGCGCAGACTTCCCAGCGACCCGGTGCGAGGGCGGGAATTCGAATCGTGGCCGCCCCATCGCCCGGCGGCGCCGAACCCGCGCCTTCCGCCATCGCCCAACGGGCCAGCAGATTGCCATACGGCAGCGCGATCCCATCCTCGAAGTAGGCGAGGGCCAAGCCCATCGCCTTTCGGTCCGACAACCAGGGGGCGACCACTTCGAGGGTCCCCGCCTCGCGCGAGAGTTCAAGCACGAGGGGTTCGGTCCCCACAGGACGGACGAAAGCGCGCAGCGCGAAGCCCGGGGCGCGTGGAACGAGGACGAGCGGGCCGCTCTCGGCCGGTGCGTCGAACGTGAACGTGCCGTCGCGTTCGGAGCCGGCGCGCCCCAAAACCCCCGGTGCACCCCCAAAGGGCCAGGCGGAAATCACCGCGCCCGCCACCGGCCCCTCGGCCGAGACGACGCGCCCGGAGAGCCGGACCTTGCGGCGGAGGACGAGATCGACCGGGCCGGCCTCCCCCCCGTCGGCCACCGAGACGATCTCGGCCGGTGCGGACCAGGTCCCCTCGCCGTCCCGCCATTCCGCGGCAAGGGCGACTCGGCCGGTCGGCAGGCCGCGAAGCGAGAACTCGCCCATAGAGTCGGCGGCTGCGATCAGGACACCCGCTCCTCCCTCCTCCGCTCCGAGGAACAGCTTGGCCCCCGCAGCGGGTCTGCCACCGACCAACGAAACCCGGCCGAACAGGCGGGTGTCGGGCAGCCGAAGGTCCAGGCGCGCCCGGCGGTCCCGATCGGCTTCGACGAGGGCAGGAAGTTGCGCCCGAACCCCGCCCTCGGTCGCTTCGATCTCGACCGGCCAGCTCCCCTCGAAGGGCAAAACCAGGGCAAAGGCGCCGTCCGCATCGGATTCGACCGGCTCTCCCGAAACACCACGACCACCGAACCCGAACCAGAGCTTGGCGGCGAGCGGTTTCTTGCCCAGGTAGAGCCGCCCTGCGACATCCACCCATCGGATCTCGACCCGTCCTTCTTGTCCGGCCGCGAGCGCAAAATGAAAGCCGGAAAAGAAAGTCGCTCCCCGAGCGTCTTTGACGCTCAAAAGGAAGCGCCCGGGCGGTTCGGAGCCGAGCCGCACCTCGCCATCTTCAGAGGCGTTCCCCTCGAACACCGTTTTCGGCTCCAGCCGATCCGTGCCCGCAACCCAGGCCCGAAGGGCGACTTGCCAACGTGCCCCGCTCCAGTCGAGGGGCGGATCGATCCGCAGGGCGAGCGCTTCCTTTGGCCGAAGGTAGAGCGGCTCGCGTAGTACCGTCTCCGTTTCGGGCTCGACCCGCAAGCCGGATTCTCGGGCCGGAGCCAGGGGCGGCTGCTCGGCTTCGAGCTCCCATACCCCGGGCGGCACCCCGACCAGTTGAAAAAAGCCGTCGCCGCGCACGGGAACCTCCATCGTCGCGCCTTCGACCTGCGCCGTTCGGTGGGGATTGGGCGGCGCGCCGGAAGCGGTTCCCGGTCGCAATCGCACCCGGGTCCGAGACGGTTCGAAGCGTGCGCCGTCCACAGCCACCCACCCGGCGATCGAGGCGCCGCGGCGCATGGGGATCGCCCCCAGCTCTCGCCGCGCCGCCGGATCGACCCGCACGCCGGACAGGTAGGCCGGGACGAAGGGGCGAGGCGCGATCTGCAGGTCGTACAGCGCCGCGGGAAGGTCGCAAGAAAAACGCCCGCCGGCGTCGACCGGGCAGTCCATCCGGCCGGGCGGCGGTTCGGCGCCGAGGCGCGCGCCGCGCGCGGGCAGGGTGGTGACTTCGACCGCCGTGGGCCGATCCTTTGCCGCGGCGAGCGAGCCGGTGATCGTCCCGAGCGGCCAGGCCCGTAACGGCAACGAGGCCAAGCTTCCCGGCGCTCCCAGCGTCACCGGCTCGCGCCGAATCCAGAACCCGGCGACCTCTACCGCCCCCTCGACCGATCGGCCTGCGGCGGCACAAACGACGGTTGTCCGGTTCGAAACCGCCGCCGCCTCGGCGACGACCTCCAGCGTCTCGGGGTCGTACAGCCGCGCGACCCCCTTCCACCTTTTCGGCATCGAAAAGCCGCCCTTGGCCGCGAGTTCGAAACGAACACAGGCCGGCGGGGCCGTAGCGGCACCTTCGGAGGGGGGGACCACCGGGGGCGAAGCCAGAAGGGCGAGGACGCCGAGGGCGAACACCGGGTTCAAATCCGCTGTGTGCCGCAGCTGAAGCATTCGGCCGGGCAGCCGCCGCCCGGTCGGCGGGAACATGCACTTCCACCGCCCCCACCCCCCGCGCCCCCTCCACCCCCGCCCACGTCAATGCTCGAACAGAAAGTACCCTCCTCGAAGCAGTAGAGGTTCACTACGGGGAAGTACTCGACCTGCTGCACGCACCGCGTTGCCCCGACCTCGGACGGCGAAACCGGGAAGCATCGGGAGTAGTTCCCCCCAATCCCCGAACATATCTCGCAGGCTGAAGCCCCAAGGGCGCACCCTAGCGCGAGCAAAGCGAAGAGAATCAATCGACCCGTTGGACTCTTCATCCCCTGAGACTCCTTTCTGGTAGAACTACGTTGACATGAATATCATACAGAAAGTTTCTCGCATCGGCGCAATCTTTGGTCTTGGCAGCTGCGCGATCTGGCGCGGCCCACCCCCTGCGCCTCCAGTGAACGCCGACGTCCTCGCCAAGCATTCCGGCGACTTGGCATTACTAACGGCGGTCCTTCCTCTCGTCGAGCGGGATCTTGCGGCCTCGACCAGCCGCCCCCCTCGGTCGATCAGCTCGTCTCGATGGTCGAAACCCGCCTCTCTGCACTGCTCGCGAAACACGAGATCGAAGTCGAAGCGAAACGCCGCGCCCGCGAAGCGGCCTGCAAGCGGGGCAAGCCGAAGGCGAAGGCGGCTGATGCCTGATCTTCTTCATGCCGGCGGATCGAGGCGCCCGGATGGATTGATCAGCAACCCTTGCAAATCGATTCGATCTCAAATACGGTCACGCTGAGGCGAGGGCTCACGCACGGCAATGCGCTGGGCAAGGCCCCACCCAAAGCCGCTTCGATGATCCGGAGAGCCAAGCCCATGACCAATGTCCGCACCCTCCTACTCCTCGCCCTCCTCGCCGTTCCGATAACCGCTTCGGCGGCACCCCCGTCGCCGAACCTCGACGTTCGGCCGCTGATCCGCTGGCGTTCTGAAGTCGAGCAATCCTTCTCCGGCACCACGCTGCGTGCCGAGATCGATCACTTCATCTCCCGTGGAGGGTACGTATTTAGGAGTAGCCATTCCGTTCACTCCGAACTTGGAGAGGAGTCAATGGTTGGGCGCGGATTTGCCGAACCCAATCTACAGGAATTCCTTCGCCAGTCCATGACCATGGGCCGAATCGGCCTTCAAAAGAGCTGCTATTTCTTGTCCAACACCGTGACCGGCTTTACCGAGGTGACCTGGAACGGGCGTGGAGGCCGAGTGAACACCTTTCGTGCAACTTCCCGCCCAGAACCCGACCCGGCTTCTCAGCCCTGCACCGATGAAGTCCGTGGGCTACTCGGCGACATCGAGTTCTACATACTGGCTGTGGTCGGTGAAGACGAGCTGTTTCGCTCCCCATAGCGCTCGCCGCCGAAATCTGGTGAAAAGCGGCTTTGGCCCAAACCACAACCGAAAGGAGTCCCGATCATGAAACAGGCGCTTGCTTTCGTTCTCGCCCTGGCGCTTGGCGCACCGTTTGGCGCGGCACTTTTAGAAGCCCCTGTCTCCGGCCGCACCTATGTGCAGATCGACAAGTTCGCCGTACCCGACGACTACGAGCCGTCTTTCGACGGGCAGTCGCTGCCGACGAATCCTGCGGATGTTCTGCCCTTGCCGACGGGAATCGTGGCTCTGCTTGGGGGAGATCTCGTGGACTATCCCGGGTATGTCGCAGCTTGGGTCGAGAACGCCAAACTCCCCGTGCTGCGGGACATGCTCGACAAAGAGGGGTTGAGCTGGTTCATCGGGCTCGACGCCTCGATCGACATGCCGCACCGGCGGATCGATCCGGCCGACCCGGCGACTCGTGTCGCTGCCGGGTATCCCGCGAGCTTCCCGTCCCTACCCATCCCGCACCGATTCGTCGTTCAGTTCGCCTATCCGGTGCAAGAGGTATGGCTGGTTGCGCTCGAAGGCTGCGGTGGCAAGGTGATCGCCCCCTTGGGCACCCGGGCCTATCTGGTCGATGCAACGGGTTTCGAGAAGCTCTACTCATGCCCGGTCGCGACGTACTTCTCCTGGGTCGACGCGTTCCTCACAACCGACCGGGTAGCCCCCGAGCACCTGGTCGAGGGGGCCAAGGGGTTCGTCCTTCAGTTCGCCGGGGGTACCAGCCTGGCGAACAAGGCATCCTTTCTCCCTTCGTCGTTCAATGCCACACCGCTCGAAGAGCCCGCCCCTGGAGAGTCGGGCTTCCTCGCGGTAGAAGCCACCTCCGGGGAGATCGCAAGCTTCGCCCTATCCGATCCTGATCTCTTGAGCGTTACGTTCCAGGGAGTCGCCGAGCCGAGCGACGAGCGGCAAGGGCTGATCGTTGCGGGGCGGCTGCAGCCGAACGGCACCCTGGGCGGCCCGGGGTACGCGGCTTGGCTGGCAGGCCGCGGGTTGGCCGGCCCTAGAAATCAGCAAATGGTTGGAATTGTCGATTCGGGCTATGACCAGAGCCAACCGATCGAAGGCATCAATCCGGCGATCATCGACCACCACCCAGACCTGGAAAATCCGGAACGCCTGGTGGCTCTTCAACTCTTTATAGAGAGCGGATCAGGTGACCTGTGGGACCGCACTGGGCACGGCACCATGGTCGCCGGAATCATTTCTGCAGCGCCCTACCTCTACGTGAGCCCGGAAGGCTATCGCGGCGGCGGGCGCGATGCGTTCGGCTATGCCTACGGCGGCGGGATTTCCCCCCAATCGAACTTGGCGTTTGCCAAAGTTCCGGTCTTGGGCGCCTTGCCTCAGCAGCTAGATGCGCTCCGCTTCATCCGCAACAACGGTTCGGCGGATCGAGCTTTCCTCTGCAATCAGAGCTGGAACCTCGCGCGGTTTCCCGCCACCGGGCCGGCTCCGGACGGGCTGAACGCCTACGATGCCACAGCGCGGTTCTTCGACCAGCGAGTCCTCGACGCGAACACTTTGCGCGACGGCCCGCAGGAGTTGGCGATCGTCTTCTCGGCCGGCAACTTCGCCTATCGCTACTCTACGGGTCCCGTGCGTTACAACACGGTGAGCAGTCCGGCGACCGCGAAGAACGTCATTTCCGTCGGCGCAACCACGAGCTGGCGACCGGTTTCGGCCGGACCGGAGTTGGAGTGCGTTTATGACAAACCCGAACGACCACCCCTTCAGGATGCTCCTCGGGCCGATATCGTCGGCCTGTTCAGCGGCCGGGCCGACTTCTTCGGGGCACGGGTCGTCCCCGGAACGACCCTGCCGGGCAAGAAGGTCCACCAGGTACGGGTAAAGCCCGATCTGGTGGCTCCCGGGGTCCGGGTGTTTTCAACCGTCCCTTGGGGCTCCCGGTCTTTCTACAAATCACCTGTCGGCTGCAAGAAGTACGAACCGAACCCGGCGGACGAGGGCTACTACTACACCTACGGCACGGGCACCAGCTTCGCTGCGCCGGTGGTCACCGGGGTTGCCGCCCTGGTCCGTAAGTGGTTCATCGACGCCGGTGGAACGCTCAATCCTTCGCCTGCGCTGGTCAAGGCAGCGCTGGTCGCGACCGCGGACGATCTGTCGGGCATCCAGATGCCGACCGTGCCGCCACGGCTTCAGGATCACCGTCCGAGTCCCGAATATGGCTGGGGCCGGGTGAGCCTCGATCGTGCGACCGATCCCGCCGTGCCGCGGTTCTGGAACGACAACCGTTTGCTGATGTTGCCGGCGGGCGGCATGGCGCAATACACGCGGACGATCGGCGATCCCACTCGCGATACCTCCATCGTTCTCTCTTGGTCCGACCACCCGGCGGCGGTGACGGGGGAGAATTCCGGCCCGCTGCTGATCGATCTCGATTTGACGGTCGAACAGCTGAACGCATCCGGCGCCGTCGTCGCCCGTTGGTACGGCAACCTGTTCCGCGAGAACGTGGACCCCGTGGGTGGAGGCGTGACCGCCGACCAGGTGGACGACGGCACCTCGAAGCGGTTTACCACCGCACCGGTGAATCTGCGGGACGGCGTCAATAACGTCGAGGCGGTTTTCATTCCGAAAAACACTCTGCCCGCCGGACAGCGCTTTCGGATCAAGATCCGCGCCCAGGCGGTGGCCGGCGAGAAGCGGCCGTTCGCGATCTACGCCTACAACGTCCGGCGCACCGAGTAAAAGCGTTCCGTGGCCCCCCCTACACCACCGGCCGCGGTACCCGCAGCCCTTCGGCTTCGCGCAGCGCCGCCTTGACCAGCTCGACGGTCGCCTGTTCTTGCCGGACGGCTGTTTCGAGCAGGACGAGTGCCGCGAGTGCTTCGCGTTCGATGCCGAGGGCGAGGAAGGTGGCGAGGGTCTCTTCAACCACCGTCCGCGCTTCGGCGGTGCGCCCCTCTTGGAGCCAGATGGCGCACAGCTCCAGGCCGGCGAGCGAGGCGTGCATCGGCAGCTTCAACAGGGTGAACTCCCGGCGCACGGCGCGGAACGCCACCTCGGCGTGATGCAACCGGCCGAGGCCGGCGGCGATCTTGCCCGCGACCGCGCGCAGCTTCAATTTCTCGACCGGTCCCGCGAGCGTTTCGAGCACCGGTCGTGCCGCCGCGAACAGTGCATCGGCGCGGGCGAAGTCGCCGAGGTCGGCGAGGCAGTGCACGGCATTCTTGATCGCCGAAACCGCCAGATCGGGTGCTTTCCCCACGTCGATCAGATCGAAGGCGCAGCAAAAGTGTGTGGTCGCCTGGGGGAGGTGGCCCGCGTACTGAGCGGCGAGGCCGCGCAGGTAGAGCGCCTTGCCCGCCAGGTGGTGCTGGCGCCGCTCCAGGTAGAGCCGGTGGGCGAGGCCGAGCGATTCGTCCGCCCGGTCGAACTGCCGTTCGTCGATCCAGAGCGAGCCGGAGAGGTCGAACAGGCCGGCGAGCACCAGCAGGTCGCCCGCGCCGCGCCCGGCCAGCTCCATCGCCTGGCGGAACGACTCTTCCGCCGCGCCGTAGCGGCCGAGCAGCCGTTCGGCGTTCGCCAGCTCACCCCAGAGGCGGGCGGCGAGATCGGCATCGCGCCAGGCCTCCTTCGAGCGGGTCGCGGCTTGCGCGGAGTCGGCGGCATTGGGCAGCAGGCGGGAGACTTCGGCGACCAGCAGGCGGGCGGCCGATGCGTACGCTTCCGGCGGCCCTTGGCGCAGGCTGGGAACGATCGAGAGCCAGAGCCGGCAGCGCTGGCGCAAGCGGTCGGCCAGGTCCGCGCCATCGGGGAGTGCGCCGGGCAGTTGCCGGGTGGCGAGAAAGGTCCGCACCTCTTCCACGCTCTTCTTCTGGCGCCGGTCGAGCCGGCGGGCGAAGCGCGCCATCCGCCCCAGGGCGAGATCGTAGGCAGAAAGCGCTTCCGCGGCGGATTTGCCAGGGCGGCGCACCGTCACCTGTTCCGGGTGGAGCGCCAGGCCGAGCCACGGTTTCAACCGCTCCCGGCAGGCGGCGCAGCCGCGCATCATGTGGCGGAGAACGCGGTTCCTGGCTTCGGGGGTGAGCCGGTTGTGCAGCAGATCGACCAACTCGGACGGCGCGGGGTGCTGGGTCTTCGCCATCGGGTCCTCCCCAGGATAGAGACGGGCTACATGCGACAGGGTGCGCCACGCATTCTCGCACAAACGCGGGCGCGCCGCCGGGCCAACCGGCCGGCGCGCCCGCTTGGGGGACTAGCCGTTCGGGTCGGTGGACCAACCCGAATCCGCAGGGGGCGGGGCCGGTTGACCATTCGGGTCGGTAGACCACCCTTGGGGCGCGAAGAGCCCCGCCGGGCCGGTCCCGGCGGGAACCGTGCCGGGCGCCGGGGCCGGTTGGCCATCCGGATCGATCGCCCACCCTTGGGGCGCGAACAGCCGGCCGAGCCGGACCAGCGGTTCGAGGAAGCGGGACCAGCCTAAGTCGGCGCCCGCAAACGCCGGGAGCGCCGCAGCCGGGGCGGCGAGCAGCAGGGCGGCCAAGACGGCGAGGCAGGGGAGGAGGAGGATACGGCGCGTTCGCGACATGGCGAGGTCTCCTTCGCATGTCCCGCGGGTCGTCCCGTGGGCCACCAAGGCCCCCGCGCCCGCGGGGGCAACGCCTGAAACAGCGCGCTGCAAGGATGCCTAGCATGCGCGAAATGCCCACTAAAGTAGACACGCGGGGCGGAGGGGGTGGAAGTGGCTGCGCCGCAAGAGGTGGCCGGTGCCCGAAATCCGGCGGGCCCTGCCAAGACGCATATACTCCCCCCTCCATGACGATCGAGCAGTTTCTGGCGCGCTGGGCGGGGGGCGGGGCCGCGGAGCGGGCGAACAAGGACTCGTTTCTAAACGAGCTGTGCGATGTCTTGGACGTCGAGCGCCCGCGGCCGAAGGTGGGGGAGGCGGGGGCCGACCTCTACGTGTTCGAGAAGGACATCCCGCGGGCGAAGGCCGGTGGGGCCTCGACCAGCTTCGTCGATCTCTACAAGGACGGCTGTTTTCTGCTCGAAGCGAAGCAAGGCGCCGCCGCCGGGCCGAAGCGGCGGGACTCTCCGGCCTGGAACCAGATGATGAGCGCCGCCCACGGCCAGGCGCTCGGCTATGCGGCCAACCTCAAGGCGCCGCCGCCGTTCCTGCTGGTCTCTGATCTCGGCTACTGCTTCGACCTCTACGCTTCGTTCGACGGCACGGGGCACTACCGCCCGTACCCGGACGGCCTGCGCAAGCGCATTTTCCTGCGCGACTTGGCGGTCCATGCCGATCTTCTGCGGACGATCTGGACGGCGCCGCTCACCCTCGATCCGGCGCAGATCTCGGCGGCGGTCACCCGCGACATCGCGGACCAGATCGCGGCGCTCGCCCGGGCGCTCGAAGCGGCGGGGCACGCGCCGGAGCGGGTGGCGACGTTTCTGATGCGCTGCCTGTTCACGATGTTTTCCGAAGACGTGGGCCTTCTCCCTGAGCGGCTGTTCGCCCAGATGCTGGAGGCCTACTGGCTGCCGAACCCGAGCGCGTTTCCGGGCGGCGTCGGCTCGCTCTGGCAGGCGATGGACGAGGGGGGCAACTTCGTCACCGGCAAGTTGCTCCGCTTCAACGGCGGTCTTTTCGCCTCGCACGAGGCGTTGCCGCTCAACCAGGAGCAGTTGATCCTGCTGCTGATGGCGGCCAAGAGCGATTGGTCGCAGGTCGATCCCTCCATCTTCGGCACCCTGCTCGAACGGGCGTTGAACCCGAAGGAACGCCACCGCCTGGGCGCCCACTACACGCCGCGCGCCTATGTGGAACGGCTGGTCAAGCCGACGATCGAGGAGCCGCTGCGCCAGGATTGGGATCTCGTCCGGGCGGAGGTGCGCCAGCTGGTCGAGGAGGGCAAGATCGAAGCGGCGCAAGCGCGGGTGATCGAGTTCCACCACCAGCTCTGCCGCACCCGGGTGCTGGACCCGGCCTGCGGCACGGGCAATTTCCTGTTCGTGACGCTCGATCTGTTCAAACGCCTGGAGAGCGAGATCCTCGGCCTGTTGACGGAGCTCGGCTACGCGCAGATCGGCCTGGAAATGGAGCGCTACCGGGTGACGCCCGAGCAGTTCCTCGGCCTGGAGGTAAAGCCCTGGGCGAAGGAGATCGCGGAGCTGGTGCTCTGGATCGGCTATCTCCAATGGCAGGTCCGCCAGCCGGGCGGAGCGCTCACGGTGCCCCAGCCCGTGCTGCGCGACTACGGCAACATCGAATGCCGCGACGCCGTGCTCGCGTGGGATCGAGTGGAGCCGCTGCTCGACGACCAAGGGCAGCCCGTGAGCCGCTGGGACGGCGAAACGACGAAGACGTCTCCGGTCACGGGAGAGGAGATCCCGGACGACACGGCACGGGTGGCGGTGGTGAAGTACGTGAATCCCAGAAGGGCGGAGTGGCCGGCGGCGGATTTCGTTGTTGGGAACCCGCCGTATCACGGCGCCCGAACGATTCGAGAGGCACTTGGCAGGCCCTATGTAGACGCGCTAAGGCTGGCGTATCCAGAATTGCCAGAGACGGTGGACTTCGTGGCCTATTGGTGGCACCGGGCGGCGTGGGGCCTTAAGCGGAAGGCGCTAAGAAGGTTCGGCCTGATTACCACGAACAGCATCGTTCAAGACTATTCACGGCCTGTCCTTGATATGTATTTGGACGATCCGGAAGGCTGCACGTTGGTTTTCGCGATCCCGAATCATCCTTGGCCAGTAGGCCAGGAGAGTGCGGCGGTAGACGTAGCATTCACTGTCGCCACAACAGCCTCGTCGTTTCGGCCCCCCGCCTGCCTTGGCGTGGTCGCACGAAAAGATGGCGATGAGTTCGATGTTCAGTACGAATGGGTAGATCGCATCAACTCGTCGCTGGGAGCGGGCGTTGAGAGGCGAAAGGCAGCGAAGCTCGAGGCAAACCGAGGGATGTGCTACCAAGGAGTAGTGCCTGCTAACGAGGGTTTCAAAATCGACTCAGCGGAACTCGAAAAGCTGAACCTCCGGGCCGAGGCTCTTCCATCGTGGGTTCATCGCTATGTCATCGGGAAGGATCTCGTCAGAGCAGCGAGCGAAAGGTTCATTATCGATTTCTTCGGCTTGACGGAGCAGGAGGCGCGGAGAGCAGATCCACTACTCTTTCAACGCCTTATTGACCGTGTTCTCCCGGAACGCCAACACAACGAACGGGAGGTGTATAGAAGAAAATGGTGGATTTTTGCCGAGCCGCGGCCTGGCCTGCGAAAGGCGCTTTCGGGCGTTGGGCGTTTCATCGCTACTCCTTACACGGCGCGGCACAGACCGTTTCTGTTTCTATCGGCCGGAACTTTGCCGGACGCAATGGCTTACGCGATTACCAGTGACGACGCCTTTTTCCTCGGAGTTCTCTCGTCTCGGTGTCATGTGAAGTGGAGCCTTTCGGTCGGCGGGACGCTCGAAGATAGGCCGAGGTACAACAGTGATCGTTGTTTCCTCCCCTTCCCCTTCCCCGCCTGCACCGAATCCCAGAAAGCCCGCGTCCGCGACCTCGGCGAAGCGCTTGACGCCCACCGGAAGCGGCAGCAGGCTCTCCATCCGAAGCTCACGATCACGGGCATGTACAACGTGCTCGAAAAGCTGCGCAGCGGCGAGCCTCTGAACGAGAAAGACCGCGAGATTCACGAGCAGGGGCTCGTCTCCATCCTGCGCCAGATCCACGGCGACCTCGACGCCGCCGTCTTCGACGCCTACGGCTGGCCCGCGTCCCTTTCCGATGAAGAGATCCTCGAACACCTCGTGGCGCTCAACCGCGAACGGGCCGAAGAAGAAAAGCGCGGCCTCATCCGCTGGCTCCGCCCAGAATTCCAAAACCCCGCCGGAGCGCGCCCAGAAACCCAGGCCACCCTGGCCGAAGCCGGCCTGCTGGCCCCGACCGGCAAAGCGCTCCCCGGCAAAGTCGCCAAAACCCCCTGGCCCAAACGCCTCGCCGATCGCGTCACCGCCGTGCGCGACCTCCTCGCCGAAGCAGGCGCCGCGACCGAAACCACCGCCGCCGACCTCGCCAAACACCTCCGCGGCGCCCGCCCCGAAGCCCTCGAACCCATCCTCGAAAGCCTCGTCGCCGTCGGCCTCGCCCAAGAGATCCCCACCCCCTCCGGCGGGCGGGCCTGGCGGGCGCTGCGGTAGAGAGGGCTGGCTGTCCTGCGCCTAAATCCCGGGGCGAACGTTGGTGCCGTAGATGGAACTGGCGGGTGTCTCGAGCCAGGGCGGTCCGAAACTGCCGGACCACCCCCTCCTCGGGAAACAATGCCGCGATCTTCCTACCTACGGGTTCCGAAGGGCCTGTTCCTCGAAGATCTCGATCGCGTCCCATAGGGCTCGAACGGTCTCGGGGCAGCGATCACTCTCGGTTGGCTCGGTATCCAGGAAGAGAAGGGTGAACCGATGTCGTCGGCCGCTCCGGCCGTACCACGTGATTTCGACCGGTCCGGTCCGGCCGCCGCCGTCGACCGAACAGTCCCTTGCGTTAGCCACGGGTGCTGCCGTCAGGGCTTCCCCGAGGGTGGCGAGGTCCGCTGCCGTCCCGCGGCCCGTTCCCGCAAACACCTCTGGCCTGCCGTCGTCCAGACCATCGGAAAATATCGTGATCAGTCCGCCTCCTCGCGTGATCAGGCGATCGGTATCCCGCCGAAAATGGGTATCCGGCCGAACCTGGTCGCGGAAGGTCGAGTGAACTCGGAGGAGCGTGCGCTGGTCGGTCCCCGGGACGGGCACCGGTCCGGCCCAGGTTCGGCTTGCGAGAAACAACCCAAAAGCGGCAAGGGTTAGTACTTGTTTGCGCATGGTAGATCTCCTCGCCTAGAGACTGGGGCGAACGTTGGTAGCGTAGATGGAAAACGACTGGCGGGCGTTCGGGGCCAGGGCGGTCCGAAACTGCCGGACCCCCCCCCCTCCTGGGAAACCCACCTACGGGTTCCGGAACGTCTGCTCCTCGAAGATCTCGATCGCATCGAAAACCGCTCGAGTCGCCGCCGAACAGCGTTCGCTCTCGGGAGGCTCGCCTTGGACAAAGAGGATCGTGAAGACGTTTCTCCGGCCCATCCGGCCGTACCACGTAATCTCGATCGGACCCGTTCTCCCGAAGCCATTGAAGGAACAGTCCGAAGCAGTGCCTACTGAGGCGGCGGTGAGCGCCGCGCCGAGCGCCGCCAAGTCGGCCTGAGTTCCGCGGCCATTGTAGGCATCGACCTCCGGCCGGAATTCGTCAAGACCTGATGATGCGATCGCGATCAAACCACCGCCGCGAGTGATCAGCCGGTCGATGTCGTTCTGCAGGACCGTGTCGGGCCTGACTTGCTCTCGGAGCGTCGAGTGAACTCGGAGAAGCGTTCGCGAATCGCTTCCCGGGACGGGAACTGGAACAGCCTGAAGGGCGTAAGTGCAGCTGACGAGGCCAAGTAGAGCGAAAAACGGTACGCGCAGGTTCATGGTAGATCTCCTCGCCTAGAGACCGAGGCGAACGTTGGTAGCGTAGATAGAAAACGACTGACGGGCGTTCGGGGCCAACGACTTGGCCGTCACGGTGATGCGGAAGCGCCGACCGGCGGGGAGCAGTCCGGCAGGGATCACGATCACCTCCACGGTGTTGATCTTGTCGTCGGCGATGGCACCACCGGCCGAGAAGCGGAAGGAAGTGCCGTTGTCGTTGCCGGCGATGTTCTCGTTGAAGTTGTTGCCCATCCAGAACTTGAGCGGCGTCACACCGAGCTCTTCAACCTTGAGCTGGAGGTCGTTCTTCAAGGCCGCCTGGGAGTTGCCCACCAGGTCCGACGGCAGATCGAGCCACGACATCGTAAACACCGTCTCCCGAGTCGGGTCGACGATCGTGACGTCGTACGAGATCCCGGAGCCGGTGGTCATGTTCACCGTTCGGGCCGGCTCCACGTAGAAGCGGGCGATCCGGCCATCGACCAGCTTGCCGAGATTGACCCGGCCCCAACCGTACGATGGGCTCGGCCGATGGTCTTGGCCGTTGCCTCCCTGATTGCCCAAGTTGTCGGCGTTCGCGATCAGCGCGGCCTTGATCATCGAGGGAGTTGGGTTGAGGCTTGGGGTTTGGTCCAGGAACCACTTTCGCGCGTAAGCGGCGACGCCGGTCACGACCGGCGCTGCGAAACTGGTGCCTGTGGCGTAGGTGTAGTAGTAGCCGCTTGTAGTTGGGTCTGGGAAGTACTGCGCGCAACCGGGTCCATCGCCAAAGCGGGACGGATAGAACGGCACGGTCGAAAACACTCGGATAGCGGGCGCCACGAGATCAGGCTTAATCCTCACTTGGTGAAGTTTTGTTGCGCCCGCCGCAGAGAAAAGCCTGGCCCGGCCGCTGAAGCGACCGATCGTCGAGATGTGACGTGCGTCGTCTGACAAAAAGCGCGCGGTGTTGTCCCGGCAGTCGAGCGGTGGATTCGTCGGGCCGGGTCGGTAGCTCGCGGAGGCACCGACCGTGATCACGTTCTTCGCGGTCCCCGGGCTGCCGACCGAGTCGAAGCGGACTCCGCCCAGGCCACTGTTGGCCGCCCGATCCCATGCTTGGTTACCGGCCGAAAAGACAATTGTCATGGGCCGCTTGTCGAGCGGATTGGCAACCACAGCATCGCGCACGCGGGCGTCGTAGAACTGTGCGCTCTGGTCATACGAGTTGACCGCCACCACATCGGTGGGAGTGCCCGTAGCAGGCACGTTGCGGGTCAGATTCCAACTCTCGTTGATCAGCAGCGAGCGGTCGGTACCGTCGCTCGTATTCAATCGTGCCCAGGCCAGCGCGGCCTCGTGTTTACCGGCCGGCTTGGTGTCGATGAGCGCATCGTCTGCAAGGCGCGCGACCAACAAGGTACTGCTAGGAGCGATCCCGGACCCGTGGAAGAAGCCCAACGCATCATCGCGGTCTTTGCCGCCCCCTTTGACAACGAGGCCGCCGGGTTGAAGCGGGTCGGAGAACTCCGGACGGCCCGCCCCCGCGATGATGCCGGCGACGATCGAACCATGGCTCAAAACGTCTCGCGTCCCGCTGCTGTTGGAGAAGTTGCGGATCTCCACCAGGCGATCCGGAAGCGGTTGGGTTGGATTCAGTATCTGTTCCAGCGACTCGAGGTCCGGGTGGTGGTCGATTGCGCCATTGGGTGTTGCCGCGTCGGCGTAGCCGGAATCGAGGATCGTTACGAGCTGCTGGTTCGTGGGGTCGAGCAGGCTCTTGCAGGGCGTTCCGGCGGGCTTGGGCGGACAGGCCAGCCAGGCGGCGTAGCCGGGCGAAACCACCGTGCCCTGCGGGGTGTAGTTGCCGGCGACGATCTGCCCTTGGCGTTCGTCCGAAAAGCTCGCTTCGCCGCGGTAGGTCACCGAGAGAAGGTCCGGGTCGGTGGCCACGAAGGAGGTGAAGTCCGCGAGGGTGAGCTCCGCGGACATGAAGCTGCTGTTCATCTCGGGGTCGGCAAACGCTTCGCTCACCACGGTGGACGGGGGCATGGCCGCTGCCTTGACCCCAAGATCGGTCGTCGGCTTGAACTGAAACGAGTAGCCGAGCGCGCTCCCTTCGGCCAACATGTCGGGCGAAATCCGGTCGGTGGTCAGATAGCTGTCGATCCACAAGAGGAAGCCGGCGGCCGGGCAGAGCGTCAACGTCGTGAGCGCCGGTGCCTTGAAGAGCGCGGCGTAGCTTTGGAAGGTGGCCACCACTTCGGCGCCGCATCCTTTGAGCTGCGAATACCACTCGTCCCTCGGCGGGTAGGCGAACTGGACCACGAACAGGCCAGGAATCGCTTGCGGTGCAAACGAGAGCGGGAACTCCGGCGCCACCCGATCTTTCACATCCAGCGGATCGAAAGCGCGCTGCGGCAGTTGGATCTTCCGCTCTTGCGCCGTCGCGTAGATCAGATCCGTGCCCTTGAGTGCCAGCTCGAGCGCGGCCTGATCGGTGGGAGAAACATAGGTGGCGAGAAAGCTCTCGTAGTCCACAGCTTGAGACCCGGCCGCGGCAACGACGGCGGGAGGGAGCGGCGCGAACGAGGTCGGCGTACCGCCATCCTCGGATTCGGGTTCGAGAACCGTCTTGTCGATCAGGTAGAAGCTCTTGGCGGCGAGCGCGGAGCGCCAGAGCTCGGCCGCGAGCGCGTGGGGCGCCAAGACCGCGAGCAGGAAGGCAAGGTGAAACGTGAAACGGCGGGCGTGAACCATGCGCACCTCCCTAAAGAAAAGCCGAGGGACGACTCGGCTCGCCAATAGTTTAGCGTGCGCGTGCGGTTTCAATCTAGGCGATTCGTCCCGTGGGATAGAAGTCCGAGCCCGCCCGGGCCGCATTTGGCGCCTGCAACGAAGTACATCCCAAGGGAAATCCGGTCGTGAAGGGCCCCTTGGCACCTCCGGCCGCTCCACGAAAAAGGCCCCCTCCCCTGGGTAGGGAAGGAGGCCCGGAACTACTACAGGTCCAGCGTGAACCGCGTTACGGCGTGCAGGCCTGGACGGTGACGTTGTCCAGGAACCAGCCATCGCCGGTCACCGAGCAGTCGGTGATCGTCGTGAACGCGATCCGGACGCTCTTGCCGGCGCAACCGCCGGTCGAGCCGGTGGCGTTGCAGGCCGCGTCGAGGTCCACGGTGCTGGTGATGAACGCCGCGGCCGTGCCGGTCCAGATGCCGGTGCCCACAGTGCCGGCAGGCGGGCAGCTCGCGCTGACCGTGCCGTTGTAGCCGTTGGTCAAGACCGCTGCGGCCGGAACCAACGTGTAGTTGACGCCATCGACAGAGACCGCGAGCGTGCCGCCGTCGAAGCCCGACTCGAAGTCACGGCGATGGCCGAACGAGAGGCGGGTCGTGGTCGAGCCGGCCGGAACTACGACACCACCGGCGCCGTTGGCCTGACCGAAGTTGAAGTTGTTGCTGGTGTAATTGGCGGTGCAAGTCGAGCCGCCGTAACGGAAGATCTTGGTGCCGGTCTGAGCGGTGCAGGTCTGGATGCCGCGCCACGGGGTGACCGTGCCACTGCCGCCGAAGCTGCCACGGGTCCAATTCGACAGGCCGGTGCCGGTCTCGAAGCCGTTGGTGTAGAGAGTGGTCGTCGTGCACGCCGGGCAGACCGACGTGGTGGCCGACGCTTGGGCCGAATTGCCCGAGGCGCAGCCCGGGGCGTTGGTCGCCTGCACCACGTAGAAGTAGGTGGTGTTGCAGGTGAGGCCGGTGTCGGCAAACGACGTGCCGGCCGAGGTGCCGACCTGGGTGTACGGACCGCCCGAAGTGGTCGAGCGGAGGATGTTGTAGCCGGTGGCACCGGCCGAAGCGGTCCACGACACCGTAGAGGTCGTCGTGCCCGTGCCGACTGCGGAAACACCGGTCGGAGCGGCCGGCGGCGTGCAGGGCGCTGCAATCGGGGTGACCGACAGGCAGGAGGACGGAACGCTCGCGCAGGCCTCGGTACCGGTCGGATGCGCCGTCACCTGATAGAAGTAGGTGAAGGTGTTGGCCACCACGTTGTCGGAGTACGACGTGGTCGCGACATCGTTTGAAACCTTGGTGAAGCCGGCGTTGCAGCCGGTCTCGTTCCTAAACACGTCGTAGACCACACCCGCGCCGGAGTTGGTCCAGGAGGCGCCTGCCGAGTTGTTGCCCGCGGTGAGGGTGAGGGTCGGGGTGGCCGGGGGGGTGCAGCCGGCGAAGGTCGTGCTGGCGCCGGCGTCCGTGGTGCAGGCGATCAGGTGGCGGTTGAACGCCGCGAACAGCGCGCCGCCGTGCGGAGTGCCGTTGGCGAGGTTGCCGTCATCGTCGTCCACGGCGCGCATGGTCTTCCACCAGGAGCCGGCGTTGCAGCCGTTCGAAGTGAAGGTGCCGCCGGTGGTGCAGGAAAACGAGCTGGTTGCGGTCGACCGCGAGAGGTACCAGAGCCGGTCGAGCGTGGTCCAGGCCGGTCCCAAGCCGGGGCCGGGCAGGTCGCGGTTGGCGAAGTCCCAGACCGCTTGAGACGGCACGTACGATTCGCAGTGGACTTCCTTGTTGCACGGGCCGGAGCCCGCGGTGCAGCGGGGCTGGGTGAAATTGGCGACCGTCGCCGGGGTGTTGGAAACGCGCTTTGCGTAGTCGATGTCGCGCACGCCGGTGCAGGCGGTGCAAGCGTCGCCGTAGCCGCCGCAGTTGGAACCGAGGAAGCCGGCTCCGATGCAGGAGTCATGCAGGGCGATCGCCGCGGTGATGTCGCCGTAGGCCTCGCCGGTGCCGCCTTCGGGCGCCGCGCCCGTGCCGTCGTTCTGGTCGAAGCCGTGGCCCCACTCGTGGAGCGAAACGCCCGCGAGCTCACCGGTGTTGCGACAGCCGCCGCCCGAGCGGAAGAAGTTGACCGACGAGCCGTTCCAATAGGCGTTGCAGGTCTGGTTCAGGTTGACGTTGGCCAACAGCTGCTGGCCGAGCCAGACGTTGGCCGGCAGCCAGCCCTTGGCGACTTCCTTGATCCGGTTGTTATGGTAGAACTGCATGCGCGAGGCATGGGTGTTGCCCGCTCCGCCGACACCCGGGGTCACGCAATCGGTGCCCGCCGAGGTGCCGAACACCAGGTTGCCCGAGCCGTTGGTCGCGAGGCTGATCGCGCCGCAGGTGTCGGTGATGCGGACGAACTGTCCCTGCAGGGACGTGGTCGGAGTGCCACCGGCAAAAACGCCGCCGGAGTTGGTGAAACCGCCGGTCGAAAGGTTCGTGAACGGCACCGGCCGCACGATTTCGGCGCCGACGGTCGGCGAGTTCTGGTAGATGCCGCCGCTCGCCTGTGCGTAGTCGTTCGTATCGGCAAACTCGAGAATCTCGCCCGAGTTGGCGTCGATCTTCGCGCGCCAGGTGCCCATCACACCGTCGCGACGGAACGAGAACTGATAAATGTTGGTCAGGTCGTAACCCTTGCCGAACTTGCCGTCGACGCGTGAGGTCGGCACCAGGCGCAGCGTGCCGTTCTCGATCATGGTGTCGGTCGCCGGATTGATTCCACCCACGTAGCTCGCGAGGTTCGCCAGGGCGGTCCTCTGGCTGATCACGACTTTCGGCACCGCGACGTCGGCGGTCGGCACGTACTCGGTGCCCCACTGGATCAGGTTGCCGTGGTTGACGCGGAAGACGACGCGCGCGTTGTCGACCGGAATGCCGGCACGGACGACGTCGAAATCGACGAACCAGAGATAGTCGGCAGGGCCTCCCGAGCGGCCCGAGTTGAGCACGAGGGAGGCTGCATCGACGCCGACCAGCTTGGCGTTTTCGGCAACGAACTTGCGCGCGATCGCCTCCATCACCGAGAGGTCCGGCTTCGAGCGGCCGCCGAGGTACTGCGCGATGTCGGCGTTGGTGAGCCGGTTGCCACGTCCCGGAACCCAAGCGATGCCGGCGCCATCGGCCGAAGCGATCAAACCGTTTCGGCTGTCGATCGCGGCGGTCCATTCACCATGGACGGCGCGGAACTGGTTCCAGTTGTTGTTGACCTCGGGCGCCAAGGCGGAAGCGAGCGCGTCGATCGAGTCGATCGCGCCGCTCAAGTTCATCCGCTCACTGCGGACCGAGAGGGCATCGAGGGCTGAGGTCTTTTCCTTCACTACCTGGGCGGCTGCGGTGCCGGGCAGGACGGCCGAGAATCCGGCCGCAAAGAGAGCGGCTGCCGCGAGACGACGCACATTGACATTCATAGAGCTTCCCCCCTCCCAGGGGGTGTGGTGGGTTGTGCTGCGTTGTGGGTTCGGCCCGTGAGGCCGACGAGCGGAACGATGAATCTCCTTCGCACGGGGCGGTGAACCCCGAGACAAAAAGGTCCGGATGGAGGCAACGGCTGTGAGGATGGCCAAGGAGCCACAGTCCTCTGGGGTGATCGTCTGCTTATTAGGGTGCTGCCAAGCGCGCAAAAGGGTACAAGCGGCGTCAAGTTTCTTTGGGATGAACAAAAGGCCTCCCCCCAAAAAGGGAGGAGGCCCGAGGTGCTGCGGACTTTCGCCTCGGTTTACGGCGTGCAGGCCGTGACCGCGACGTTGTCCAAGAACCAACCGTCGCCGGTCACCGAGCAGTCGGTGATCGTCGTGAACGCGATCCGGACCGCGCGGCCGGCGCAGCCGGTCGTCGTGCCCGTGGCCGCGTTGCAGGCCGCGTCGAGATTGACGGTGGAGGTGGTGAACGCCGTCGAGGTACCGGTCCAGATGGACGTACCGGCCGACCCGGTCGGTGGGCAACTGGTGCCGACCGTGCCGGTATAGCCGCCGGTGAGGATCGCGGCGGCCGGAACGAACGTGTAGTTCGTGCCGTCGACCGAGACCGCGAGCGTGCCACCGTCGAAGCCCGACTCGAACGCCCGGCGATGGCCGAACGACAGGCGCGTGGTCGTTGCGCCGGCCGGAACTGAAATGCCGCCGGCACCGTTCGGCTGGGCATACGCGAAGACGCCGCTGGTGTAATCCGCCGTGCAGGTGGTGCCGCCAAAGCGGAAGATCTTGGTGCCGGTCTGCGCCGTGCAAGTCTGAATCCCGCGCCAGCTTGCGGTCGCGCCGCCTGCGACGAAGGTGCCGGTGGAGAAGCCGGTGAGGCCGGTTCCGGTCTCGAAACCGTTGGTGAACAGGGTGGTCGTGGTGCAACCGGTGCAGGCGCCGGTGGTCGCCGTCGCCTGTGCGGAGTTGCCCGAGGCGCAGGTCGGGGCGTTGGTCGCCTGCACGACGTAGAAGTAGGCGGTGTTGCAAGTGAGGCCGGTCACCGCGAACGAGGTGGTGGCTGAGGTGCCGATCTGGGTGTACGGGCCGCCGCTGGTGGTGGCACGGAGGATGTTGTAGCCGGTCGCACCCGCCGAAGCGGTCCACGACACGGTGGAGGTGGTCTGGCCGGTGGCCGTCGCAGTGACGCCGGTGGGAGCCGCCGGAGGGGTGCACGCAACGGGAGCCGGGGTGACCGACGCACAGGTCGCCGGGGCTCCGCCGCACGCTTCGTTGCCGGTCGGCTGGGCGACCACCTGGTAATAGTAGGTGGTGCCGTTGGCGACCGCGGAATCGGCGAACGACGTGCTGCTCGTGTCGTTGGCCACTTTGACGAAGCCGGCGTTGCAGCCCGACTCGTTGCGGTAGACGTCATAGACCACACCCGCGCCGCTCGAAGTCCACGACACGGTCGCCGAGTTGCTGCCCGGGGTGAGCGTCATGGTCGGAACGGTCGGGGGCGTGCAGCCGGCGAACGTCGTGCTCGCGCCGGCGTCGGTCGTGCAGGCGATGCCGTGGCGGTTGAACGCGGCGTAGAGCGCGCCGCCGTGGGGGGTGCCGTCGGCGAGGTTGCCGTTGTCGTCATCCACCGCGCGCATCACTTTCCATAGCGACCCGGTGTTGCAGCCGTTGCTGGTCCAGGTGGCACCGCTGGTGTTGCAGGTGAACCCTTGAGTGCCGGTCGAGCGCGACAGGTACCAGAGGCGATCGGTGGTCGTCCAGGCCGCGCCGGTGCCGGGGCTCGGCAGGTCGCGGTTGGCGAAGTCCCAGAGCGATTCCGAGGTGATGTACGACTCGCAATGCCCTTCGCGCTTGTTGGCGGTGACGCCGCGCGCGATCGCATCCTTGCCGCACGGGCCGACATAGTTCGGATTGTTCGCGTTCGGCTGCGGGCAGGTGGTCTGGGTGAAGTTCGCAACCGTCGAGGCGACGTTCCTGGCGTGCTTCGCCCAGTCGATGTCGCGAACGCCGGTGCAGGCGGTGCAGGCGTTGCCGTAGCCGCCGCAGTTGCTGGACAGGAAGCCCGGTCCGACGCACGACTGGTGGAGCGCCAACGCGGCGGTGAAGTCGCCGACCGTCTCGCCCGTGCCGTTGTCCGGCGAAGAGCCGTTGCCGTCGTTGTTGTCCAGGCCATGGCCGTACTCGTGGATCGAGACGCCCGGGATCTGGCCTGTGTTGCCGCAGGGGGAAGAAGCCTTGAAGAAGCGGACCTTGGTGCCGTCCCAGTAGGCGTTGCAGGTCGCCGGCAGGTTGGTTTCGGCAAGCAGCTGGGCGGAGAGCCAGGTGTTGCTCGGCAGCCAGCCGCGGCCGACTTCCTTGATCCGGTTGAGCCAGTAGAACTGGGTGCGCGCCGAGCGGGTGTTGCCCGCGCCGCCCGAGCCCGGGGTGACGCAATCGGTTCCCGAGGCCGCGCTGCCGAACAGGATGTCGCCGGAGACGTTGGACGCGCCGGAGATCGTGCCGCAGCCGTCGGAGATCCGCACGTATTGGCCGGCCAGGCTCGACGTCGTGGCCGCGCCCGAGAAGGTGAACAGGCCGCCCGAGTTGGTGAAGCCGCCGCTCGACAGGTTGGCGAACGGCATCGCGCGCACCGTGTCGGCCGAAGCCGGGGTGGACAGGATCACGCCACCGTTGGCCTGCGCGTACTCGTTCACGTCATAGAGTTCGAGCAGCTGGCCGGAGGTCGCGTCGACGCGCGCCTGCCAGGTGCCGGTGACACCCTCGCGACGGAACTTGATCTGCCAGATCGAGGCGAGGCCGTACCCCTTGCCGAACGCGAACCCTTCGGCGAAACGGCTGTCCCGTTCGTTGGTCGGCAGCAGGTGGAGCGAACCGGCATCCAAGACATGATCCTGACCGCGGACGATGCCGCCGACGTAGTTGGCGACGGTCGCGAACGCTTGGTCCCGGGTGATCTTGACCGCCGGCATCTCGAGGCCGGAAGGCGGCACATTCTCCAAGCCGAACTGGATCAGGTTGCCATGGTTGACCCGGAAGACCACGCGCGCCCCCTCGATGGGGATGCCGGCGCGGGTGACGTCGAAATCGACGAACCAGAGGTAGTCGGCCATCTTGCCGGAGCGGCCGGCATTCAAGGCCAGCTCCTTGGCGCCGAAGCCGAGCAGGGCGGCGTTGCCGTCGACGAAGCGGCGGGCGATGGTTTCGAGCGTCGCGAGATCGGGAGCGCGCTTGGTCCCGAGAGCCCCCTCGATGTCGGCGACGCTCAGGCGGTTGCCGCGCCCCGGGATCCAGGCGATGCCCGACCCCTCTGCCGATTCGATGCGACCGCTCTTGCTGTCGATGTGGGCGTTCCAGGCGCCATGGTTGAGCTGAAAGGTAGACCAGGCGGCGTCGACGTCGGACGCCAGGTTGGCGCGAACGCCGTCCATCGCTTCGAGCGAGGGGCTCAAGTGGAGCTTGTCGCTCATCAGCGAGAGGCCCGCGAGGCTATTGCCTTCGTGCTGCTGCATGATCTGGGCGGCTGCGGTGCCGGGAAGGACGGCCGAAAAACCGGCCGCGACAAGGGCGGCTGCCGCGAAGCGGCGCACAATATCGTTCATGGATCTGTTCCCCTCCTTGGGGGATGTAAACGTAGGGTCCTGCGGTTGGGGTGGGCGGCAAAGAGATGGCAAGCGCTGGCGGGATCGTCGAGCGATCCGGCGGCGGTCCCCGTGAAGAGGCGGGTGGAGCGGCGCTATACTGCCGCGCCACGAAACCAGACGAGAATGCGAGTTCCAACGTGAGAAACCCCTTTTCGGACAGAGCTTCTACTGCTTACGGTGGTGGCGGGTGCAGCCACCGCGCTCTACGGCGTCATCGCTTCGGGTGGATCGGTGCTCTCTGGCTGGCGGTCGCCCCAGGCTGGGGTGGAACGGCGAGCGCGGTCGCGACGAATGCTCTCTGGGAGGAGGCTCCTCCCGCGCCGCGCCGCGAAGCTCGGAATCCGGACCGCAAGACTCGAAATCTGGTGTTGCTGACCCTGGATACTACACGAGCCGACCATCTTGGCAAGTGGGGACATCGCTTCGCGGTGACCCCCAACTTGGATGCCCTCGCCGACCGGGGTGTGCGATTCGCCCATTGCGACACCGCGGCGCCGGTCACCCTGCCGAGCCACGCGACGATTCTTTCCGGCCTCTACCCGCCCCGCCATGGCGTGCGCGACAACGGCACGTTCCGCCTCAAACCCGAGATCGACACCCTCGCCGAACGGCTGCGCGGTGTCGGTCGCGACACGGCGGCGGTGGTCTCGGCGATCGTGCTCGCGCGCCGTCATGGCCTCGACCAGGGGTTCCGGATCTACGACGACGACCTCGGCCAGGGGTACGCCGCAGGCACGGAAGTCGAAGAGCGCCCGGCCGAGAAGACCACCGCGGCGGCGATCGCGGCTCTCGGGCAACTCAAAGCGCCGTTTTTCCTTTGGGTCCATTACTACGACCCCCACGAGGAGTATCGGCCACCGACCCGCTTCGCCGACACGGTCCAAGGCCCCCATCGGCTCTACGACGGCGAGATCGCCTACATGGACGAGCAGATCGGCCTGCTGCTCGAGAAGCTTCCGCCCGATACCGACATCGTGGTGGTCGGCGATCATGGCGAGATGCTCGGCGAGCACGACGAGAAGAACCATGGCCTGCTGCTCTATTCCGGAGCGCGCCGCGTGCCGTTGATCTTCTCAGGCCCGAGCTTTGCCCCGGCCGGTGGCGGGAAGGGAATCGTGCGCGACTGCCTGGTGCGCACGGCCGACGTGATGCCCACCCTCTTGGCACTCGCCGGGCTCCCCACCGCCGGGCTCGACGGCGCGAGCCTCTGGCCGCTGTCCGCCAAAGAACCGTGCGACCGGACCTCGTACAGCGAAACGTTTCTCCCCTTCTTCTCCTACAAGTGGTATCCCCTCCGCACGCTCGCCAACGATCGCTTTCTTTACCTTCAGGCGCCGAAGCCGAGTCTTTACGACCTGCGCTCAAAAGGAGGAGAGAACCGCGACCTCGCCGCCGAGCAGCCGCGCGCCCTGGCGCAATGGGGCGAGAAGATGCGCGCGGAAGTGAAGCGCATGGGGGAGTCGCTCGAAGGGGTATTCCGCGCCAACGCCGAGATCTCGGACGAGGAGCGCAAGAAGCTCGCGAGTTTGGGGTACGTCACCGGCGGCGGGGGCGGAACCGTGGTTCGCGATCTGCCCGACCCGCGCGCGATGACCGAGGTCTCGCAGTACCTCCACCGCGCGGCGGAGGATGTGCAGAACGGCAAATGTCAGGACGCCCTGCCGAAGCTGTTGGACATCATCCGCCGCGACACCCACAACTTCCCCGCGCTCAACCTCGCCGGGCTCTGTCTGAAAAAAGCCGGGCGGATCGACGAGGCGATCGGCGCCTTCAATCGCGCCTTGAAAGAAAACGATCTTTCGACGGTGCCGATCTCGAACCTCGCCGGCTGTTACCTTGCCCAAGGCAAGAAGAAAGACGCCGAACGCGAATACCGCCGCGCGCTCGTGCTCGACCCCTCGCAGCCCGAATCGGCCTCGAACCTGGCGCGCATCCTGCGCGAGAGCGGCCGGCGCCCCGAAGCGATCCAGATCCTGGAAAAAGCGAAAGCTGCGGGCTCGCTGTCGCCGCAAGTCTTCTTCGAGCTCGGCCTCGCCCAGGCCGAAGCGGGCGAGGTGAACACGGCGCTCGGTAACTTCCGCGAAGCCGCCCGCCGCGATCCGGCCAACCCCGCCCCGGTCGAAAACGCCGCCCGCGCCTCCTACCAACTCGGCCGCACCCGCGAAGCCGCCCAGTACTACGAGCGGATCCTCCGCCTCTCCCCAAGTCGCGGCGACCTCTGGAAGACCCTCGGCGCAATCTACTTCTACGAACTCGCCGACCCACAGAACGCCGACCGCTGCTTCCGCCGCGCCCTGACCCTGGAGCAGAACCCGGCCGAGCGCGCGAAGCTGGAAGACGCGCTGCGGGAGATTGGGGAGTAGGGTGGGGGTGGAGAGGCGTCTCCCGGTTCACCACGACCGCTGCCGCCTGCCGATACCTGCCCGCCGCTGCCGCCAGCCGTTACCCGCCTGCCGTCACCCGCCTACAGTTGGCCGCCGCATGGGCCGTACCTATCCGCCCACCCCAATGGTCTATCGTTCGCCCCCGCGAACCTGTCGGTTCCTACAGGCCGTGAACCCGGTATCGCGCGTCGGGGTCGTTGGTGGTCGTCGGTGCCGCGGTGTGGAGGAGACGCCCCGACGACGGTGGACCCGGTTCTTTCGTGGTGGCGGACTGGGGCGTCTCTACCCTTATGCGGGTTGGATGGCCATGAAGGGTCGTCTGGTTCCTGTGGACGGGTTTGCCTCGGCGCGACCCTTGACAACCCCCACCCCGCCGGCAGACACTCCCCTCCGTAACGGACCTTGATGATGACCGCCAACCGCACTCCGAACCGCGCACCTCTCGCGATCTTGTCGATCGGCTTTGGGGTGGTTGCGTCTTCGGCTCGGGGCTGGCATCACCATCATCACACCTCGATCTAGGCCGGGACGATAAGTCCTTGGCCTTAAAGGCCCGGGACGAGAACGCGAACGGTTTTCGAGAACTCCTTCCGGCCCCGGAAGGAGTTTTTGTTTTGGGCTCAAAGTGCAGATTCCCTGAGGAACTCCGTTGAGGATCTCGACCGGTTTGCCGATCGGGGTTACGGCGCTCCTGTTTGAGGCCGCCGCTCGGCGGAAGAACCTGGAGGACCGCCTGGTCGGTCGTTTGACCCGGAACGACTATGCCGAGGTCGTCCTGCCGATCCTCGATTACGCCGAGCCGTACGAGGCGCTGCTTTCCCCGGCGAGCCGGGGCGAGCTGTATCGGTTCGTCGATCGCGACGGCGAGGTGCTCGCCCTGCGCTCCGACTTCACCCCTCTCCTGGCACGTCTGATCGCGCCGCGGCTCGGCGGTCTTTCCCTTCCCCTGCGGCTGTTCTATCGCGGCGACGTCGTCCGTTGGGCGGAGGAGCGCGCCGGGCGCCTGCGCGAGAGCTACCAGGTGGGTGCCGAGCTGCTTGGGGCGGATGGCGAAGCGGCGGAGGCCGAGGTGCTGCGTTTGTTTCTCGACCTGCTTTCTACCAGCGGCGTGCCGCGGCCGACCGTGATCGTCGGCTTTGCCGGCGCGCTCGACGAGCTGCTGCTCGCGGCGGTTGGAACGAGCGGCGCCGACCCTGCCGATCTCGGCGCGGCCGTGGCGCGCCGGGAGCGCTCGGCGGTGCGCCGCTTGGGTGGTTCGGACGCTCTGCTCGAAGTGGTCGATTCCGGCGTGCCGGCCGATCCGGCGGCGCTGGGGGTGGCCGGTGAGCGGCTGGTTCGTTGCGCGGGGCTCGTCGGCTCGTTGGCCGGAGCGCATCCGGAGATCGCGATCACCATCGATCTCGCCGAGTTCGCACAGCTCTCCGTCGATCCGCGCCTCGGACCGGGGGCCTCAGACTCGGCCCAGCGCTCCTACTACGACGGCCTGGTGTTCCGCGGCTATGCCGGTGCGGGTGGACACGAGATCGGCGGCGGTGGGCGCTACAACCGGCTGTTCGCTCAGCTCGGGGTCGATCTACCCGCGGTCGGCTTCACGCTCGGGCTCGACGGGTTGACCTCGGTGGCCTCGGAGCGTGCCCGAACGAGCACTGGGGATGTGGCGTCCCAGGAGATCTCCTCATGATCCGGCTCGCGCTGCCCAAGGGGCGCATTCGCGAGGCGGCGCTCGCCGCGTTCGGCGCGGCGGGGGTGGACGTGGCGGCTCTCGACCCAGAGACGCGCGCGCTCACCACGCGTTTGAACGGGGGCGAGGTCGAGGTGCTGTTCTTGAAAGATTGGGACCTGCCGCTCTACGTCGAGCGCGGCATCGCCGACTGCGGCGTGGTCGGCTCGGATGTCTTGGGCGAGGTGGACGGCGACCTGCTGGTGCCCGCCCGTCTGCGCGACGGCGCCTGCCGATTCTCTCTGATCGGTACGAGCTGCGAGCTGCCGAAAGCGGGGGCGCAGGTGCGGCTCGCGACCAAATATCCGAAGACCGCCCGCCGGTTGCTCTCCGATCGCCCGTGGGGGTTCGAGATCCTCGAACTCTCCGGTTCGGTCGAGCTGGCGCCGATGCTCGATCTCGCCGACCTGGCGCTCGACATCGTGCAGACCGGCCGGACGCTGCGCGAAAACGGTCTGATCGAAGTCGAGGTGCTCGATCGGATCCACCCCTGTCTGGTCGTCCATCGGGCCGCCTACCAACGGCACCGCGCGGTGCTGAACGCCTGGGTCGCCCGGCTCGAAGCGGCGGAGCTGGTTCTGTGAGCGGCCTGATCAAAGCCGCCGCGCTCGGTACGGCCTCGGGTGAGCGCGCGCTCGTCCGCCTGGAGCGGCGGGGCGGTACGGTGCTCGACAGGAAGCTGGTGGCGGAAGCGGCGCGGATCGTGGCGCGCGTTCGGCGGGAAGGGGACGCCGCGCTGGTCGAGCTGGTCGCCCGCCTGGACGGGGTGACGGTTGCCCGCGGCGCCGACTTGCGCCTGTCTGCGCTCGACCCGGATCGCGATCGCGCGACTCTCCCCGCGGGGTTCGAAGCGGGGCTCGAAATGGCGATCGCGGCGGTCGAGCGCTACCATTTGGAGGGGGCGGGGCGCGCACCGCGTGGCTTTTCGCTCGCCCACGAGGGGGTCGAGATCGAGCATGTGGTGCGCCCTCTCTCTCGCGTCGGCCTCTACGTGCCGGGCGGCCGGGCAATCTACCCCTCGACGGTCGTGATGACCGCGCTGCCCGCGCGCCTCGCGGGGGTGCCGTCGATCGCGGTCGCCACCCCTCCCGCCGCCTATCACGCGAGCGCCGCGCTCCGCTTTACGCTCACCCGACTCGGCATCGACGAGGTGTGGGGGATGGGGGGCGCGCACGCGGTCGCCGCGTTCGCTTACGGCACCGAGAGCGTCCGAAAAGTGGACAAGATCCTGGGGCCGGGCAACGCCTGGGTGGCGGCGGCCAAACAGCGCGTGCAGGGGGACGTGGCGATCGACGGCCTCGCCGGGCCGAGCGAGGTGGTGATCGTGGCGGACGCCGCCGACCGGAGCGTCGATCCGGGTACCGTCGCGGCCGACCTGCTCGCCCAAGCGGAGCACGATCCGCGCGCCGCGGCAGTGCTGGTGGCGTTCGATCGGCGCTTCGCGGAGGCGGTGCGCGCGGAGCTGGAGCGCCAGTTGCCGACGCTTAGGACGGAGGAGACCGCGCGCGCCTCGCTCGCGCGGTTTGGGGTGGCGCTGATCGCTTCGACGGACGACCAGGCGGTCTTCGCGGTCGAGCGGATCGCGCCGGAGCATCTGCAGCTGGTGGGCGCGCGGGCGGAGGCGCTCATGCCCCGGATCGGCAACGCGGGTGCGGTCTTCTTGGGGTCCAGCACGCCGGAAGTGTTCGGCGACTACATCGCGGGGCCGAGCCACGTGCTGCCGACCTGCGGCTCCGCCCGTTTCGCGTCCGGCCTCGATGTCGAAGATTTCGTCCGTAGGTTCCATCGCGTCCGTTTTTCCGCCGCGGCGGCAGAAGTAGGTGCGGCGGGCGCCGCGGCGCTCGCCGATGCCGAGGGGCTTCCCGCCCACGCCGCCGCCGCCCGTAGGAGGCTTTGATGAGCGAACCCCGTAAGAGCGGCGGCCCGCCGCGCGCCGCGGACCCCGCATTGCTGGTCCGTCCGGAGCTGCGCGCGCTCCCCGCCTATCACCTCGAACAGACCGAATGCCGCTTCAAGCTCGACCAGAACGAGGTCCCGTGGGAGCTGCCGTATCGGATCAAAGCGGCGGTCGCTTTGGCACTCGCCGAAGAGCCGTGGGCGCGCTATCCGGATTTTCACGCCGACGCGTTGCGCCGCGAGCTGGGGGCGCTCCACGCCTGGCCGTGGGAGGGCGTGCTGGTTGGCAACGGCTCGAACGAGCTGCTCGCGTTGGCGCTCGAAGCGGTGACCCGGATCGGCGGCGAAGTGCTTACGCCCGAACCCTGTTTTGGGCTCTACCGGATGTTCATCCGGAAAGCGGGGGCAACCCCGGTCTTCCTGCCGCCACGGCCGGATCTGGCGCTGCCGATCGACGATCTGCTCGCCGAGGCGGAGCGGCAGCCGGAACGCCCGCTCTTGCTCTGTACGCCGAACAACCCGACGGGGGCTGCGGCCACGGTCGAACAGGTCGAAGCGCTGCTCGAACGGATGACCGGGCCGCTGCTGCTCGATAACGCGTACGCCGAATTCTGCCGCCACGACTATCGGCCGCTGCTCGCCCGCTTCCCCAACCTGTTGATCTTCCGGACCTTTTCCAAAGCCTGGTCGCTCGCCGGGCTCCGTCTCGGGCTTCTGCTCGCCGATCCGCGGCTGGTGACCGAGCTGATCAAGATCAAGCTCCCCTACAACTTGAACCGTGCGAGCGCCGCGGCGGGAAGCGCTGCGTTGGCGGCAGAGCCCGCGGCGGCGCGGCGCGTGCGCACGATCCTCGGCCGTCGGCCGCAGTGGGTCGAGCGGCTCACGGCGGCAGGGTTGGAGGTATTCCCATCTGAGGCGAACTTCCTGCTCGTGCGGGCGGTGGGGCGGTGGGTTGAGGGCGAGGGAGAGGAGGCGCTCCGCGCCGGGGCGCGGCGGATTCGCGATCGGCTCGCGGCGCAGGGGATTCTGGTGCGCGATGTCGGGGCTTACCCTGGGCTCGCCGGCTGTTTGCGCGTGTCGGTCGGGAGCGGACCGGCGTTGCGGGCGGTGGTGGCGGCACTTGGGGGCGGAGGTGTTGTCGCGACGAAAAACGCCGGCGAGGACGCCGGCGGTCCCAGGAAAATCGATCGTGTCGGGGAAAGGGTTGGGATTCGCTGTGCGACGGTCGCTCGTTCGACCCAGGAGACGCAGATCCGCCTCACCCTTTCGCTCGATGGCGGAGCGCGGCGGATCGGGGTTCCGAACGGGTTCTTCGGCCACATGTTGGAGGCGTTTTCGACCCATGGGGGATTCGGGATCGATCTGGACGCCGCGGGCGACACCCATGTCGATCTGCACCACACGGTCGAAGATGTGGGCATCGCGATCGGCGAGGCGATCGCCTCGGCGTTGGGCGACCGGCGGGGGCTCGTCCGGTTCGCGCATGCCTACGCACCGCTCGACGAGGCGCTGGCTCGGGCGGTGGTCGATCTCTCCGGCCGCGGGTCGTTCCACTGGATTGTGCCGCCGGAGCTTGCCGACTCTTGGGTGACGGCAGAGTTTCCGCTCTCGCTGGTCGCCGATTTCTTTGCGGCACTCGCCGACCGCGGGCGGTTGACGCTCCATTTAGAGGTCCTCAGGGCTCGCAACGGTCACCACGCGGCCGAAGCGGCGTTTAAAGCTGCGGCGCTCGCGCTGCGCCAGGCGATTTCGATCCGCGCGGGCTCCCTGGACGTACCGAGCACCAAAGGAACGTTGTCCGCATGAGGCGCGCATGAGCTCGACATCGACCGCGATCATCGACCTCGGGGTCGGCAACCTCGGCAACGTCGAGCGCGCGCTCAGGGCTGTCGGGGGTACCGCCGAGGTGACCGCGGACCCGGGGGTGATCGCCGCGTCGCGCCGCTTGATCTTGCCGGGGGTCGGGGCGTTCGGCCCGCCGCGCGAAGCGCTCCGCGGCGCCATCGAAGTGGCGCTCAGGGCTGCGCTCGCCAGCGGCGCCTGGCTGCTCGGCATCTGCGTCGGCTTTCAGCTCCTGTTTAAGGAGGGGGAAGAGTTCGGTACCACCGATGGTTTGGGGCTGCTGCCCGGGCGGATTGTCCGCTTGCCCGACGGGGTGCCTATCCCGCACATCGGTTGGAACCGGCTGCGCGATCTGGCGGAGCATCCGCTGCTCGCCGGCCTGCCGGCCGACCCTTTTGTCTACTTCGTCCACAGCTTCGCGCCCGAGGGCGCCGACGAGGTGACGCTCGCGCGCACCACCCACGGACGGAGCTTCACTGCGGTCGCCGGGCGCGGCCGGGTGCTCGGCTGCCAGTTCCATCCGGAACGGAGCGGCGAGACGGGTTTGAAAATCCTGGCGAACTTTTTGGCGCTCGGAGAAGGGAAGGGCTGATGGAACTTCTTCCCGCGATCGATCTGCGCGGCGGCGTGGCCGTGCGCCTGCGCCAGGGGGATGACGCGCGCCGCACGACGGTGGGGGACGACCCGCAAGCGCTGCTCGATCGGTACGCCACGGCGGGGGTGCCCCTGGTCCATGTCGTCGATCTCGATGCCGCTCTGGGTGAGGCGCCGCAGCGCGCGTTGGTCGCGCGGATGATTGAGCGCATCGCCGGGCGGGGGACGGCGATCCAGCTCGGCGGCGGGTTGCGTGATCGGGCCTCGATCGAGGCCGCGCTTGGCGAGGGTGTGGAGCGGGCGGTGGTCGGTTCACTCGTCGCGCGCGATCCGGAGCAGTTTAGAGCGCTCGCCGCGGCGCATCCGGGCCGGCTGGTGCCCGCGCTCGATCTATCAGGGGCGACCGGGGAGGTACGGATCTCCGGCTGGCGCGAAGGGGCGGCGCGTTCGCTCGCGGAACTGGCTGCGGCTCTGGTCGGCGTCTCATGCCCCGCGGTGTTGGTGACCGATGTCGATCGCGACGGCATGATGGGGGGCCCGAACGTGGCGCTCGCCCGGCGGGTCGCGCTTGCCTGCGGGTTGCCGGCGCTCCTTTCAGGGGGCGTCTCGTCGCTCGAAGATCTCGCCGCGGCGCGCGCCGTCCCGGAGATCGCGGGGGCGATCGTGGGGCAGGCGCTCTATTCCGGCGCGTTCACGCTCGAAGAGGCGATGGCTGTTGCGCAGGGAGAGCCGTTCGCATGAGCGCGCCCCTGCTCCCTTCCGGCCTCGCCCGGCGGGTGATCCCCTGCCTGGACGTTCGCGACGGGCGGGTGGTTAAAGGGGTCCGGTTCCAAAACCTCACCGACCAGGGCGATCCGGCCGAATCGGCGGCGCGCTACGCGGCCGAGGGGGCGGACGAGATCGTCTTTTTGGATATCACCGCGGCGCCGGAAGCGCGCGACACCGATCTCGATTGGGTGCGCCGCACGGCGGAGCGGGCGTTCGTGCCGCTCACCGTCGGCGGCGGCGTGCGCGGTGTCGCCGACGGCCGGCGGCTGTTGCGGGCCGGCGCCGATAAATTCGCGGTCAACTCCGCGGCGGTCGCCCGGCCGGAGCTCCTTTCGGAGCTCGCCGCGCAGTTCGGCAGCCAGTGCGTCGTGCTCTCGGTGGACGCGAAGCGGCGGGGGCCAAGCACCTGGGAGGTGGTGACCCACGGCGGCCGAAAGAGCACGGGTAAGGATGCGCTCGCCTGGATTCGCGAGGGGGTGGAGCGGGGGGCGGGCGAGATCCTGCTCACCAGCATCGATGCGGACGGCACGCGCGACGGCTACGATCTCCCCCTGCTCGCGCGGGTTTGCGCGGCGGTTGAGGTGCCGGTGATCGCCTCGGGGGGGGCCGGCTCGCCGGACCACCTGGCGGCGGCGCTCGGTGCGGGGGCCGCGGCGGTGCTCGCGGCGTCGATCTTTCATTCGGGCGAATGGACGGTGGCGGCGATCAAACGGGAGTTGGCGGCGCGCGGGTTTCCGATGCGCTTGGAGGAGAACGTATGACGGCGATCCTGGATCTCGACACCCTCCGCTTTGGCCCCGACGGCCTGCTGCCGGTGATCGTCCAAGAGGTTGAATCGGGGGCGGTGCGCATGCTCGCCTGGGCGAATCGCGAGGCGCTCGAACGGACGCTCTCGACCGGTCAGGTCTGGTTCTGGAGCCGTTCGCGCCAGAGCCTCTGGCGCAAAGGGGAGACCTCGGGCAACGGGCTCGACCTGGTGGAGCTGGCCGTCGATTGCGATGCCGACAGCGTGCTCGTGCGCGTCCGCGCCACGGGTCCTTCCTGCCACACGGGGGCGCGCACCTGCTTTGAGACCGAGCCGAACCGTCCCGATCCGGCGCGCTTGGAGCTCGGCTGGCTCGCCGCGGTGATCGCGTCCCGCCGGGGTGCCGCGCCCGAGACGAGCTACACCGCGCGCCTGCTCGCGGAAGGGGTCGAACGGATCGCGCAGAAAGTCGGCGAAGAGGGGGTGGAGACCGCGCTCGCCGGATTTGCCGCCGGTGCGAACCCGCAAGATCCCGACCGGCACAGACGGTTGACGGAAGAGTCGGCCGACCTGCTCTACCATCTGCTCGTCCTGCTCGAAGCGTGCGGTGTCGATCCCGCCGAGGTCGCGGCCGAGTTGGGGAGACGCCATGCCGGAACGTAGGGTGAAGAAAAAGGCCGTCCCGCACGTCCGCGAGCTGCTCGCCGACGAGCTCACCCCCTTGGGCGCCTACCGGCGGCTCGCGGCGGTCTCGCCCGTCAGGTTCCTGTTGGAGAGTGTCACTGGCGGCGAGCGGGTCTCCCGCTTCAGCTTCTTGGGGGCCGGACCGCGCGAGATTCTACGGCTCTACCCAGACCGACTCGAGGTCGAGCGGGGCGGTGTCCGCACCGCTCGGCCGGGTCCGCCGCTCGACGCGCTGCGCGCGGAGCTGGGCGGAATCGAGGCGGAGATCCCGGGCGAGATGGGTGCGGTGCCGTTTACCGGTGGTTTCGTCGGCTCGTTCGGCTACGACCTGATTCGCTTGGTCGAGCGGTTGCCGAACCGCCCGCCCGAACCGATTCCAGGGCTTCCCGTCGCGATCTTCGGCCGCTTCGATGCCGTGCTCGCGTTCGATCACGCCTACCAACGGCTGCTCGCGATCGCCAATGAAATCGAAGGCGAGGTGAGCGCGGCGGAGGCCGAGGCCGAGCTGGACCGGTTGCAGGCGCTGCTCACCGCGGACGGCGGCAGCGGCGCGGTCTCGATCCCGCCTCTCCCCCCGCACCAGAAATTGACCCCCGAGGCGTTCGCCCCGTTCTCCGAGAGCGCTTCCTTGGACGGTGCCGCCTACCGGCGGGCGGTCGAGATCGCGAAGGAGCACATCGCTGCGGGCGACATCTTCCAGGCGGTGCTCGCGCGCCGTTTCGGACCCGGAAAACAATCGAGAGAGATCGCGCCGATCGCCCTCTACCGGGCGCTCCGGCGGGTCAATCCGAGCCCCTACATGGTGCTGCTCGAAATGCCCGAGCTGGCGCTGGTCGGGGCGAGCCCCGAGATGCTGGTGAAGAAGACCGGCCGGAGGATCGAGACCCGGCCGATCGCGGGGACTCGGCCGCGCAGCGCCGACCCGAGTGTGGACCAGCGGCTGGCCGAGGAGCTGGCGGCCGATCCCAAGGAGCGCGCCGAACACCTGATGTTGGTCGATCTCGGTCGCAACGACCTCGGCAGAGTAGCGACCCCCGGGAGCGTGCGGGTGCCGGAATTCATGCTCGTCGAGCGCTACAGTCACGTCATGCACCTGGTCTCATCCGTCGAGGCGGAGCTGGCGGCGGAATTCGACGCGCTCGACGCACTGCTCGCCTGTTTCCCCGCCGGCACGGTCTCCGGCGCGCCGAAGATCCGCGCGATGGAGATCATCGATGCGCTCGAGCCCGAAGCGCGCGGCCCGTACGCCGGGGCGGTCGGCTACTTCTCCTTTTCGGGCGATCTCGACACCTGCATCGCGATCCGTACCCTGGTGGTGGCGGGGGGGGAGACGACGGTCACCGCCGGAGCCGGCATCGTCGCCGATTCCGATCCCGCCTCCGAGCAACGCGAGACCGAGAACAAAGCGGCCGGGCTGCTCGCCGCACTCGCCTTGGCTGAGAGACTGGAGGAGCGGCCGTGATCTTGATGATCGACAACTACGACTCGTTCACCTGGAACCTGGTGCAGATGATCACGGCCGGCGGCACCGAGGTCGCCGTGGTCCGAAATGACGCCGAGTCGGTCGCCTCGCTGCTCGCCCGGCGCCCCGCGGGGATCGTCCTGTCGCCCGGCCCCGGGCGGCCGGAGGAGGCGGGGGTCTGCCTGGAATTGCTCGCGGCCGGGAGCCCGGTGCCGATCCTCGGCGTCTGCCTCGGCCATCAGGCGATGGGGGTGGCGTTCGGTGCCACCGTCGAACGGGCGCCGCGCCTGATGCATGGCAAGACGTCGCCCGTGCGCCACGGTGGACAAGGGGTGTTCGCCGGCCTCGACGATCCATTCGAGGCGACCCGCTACCACAGCCTCTGCGTGCGCGAAGACACCTTGGGCCAAGCGCTCGAACCGATCGCCTGGACGACCGATGACGGCACGCTGATGGGGATGCGCCACCGCGAGCTTCCTTACTGGGGGGTGCAGTTCCATCCGGAGTCGGTGCTCACGACCTCGGGTCCGCGGCTGATGGAGAACTTTCTGGCCATGACCTCCGCCTTCACCTCCGCTTTCACCTCCGCCTTCACCTCCGGAGCCGCGCGATGAGCGAATCCCCTCTAGAAACGAGACACGCGCTCGAACGGTTGGTCGGTGGCGGCAGCCTCTCCCGGACGGAGACCGAAGAGCTGTTCGGCCGGCTGATGGACGGCGAGCTCTCCGATCCGGTGAAAGCCGCGCTATTGATCGCGCTCCGGATGAAAGGGGAGGTGCCGGCCGAGATCGCCGGTGCCGCCTCGGCGATGCGTCGCCGCGCGGTGCGCATCCCCCATTCGCGGGAGCGGGTGGTCGACACCTGCGGCACCGGGGGAGACGGGCGCGGCACGTTCAACATCTCGACCGCCGCGGCGTTGGTGGCGGCGGCGGCCGGCGTGCCGGTCGCCAAGCACGGCAACCGCTCGGTCTCGAGCCAATCGGGGAGCGCCGACGTGCTCGCGGCGCTCGGGGTCAAAGTCGACGTGACGCCGGAGGTGGCCGGGCGCGCGCTCGATCGGATCGGCATCGCGTTCCTGTTCGCGCCGGTGCTCCACCCGGCGATGCGCGAGGTGATGCCGGTGCGGAGAGAGTTGGCGTTGCGCACCGTGTTCAATGTGCTCGGCCCGCTCACCAATCCGGCGGGCGCGCGGCGCCAGCTGATGGGGGTCTACGCCGCCCCGCTGGTCGAGCGGATCGGCCTCGTGCTCGCTGAGCTGGGCGCGGAACACGCGCTGGTGGTCCATGGCGACGACGGCCTCGACGAGATCTCGACCACCGGCACCACCCGGATCGCCGAAGTGAAGAACGGCGCGGTCCGCACGTTCACCCTCGAACCCGAGGATCTGGGGCTCGCCCGCGCCACCCTCGCCGATCTGGCCGGCGGCGGCCCGGAGGAAAACGCCGCCGCGATGACCCGCCTGCTCGCCGGGCAGGTCGGGCCGATCGCCGATATCGTGATCGCGAACGCCGGGGCGGCGATCTGGGTCGGCGGCTTGGCCGACGATCTGGTCGGCGGCGTTGCGCTCGCGCGCGAAGCGCTCGGCTCCGGAGCCGCGGCAAGAAAGCTCGCCGAGCTGTGCAGGTTCCAGGCATGAGGGCTGTGAGCGCGCCAGACGTCTTGCAAAGAATCGTCGCCCAGAGACGCCTGCGCCTCGCCGCCGACCGCGCGCTCGGCACCGCGCCGGATCTCCCCTCGGGGCCGCCGCGAACGACCGCCGACAACGAATTCCTCGCCGCGCTGGACGCACGGCGGAGGCGGCAGGAGCCGGGGATCATCGCCGAGATCAAGCGCGGGTCGCCGCGCTTGGGTCCCATCGGCGATCGGTTCGATGCCGTCACCCAGGCGCGCCTCTACGCCGAGCGCGGCGCCGCCTGCCTTTCGGTGGTGGTTGAGCCCGATCACTTCTTCGGCTCGTACGAGCTGCTCGCGGAGTGCCGCGAGGCGTCGGGGCTACCCGCGATCGCCAAAGATTTCATCGTCGATTCCGTCCAATTGGTCTGGGCGCGCGACGCCGGCGCCTCCGCCGTGCTGCTGATCGCGGCGCTCCATTCGGCCGCCGAGCTTGAGGAGTACGCGGGGCAGGCGCGCGGCTTGGGGCTCGTGCCGCTGGTCGAGACGACCGACCCGGACGACCTGGCGAAGGTGGCTTGTGCCCTGGAGGGGTGGGAGATCGTGGGGGTCAACAACCGCGACCTTCGGACCTTCGACGTGTCGCTCGAACGTTCGATGACGCTCCTGCCGTTGCTGCCGTTCGGCGCGATCCGGGTCGCCGAGAGCGGCATCCGCCGCGGCGCGGACGTGGCGCTGTTGATGGACGCCGGGTTCGACGCGTTCTTGGTGGGGGAGGCGCTGCTATTGGCTGAGGATCCCGGGGCGCTGCTCGCCGAGATGACGGGTGCGGGGCGGTTGGGATGATGGAAAAACAACAAAAGCATCAGGGGGGAAAAAAGAAACTACAGGTGAAGGTGTGCGGGATCACGACCGTCGGTGATGCGTTGCTGGCAGTGGAACTGGGCGCCGATTATCTGGGGCTCAACTTCTATCCGGGCAGCCCGCGGTTCCTTTCGATCGAACGGGCGCGCGAGATCGCCGATGCGGTGAAGGGGCGCGCCCTTCTGGTCGGCGTGTTCGTCAATGCACCCGCGGATCAGGTCTCGGAGATCGCGGAGTCGGTCGGTCTCGACTTGCTCCAATTTCACGGCGACGAGAGCCCCGACTGGCTGGCGCCTTTTGCCGAGCGCGCGATCAAGGCGTTCCGGGGAGCCGCCGAAGAGGCCGTTCGCTTTTCGGAGGTCTGGGGTTTTCTCTTCGACGCCCCGCCTCCCGCGGCTTCTGTCTCTTCTTCTTCCCTCGGCGGCACCGGCCGCACCTGGGACTACACCTCGCTCGCGCCGCACATCCCCCGCCTTGCCCCTCGCCCGGTCTTCATCGCGGGGGGCATAGGCCCGGACAACGTTCGGGCCGCACTGTCCGCGAGCGGTGCCTCTTTCGTCGACGTCTGCTCGCGGATCGAATCCGCCCCTGGCGCCAAGGATCCTGACCTTCTTCGTCGGCTCTTTCTGGCTGTGACCGGCTCAGCCAGAGATCGGCGGTTCTCCGGCGATCTGAAGCGCTCGGCCAATCAACCCGGATCCCAGGCGCATTCCGTGCTCTTCGAGGCGGGTGAGCTCGGGACCGACCGCGAGTAAGAGGTCTTGAGCCTTGGCGAGAAGCAAAACCCCTACCGTTCCTGTGAGTCGCAGCCCCATCCGTTGGGCTGCGGTTCTCCCCTTTCGCTCGTCCATGATCACCAAAGTCGCGGAATTCTCCGCGGCTAGGGCGAGCGTCTGGGTTTCTCCAAGATCGAGGCCGAGAACAGAGAGGCGGGGACGCTGGTCGCGGAGGGGTACGATGCGAATCCAGGGCCTCTCGGCCAGGGCTCGTTGCCGTTCTTCTCGGGCGAAGGCGATGAACTCCTCTCCTACCGCAGGGGCAATCCAGATTTCCTGGAACAACTGGCGGAGAAGGTCGAGTTGGTCGATGGCCCAGAGAGCCGCGAGCGGGCTGTTATTCGCTACGACCGGCCCGGCGGGCATTCTCGAGATCCTGCGGAAGCTCATCGGCCGGGGCGAAGGGAGATAAATCGTGCGCCGCGAGGACCCTAAAGAATTCTTCACGAGGCATTCCAGCCAGCTTGGCGGCAAGCCCCGAGCTCAAGCGGCCGGTTTCAAACATCTTGACCGCCAGCAAGCTACGGGCTTCGGCCTCCAGCTCGCCGGGCTTCTGCTGCAAGGCGTCTAATACTTCGTCCGGGTATTTGAGAGCGGCTTGACTCATGGTGATCCCTTGTCCAACAGAGTATAACCCTATGCCCGGTGCGCCGCCTGCTTGGGCTTACCACGATTGACTCCTAGAGGTTACTACCATGTTGCTGCGAAAACCTACCCTTCCCGACAGCCAAGGCTATTTCGGCCGTTACGGCGGGCGCTTCGTGCCCGAGACCCTGATGGCGCCGGTCGAAGAGCTTGCCCGCGCCTACGACCGGGCGCGGAAAGACCGGCGCTTCCGCCGCCGCTTGTCCGATCTGCTCGCCAACTTCGTCGGCCGGCCGACGCCGCTCACCTTCGCGGAGCGGTTGACGTCCGAACTCGGCGGCGGCCGGATCTTTTTGAAACGCGAGGATCTTCTGCATACCGGTGCGCACAAGATCAACAACGCGCTCGGCCAGGCGCTGCTCACCCTGGAGATGGGCAAAAAGCGGGTGATCGCCGAGACCGGCGCCGGGCAGCATGGGGTCGCCACAGCGACCGCGGCGGCGGCGCTCGGGCTGTCGTGTACAATTTATATGGGCTCCGAAGATATGCGGCGGCAGGCATTGAACGTCCAGCGGATGCGCCTGCTCGGGAGCGAGGTCGTGCCGGTCGACTCCGGCAGCCGGACGCTCAAGGACGCGATCAACGAGGCGATGCGCGCGACTGGGTGACGAACGTCCGCACGACCCACTACATCCTCGGCTCGGTGCTCGGCCCCGACCCGTTCCCGCGCATGGTGCGCGACTTTCACCGGGTGATCGGCGACGAGGCGCGCCTTCAGCTCAAACGCCAGGCCGGCACCGAGAGCCCCGATCTCGCGGTCGCCTGCGTTGGCGGTGGCAGCAACTCGATCGGTCTATTTACGGCGTTCCTCGCCGACCCGAAGGTGCGGATGATCGGCGTCGAAGCGGGTGGCCGTGGGGACGGAGCGGGGGAGCACGCCGCCCGGTTCGGTCATCAGGGCAAAGCGGGCGGGAGCGGTTTGGGCGTGCTCCACGGGACCCGCACGATGGTGATCCAGAATGAAGACGGCCAGATCGGCCTCACCCATTCGGTCTCGGCCGGTCTCGACTATCCGGCGATCGGTCCGGAGCACGCCTGGCTCGCCGAGTGCGGCCGGATCGAATACACCTCGGTGACCGACGCTCAAGCGATCGCGGCGTTTCATCGCACCGCGCGGACCGAGGGGATCTTGCCCGCGCTCGAAAGCGCCCACGCGCTCGCCGAGGTGATCCGGCGGGCGCCGCTTCTGTCGCGCGACGCGGTGGTGCTGGTCAACCTTTCCGGGCGCGGCGACAAGGATCTCGAGTCGGTGATCGAGTTCGATCGGACGCACAAGCAGGTGGCGTCATGAAGGCTCCGCTTCGCGCGATCGGGCGTGTGTTCGAGACCTGCCGGCGCGAGAAGCGCGCGGCGTTCATCCCGTTCCTGATGGCGGGCGACCCCAGCCTTGCGGTCACCGGCGAGCTGATCGAGGCGCTCGCGCGCGGCGGCGCGGACCTGATCGAGCTCGGCCTGCCGTTCTCCGATCCGATCGCGGACGGCCCGGTCAACCAGCGCGCTGCAAACCGGGCGCTCAGCGGCGGCACGACGCTCTCCGGTGTGCTCGAAATGATCGCGGCGCGCCGTCGCCGGGTGGGGGTGCCGATCGTCCTGTTCACCTATTTCAACCCGCTCCATGCGCGCGGGCTCGCCCGCTTCGCCGAACAGGCGGCGGGTTCGGGGGTCGATGGCGTCCTCTGCGTCGATCTCCCGCCGGAAGAAGGGGAGCGCGAGCTGGTGCCGCTGCTTAAGGCCCAGGGGCTCGACTCGATCTATCTGCTCGCACCGACCAGCACGCCGGAGCGCGTGCGCCGCGCCGCGAAGGTGTCCGGCGGCTTCCTCTACTATGTGTCGCGCACGGGGGTGACCGGCGAGCAGAGCGCGCTGCCGGCCGAGCTGGCCGAAGAGATCCGGCGGTTCAAGAAGAAATTGCCGCTGCCGCTCGCGGTGGGCTTCGGCATTTCGACCCCGGATCAGGTGCGCGAGGTGGGGAAAATCGCCGACGGGGTGGTGGTCGGGAGCGCCCTGGTCCGCCTGGTCGAAGAGCACGCGGGGGAGCCCGATCTGGCCGCCCGCCTCGAAGCGCGCGTACGCGAACTTTCCGCGCCGCTCCGGGGCCGATAGCTCGGTTTCCTGACCGTTCCTTAAGCGTTAAGTCGAAGGGTGCGCCCGGCTTCATCGAGCGACCACCAAACTGGAGAGCGAAATGGCCAATCCGACACTCGAGACCCTCACCCTCACCGTTCCTACGCGCGTCCACGGCACGGTGCTCTGCCGCGAGCCGCTCGAACGGACCGACGGCGCCGTGCCGCTCCTGGTCGGCTTCCACGGTTACGGCGAAAACGCCGAGCGCCACCTGGCGGAGCTGGTGCGCATCCCCGGCAGCGCGCGCTGGCGGGTGGCGGCGGTCCAGGCGCTCCATCCGTTCTACAACCGAACGCAAGAGGTGGTCGCTTCCTGGATGACGAGCTTCGACCGCGAGCATGCGATCGAGGACAACGTCGCCTACGTCGGAGCTATGGTCGGCCGGCTGCGCGAGAGGTTCCCAACGAGCGCCGGCGGTGCGCTGGTCTACGCCGGTTTCTCGCAAGGGGTGGCGATGGCGTACCGCGCCGCGGCCAAGAGCGGCCCGCCCTGCCACGGCGTGATCGCGCTCGGTGGCGACGTGCCGCCGGAGCTTTCCCCGCCGGAACTCGCCGCCCTCCCCGCAGTGCTCGTGGGCGCCGGTCTCGCCGAATCGTTCTACACGCCGAGCAAGCTCTCGGCCGACATCGCCCGCCTGCGCGCGGCGGGGGTCGATGCGCGCTCCGCCCCCTACACCGGCGGCCACGAATGGACCGACGAGTTCCGGGCGGTGGCCGGCCGGTTTCTGGCGGAGATTGGCTAAAGCCGCTATCCGGGCTGACGAACGCATTTCGACTCCGCAAGCCAACTTCTCGCGCCGGATCGAGCCTCATTCACCTTGCGCAGGCCACGGTGTCTGATATGTTTCCCGGCATGAGCGAGAGCACAAAACCGACTGAATCTGCGCCCGAATCCCCGTTGGTCGAGGCGGGCGCGGCCAAACCGCGCCGTCGGCGGCGGCGGGGGCCGGCGGCTCCCGAACCCGACCCGGAAGCCTCGGGAGCGGAATTGGTGGTCGCCCGGGCGCGGCAGCTGCTGGAACGTCTGGTCCGGGGGGCCGGTTTCGGCTGGCGCGACATCGACCGGATGATCCAGAAGAACCGCGGCTTCACCGCGCACTTGATGTCGAAACGGGAGGGTCTGCCGCTCAACGAGCTGTTGGCGATCCTCGACGCGATCCAGGTCGAGTACGAAGATTTCTTCGCGGTTCTCCTGCCGCAGTTCGACAAGATGCGCCACACGAAGCCGATCGGCGGCAACATGGCCGACCTGCTGGGTGAAAAGGTCGTGGCGGAAGCCCCGGTCGAGATCGCAGCGAATCAGGACGAACGCGCCCACGCCGTCTGGGGCCAACTCGACAAGATCAACGCCCTGATCGACCAACGCGTACTTCTCCTCTTGGAGAGCGCCCTCGCCGCACCGGTCCGGCTACCACCCCGCCCCGAAACAGCAACCCCCGCCGCGGACTCGAAGCCCGCACTGCCAGAGGGTGCGGCGGGGGAAGGGTTGGTGTAGAGCCCTGCCCGGGAGCGGTCGAGGATTCGTCGCTCCCGAACGACGCTCCCCCTGCGCCGTAGGGCCTGGGGGCCTCTCAGGGCCGAGGGCTCGCCACCGCAACTTCCAACCGGCTCGGATGAGCCGGATTATGGCGCAGGGTCACATGAGCCGTTCGCGCGTCCGCGCCCGATTCGTCGACGACCACCCCGCCGCCGTTCCAGTTCTTCTCGAGGAAGATCGAATTCGGCGAACGGAGGATCAGGCGCAGGCGGCTTCCCGCGGGCACTATCCGATGGACGAACGGCAGCTCGAAGCGGTAGTCGAGAGGCACGCCGGGCGGCACCAACTCTCCCCGTTCGAGCGAGCTGCGAAAGCGGGCGCGCTGCCAGTCCTCGCCGATCAGGATCGCTGAGCCATCCGGCGCGATCATCTCCAGCCGGGCCATCAGATCGGTATCGGGAACGTCGAGCGCGATCCAGAGGACGATCTGGGGAAAGCCGGCGAGCTCGATCGGCCGGGCGAACGGTTCGGTTGCGTACGCGAGCCCCGCGCCCCAGAGATCGTCCGGCCCGGCGAGCCCTTTCGCCCACTCCTCCACCTCCGCGGTCTCGGCCATCCCCGGCCGAAGATCGAGCGGATCGTAGGTCCAAGCGTCGGCGGCGCGACCCGCGGGAGGGGTGATCGCCAGGCGGCCCGGGTGCGAGAGCGAGCCCGGGTTCTCCACGGAGTCGAGGTAGAACGTCCGGGTCGTGGCGGGAGGCACTTCGGCCCCGGCCCTCTCGACGGGCGTGAGCGGTTCGAGCCGCGAGGCGCCGCGCCACTCATCCGCGCCGAGCGCGTAGGTGCGAACCGGATCGGCGAGCAGCGCGGGAAGTGGACCGCCGCCCAGAGCGAAATCGAACCAATCGGCGAGCAGCTTCTTCATGTCGATCTCGGCCGCCGGGCCGAACGCGACGCCGCCCGCCTCGCGCGCCGGCCGCAGCGCGCCGTGGTGGTCCCACGGGCCGATCAGCAGGCGGTGCTTCGCGAAGGCCGCGGCCGGCGCGTATTTCTCGTGTTGCCGGTAGTACCAGAGCGGGCCGACGTTGTTCGCCTCGTACTGGGCCGTGATGGTGAGGATTGGCATATCGAGGCGCGCGAAGTCGGCGGGCTTGGGCGTCGGTTCGTCCCAGAACGAATCGAGCGTCGGATGGTCGAGAAAGCGCTGGAAGAGCGGAGAGGGCGAGCCGATGATGCGGTCGAAGTCGCGCAACGGCCGTTTGGAGAGATACAGCTCGCGGAACTTGGCGAGCCAGAAGCTCGAATCGCCGAGGATCTGCGTGTTCGAGGTGGCACCGGCCGTCAGCAGAATCCACTGCATCATGTCCGGCGTCATGATGTTGTGCCAGCCATACATCGGATTGCTGGCCGAAATCGGCGCCGCCGCCAACAGGTGCGGCGGGCGCTCCCGAATCGTGCTCCACACCGCCCGCCCTCCATACGAATGGCCGATCATGCCGACCTTGCCGTTCGAAAAGGTTTGGCGCGCGAGCCACTCGACTACGTCGTAGCCGTCGCGACCGTCGCGCAGCCAAGGCTCGAACGCCCCCTCGGAGGTCCCTCTCCCGCGGACATCAACCGCCGCAAACACATACCCTCGCCGCGCAAAATACGCCGCCTCGCGATGGAATCCGTCGGACGTGTACGGCGTCATGTTGACCACCACGGGAGCCGGCCCCACCAACCCATGCGGCCGGTACAAACTCGCATGAAGCCGCACCCCGTCGCGCACCGGAATGCGCACGTCCCAGGTGAGGTCGTAGGCGTTGTCCGGGGCGGGGGGCGGGGGGGCTTGCGCGGCGGCCGGCAGGGCGACGAGAACGAGAACAAGAATGAGAGTCAGGCTTGAGAGAAGGTCTCGCATCGCTCCCCCGGGAGTGGTGGTGATCGCAGGAGACTACCGCGAGCGGCGGGGACCCCGGGCGCGCCGAGCACCAGCTCGGCATTGAGGCGGCGAAAACGGCCGAGCAGATAGGTGCCACCCTAACCCTGCGCAGCACTGCAAGGCCCCGTCAAAGTCGCCGGCTGATCCAAAGCGTGGAGAAGATCAAGGCCAGCATCGCCTGTCATCCGGCGGCGTCTGAGATCGGCCCAACGGGCCGGGAGAGCCCAGCCCAGGGCTGAGGCCGAAGGCCGATGCCC
>JANNIH010000072.1:0-80237 GCA_031404815.1 Holophagales bacterium | reverse complement strand
GCGTATCTCGAACGGAGGACACCATGGGACTCTTGACCTTCAGCATCAACGTCACCCTGGACGGCTGCGTCGACCACCAGGAAGGAATCGCTGACGACGAGACACACGCCTTCTTCACCCGCATTATGGACGAGGGCGGGGCGATGCTGTGGGGCCGCGTCACCTACGAGATGATGGAGAGCTACTGGCCGGCGGTCGCCCGCGGTGACGCGGAGGTACCGCCGGCGATGCGCGAGTGGGCGGTCAAGCTGGAGGCCAAGCCGAAGTACGTGGTGTCCTCGACGCGAACGGACTTCCCGTGGACAAACAGCCACCACATCGCCGACGACCTGCGCACGAGCGTACAGAAGCTCAAGGACGCGACCCCAGACGGCGTACTCCTCGGTAGCGGCAAGCTCGCGACCGAACTGGACCGGCTGTAACTGATCGACTAATAAAAATTGCTCGTCCACCCCAGGATCGCCGGCCACGGCCCGACCCTGTACGCGAGCGGGCTGCCCAGCACGCGACGGCTCGAGTTGATCTCTGCGAAGCCGCTCCGCAGCGGCGCGGTCGCCATGCACTACCGGCGCGCACGCCTCCAACGGAATCAACTTTTGCTTGAAGAGCGGTGAGGCCATCTATCAAGGCAAGACGCCCCCAATCAATGAGTTGACGCTCTCGACTGATAGACGCATGGACATTCCGCTCAAGCGCCCGCTTAGCTCGAACGTTCGGCGGCAGAGATGAAGCCTCAACCTACTCACGTGGAGAACAATACGATGACCAGCTCTATCCGCACCTGCCTTTGGTTCCGCGACGGTCGGGGACGCGAGGCCGCAGAGTTCTACTGCTCTCTGATTCCGGGAAGCCGGGTTGAGAAGGCCTTCCACGGCGACGCCGGACCTGGCGCGTTCTCGGTCATCGACTTCTCGCTTGGCGGGGTGCCGTACCAGATTCTCGACGCCGGGCCGATGTTCACTCTGACCGAGGCGGTGTCGATTTCGGTCTCGACTGAAGATCAAGCCGAGTCCGATCGGCTATGGGCTGCCCTGACCGCGAATGGCGGCGAGGAGAGCCACTGCGGCTGGCTGAAGGACCGCTACGGGGTCTCGTGGCAGGTTTTCCCGAAGCGGCTGACGGAATTGACGACGAGTGCCGACAAGGAGGTGTCTGCCAAGGCGATGGCGGCTATGATGAAACAGATGAAAATCGACATCGCCGCAATTGAAGCTGCGGTTCGCGGTTGAGTTGCAGGCATGCCGAACCAGGCGCTGCAGCAGACGGCGGGGCACGATAGGTTTCCTAACCCCTCGCTCAAGCGGGGCGCCGCCGTCGTCGCTTTCCTTTTGGTGGCCTCCGCCCTCCTGCCCGCATACGCCAACGACAGCACGTTCGGCGGGAGCGGCAGCGATCTGATCCCGCTCACCGAGACGACGATCAGGATGGCTTCGGAAGAGATCACGTTCACGGCGGTCAAGCCGCTCTCCTTTGAAGGAACCGATTGGGGCGAGTGGGAGGTGGTGGCGAGATACCATTTCGAAAACCCTTCCGATCGTGCGGTGCAGCTCCAGATGGGGTTTCCCGAAACGCGCTGCGGTGGCGATAATTGGGAGGGCGACGGCACGCCCCACTGCGGCGAGTTTCGCGGCCTGCGTACAGAGGTTCGCGGCGTGCCGGTCGCCATGCGCGCGGGCAAAGTATCGAAGCCCCCTTGGTCGGAGCGGCTCGGCACGATCTACCTGTTCGAGGTCGCCTGGAAGCCGCGCGAGACGATCGAGATCGTCCACACCTACCGTTACGATCGCACCCCGGGCGCGGGCTACGAAAGCCTGACCTATGTAACGGCCACCGGCGCGCTCTGGAACGGACCTATCGGCAGCGCGCGGTTCCTGCTCCGAGGGCTGGAGACCGCACCCGTGATGATCCAATTCCCGCCGAGCTTCAGGCTCGCCGAAAGCATCGAGCGGCCGACCCCTGGGGGAGGCCGAACCGACCTGACGTTTGAAGCGCGCGAGTGGCGCCCGACCGGCGACTTTTCTCTGGTGATCGGGAACTCCCCCTGGCCGAGCCGCTTCAACTGCCCGCCACTCGAAGCCACCGAGGCCGACGACTCGGACTGGCGGGCTCTCGACGAGAAGACCCTCCGCCTCTGCCGCAACCTACCCTTTGCCGCCCATGGCAAGACCTTCCAAGACCGCGACCTCGCGGAGCAGTTCTACCGCCCGGCCGGCCCCGCGGAATACGACGAAGCAATGCGCGGGATCGACCTTCGCCCCAATCCGCTCTATGCCGACTCACTCCTCTCCCCCGCGGAGTGGGCCTATGTCGAGCGGGCGAAAAGGGAAGAGGCTCGGCGGTTGGAGGCGAAGAGATGACGACACGACCATGCGCATCCTGATCCTCTCGGCCTCCGTGGGCGCAGGCCACGTCCGTGCTGCTCAAGCGGTCGAGGCGGCGCTCCGCTCACTCGATTCGTCCTCGACAATCGAGCATTGGGACATCCTTTCGTACGCCACCTCGGCGTTCGCCAAGGTCTACCGCGACGGCTACTTCAAAATGGTGGGGCGCGCGCCGCACCTGCTCGGCTGGCTTTACGATCGAACCGATCGGCCGTTTCACCCGAACCGGATGGAGCAGCGCATCGAACGGGCGAACGTTCAGCCGTTCCTCGAAGCGGTTCGCGCGTTCGATCCCGATCTCGCCATCTGCACCCATTTTCTCCCCGCGACCCTGCTCGAACGGGAGCGGCGCAAGGGGCGCATTCGAGCGCGGATCGCCACCGTGGTGACCGATTTCGAGATCCACGGCCTCTGGCTCGCGGCCCCGTCAGATCACTACTTCGTGGCGACAAAAGAGGCGCAGGCGCACCTTCTCTCTCTGGGTGTGCCGCCTGCGGCGATCACGGTGAGCGGCATCCCGACCGATCCGCTGTTCGGGGAGGAGCGCGACCGGCGGGCGATGCGAGAAAAGCACGGCTGGCACCCCGACCTGCCGGCCCTTCTGGTCTCGGCGGGCGGCTTCGGCGCAGGCAACGGCACGCGCCTGGTCGAAGCGCTGGTCGCCGCCGAGCTTCCCGCGCAGATCGTCGCCGTCTGCGGCAAGAGCGCTCCACTGCGCTCCGCGATCGAACGGGCGGCGGCCGGGCGGAAAGAAGGAAGCCTGCCGCTCGTTCGGGCGATCGGCTTCACCACCGAGATGCACGAGCTGATGGCCGCAGCCGATCTGATGATCGGCAAGCCCGGCGGACTCACAACCTCCGAGTCGCTGATCCAGGGCCTGGGCTGGGTGGTCGTGCAGCCGATCCCCGGCCAAGAGGAAAAGAACGCGACCTACCTGCTGGAGCAGGGCGTCGGCATCTGGTGCGCCAACCTCCACACCCTCGCCTTCAAAGTGAGAGCCGTCCTCGAAGAGCCCGGCCGCCTCGCGGCGATGCAGGCGAACGCCCGGCGGATCGCGCACCCCCATGCGGCGGAGACGGTGGCGCGGTGGGTGGTCGGCGGGGAGGCGGCTAGAGGAGAGGAAGCCTGGGCGGCGCGGACTTAGCGTTCGCGGGATGGCCGAAACTCATAAAGGTCGCGGTCACGGCGCGGACCTCGTAGAGAATTCGCACGAAAGAGCAGGGCGGAAGAGTAGCCATTTATTCCCGTTTTCTCATTCTGCTGCTGGATCGGGCCAATCGTTTAGGTGCAAATGCTTTTCCGAGCCTGATGTTGAGCCCCTCCCTGTAGAGTATTGGCACCTTGTACGCACCTTTAAGCTCTTCGAGAAATCCGAGATCCATGAGAACTCTAACAAATGGCTGCAGGTGCGCCTCCTCTATGCCGAAGGCAGTAGACAAAGACTTTCCGTTGTGCTCAGCCTTGCCATAGCGAAGGGCTTCAACGCAGACAGCAATCTCCTTGCTGGCTTCAGCTAGGATTGAATCCTCAACTCGCTGCTTACTCAGCCGAGTGAAGGCTCGCTTGATCGCTTCGGGTCCTAGGACCGGAATGACTTTAGTGCTGGGGGAAATCTGTTCGCGGCGCATCTGTTCGTCCTGCGCAAAAATGACCATGTCGATCAGGTTTCGGGGTTGGATGCACCGGTTTCCGTCACGGGTTTTCGAGAGGAGCCACTGCCACGTATTTTGGGATTTCTGGAATGGTTCTACGTGGGGAGGAAAAACCGCATCATAGATGCCCCGGTCCGAGAAATCTGAAAGGCCCGAGTTCTTTAGGCCCTCAAGGAAAAGAGCGCTTCCCTTCAATCGCCGGCACAATAAAGCATGCAGGTCGTCGTCATCCCAAATGATCTCCCCTTTCTTGGCATTTGCGTGGGTCAAGTTTACGAATCCGCCTTGAGAAAGCCTCGAGAATAGGTCTCGCCTAATAAAGATCTTTAGGCGCAGACTACCAAATGCTCGCAGGTCAAGATAGGCGCGGAAGAGGGCTCTCAGGGCACGAAGTTCTACTTCAGGATGGCCTAAGAATGCTTCATCGAGTCGATCCAAGACAATCCAAACAACGCAGTCAAGGTCTTTAAGCATGGCGTCCAGCACGCCAAGAGCCTCTTCGTGGCTGGTGAGCTGTACCTCCTCTGCTTCTTCGTCTCCATTGCTCGAATAAAAAGCAGTCGGTGTCACAACCGGCAGCCCGCTTGCGTCAACCTTGAACTCAATGCCGAGGCTGCGAGGGCTAAACATACGCTTAGCCCAGGCGGCAACTCTGGAAAAGGTTGAGACCGGTTCATCGTCTGTCATCCGCAGATCCAGCTGTCGAAGCAATTGGTCTAGCTTCTTTGCGTCCTGGGATCCTGACCCGTCGAAGAAAGGAAGGCACCAGTTCCCGGCTAGAGAAAGGAAGTAGGCCTTCCAGACAGTGGCGTACTGCCCTTCCGTCAAGGCCGCGGACTGCGTCAGTCGCTGGAAGACGGGAGCTCCAGAGGGATTGAACCCAGGCAACACTGTGACCTTTGACAACTGAGGGATGGACGCAGCATTGTCGCTAAGGTATCGGTAGAGGGCCGTCTTTCCCGACCCTTTGTCTCCAGCAACAATGTCGATCTTGTCCTCGACCAGTCGATCAAAGGTGTTAGTTTGCAAAAAATACCTAGCAAGATCCTCGTCGAATTCGGCGACCGAGCTTCCTAGCGTTAGAGTTCTAAGTAATTCGAGCCTATGCATTTTGGCCCCCGCGGGCGTTTGTTGGGTTGAATTCTGGTAGTCGAATGTGGCCGACACCCGCGCCCTTGGCGGCACCATAGTGAATGCGAAGTACAAATTGGCGAGGGTTGATCTACGTTAGCGATTCAATTCTGATTGGTCAAGATGTGAAGCCATCCCGACACCCGCTCCGCAGGGAATCACCCGTCCGCGTTGGGGCGACTTGCCGACGAGAAGCTCGACCTGTAGACTCATTGTAGATACAGGAGGCGCGCGATGCACGGCAAGGTCCAACGGTGGGGTAACAGCCTGGCAGTTAGGATTCCGATGGTGTTCGCCAAAGGTGTTGGCTTTGAAGAGGACACAGCGGTCGAGATTTCGGTGAACGAAGGTGACATCGTGATCTCGTCGCGCCCTGCCCCGGTGTTTACCCTGGAACAGCTTCTCGCGGGAATCACCGAGGAGAATCTTCACGAAGAGATCGCAACCGGCCCGGCAGTCGGGAACGAGGTTTGGTGAGTGGTCTATGTACCTGATCTAGGCGATGTCGTCCGTCTGACGTTTGACCCTCAGGCGGGACATGAGCAGGCCGGCCGTCGCCCGGCGGTCATTCTTTCCCCGAAGGCTTACAACGCCCGGGTTGGTCTTGCCCTATTCTGCCCGGTCACATCGCAGGTGAAGGGGTATCCGTTCGAGGTGCCGCTTCCGGAAAACCTGGCCGTTTCTGGGGTGGTCCTCGCCGATCAAGTCAAAAGCCTGGATTGGCGGGCACGCCGTGCTGAGTTCTTGGTCCGGCTTCCTCCCGATCTAGTGGTCGTGATCTCCCAAAAGCTGAGGGTCCTTCTCGGTCCCGAGTAGGCCCCGGCGTTGCCTTCCCCGCCCGCTCAGCCGCCAGCCTCCGCCGCCAACCGCTCTGCCGTCGGGGCGTGGAAAACCCGGCCGTCGTGGGTGAGCAGGGTCGCCTTCACGATCTCTTCTTCCGGATCGAGCGCCAGCTCGCCTTTTTTTGTGACGTGGAGAAGCAGGGCGAGGACGTTCCTCGCATAGAGCGTGCTCGCGTCGTGCGGCAGGGTCGCGGGGAGATTCGAGGGGCCGAAGATGCGGACGCCGTTGTGGACGATCTCCTGGTCGGCCTGTGAGAGCTCGCAGTTGCCTCCCTGTTCGACCGCGAGGTCGATGATCACCGACCCGGGGCGCATCGCTTCGACCATTTCGCGGGTGAGCAGGGTGGGCGCTTTCCGGCCCGGCACCAGGGCCGTGGTGATCGCGGCGTCGGCCGTGGTCAGCCGCTCGCGCACGATCTCGCGCTGGCGAACGAGGAAATCTTCGCCCATCTGGCGGGCGTAGCCGCCGGTTCCGGCGCCGCTCTCCTGCTCGAGCATGGGGAGCTGGATGAACCGGGCGCCGAGCGATTCGACCTGCTCTTTCACCTCCGGGCGAATGTCCGAGACCTCGACCACGGCGCCGAGCCGACGCGCTGTGCCGATCGCCTGGAGACCGGCGACCCCGGCGCCCATGATGACGATCTTCGCCGGCTTGATCGTGCCCGCGGCGGTCATTAGGAGGGGGAGGTACTTCGGCAGGTGGGTGGCGGCGAGCAGGACCGCCTTGTAGCCGGCGATCGACGCTTGAGACGACAGGGCGTCCATCCCCTGGGCGCGGGTGATGCGCGGCACCAGCTCCATCGACAGGGTGGAGACCTTGCCGGCGACCAGTCGCCGCACCCGATCGAGCGGACCATGCGGCGCGAACAGGCCGATCGCGAGCGCACCGGGCTTGGCCGATTCGTGGTCGGCAAACGGCGCGACCTTGAGGATCACGTCGGCCGCCAGCCAATCGGGAGCGTCCGTGAGGGTCGCGCCCGCCGCCTCGTAGGCCGAGTCGGAGAAGTAGGCGGCCTCGCCGGCACCCCGTTCGACCGTGACGGCGAGCCCCTCTTTGATCATCTTCTTCGCCGTCTCCGGCGTCGCGGCGACGCGCGTTTCGCCGGATCGGCGCTCTTTGGGCACCAGCACCTGGACCATGCTCGGACTCCCCTTGCTCATGGCAGAAAAACCGGCCGGAGTGTATCTGGAAAGATCTTCGCCTAGCGCTCCGGATCGACCACTGCGGCGCCGTTCGGTCCGCGCGGGTCGCCCGCGGCCTCGATTCGGCCGTCGGCCAAGCGATGGATCGCAAACACCCGGGCGCCTTGAATCGCGGGCTGGATCGCGTGACCTCGTCGCTCCAATTCGGTGCGGGTCTCGGGTGAAAACGTGTCGGGCTCGACCTCGATCTGATCGGGCAGCCATTGATGGTGCAACCGGGGGCGGCCGAGGGCGGCGGCGAGCGAGTCGCCATCCACCATCATGTTGAGCAGGACCTGCGCCACATGGGTGGGGATCCGCGAACCGCCGCGACCGCCGAGCGCGATCGCCTCTTCGCCCGAGGGCGTGGCGCGCCAGGCGATCGTCGGGCTCATCGACGAGAGCATCTTCTTGCCCGGCGCCACCGCGTTCGCCTCGCCCTGGATCAGCCCGTACAGGTTCGGCCGACCCGGAGCGGTCGCGAAGTCGTCCATCTCGTTGTTGAGAAAACCGATCTCAGGGACGTACAGGCCGCAGCCGAAAAGATCGTTGAGCGTGGTGGTGAGCGCGATCATGTTGCCTTCCCCGTCGATCACGGAGAGGCTGGTCGTTTCGGGCTTCTCGGCCGCGGGCGCCTCGCCCGGCCAAGGGGAGATCTCTTTCGAGGGGGACGCCTTGCCGCGATCGATCGAAGTGGCGCGGCGATCGAGCCAGGCGGGGTCGAGCAGTTGGGCGGCGTCGGCGCGCGTGGTCGCCGGATCGGCCAGCAGATAGCGGTCGGCGAACGACCGCCGGAGCGCTTCGGCGAAGAGGTGGGCGCGATCGGCGCCGAAGCGCGGCAACTTCGGCCAAGAGAGGCGCTCGAGCTGGCCGAACATCTCGCCGAGAATCAACCCGCCAGAGGAAGGCAAGGGCATCGTGGCGACCTGCCAGCCGAACGCGGTAAAGCGGAGTGGCTCGCGCCAGACCGGTCGATAGGCGGCGAGATCAGCCGCGGTGAGCACCCCGCCATGCCGTTTCGAGGCCGCTTCGACCGCCGCCGCGACCGCACCCCGCGTGATTCCCGTCGGCCCCTGGTCGCGGTAGGCGGCGAGCGTGCGGCCGAGCGCCGCCTGTTGGAACAGGGCTCCTATAGCGAGCGGCTCTTGGTCGCCTAGATGCCAGACCGCGGCGGTCTCGGGGAATTGCCCGAGCCGTTTGCGGTCGGCCGGCTCGACCAGCCGATCGTGCAGATGACGATCGACCACGAACCCCTCTCGCGCCAAACGCTCGGCCGGCGCAACCAGCCGTTTCCAAGGGAGCTTGCCGTAGCGCCCGTGCAGCTCGAAAAGCCCGGCGGGCGTGCCCGGCACCCCGGCGGCGAGCGGCCCTACGGTCGAGGCGCCTGGCCTCGGCTCGCCGTTCGGGTCGAGATACATGGCGCGGCTCGCCGCGGCGGGAGCCACCTCACGAAAATCGAGCGCGGCGAACGCGCCTTTCTGGCGGAGGACCGCAAACCCTCCCCCGGCGAGGTTGCCCGCTTCGGGGAAGACCACAGCGAGCGCGAGCGCGGTGGCGACCGCAGCATCAGCTGCATTGCCCCCCGCTTTGAGAATCTCCAAGCCGACCGCGGTCGCGCGCCGATCGTTGCTCGCGACCGCACCTCCGCGGCCGATCGGTGCGGGTTCGAAGGCCCCTGGAAGCGGCCCACCGAGCAGGAGCAGAGCGACGAGGGCGGATAGCGCGGCGAGCCGTTTCATCGAGAGCCTCCGAGAAGAAAGAGCCTGTTTCGCTAGTCGGCGGTCGGCTCGGACACGGCTACGGTGGGAACGGGTTCCGGGGCCTTCGGCGGACGCCAGAGCGACAACCCGACCGAGCCGGCGAGCAGGAGGACCACGATGCCGAGCGAGATCTCGACCGGGATTTCGAGCCAGGGGTGGACGACCATCTTGCCGCCGATGAAGATCAGCACCAAGCCGAGGCCGTAGCTCAGATAGCCGAACCGGTGCATCAACCCGGCGAGCAGGAAGTAGAGCGCCCGCAGGCCGAGGATCGCGAAGATGTTCGAGGTGAACGCGATGAATGCGTCGCGGGTGACCCCGAATACCGCGGGGATCGAATCGACCGCGAACAAAACGTCGCTCGCCTCGATCACCACCAGCACGAGCAGCAGCGGGGTCGCGTAGCGGAGACCGTTTTCGGTCACCCAGAAGCGCTTACCCCGATAGCCGTCGGTGATCCGGAAGAGGCGCCGGAACAGCTTGACCACCGGGTTCTTCTCCGGCTCGATCCGCGTTTCCTTTTCGCGCAGCACCTTCCACCCGGTGTAGACCAGGAACGCTCCGAACAGGTAGATCAGCCAACCGAACTTCGCGAGCAACGCGGTGCCGAGGCCGATGAACAGGCCGCGCGCGACGAGCGCGCCCAAGATGCCCCAAAAAAGCACCCGGTGGTGGAGCTCGGCGGGCACCGCGAAATAGTTGAAGACCACGATGAAGACGAAGATGTTGTCGAAGCTCAAGCTACGTTCGATCACATAGGCGGTCAGGAATTCGACCCCGGCACCATGGCCGAAGCGCAGGTAGACAAACGCGTTGAATGCGAGCGCCACCAGCGTCCAGACGACGCTCCAGACCAACGCCTCGCGCAGACCGACGCGATGCTCTTTGCGATTGAAGACCCCGAGATCGAGTGCGAGGAGCACGAAGATCAGAGCCAGAAATCCGCCCCAAAGGAGCGGTGTGCCGATCGGAACGACGTTGGCAGTCAAGGGGAATGATCTCGGGAATCTCGAAGTTGGGCTCGACCGCCTCGTCGAAGCGGCTGCGCCCGCCAGGGCGGGCGCGCCGCTTCAGCGCGGCGGCGGTTGAGCTCAGACCTTCGTCAGGTGGACGTTGATCAGCTTGGTCATCTCGAACATCGTGACCGTGCCCTTGCCCCCAAAGACCACCTTGAGCTTGGCGTCGGCAACGATGTTGCGCTTGTTGGCCGGGTCCTGCAGGTTGTGCTTCTTGATGTACTCCCAGACCTTCTTGGTCACCTCGGTGCGCGGCAGCGGTGCGCTGCCGACGATTCCCGCGAGCGCTTCGGACGGTTGCATCGGCTTCATGAACTGCTCGTTGGGCTTTCTTTCGGCCATCGCGATCTCCTCTGTCTTTTTGGGTTTGGCTCGGTCGGTCTCGGCCTGCACCCTGAGCCGGCAAGAGCTCGACTTCCAGTCGGGCGGATTTCACCGGGGGCTCCTCCGAGGGGGCACAGTCTAGAACACTCCCCTGGGAACCGCGAGATCGGGCTCTTCTAGAGGTCAAAGGAGGATCTTGCCTTGGGCCGTCCCGCGACCGTGTGGTATCCTCTGATCCGCTTTCGAGCCCCCTCTAACCGGAGAAACGACCTTGGCCGACCAGAATTTGAACGGGCGTCTGTTCCTCATCGTCGATGAGCTGGTCCGCCGTGGCGTAACGCTCGAACAGGCGCGGCGCGAGTTCGAGCGCCAGTTCATCCTGGCTTCGTTGCAGTCCAACTCGGGCAACTTTTGCCGGTCGGCCCGCTCGCTCGGCGTGCATCGCAACACGCTGCGCAACAAGGTTTCGACACTCGGAATTCACTCCGAGGACTACGATCGGCGCCGCCTCCAGCAGCGCAAGGATCCCCTAACCTAAAGGTCGAGGGTAGAGACTGCCGGCGCTTGGGCCGACCTTTTCAGGGTCGGTACCGCAGCCCCTGGCACAAATCTAGCAACCACAATCGGTAGTTTCGCGGCGTCAGCCCTACCCCAACGGGTTGATGTCTGCCGTTCTCGCGTCTCCGGTCTCTGTGCCCGGCCTTTGGTCGAATGCAGGTTCTGGATCGGATGTACGCCCCAACGGATTTCTGAAGGGAGCCGTTCCCTATGCAACGCACCGAACAACGCACAACCTGGCATCGGCCTGCCCTGGCGATGTCCTTCGCGGTTTTTCTGGTCCTTACTTTCGCCTCCAGCCCCTCCATCTCGTCGATCCCGACGCTCGACGACCTGGCAACCACTCCTCCCCCTCGGATCGCTCTGCCGGCATCTGCCCCGGCCCTTTCCACCGGCCACGAGGCGCAACGCGCCTATCTCGAATCGCTCCCCCACGGCCAGGCGATTGTGGCAACAGCCAACCGCACCGGCGTCGACGGCCTGCTGATCGCGGCGGTGATCGAGATGGAGTCGGGGTTTGCCTCGGACGCGGTATCCCCCCGGGGCGCCGTCGGACTGATGCAAGTTCGGCCGAGCGCGCCGGGAGGCGCGGACCTGACCGACCCTGAGGTCAACCTGGAAGCCGGCAGCCGCTACCTCGGGGGGTTGCTCGACCGCTACGACGGCGACCTCGAGCGGGCGCTGGCAGCCTACAACGCAGGTCCAGGGGTGGTCGACCGTTTCGGCGGGGTACCGCCCTACCGCGAGACGAAGAGCTACGTCCGGCGGGTCCAGACGCGTTATCTCGAGCTTCATCAGCGCCTCTGGCACGGCGACTCCGACCGCGAAGCGCACACCGAGATCGTCGACGCGCTCGCGATGGTGAGGTAACCATGCGCCAAAACGGCCCGAAACGGGGCCGTTTTGACCTCTGTTCGGAGGGGTTCAGCCTAGAGTTCTACGTCAGCGGACGTCGGACTTGCCCGGCAACTGCTCCGGCTCGTCGCCCTTGATCCCCTTCTTGAAATTGCGGATCCCCTCGCCGAGCCCCCGGCCGATGTTCGGCAGGCGGGTCGCGCCGAAGAGCACGATGATGATGACAAAAATGATCAGCAGTTCTGGAACGCCAAGGTGGGGCATGGTCTTGTTCTCCTAAGGGGAGTCGGCGATCTTCTACCATCCAAGCCGACTCTTCCAGCGAGCATACCAGATCAGTGCCCCGGTACCGGTAGAGCGGGACGGGGCTCCGCTCGGCGGAGGTTCCGAGCCGATCTAAACCTCGGGCAGGGCGCTCTTCCAGAGCGCTCTGAGGCTCGGGACCAAGCCCTCGCCTTCCGGAATCCGTCCGAGATGATCGAGCGCGCGCGCGAGCGTCACCGGTATCAACGGCAGGTGGCGAGGCGCGCCGCGCTCGGCGAAACGGGCATAGGTCCCCGTCGCCTTGAGCGTCCGCTGCGCTGCGGCACGATGGTAGCTCCTGAGGTCCGCCCCTTCCCCCAGCGCGACCGCGAGCAGCTCCGCTTCGAGCGGCGGGGCCGGAAAGCGGGTGTCATTGAGCAGCGAGGCGAGGTCGTATAACGGCGGCCCGAGGCGCAGATCCTGGTGGTCGATCACCGCGACCTCGCACGCGCCATCCGCCCCGATCCGTGGAATTAGATTGCGCGCCATGAAATCGCGATGGCAGGGCACCGCGGTCTCCGCGCCCATCCGGGTGCAGATCTCGTCGAAGAGAGCTGCGATGGCGGTTCTCTGCTCCCCATTCCCCAGCAGGCCGCGAGGCGACAGAAACACCTCTTCCGTTTGCAGTAGCTCGCGGCGGAGCAGCGCCCCATCGAGAGGCGGATTGAACGGCGGCGCGTCGGCCGTGTCTCCGAGCAGCAGAGCGGGCGACAGCGCGGCGATTCGACGTCCCAGCAGAGCGGCGTGGCGAAAATAGGGGGCGACCGCGCGATCGTCCAGATCGCGTCGCTCGGCGAGTGTCTCGGCCCCCAGATCCTCGATCAGCATCCAACCGCGCGCGAGATCGACGGCAAGAATGCGCGGCACCGGGACCGCGACACTCCCGAGAAGCTCGGTCGAGCGTAGGTAGCGAACCGCGATCTCGCGGATCTCTTCCGGGTAGAGCGCCAGGATCGCCGACCCCCCCGAGGCCAGCCAGACCCGGCTGTAACGGCGGGGCGAGACATCTCCGGGCAGCGGCTCGATGCGCGCAGCGGCAAATCCCTGCGCGGCGAGCCAGGGCGAAAGGTCGTTGGGGGGCATGAGGTAGAGGGTGCGCCGAAGCGCGGGCGGCAGAAAACCTTAGCACGGCTGCCCGGGCCGACGAAGCGATGTTTGGCACGCCTTCCGGCGCGCCAGAAAACTCAACGGAAATCAGGGCTTCCCGGTTTGACACCCCAGAGGGTGGCAGCGATAATCCGCCGATCGGTTCGAGGAGGAACAAGTTCTGGACGAGAGACTGAAGCCCCTGATTCGCGACCTGCGGCGCGCCCTCGCCGAGGCGATCTCGGAGTCGTCCGACGTGTCGCGCTCGCTTCGCCGCATCCGCGAGGAGGGCTACGCGATGGTCCTCCATTTGGACTGCAAGCGCGAGCCGGGAAATGAGGAAGAAGCGCCGGTGGCGGCGGCCCGGACCGCGGTGCTCGCGGACCCCGCGCCGGCGCGGGGACCGCGGTCCGCGGGCGGCGTTCCCGCCACGGGCCCTGATCCGGCGTTTCAGATCGACGGCCGCGACCTCTCGTTCCTCCGCTCGATCGGAATCGATCCGACCCGCCGATTGCGGCGCAAGAAATGACCCCTGAGCCACAACCCGATCTGCTCGGCCTCACCCGGACTCAACTCGGCATAGCCCTCGCCCCGTTCATCGATCGGCCGTTCCGCATGCGTCAGCTCTACGACGCACTGCATGCGCGCGGCCTGGCCGATTTCGAGGCCATGACCGATCTCGGCAAGGATCTACGCGCCACCCTTGCCGGGCATTTTAGGATCGAGCGCCCACAGATCGCGTCGCGCGAGATCTCCGAGGACGGCACCGCAAAGTATCTGTTCCGCATGATGGACGGCGCCTCGATCGAGGCGGTCGATATCCCTGACGGCGATCGACGCACCCTCTGCCTGTCGAGCCAGGCGGGCTGCGCGCTCGCCTGCTCGTTCTGTGTGACCGGCTACTGGGGCGCGGGGCGGAATCTTAGGGCGGGCGAGATCGTCGCCCAGGTCCACACGATCAAACAGGATCGCGACCATCCGGCCGACGGCCTCAATCTCGTGTTCATGGGGATGGGCGAGCCGCTGCTCAACCTAGAGAACGTGGGTGCCGCGATCGAGATCCTCTCCGAGCACATCTCGATCCGTCGGATCACGCTCTCGACGGCGGGGGTGATCCCCGGCATCGACGAGATCGCCCGCTGGAAACGACGGCCGAACCTCGCGGTCTCGCTGCACGCGCCGGACGATGAGCTGCGCTCGCGGATCATGCCGATCAACCGGAGCTACCCGCTCGCCGACCTGCTCGACGCCCTGCGCCGATTCCCTTTGGAACCACGGCGGCGGATCACCTTCGAATACATCCTGATCCAGGACGTGAACGACTCGCTCGCCCAGGCCGATCAGCTCGCCGGGCTGCTCCAAGGTTTCGCCTGCAAGATCAACCTGATCCCGACCAATCCGGATGCGGTGCTCGGCCCCATGATGATCCCCTCGACGCCGACCCAGACCGCCGCGTTTCAAGAACGCCTCTACCGCCACGGCTACACGGCGACGGTCCGAAAAACCCGCGGCGACGACGTGAGCGCCGCCTGTGGCCAGCTGCGCGCTTTCGCGCGCGACCCGAGGGGATTTCGCGGCAACGCGGCGCCAGAGGCCCACGAGTCGTAGAGGCGGACCTACGTGTCCGCCCTGGATGGACTCCTAATCCTGATGTTCCGGCAACGTCCCACCGCGCCGTAGATACGCGATGAAATGCCCCAGGTGGCGCGAGGTTTCATCCTTCCCCATCGCCGCCACCAAATCGAACAGCGGCGGGCCGCCGGTGGCTCCGGAGAGGGCCATCCGGACCGGGTGGATCAGCACGCTCGGCTTGATCGCGCGCTCTTCTGCGACCGCGCGCAGGGCGGCTTCGAGCGGGTCTTTCTCGAACTCGGCTTCAGCGAGGCGATCGCGCAGCGCGGCGAGGTGGACCGGCAGCTCGGGGTCGGCGAGGAACTTCTTACACAGCTCCGCGTCGTAGGGGACCTCGTCGCGGAAGTAGGGGATGACCGACTGGACCAGCTCGCGGAGCGTACGCGCGCGGCTGCGGTGTAGCTCGAGCACGGTGGCCAGGCGCGCCGGGTCGGCGCCGTCGAGCCCCGCCTCGTGGATGAACGGGCCGAGGTGCGGCAGAAGCTCTTCGACGATCGAAGCCAAGATGTACTGGCCGTTCATCCAGAGCAACTTTTCGCGATCGAACACCGCCGCCGAGGCGTTCAGACGATCGACATCGAAGATCCGCCCCATCTCGTCGCGCGAGAGGATCTCGCGATCCTCGCCCGGGCTCCAGCCGAGCAGGGCCATGTAGTTGTAGAGCGCCTGCGGCAAGATCCCCTCGGCGCGGAACTCCTCGACCGAGGTGGCGCCGAAGCGCTTGGACAGCCGTTTCTTGTCCGGCCCCAAAATCAGCGGCAGGTGGGCGAAGGTCGGCACCGCCGCGCCGAACGCCAAAAAGAGCGGCACGTGCTTTGGCGTGTTCGACAGGTGATCCTCGCCGCGGATGACGTGGGAGATCGCCATGTCGATGTCGTCGCACACGACCGACATGTGGTAGGTCGGCGAGCCGTCGGAGCGGAGCAGGATGAAATCGTCGATCGACTCGGGCGGAAACTCCATGTCGCCACGAACCAGATCGAAGAAGAGAATGTTTTCGTCCGGCGCGCGGAAGCGGACCACGAAGGTCTCCCCCGCCTCGACCCGGCGGGCGATTTCATCGGCCGCGAGATGCGCGCAGGTGCGCGGGTAGCGGAAGCTGCCCCCCTGTTTCTGCGCTTCGGCGCGCTGGGCCTCCAGCACTTCGGAGGTGCAAAAGCACCGATAGGCCCGGTCGGCGGCGAGCAACTCGGCCGCCCGCTCGGCGTGGCGCGGCAGGCGCTCGCTCTGGAGGAACGGCCCTTCGTCCCAACAGATCCCGGTCCAGGAGAGGGCGTCCTGGATCTGGCGGGTCATCGCCTCGTCGGAGCGCGCCTTGTCGGTGTCCTCGATGCGGAGCACGAACACACCCCCGCAATGCAGGCGCAGCAGCTCGTTGTAGATCGCGGTGCGAACGCCGCCGAGATGAAGAAAACCGGTCGGCGACGGGGCGAAGCGGACCCGGACGGGACCGTTGAGTTCGGTTGCCATGTTGCGGTCCTCGGGAGGGAAAAGAAATGGCGGTGAGGGAGGGATTCGAACCCTCGATCCAGGTTTACCCCGGATAACTGCTTAGCAGGCAGCCCTGTTCAGCCACTCCAGCACCTCACCGCGGGGCCCTGCAAGGCCGCGAAGTGTACGGTGGTGGGGGGGCGGGAGTCAAAAATGGGGTTGGGTGGGCGGCGAACTCTCCTCGACCGAGCGATTGCCGAGGCCGACTTCGATCATGGTTCCGACCCTTTGCCTTTTGAGGCACGGGGTGTGTATGATCAGGTGTACGGAGCCAACATGAGAACAAACATCGTCCTCGACGACGACCTGATCGCAGAGGCGCTCCGGCTGAGCGGAATCAAGACGAAGAAGGATCTCGTCCACGAAGCTCTCCGGGTATTCGTCGCCTCCCAGAAACGCAAGAGCCTGTCGGATCTCAGAGGCAAGATCCGGTTCGCGCCCGGCTACGACCACAAGGCGCTCCGCGTCGAATCGTGATCCTGGTCGATACCTCGGTCCTGATCGGTTATCTGCGGGGACATCGGTCGCCGACCCTCGAACTTTTCGACCAGATCGAGCGCGAGCAGGTTTCGTTCGTCCTGCCTGTCGTCTGCTTTCAGGAGGTCCTTCAGGGGGCGCGCGATGAAAAGGAATGGCGCCTCCTTGAGGACTATCTCGGCGGCCTCGAGATGGTGTCGGAGGCCGATCCGCAAACAAGTCACCGAGAAGCGGCCCGGATCTACTTCGATTGCCGTCGGAAGGGGATCACACTGCGGAGCACGATCGACTGCCTGATCGCGCAGATCGCGCTCGAACAAGGCGCGACGCTCCTCCACGACGACAGCGATTTCGAGCTGATTCGCAAGGTCCGGCCGCTTCAAACCCTGCACGGCTGAGCGCCGCCCCTCACTCCTCCCAGCGGAAGCTACCGGCACGCACTCCTTCATGCTCTCTTCTTTGTCGTCAGGTGCGCTATCATGGCTGCCGGAATTTTGTGACAGCTCGAACAAAGTCAATGCCGTAAGTTGTTTGCGGAGCCGAAAAGAATGCCAGCTACCCGGTCGTTCGAGCAGACGCATCCGTGGATTTCGTTTCGACTGGACCTGTCCTTGGCTCCTCCGAGCTTTTGGCTCTTGATGGGCGAAGCGCAGTCGAAGGTGCAGCATGTCGTCGGTTCCCTCCTGCTGCCGGAGCTTCAAGACGACTTTCGGCAGCTCTAAAGCTCGACGAATCGCACCGCAAGAGAGACCCGATGGTGTTCGTGGAGTACGCGCTTCACGGATTTGTCGACGAGCTGAGGCAGCAAATCGAGTCCATTCGCGAGCAACAGTTCCGGACCCACTGGATCAACTATGTCCATGAGCAGTTCCGCGACCAGGACAGTCGAATGCAGGTTCGCCGCCGTCGGCTGGCGCTCGATCTCAGCGACCATGCGGGGCCGACGCCACTGGCGCAGATTCGCAGGTTGAGTCCGCGCCTGGCGGAGGCCTATGCCAACAGCACCGACCGGGTGATCAAGCGAGATGTCGAGCACCTGCGCGACCTTGGGCTGGTCGAGGTGGTGCCCGGCGGAGTGGCGATCAGGATCGGAATTCTTGCCGCGTTCCTGCCCAGGATTCGTTTCGACGGCACCGGTCAGCAGAGCTAGGAAATCGGATCCCCATAACGCACCCACTCGAGGACCAACCCCTGCGCCGGAGCCGTAGGCCCGGCCTCGCTCCTGGCTGCTCCGGCCAATAGCCGTCCGAAGTCCTCGACAGAGCGAGCGCCGAGGCCGACTTCGATCATGGTTCCGACCAGGCCGCGCACCATGCCGCGGAGGAAGCCTTCGCCTTCGATGCGGAAATGCAGCTCTTCCCCCTCTTCCGTCCACCCCGCGGCGAACATCGCGCGATGGCGGTCGCCCGGGGCGGCTCCGGCGAGGGTGAAGGCGGTGAAATCGTGGCGGCCGGGAAGAAGATCCGCGGCCTGGTTCAGGCGATCGAGGTCGATCCCCGGCGAGACCTTCACCGCGAACGGCGAATCGAGCGGCGAGAGGACCTCCGCGCGGCTCAGGCGGTAGTGGTATTGCTTGGAGACGGCGGATTTCCGGGCGTGGAACCCTTCCGGAACTTCCCTAGCCGCGAGGACGCGGATGTCTTCCGGCAGGTGGTGGTTCGTGCCGTGGACCAGGCCGCGGAGGGGAAAATCCGGGCGGCCGACGCCCGCAAGGTCGAGGTGCGCCCTCTGGCCGCGGGCGTGGACTCCCGCGTCGGTGCGGCTGGCTCCCACGATCCGGATGTTCTCTTCAGGCAGTCCGAGCAGTCGGGCGAGCGCCTCTTCGACCACCTGCTGGACCGCGAGCGCGTTCTCCTGCCTCTGCCAGCCGGCGTAGGCGGTGCCGCGGTAGGAGAGGGTCAGGAGGGCGACCATCGTTTTCCCAGCAGAGAGTAGAGCGCGAACGGCGCCCAGATGGAGAGGTAGACCCAGGGCCAGAGCGGCACGCCGAACAGCGCGGGCACATAGGCGAGCGGCGCGAGCGCTGCGAGCAGCAACCAGTGCCGCTCCTCGCGAAGAGCCGCAAAAGGGAGCACCCAGAGGAGATACCAGGGGTAGAGCGTGGCGGAAGTGAGCATCAACCGGCCGAACAGGCGGCCGGTGCCGGTGACCGGATCGCGCTCTTTAAACGACGCCGCGACCGCGGCGAGCGCGAGGCCGGCGAGCAGCAGCTTGGCGAAGAAACGCGGATAGGCGTAAGGGTAGAAGCGGTTCCAGAACGTCCACCACCCGGTGCGCGCTTTCGCCACGTCGAGCACCGCGTGCGCAGCCGGGCCGGTTCCTAGAAGCTCGAGCGCGCGCCAGAGCGGCTCGTAGAGCGGACCATTGAACTCCCATGAGACTCCGTACGTGGCGAGCCCCGGAGGCAGGCCGCCGACCGAAACGATCACGGGCGCGAGCGCCAAGCCGGAAAGACCGAGAGCGGCGAGCAGAAACGCCCAGGGTCTGCGGCTCTGGCGCGCCCACATGGGCAGGGCGGCGAGCGGCGCCAGCTTGGCGAGAATGCCCGCGGCGGCGGCCGTTCCTGCAAGCCAGGCGGTCCTCGCCGCGAGCGGCCGACGGGGAACGATCGAAAGGGCGAGCACCGCGCCGATGCAGGCGGCCGCCCCGAGGGCATCGACGTGCCCCATCCCCGCGACTTCGAGCACGACGAGCGGATTCCAGGCGTACCAGGTGACCCTGGCTTCGGGCAGGCCGGTACGACGGGCGAGCGCGAGCAGCAGGGCACAGGCGCCGAAGTCCGCAGCTGTCGCCAACAGCTTCCAAATCGGTAACGGAACCGGAAAGCGCGCAGCTATACTGAACGCCGACAGGGCGAGCGGTGGGTAGACCGTGGGCACTGCGCGGTGCGGCAGGCGCCGCCAGAGATCGTCGCGCAGGGGCGCGAGTCGCGGGGAATCGGGGGGCTCACGGTACGGGTTCCAACCGGCCGCGGCGACCCGGCCGTCCCAGAGATAGCGGAACGCATCGTCCGAAAGGGTTGGCGGCAGCGCGATCACGAGCAGTCGGATCAGCAGCGCGACCCCGAGAATCACCCTGCCGAGCGAAACCGGAACCGCCGCGGCGCGCTTGAGAAAGTGTGCCGAAAACCAGAGACCGGCCGCACCGAGGCCGAGAACGAGCAGGGTGAAAGCCGGATGACGGGCAAGATCGTACAGCAGCAGGAGAGCGAGGCTCGTAGCGATCGGCGGCAGGGCCGCGAAAACGAGTGCGACGCTGCGCCCGCCGGCCGGGTGGGCCGAACGGCGTTCGAGATCGGAATCTCCTGACGATGCAGCAGCCTTGGGCAACGGCCCTCCTCGGGTCCTACTATCTGATCCTCGGGATTCTGTCGTTCTACGGCGTCCACCGGCTGCTGTTGGTGATCGATTTCCTGCGCACCCGAAAGCGCGCGCCCGTCTGCCCTGCCGCCCCTTCCGAGTGGCCGGTGGTGACGGTGCAATTGCCACTGTACAACGAGATGTACGTGGCCTCTCGGCTGATCGATGCGGTGGCCGCGCTCGACTATCCGCGCTCTCGACTGGAGATTCAGGTGCTCGACGACTCGACCGACGAGACGACCGCCATCGTCGCCGACCAGGTCGCCCGGCTCCGGGCCGAGGGGCTCGACATCCGCCACCTCCACCGCACCGTTCGCACCGGTTGGAAGGCAGGGGCGCTGGCCGAAGGGCTCGCCGCCGCGCGCGGCGCGTTCCTCGCGATCTTCGACGCCGACTTCGTGCCGCGCCCGGATTTCCTGCGCGCCACGGTGCCGCATTTTTCCGATCCCACGATTGGCATGGTCCAGGGGAGCTGGAGCCACATCAACCGCGGTTTTTCGCTACTCACGCGGGTCGAGGCGATGCTGCTCGACGGGCACTTTCAGATCGAGCACACGGCGCGCAATCGCTCCGGCTGCTTTTTCAATTTCAACGGCACCGCGGGCATTTGGCGGCGCGAGGCGATCCTAGGAGGAGGCGGCTGGCAGCACGACACGCTGACCGAGGATCTCGATCTCTCCTACCGCGCGCAGCTCGCCGGCTGGAAGTTCCTCTATTTGCCTGCACTCGATGTGCCGTCCGAGCTGCCGGTGGATGTCCAGGGGTGGAAGAGCCAGCAATACCGTTGGGCCAAGGGGTCGATCCAGACCGGCCGGAAGCTGCTCGGGAAAATCCTCCGCGCCCGGCTGCCGCTGCGCACGAAGATCGAGGCGTTCGTCCACCTGACCAACAACGCGAGCTACGTCCTGATGGTCCTGGTCGCCCTGCTGATCTTCCCGGCGATGGTGCTGCGTCGTGGATCTCCGGCCTCGGTTCTGCTGCTGGTCGACCTGCCCCTGTTCCTGTTCGCCACCCTCTCGGTCATCGTCTTCTATCTGGTCGCTCAAAGTGCGCGCCGCTCGGCAAGCGGTTCGCCCGGCAGTTGGCGGCGCGAGGTGCGCTATCTGCCCGCGTTGCTGGGGATGGGCATCGGCCTTTCGCTCAACAACGCGCGGGCCGTGATCTCCGGCCTGTTCCAGAGCGGCGGGACGTTTCACCGCACCCCGAAGTACAGAATCGAGCGCGCGGGCGAAGAGTGGCGGCACAAGGTCTATCGTGTGGGCGCCTCGCGCCTGTGGTGGTTCGAAGGGCTGTTCGCGCTCTATTTCCTCGGCTGTACGCTTTGGGCGCTCTACGTCGGCATGTGGATGTCGATCCCGTTTCTCTATCTCTTCCTCCAGGGCTTCTCGTATATGTTCCTGCTCTCGGTCTTGCCACGGTTCGGACGCCGTCGGGCGGAGCGCGCCCTCGCGGTCGCGGGACCGCCCCAGGTCGAAGCCTAGTCGAAGCCTAGAGAAAGCCAGCCCCCCTTGGTCTCCCTTATGCAACCCTTGGAAAAGAGCGAGCCCTACCGAGCAGCGGACGAGGTGACGCTCCGGCCCGCGACCCCGCGCGATGCCGAGCTGCTCCGGTTCTGGCGTTCGGAGCCCGCCGTCCGGCGATTTCAGCCGCTCAACGACCTACCCAGCTCGCAGTTGCGCTCGGACCTCGCGCATCAGCGAATCTCGGACCTCTACTTGGGCCGAGGCGAAAAGTACCAATGGGTGATTCAGTTCGGCGAACAGCCGGCGGGGTGGATCACCCTGGTGATCGGCAATTGGGAGCACGGCCTGGCCGAAGTGGGCTACGCGCTGTCCACCCCGTTTCAGCGGCGCGGCATCATGGGGCGCGCGATCAACCTGCTCGTCCTCGACCTCTTCTCGAGCACCCTGATCGAGCGGCTCGAAGCGCGCTGCGCGCTCGACAACGTCGCTTCGCAGCGGGTGCTCGAAAGCACCGGCTTCGTCCGCGAGGGGATTCTCCGCTCGTACTTTCGCCTGCGGGGTAAACGGGTCGACAACTACCTGTACGCCCGGCTCAAACCTTCCGATTGAACCGGACGAAGTCACGCGGTCCGGGTTTCGGGTCGGCCGACTAGAGCATCTCCAGGTTGGCGAATTTCGCCACCAGTTTGCGCTTGCCGGCCTTGTCGAAGAAGACGGTGATCTTCGCGTCGTCCCCTTGGCCGTCCATTTCGAGCACGACGCCCTGACCAAGGGTCGGGTGGCGAACGCGGCTTCCCCTCTTCACCGGCCGACGCGGCAGCGCGTCGGGGTCGGGCTCCAGGGTGCGCTCCCGGTAGCCTGAGGGAGCGGCGGGCGAAGCCGGACGGCTCGATGTCGGAGACGGGCGAGATGGGGAAAGCGGGCTCGCCGGGCGGCCGTAGGCCGGTGAGGCCGCCGGCCGTGGCGATGCCGAGCTCTGAGATGTGGCGTAACGTGGCTCCGGGGCGGCAGGTGCAAGAGGGCCTCCCGCCGCGGGCGCCTGGCCGAAGAACGAGTAGATCCCAGCGTTTTGCGGTGAAAACTGGGGCGAGAAGCGCTCGTTGCCGAACAGCTCGGGGCTGCGGGTGACGATCAGCAGCTCTTCCGGCAGCTCGCCCAAGAACGCCGATTCGAGTTGGTCCTGGTAGCGCCCCGCGATCCGTCGCCGCCGGCAGCTGGTGAGGTAGAGGCGCTCGCGCGCGCGGGTCATCCCGACATAGAGCAGCCGGCGCTCCTCTTCCAGGTTTTCGCGCGCCCCCTGCGAGTTGAAATGAGGGAGCAGGCCATCTTCGAGCCCGGCGACAAAGACCGCGCGGAACTCGAGTCCCTTGGCGCTATGGAGGGTCATCAGCGAGACGCCCTTCTCCCCTTCCCAGCCGTCGAGGTCGGCGACCAGTGATACGTGATCGAGGAACGCGGTCATCAGATCCTCGTCGGTCGCGGCGTTGTAGCTGTTCGCCTCGGTGAACTCCTGTGCCGCGGAGAGGAACTCCTGAATATTCTCCAAGCGTGCCTTGTCCTCGTCATCGCCGCGGCCATACAGATCGAGATAACCGGTCGCGGCGAGCAACCGGTCGAGCAGCGCCGGAAGCGGCAGCTCGGCCGCCGCCTTCTGGAGGCCGCGGATCAGGTCGCGGAACTTGCCGACCGCGGTGGCGCTCCGAGCCGGCAAGCTGCCGAGATCATCGAGCGCGATGACATCCCAGAACGGTTGGCCGAGCTCCGCTGCGCGCTGTTCGAGCATCCCTTGCGTCGTCTTGCCCAAGCCCCGCGGCGGCTGGTTGAAAATCCGTGCGAGCGACAGGCTGTCGTGCGGGTTGCGCAGCACTTTGAGGTAGGCGACCAGGTCCTTGATCTCGGTCCGCTCGTAGAATCGTGTGCCGCCGACCAGGGTGTAGGGGATCTCCCGCTTGAGCAACTCTTCTTCGATCGCGCGGGTCTGGGCGTTTGTGCGCACCAGAACCGCGAGGTCTTGCCAGCGCATCTGGTCGCGCAGCTTCTGGAGCTTGCCCACCGTCCAGCGCGCCTCGTCCCCCTCGTCCGACGCCTTGTAGAGTTCCACCTTCGCCCCCGGCCCCGAGTCGGTCCAGAGCGTCTTGCCGCGCCGGTGGACGTTGTGGGCGACCAGGGCGCCCGAGGCGTCCAGGATCGTCTGGGTCGAGCGGTAGTTCCGCTCCAATTTGCGGATGGCGGCGCCCGGGAAGGTCTTCTCGAACTCCAAGATGTTGTCGATGTCCGCCCCGCGCCAGCGGTAGATCCCCTGGTCCTCGTCGCCCACCGCGGTCAGGTTGCCCTGGTCGCCGATCAGCTCTTGGACCAGCCGAAGCTGGGCGTGGTTGGTGTCCTGGTACTCGTCGACCAGTAAGTAGCGCGTGCGCGCCCGAACTTTCTCGCGCACCTCTTCCTCCCGGGTCAGTAGGCGGACCGAGAGCGAGATCATGTCGTCGAAATCGACCCCGGCGGCCTGCTGGAGCAGCCCCTGATAGCGCCGGTAGAGCTGGGCGACTTTGCGCTGGAAGAAGTTCTCGGCGGTCTTCTCGTACCCGGCCGGATCGAGCAGCCGGTTCTTGGCCGAGCTGATCTCGGCGAGCACGGCACGCGGCGCGAACGCCTTCTCGGACAACCCCTCCAGGGTGAGCGCCTGCTTGATCAGGTTCTGCTGATCCTGCGTGTCGAGGATCGAAAAGTCGCGCCGCAGATTCACCCGCTCGCCGTAGCGGCGGAGCAGAATGAGCGCATAGCGGTGGAAGGTCCCCACGAAGGTCGGGAGAGGATGGAGGCCGAGGAGGCTCTCCACCCGCTCCTTCATCTCGCCCGCCGCCTTGTTGGTGAACGTCATCGCGACGATCTGCGACGGATCGACCCCCCGCTCGTCGGCGAGCCAGGCGATGCGGTGGGTGATCACCCGGGTCTTCCCCGATCCGGCCCCCGCGAGCACCAGCTGCGGACCCTCACCATGGGTGACCGCAGCGACCTGCTCCGGGTTCAATTGCTTCTCGAGGTCCAACGGGCGTCCGCGCATGAGGCCGGCAGTTTCGCGGAACGGTGCACGGAAGGCAAGGTTCGCCCCTCGCGACCCCAGAAGCGCGGCCGGGCTACAATGCCCTCTCTATGCTCACGCTCAACGCCAAACTCGTCTCGGGCGATCCAAGCACCGAAGATCTGGGGGCCGAGGCGACGCTCCGGCCGCAGAGCCTGGAGGAGTATGTCGGCCAGGTGAAGATCCTCGAGAACCTGCGCGTGTTCATCCGTGCGGCGCGGGGCCGGGGCGAGTCGCTCGACCATGTTCTGCTGTTCGGCCCTCCGGGGCTCGGCAAGACGACGCTTGCCCACATCATTGCGACCGAGATGGGGGCGCCGCTCCGGACGACCTCCGGCCCGGTTTTGGAGCGGGCGGGCGATCTCGCGGCGATTCTCACCAACCTCGAAGCGGGCGAAGTGCTGTTCGTGGACGAGATCCACCGCCTGGGGGCGACGGTTGAAGAGATCCTCTATCCGGCGCTTGAGGACTACAACCTCGATCTGGTGATCGGCCAGGGTCCGGCCGCGCGAACGGTGAAGATCGAGCTGCCACGCTTCACCCTGGTGGGGGCCACCACCCGCGCGGGGATGATCAGCTCGCCCTTGCGCGCCCGCTTCGGCATCGTCCACCGGCTCGACTTCTACCGGCCGGAAGAGCTGGCGCGGATCATCCACCGCTCCGCCCGGCTGTTGAACATCCCGATCGACGACGCGGGAGCGAACGAAATCGCCCGCCGAAGCCGCGGCACCCCCCGCGTGGCGAACCGCCTGCTCCGCCGGGTCCGCGATTTCGCGGAGGTGCTGGGGACCGGAGGGATCGACCACGAGGTCGCGCAGAACGCGCTCACCCTGCTCGAAGTGGACCAGTTCGGCTTCGACGACCTCGACCGGAAGATCCTGAACACCCTGATCGAGCACTACGACGGCGGTCCCGCGGGCTTGAAAGCGCTCGCCGCCGCGGTGGGCGAGGATTCCGGAACGATCGAAGATTTCTACGAGCCCTACCTGATCCAAGAGGGCTTCCTCCAACGCACCCCGCGCGGCCGGGTCGCCACCAAGCGTGCCTACGATCACCTCGGCTACGCACCACCGCCGAGCGAGCGGACGCTGTTCTAAAGGCGTGCGCCCGGCCAGCCTGATCTACAACCCCGCCGCGGGAAGGCACCAGCTGGGGCAACGCGTGCCCGCCCTGCTCGAAGCGCTCGGCGCGTCGGGGTTCGCTGTGGAAGCTCTCCCCACGGCCGGCCCGGGAGATGCCAGCCGTATCGCCCGCGAGCGGGCCGCCGCGGGGGACGAGGTGGTGTTCGCGTTCGGAGGGGATGGCACGATCCGCGAAGCCGCGGCCGGCCTGCTCGACAGCACAACCGCGCTCGGAATCCTCCCCGGCGGCACGACCAACGTGCTCGCACGAGCCCTGCGCCTACCGCTCGACCCGCTCGCCGTCGCGCGCGCCGCCGGAAGCTACCGCTCGGTGCCGTTCGATGTCGGTCTTTGCGCGACCCCGGAAGGAAATCACCCGTTCCTCATGATGTTCTCTTGTGGGCTCGACGCCTGGCTGCTCGACAACCTGAATCCGCGCTGGAAACGCAGATTGGGCCGTCTCGGCATTGGCCTCCAAGGGCTCGCCGCCTGGTGGCGCTACGCGTATCCCGAGATCGAAGTCGAAGCCGCGGGGCAACGCTACACCGCCTCCCTCGTCGCCGCCTGCAACATCGATCTCTACGGCGGCGGCTTCCAAATCGCCCCAGCCGCCCGCCACGACGACGGCCGGCTGGAGCTGGTCCTGTTCAACGGTAAGGGCCGGGCGGCGACCCTCGCCTTCGCCCTCGCGCTCACCCTGGGCCTGCACGTCCGTCGCCACGATGTCCGCATCGTGCCCGCCGAAGGGGAGATCCGGATCACCCTTCCCCCCGGAACCTGCGCCCAGATCGACGGCGATGCTTTCGGGGGCTGCCGCGAGCTGACTCTGTCGATCTCGCCCGAGAAGCTGCGGGTGCTCGCGCCGTGAGGGAGGTGCCCTGCTCTCGCCGCTCTGCCGAAGGTTGCGCTCCCGAGCGGCCGCATCGCGCCTCGTGACCGCCGAAAACCGGCCATGACCGCCCTCGATCCCCTGCCCCGTGTAGCTTCGCGGGTCGTCCTGCGCCGGCTCACCTGCGCCGACCTCGAAGTTTTTCAGGCGTACCGCTCTGACCCGGAAGTCGGTCGATACCAGGATTGGTCTCCGATGTCGTCCACCGAGGCCACTGAGTTCCTTTCCCAGATGAGCGCGGCTCCGTTCGGCCGGCCGGGGGAGTGGTTGCAGGTCGGCATCGCCGAGCGCTCTACGGGTGAACTCGTGGGCGATATCGGCATCTGCCTGCACGCCGGAGAAGGTGAGCCTGCCGAAATCGGTTTCTCGCTCGCGACTCCCTGGCAGGGCCGGGGCCTGGCGGCCGAGGCGGTGCGCGAAACGCTGGCCCTGCTGTTCGAGCACACCCGGGTCGCTCAAGTGATCGCGATCACCGACACCCGCAATCGGGCCTCGATACGCCTGCTGGAGAGAGTGGGATTTGAACGGAGAGAGACGGTCACCGCCGTCTTTCGCGGCGAGCCCTGCACCGAGCACCTGTTCGTCATAACCCGTCCCGAGGCGGAATCGGTCATCGGGCCGTCTTGATCTACTCTCTCGCGGGCAGGGCCAATTGGTGCCCAAGGGTTTCCCGCTCCCGCGGTCAGGGCCGAAGGCCCGCCCTAAACTAAACAAGCCTAGGGCATCGCCCTAGGTATGGGATTTTCGACGACCTCCCGTCGATTTCGAAGCTCAACCCACCAGCCGGGAGAGCCTGGGTCTAACTCGCAGACAGGGTGAGTGACGTCAAATCGGCCAATTGACATCACGGCCAGGGAAGCCTAAGGTCCAGGGCATGATCAGAAAAGCCACGACTTTCAGATTCGATCCTGCGGTTCAGGCGCACCTGGTTGAGCTAAGCAAGGTCTTGGGCCAACCCCTGAACCAGCTAGTCAACGAAGCGGTTCGGGACTTCGTTTTTCGGCGAAGCCGAGAGGTCGAGGCGGATCTTGAAGCGACCCTCAGGAAGCTGCGCGCCTATCGTGAGAGCGATCCCCTGTTCGCTCGGGCGATTGCGGATTATATCGACGCGGAGGCGTCCCTGAGGGAGGATCCTGCAGAGGGAGCTCGCATGTCGGAGAGGGGGTCCGCGCAGGCGAGAATGCTCGAACTGCTCGATGCCTGACTGGGATGAAGACTCGCACCGGTTGCGCGCGAATCTCGCCGAGGTTTTCGGCCAAGCCCGAGATGAAGCCCTTCGGCGGACGCCATTGACGTTAGAGGTCGCTCGTGAATGGCAGCGCCGAATGCTGAAAGGGCTGGACCTTCCGGAACCGGGCCTCTCCGGAAGGTTCCGAGGCGAGGCCGGGCTTGAAGACTACGAGGTCGGAGTCGGTGGCCTGTTGGGCGTTCCGGCGCCCGAGGTAGCAGCCGAGCTGGCCGCGTTCGAGCGGAAGCTTCATCAAGGCCTCTCGGCTCTGGATCACGTCGTCGCTCCTGGCAGCGACCCGACCGCTGATGCGCTTGAGGCGATCTTGTTGCTTTGCGCCTGGGCTCATGCGGAGTGGATCCGCATTCATCCCTTCGCCAACGGCAACGGCCGGACCGCTCGACTCTGGGTCAACTGCATCGCGATGCGCTATGGCTTACCACCCTTCCTGCGTCTCCGGCCCCGGCCCAACGGCGAGTATGCCCGAGCGGCCAACTCAGCGATGCAGGGGGCTTGGCGCCATTCGGTAGATTTATTCAGACGGCTGTTGATGGACTCCTTGGGTTAGCCCGCCACAGTGGCGGGATGGGGAGGCCCTTGGTAAATCTGGGACGCGTCTCCTCGGTTTGGGACTCAGACGGTGAATCTGGGCCGCATGTGGTAAACCTGGGACTCACGCGGTAAGTCTAGGACGTAATCGGTAACTCCGGGACGTGAACGATAAATCCAGGCCGCATTCTTCGAACTCGGGACGTGCACGAGGAATTTGGGCCTTTGACGGAAGAATCGGGACCCGCGAAGCGATTTTGGGACGCGCGCCGGAATTCCGGCGCGGCGTCGGTCTTCGGCGCGCGCGTTTACCTCTTCGCGGAAAGAGCGGCGGCGATTTCTTCTCGGATCAAGGTGCGCAAGCGGTCGTCGGATGACGCCGGTTCAGTGTATCTGCGCAGAAACGGCGGCGCGGCATGCGGATCGATCCACTCTTCCAGCCGGCGCCGCGCGGTGCGTTCGGCCTCGCCGAGCGCCAGGCGGTAAAAGTCCGACGCCGGCACCTCCAGATAACGGGCGAGCCCCGTCAGATGGCGCGAACGCAGCTCCAGCTGGCCGTTGACCAGGTCGATGAGCCGGCCATGCCCTATGCCCATCGCGGATTCCAGGTCGTGCTTGCGTCCCGGCGCCGCCGCCACCGCCCGCTGCACCACGGCGAGAACCGCCTTCGTGTCCTTGTCGTCCATGGCGGGCAACTCTACCGCAGGTCGGCGACCGGCCCAGGAGGTCGTGGTCCCCCTATGACAAACTCACGCCCCTAATGCCCACCGAAACCCGCCCCGACCGTCCCTTAGATCCCCTGTTCTCCCCCCGCTCGATCGCGGTGATCGGCGCGTCGCGCCGTCGCGATTCGATCGGTTACGCGCTGCTCCACAATCTGGTCGCCAACGAGTTCGCCGGGGCGATTTTTCCGGTCAACCCGCTGGCCAAGGCGATTCACTCGCTCCGGTGTTACCCAACGGTTGCGGCGGTTCCCGATCCGGTCGATCTCGCGATCATCGTGGTCCCCAAAGAGGCCGTGCTCGGCGCGGTCGATGAGTGTTTGAAACACGGGGTCAAAGGGCTGGTCGTGATCACCGCCGGGTTCGGTGAGACGGGCGCCGAAGGGGCGGAGCGCGAGCGGCTGCTGCGGGAGAAGGTGCGCGCGGCGGGGGTGCGGATGATCGGCCCGAACTGCATGGGGATCATCAACACCGAGGCGAAGGTGAGTCTGAACGCGACGTTTGCGCCGACCCCCGCGCGGGCGGGGTCGATCGGCTTCGTGTCGCAGTCGGGCGCGCTCGGGGTCGCGATCTTGAACGTCGCGGGCGATCTCGGCATCGGCCTCACTCAGTTCGCCTCGATGGGGAACAAGGCCGATGTTTCGGGGAACGACTTAATCGAGCATTGGGAGTGCGACCCCGCGACGCGGGTGATCGCGATGTATCTCGAATCGTTCGGTAATCCGCGCCGGTTCGCCGAGATCGCGAAGCGCGTGTCGCGCAAAAAGCCGATCCTGGTGGTCAAATCGGGGCGCACCGCGGCCGGCGCGCGGGCGGCCACTTCGCACACCGGGGCGATCGCGGGCGCCGATGTCACGGTCTCGGCGATCCTCGACCAGTGCGGGGTTCTGCGGGCCGACACGATCGAGCAGCTGTTCGATGTCGCCCGCGCGCTCGACGCCTGCCCGCTCCCCGAGGGGGATCGGGTCGCGATCCTCACCAACGCGGGCGGCCCGGCGATCATGGCGACCGACGCCTGCGTGAACTTGGGGCTAGAGATCTCGGAACTGGCCGAGGGGACCAAAGCGCACCTCCGCTCGTTCCTGCCGGCCGAAGCGAGTGTCACCAATCCCGTGGACATGATCGCGTCGGCGAACGCCGAGCAGTACGGCCGAGCGCTCGCCGCGATGCTCGACGATCCGAACGTAGACATGGCGATCGCGATCAACGTGACCCCTCTGCTCACGAGCCCGATCGACGTGCTGGAAGCGATCGACGAAGCGGCGCGGACGAGGGCCAAGCCGGTGCTCGCGGTGATGATGGCGACCGATGAATTCTACGAGACGATCAAGCTGCGGCCGGGGTTGCCCCCCGTCTATCGGTTCCCGGAGTCGGCCGCCGGAGCGCTGCAACAGCTTGCCCGCTACGCCGCCTGGCGCCGCCGGCCGGACGAGCCGCTCCCCGTACCGTTCGCCGTGGACGACGCCGCGGTGGCGGCGCTCCTTGCGCGCACCGGATCGGGCTATCTGCCCCCCGGCGACGCGTTCCGCGTCTTGGAGCTCTACGGCATTCCGGTCGCCCGCTACGAAGTGGCGACGACGCGCGAAGAGGCGCTCCACGCCGCCCGCCGGCTCGGTTATCCGGTGGTGGCCAAAGCGGTCGTTGCCGACTTGATCCACAAGAGCGAAGCGGGTGCGATCCGCCTCGATCTGCGCGATCCCCTCCAGCTCTCGGACGCTCTCACCGCGATGGAGACGCGCATCCAGGCGGCAAGCGGCAAGATCGAAGGCTTCCTGGTGCAAGAGATGGCGCGCGGCGGCCAAGAGATCATTTTTGGCCTCTCCTCCGAGCCGAAGGTCGGCCCGGTGCTGATGTTCGGGCTCGGCGGCAAATACGTCGAGGTGTTCCGTGATGTCCGTTTCGGCGTACCGCCGCTCACAGCCTACGAGGCGCGCGAGGTGATCCGCGGGATTCGAGGATTTCCTCTCCTCGAAGGGGTGCGCGGCGACGCCCCGGCGGACCTTTCGACCCTCGAAGAGGTCTTCCTTCGCCTCGCCCAGCTCGCCGAGCGCCACCCGACGATCCGCGAGCTCGACATCAATCCGTTCCTCGCCGGAACCGACCGCGCGGGTTCCAAAGCGCTCGACGTGCGGGTGCGGGTGGAGGAGTAAGCCGCTACCCCGTCCGCAAAAAGTGCCACCGCAGATCCCCCGCCATCGGCTGGAAGACCTCCGGCGAGATCTTCGCTTCGAAGCGGCGGAGGAGGGCCGAGAGATGCTCGCCGCGCGCCGCGTGTTCGAGCACGTCGGCCGCGTCGCTCCCCGCTTTGCTGATGTAGGTCTGCCAGATCGCTTCGCGGACCGAGAGCGAGCCCATCGAGACGTTGGCCATTTTGGCCGCACCCCGCTTGAGCATCGAGACCTTCTCGTTCAGGCTCTTGACCGTATCCATCGGCTCGCGCTGCCAGGGGGTGTAGGGCTTCGGCACGAGGACGTTCACGCCCAAATGGATGTGGCCGATCACGCCGGTTTTGGCGCTCTCTTCGAGCATCACACGGTGGGCGCGGGCGGTCAGCTCCAAGATGCCTTGGACGTCGTCCATCGTTTCGCCGGGGAGGCCGACCAGGAAATAGAGCTTCAGCTGGGTGAAGCGGTGGCGGAAGATCAGGCGGACTTTCTCGAGCAGGAAGTCGTTCGGGATCGGCTTGCCCATCTTCACGCGCAGCGAATCGGTGCCGGTCTCGGGCGCGAGCGTGATCGATCGGTCGCCTGAGGCGTGGAGCGCGTCGAGCACGCCTTCGTTCACCGCCGGAATCCGGATCGACGAGACGGAGGTGCGGAAACCGAGCCGGTTCGCCTCGCGCAGGATGCGCTCGATCTCTGGGTGGTCACCCACCGCGGTGGCGACGAAGCCGAGCTGATCGGTGACCGAGCGGGCGCGCTCGATCGCTTGCAGGATCATGTCGGTCGGGTGCCAGCGGAACTTGCCCATGCCGAACGTCGCCCAGCAGTATTTGCATTTCTCGGGGCAGCCGCGCGACATCTCGATCAGAAACTTGTCCGCGAACTCGGTGCGCGGCGTCACGATCACGGTGGTGGGGAGATGGCCCGGCAGCTTCATCTGCTCCTCGGTCAGCTCCAGCTTGCGCAGCTTGGCGAGCGCGTCGCCGTCCTCTTCCGGATGATGGTAGGCCGGTACATAAAACCCGGGGGCGGTGGCCAGGCGCGCGAGCACCGCCTCGCGGTCGGGTTCCTCTTCGAGTGCGGAAAGCAGCTCGGGTAGGACGTTTTCCGCCGCGCCGAGCGGGAAGAAATCGACGAACTCCGCCATCGGCAACGGGTTGATCATCGCGCACGAGCCGCCCATCGCGATCAGCGGATCGAACGGCCGGCGGTCGCGGCGGCGGAGTGGAATCCCCGCCCGGTCGAGCATTTGGAGCAGGTTCACGTAGTCGTTCTCGAACGAGACCGAAAAGCAGATGCAGCCGTACTCGTCGATCGGCCGGCCGGTCTCGACCGCGCGCGGCATGCCGACGCCATCGACGAAGAAGCGATCACAGGTCCAATTCGGAGCTTCGTGGACCAGCTCGTAGACGCGCTGGAAGCCGAGGCTCGACATGCCGATGTGGTAGGTGTTCGCATAGGCGAGCGCCAGCCGGTGCTCGGCGTGGGGCGAGAACTTCATCACCGGCCGCTCGTCCGCCCGAAACGGTGCCCAATCGTGGGTCGTGGCGCCCCGTCGGGGGCTCTTTTCCTGGTTGGGTCTTCTCTTCATATCGTCCCGAGTGTACAGGTTCAGGCCATCACGAAACGCCAGGCGAGACGCGCGGCGTTTTCGAGCCCCAGACTGCGCACCGGCAGGGCGCGCGCGTGGATGCCGAGCAGGCGAGAAAAAATGGCGGGCTCTTTGGCCAGGGCGACCAGGGCGCGGCGGCGCAGGCGCGGGCGGCGCTCGAACGCCATGGTGATCGCGGTCATCGCGTCGGGCAGCCGGCTCGCGCGCCGGTGGGCGGCCGGATAGCCGGAAAGGCTACCGCGCGAGAGCGCGCCGACGAGCGCCAGCGCCTGGTGCAGCCCTTTGGCGATCCCCTCGCCGGTGATCGCGTCGCGATAGCCGGAGGCGTCGCCCACCAGGGCGATGTTGCCGCGGCAGACGGAAGTCACCCTGCGGTCGAGCGGCCCGGCGCCCAGATCGCGCGAGGTGGTCGGGGCATCGCGCAAGCGCCCGGCGACCGCGGGAAAACGTTCCAGCAGCTGGTCGAAGCTCGCCTTCTCGCCCGACCAGAGGATCGCCACTCCCATCTCCTGCGGCCCGAGCCCGTACACGTACGCCTCGCAACCGGGGCCCCAATAGACCTCGACGAAATCGCACCAGGGCTCGGCCGCGAAGCGGCGGCGCATGCCGAGCCGGAGGGGGGCAGGCGACGCTTCTTCGAGGCCCGCCCAATGGCGCACCTTCGAGCGCAGCCCGTCCGCGCCCACGATGAACCGGCCGCGGACGAGACCGTCATCGGTCTCCACCCCGTGCGCCTTGGACCCTTCGAGTGCGAGCCCACGCGCCGGAGTGCCCCAGCGGAGATCGACCCCGACCTGTTCCGCGCGGGCGACCAGCGCGGCGTGGAAGTCGGCTCGATGAACCGCCATGCCTTGACCGTCGGAAAAGGTCCCTTCGGCGGAGAGATCTCCTTCGAGGTAGCGGATGCCGCGGAACTTGAAGCCGCCCATGCAGCGGAGATCGACTCCGAGATCGGCGATCAACTCGACCGCATCGGGCATCAACCCTTCGCCGCACGCGCCGTCGATCGGCGGCCGGCTCCGATCGAGCACGACCGCGCCAAGCCCCGCGCGCCGCGCCGCGATCGCGGTCGCGAGGCCGATCGGGCCACCGCCGACGATCACCAAGTCGGCGCTGTCGGAACGAGCCGAGGATTCACCCACGAGCGACCGCCTTCTTCCGGAAGCGGAGGCGGGCGTAGGCGAGGCCGGAGCGAGCGAACGCTCCGGCCAGGCGGAGCGGGGTGACCCGATCCGGAGGGGCGAGCTCGCCCGCCAGATGCAGCCGCAGCGCCTCGCCGCGACGGAGCTTGCCGGAGGAGGTGCGCGGCAGGGTCCCCGGCGCCAAGAGCACCAATTCGCCCACCGCAACGCCCACCGCCCCGAGCACCGCGTCGCGACAGGCGCGCGGCAGGGCGGCGCGCTGCTCGGAGCTGATCCCCCGCGCGGTTTCTACCCACAGCACCAGGGCTTCGCCATCCGCCCCTTCGGGCAGGTAGCTCACGGCGACCGCGCAGCCGGTGCGCACTCCAGGAACGGCATCGACCGCGCGCTCGATCTCCTCCGGCGCGTAGTTGCGCCCGCGGAGGATCACCACGTCCTTCGCCCGGCCGGTGAGGTAGAGATCACCGGAAAAGAGAAAGCCGAGATCGCCGGTATCGAGCCAGCCGTCGCGGAGAGCCCGCGCGGTCGCTTCCGGCTGATCGAGATAACCGGTCATGAGCGAGGGGCCGGCCGCCCAGACGCGGCCGATCGTCCCTTCGGCAACCTTAAGGCCGTTCTCGTCCGCCACCCGCACTGAATAGCCCGGCAGCGGTCGGCCGACCGAGGAGATCTCGCGCCCTTGGTTCTCTACTCGGGCGAGACCTTCGCGCGCGAGCGCTTCGCGGTCGAAACGCGCGGCTACGAACGGCGCGCCGAGGTCCGAGAAGGTGACGGCGAGCGCCGCTTCGGACAGACCGTACACGGGAGTGAGCGCCTCGGCACGGAAGCCACAGTGGGCGAAGCGCTCGGCGAACGCGCGCATCGTCGCGGGCACGGCGGCCTCGGCACCGTTCAATGCGGCCTCCCAGGCGGAGAGGTCGAGCCCTAGGATCTCCTCGTCGGAGACGCGCGACAGGCAGAGCGCGTAGCCGAAGTTCGGCGCGGGCGAGATCGTGCCGCGGTATTGGGAGAGCGCGCGCAGCCAGAGCGCAGGGCGCGCGATGAATAGCTCAGGGCCGATCAGGGTGAGCGAAGCGTCGCGCGCGAGGGCGGGAAAAACGCATCCGATCAGCCCCATGTCGTGGTAGAGCGGCAGCCAGGAGACGCAGCTGTGCCTGTGTTCCGGCGTGTCGCTCCAGAAGTGATTGAGGGCGTCGATCTGGGCGATGATCGCGCGGTGCGACAGGGCGACCGGTTTCGGATCGACCGTGGTGCCCGAGGAGTACTGCACCAGGGCGAGATCGTCCGGCCGAGCCGCACCCGAAACCGCGGGTACCGCCGCACCGTTCGGCAACTGATCGAGCGTCTTGCAGCCGAGCGGCGGCTGGGCGATTGCGATCGCCTCGCCCAGGATGCGCTGGACACGCGCATCGGCGAGCACCAAGCGGGCGCGCACCAGTTCGAGCATGCGGGCGGTGCGGCGGAAGTATTCGTCGAGCCGGCCGAGGCGCACCGGCGGATAGAGCGGCACCGGCACCCCGCCCGCGATCAGGACGCCGAACAGCGCGGCGAAGAAATCGATCCCGGTTGGGTAGACCAATGCGATGCGATCCCCCGGCATGACGCCCGCCGCGGCGAGGTTTCCCGCCACCGATTCGGCTCGCGCGCGCACGTCGCCCCACCCGTGCCAGGTGGCGCTCTCGTCGCGGGCGATCAAGCGGATGCCCCCTTGCGAGGCATGGTCCGCACGAGCCAGCAGATCGAGCAGGGTCCCCGGAGGCGTATCGGCCGAGGGGCCGGCCGGCGGGCTCCCGGTCACGCTTCGAGCTTTCGGCGCACGAGTTCGACCAGATTGGCGACGGTTTCGAGCGCCGCCTCATCCCGCTCGTCGAGCAGGACGCGAAACCGGTTCTCGACCTCGGCCGCGAGAGTGAGCAGCCGCACCGAATCGAGCGCCAAGTCCTCGACCAGGCGCATGTCGAGGGCGAGCGGACCCTCCCAGCCCAAGTGGCGCTGCGCGATCTCGGTGACGCCAAACAAGACCGCCTCGGCAGACAGAACATTCATCGGGACGAGGCCTCCGATCCGGAAGGAATCAAACGGGGTTTGTCGGCGAAGGCGCGCTCGTAACCCGAGACCTCCGAGAGCGCTTTTTCTTCCGCGGCGATGCGCACCCGCAACAGGGCGGCGTTCGCGACCGAGAAGACGATCGCGGTCACCCAGGCGCTATGCAACAGAGGCAGCACCGCGATCTCCAGAATCACGGCCAGGTAGTTCGGGTGGCGCAAGAACCGAAACGGCCCGCCGACCACCGGCGCCGCGCCGGCCAAGACGACGATCCGCGTATTCCACCGAGCCCCAAGCGTGCCGATCGCCCAATAACGCAAAGCCGTGGCGAGCGCGAGAAGGACTCCGCACCCGATCGCCAGGGTCGGAACGAACGGCCGATCGAGCCCGTAGACCTCGACCGGGCAGGCGATCAGGAACGCGGTGTGAAGGGCCACCATGACCGGATAATGCCCGGAACCGACCTCTCGTCCGCCCGCCGCGAGCGACCGCGCCAGGTTGCGCTTCGAGAGCAGAAGCTCGGCGAGCCGCTGCACCGCGACCAGCGCGATCAGCAGCAGATAGAGCGAACGGGAGTCGAAAGGGAGGGCGCCCATGCGGGGCTATCCTAGCAGCCGAGAACGTCCTCGCCCGCGGATTTTTACGGCCTGAAGGGCCGTTTCACTTAGCCCAGGCTATCGGCCTGGGTGGCTTGACGGGCAGGGGAGGGATTAGACGACGCGGCCGCCGGCCCGATAGGCCAAGCGGCCGTCGCGGACGACCGCCGCGATCGGGTTCACGCCGTAGTGGTAGGCGAGATGGAGCAGGTTCGGCGCATCGACCAGTGCGAGATCGGCGCGCTTGCCCACCTCGATCGTGCCGACCTCGTCGCCCACCCCGAGGCTACAGGCGGCATTGAGCGTCGCCGCGGTCAGGCTCTCCTCGACCGACAGGCCGAGCTGGAACACCGCAAGGGTCACGATCATCGGCATCGATTCGGTGTAGGACGATCCGGGATTGCAGTCGGTGGCGAGCGCCACCGGAATGCCCGATTCGATCATGCGGCGGGCCGGCGCGTAGCGCTCTTTTCTCAAGAAAAAGCTGGTGCCGGGCAGCAGGACCGCGGTGACTCCGCTCCCCGCGAGCGCCTCGATTCCGCGCTCGGAGACCGCCATCAGGTGATCGGCCGAAAGCGCGCCCAGCTCGGCCGCGAGCTCCGCCCCGCCCGAATCGGCGAACTCGTCGGCATGAAGGCGGGGCGCGAGCCCGTGGCGAATTCCCGCTTCGAGCACCCGTCGGGATTCTGCGGCCGAAAACACTCCCGCCTCGCAGAAGACATCGCAGAACCGGGCGAGCCCGCGGGCCGCCACCGCCGGCACGATCTCGTCGCAGATCAAATCGACGTAACGGGCGCGCCCCCGAGGGTCGGCGCGATGCTCCGCCGGCACCTCGTGGGCGGCCAGCAGGGTGGGCAAAATCCGCACCGGGTGCTCGGCCGCCGCGCGCTCAAGCGCCACCAGCTGCTTCACCTCATCCGCTAGATTGAGCCCGTAGCCGCTCTTCGCTTCGATCGTGGTGGTGCCCCCCGCGAGCATCCAGTCGAGATGGCGCAGGACGTTGCCGGTGATTTCGTCTTCCGACGCATGGCGGGTGGCGGCGACGGTGGAAAGGATGCCGCCCCCTTCGGCCGCGATCGCCTGGTAGGTCTTGCCGCCCAAGCGCTCGAACAGCTCGGTCTCGCGCGTGCCGGCCCAAGGGATGTGGGTGTGCGGATCGACGAAGCCGGGGATCAACGTACCGCGCTTGCCGTCGAGACGGGGCGTCTCGGGGAGGTCGCCAAAGAGGGTGCGGCGCTCACCTTCCGACCCCACGAACACGATTCGGCCGGCCTGGCAGAGCACTTCGACCCCTTCCGCCCCTTCCGATCCTCGGGTGCGGCGCACGCGGCCCTGCTCCGCACCCCGCCGCGGAGTGGACCCTTCGGAAGTCGCCACTTCGGCGAGGTTTTCGATCAGCAGGTCGCCGCTCATCACGGTTCTCCCATCGGCAGCCCGGCGTGCTCGCGACCGAGGGTGCGCACCTGTTCGGCAAACCAGCTCTCGACCTCGTCCCACGCCAACGGCTGCGCGAGCTTCGGCATCGGCTCGTCCTCTGCCGCGGAGAAATCGGCGAGACCTTTCTGCGCCTGGAGCGGAAAGTCGCGCACGTGGCCGAATTTGTCTTCGGCGCGCGCGAGCAGCTCTTCAAGCGGCAGCCGGCGGCAGAGGAGATAGAGGTCGATGAAATCGCGCCGGGTGCCGCGGCTGATGATCGCGCCGAGCTTCATGAGTCCGAGATCGACGGCGGAGGCGACCGACAGACCGTCGATCTCCTCGAACGGATCGGCGAGCGGATAGGGGTAGTAGAAGAAGCGGACGCCGACCCCGCCAGCTTCCGGAACCGCCCCCGGCATGCGGACGAACAGGTAGCCGTCGCGCGCCGTCTCGACCTCGGTGCCGGGCTCGATGTCGAGCAGCGCGCCGAGCAGGTCGCGCCGATCCGGGGGCGTCAGGCGGTTCGCGTTGCTCATCAGGTCGAGGTCGCGCACCGGCCGATGGCCGAGGTAGAGCGCGAGCGCCGCCGACCCGGCGAGGTAGAAGTCAGCCCCCCACTCCGCCGCGCCGAAACGGGCGATGAGCGCGGCGCTTGGGCGGGCCAAAGACTCCCGGAAATCGAGGGCGAGGAGTCGGGCTAGAGCGGTGGTGGAGGTCATGGCAGGGAGCGAGGATCTCACAGCGGCCAGAGATCCGCGCGCCCCGCGGCGGGCGCCCCCGCAGGGATTCCCAGCACGGTCTGCCAGTACGCGGCGCTCCGGCGCGACAGCTTGCGCCCGCCGTGCTCGCCAAGCCAGGCTGCGATCTCCCCTTCCGGCAGGGCGCCGAACAACCAGGCGAGGTCGTTGCGGTCGCCGTCTTCGAGCAGGCGGGCGAGCACGAGCGAGCGGGCGCCGTTGGGAAAAGAGTCGAGCGTCAGGTCCTCGCGCGCGAAATCAGGGAACAGCCGCTCGGCAAGCGGCGCCGGGATCTCACGCAGGTCGCCCGCCGGGCTCGGCCCGGACATCGCGCGCTTTAAGCCTCGCGCTTTTTGCGCGGCAGTTGGATCACGGTGCCGCCGCTGGGGACGCGCTCCTCTTCCATCTCGGCTTCGAGGATGCGCTGGAACAGATCGATCGTGTTGCGGAATTTGTGCTGCAGCTCTTTTCTCATGGTGCGCAGCTCGTGAACGCGGGCCTCGATCCGGGTGGTCTGCTCGACCGCCTGATGAACCACGCGATCGGCCACGTTCTCCGCTTCGCGCACCATCAGCTCCGCTTCGCGGCGGGCGTTGGCGGTGATCTCGTCGGCCACCTTCTGCGCGCGCAGCAGCGTCTGCTGCAACTGGTGCTCGCGCTCCTCGGCCTCCTCGACCCGCTGGCGGTAGTACTTCGCCTCGCGCTCCAGCTTATCGACCTGGCCGATCCGCTGCGCCAACTCCTCGGCGACCAGAGCCAGAAAGTCCTCGACCTCCCGGGCGTCGTACCCGCGCATCTTGGTCGCAAACTTCATCCGCTGCACATCCAGCGGGGTCAAAGGGGGCATCGCCATGGCGCTCTCCAGAGGGCGCAAGAGCCCTAAAGGGGCGCGCATGTTAGCATGGCTATTGACTTTTTCGAATCTCGCGGCCCCGCGAGCGGTTGAAACCGCTCGCTACGTAACGACGTCCCTGGCGGGACGTTCCCTAGGGGAAAAGAAAGCCGCACATTGCCAGTCGGCATGCACCCCATCCTCTCGCCTCCTCGACGAAGCCAGCATCTCGTCCCGTAGGGACGACGTAATCTAGCGAGGGTTTTCAAACCCTCGCGGGGTGGCCGGGCGCGCGTCATCAACCCCGCGATCTCAAACCCTCGCGGGGCGCGCAGGCATGCACCCATCCGACTCTCCCTACCGCCGCCCAAAAATCGCCGTCCCGATCCGCACGTGCGTCGCCCCCTCTTCGATTGCGACCTCGTAATCGTCGCTCATGCCCATCGAGAGCCAGCCGGAAAAGTGGGTGGCGTCGGGGTGGGTGGCGAGCTGGTCGCGGAGGTCGCGGAGGCGGCGGAAGTAGGGGCGGGATTCTTCGGCGGCGCGGCCGAAGGGGGGGATCGCCATCAGGCCGCGGATGCGGAGGTTTTTGAGGCGTAGGAATTCCGGGGCGGCGGCGAGGAAGCTTTCGGGGGGAAAGCCGTGCTTGGTCACCTCGTTGCCGGAGTTCACTTCGAGGAAGCCGTCGATCACGATGCCGCGGCGGGCGGCTTCGGCGTCGAGCGCGTGGGCGATCTTTTCTCGGTCGATCGAGTGGATGGTCCGGAAGAGGTCGGGCGCTTGCCGCACCTTGTTCGACTGGAGCGGCCCGATCAGGTGCCATTCGGTTTCGGCCGGCAGCAGCGGCACTTTGGTCGCCGCTTCCTGGACGCGATTCTCGCCGAACAGACGGAGCCCCAGATCCCACGCCGCCCGCAACGTCTCGGGCGGATGGGTCTTGGTCACCGCGACCAGCGTGACCGACGCTCGGTCACGGCCGACGCGGTGGCAGGCCGAGACGATCCGCTCCTCGACCGAGGCGATCGACTCGCGAAGCCCCGACTCCGGCTCGGGGTCGATCACCTGGTCCTCAGGAAGCGCTGGGCTCGACGACCAGAATCCGCTTGCAGCTGTCGCACTGGACGAGCGTTCCTTGGGTGCGGATCTCGACCACGACTTGCGGGCGGACCCGGAAGTTGCAGGCGCTGCAGTGCCATTCGTATTGGCTGCTGCCGATCCGCTCGAACTTGAGCACCTCGGTGATGCCCGCGCCCGCGTAACGCTCGCGGATCCGTTCGAACAGCGCGAGCACCCCCTTGGGCAGCTGGGCGCGCAGCTCGACGAGCTTCTTGCGGATCGCGTTGGCTTCGCGCGCGATGCCGGGCTTCTCGCGCTCCCACTTCGCGGCTTCGGCGGCGTATTGCGCGTCGATCTCGCGGAAGCTCTCCCGGAGTTCGGTGAGCGCCCGGTTCGCGGTTTCGATCCGCTCGATCGCGGCCAGGCCCTGCTCTTCCAGACTCGTGATCTCGCGCTTGACGGTGTCGATCTCCTGGAGGAGAGCGCCGTATTCGCGCTGATTGGTGACCCGGTTGATCTGCTGCTGGTAACGCTTCAGCTTCTCTTGCGCCTCGGTGATCGCTTCTTCCGCGGCGAGCCGTTCTTGGCCCGCTTCTTCCGCGGCGTTCTCGGAGGCGAGAATTTCAGCGGAGCGCACGCCGTGCTGCTCGTGCAACTCGCGCATCCATTCGGGAACTTCGTTGATCCGACGTTCGGCGTCCTGGAGAAGATCCAGGGCGCGCTGGAGCTCGACGATGGTCGTGAGTTGGGCCGTCATGGGGGGCGGGTGCGCTCTCCAAAGATAGCCCCGCAACTCGCGGTGTGGGTCCACCTGGATTTGAACCAGGGACCTGCCGGTTATGAGCCGGTTGCTCTAACCGCTGAGCTATGGACCCGGGAGACCCCGGCGGGGCGAAGAGGGAGTATAGCATCGGCTCCGCCGGTCGGGAGCTTTCTCGATCGACCCGAGCTCACTGCGGGCCGCGACTCGGGGGCGAGGGGGCGCCCGGGACCGCTTCGAAACCACGAAACCGCGCCTCTTGCCCCGGCGAAAGCTCCTCCGGCACGAATCGGCTCCAGGCGCGTTCGAGATCCAAGGCCAGCGCCGCCTCGCGCGCCGGATCGACTATCGGGCGGCTGCCTCCCGGTCCCCAGCGCAGCAGGCGAAGAACTCGTCGGTCGCCGCGCCCGTGGAGCGGGGGGGTCGCGGCGAACGCCGCTCCTATCGCCTCTTCCGGCGCTCCCGGAGGAGCAAAGGCGACCTGCCAGAGCAGCTGATCGGACCCGGCGACCAGGGAGAAGCGGTTGACGCCACCCTCGGCTGCGTACAGCTCGGAGAGGATCGGCGCGTCGGTCGAGCGAAACAAGCTGGGTGCCACCGCAGGCGGCACCGCGAGGCCCGCCGCCTCGGCGATCGTCGCCCAGACCCGGGTGAGCGCCACCGGTTGCCCGGGGGGCACCGAGATCTTTTGCGGGCTCGACTTCGGCAGCTCGACGGCCAGAGGAACCTCCAGGATCTGCCGGCCGAGACCGCCATCGCGCGCTCCGATTCGCCCCGGGCCGAAATCCTCGCCGGTCACCGATGTCACGACCAGAAGGGTCCGGTCGCGCCGGCCGCTCGCATCGAGCGCATTGAGCAGACGGCCGAGCCGTTCGTCGGCCCAGGCCACGTTCGATCGGTACATCGCGCCGAGCTTGCGCAGGACCTCTCGGTCGCCCGCGCCCCGCGCGAGCAGCGACTCGACCTGCGCTGCGCTCAGCCGCCGCGGCAGGTTGGTCGGAGCCCCGGGGAGCCGGGCGAGCAGCCAGTCGCGGCGCACGAAAGGTGGCCGCGGTTCGGAGAGATGGACCCAGACCAGCTCGCGCCCACCGGAGAGGCGGGAGAGGCGGTCCGCCGCGGTTCGCCCTTTGCCGAGATCGCCGAATTCGTCGAACCCGCGCCCGAGCCCAAGTCGGTCCTCGCGGGCGGAAGCGAAGCCGTAGGTTCGGTAGCCGGCGCCGTGGAGCGCTTCGGCCAGGGTCAAAACCCCGGCCGGCAAAGTACCCACTCCGGGAGCCAGAACCTGATGCTGCCAGGGCTGGAGACCGGTGATCAGGCTGGCCAGCGAAGCCTCTGCCCACCCGGATGCGGCGAGAGCCCGGCCGCTGAAGTTCGCGCGAGCGAGCAGCGCGCCCAACCTCGGGGTGAGACCGGGCTCGCCGCCGAGGCCGGTGACCGCGTCGTCGCGCAGCCCTTCGAACGTGATCAGAACGATCGGCCCGCCCCGGTCCGCAGGCCGTTTCGGCGCTTCGGCTCGGCAGCCCGCCAGAAACAAGACGAGGATCAGCCCGGCTGTCGAGCGCAAGCTGCCGGGCATCGCGACTTTTAGATCAGCCCGCGTTTGCGCCCGAATAGAGCCGCCGGTAGCTATCCGAGAGGATCAAGATCCGCTTGACGTAGATGCGCGGCTCGGCGAGCGCCAACCCTTCGACGAAAGAATCGGTCTCGCGTTCGGATGAACTCTTCCAGAGTCGCCGAATCCGGTTCGGGCCGGCGTTGTAGCCCGCGAGCGCGAGCTCGACATTGCCGTCGAAGGTGTCGAGCATCTGCCGGAAGTAAGCGGTTCCCAGGCGAACGTTGAGATTGGGTTCATCGAGCCCGGCGGTCGAGAACGGAATGCCGAACCGGCGTGAGATCTCGCGCGCGGTCGCCGGCATCAACTGCATGAGACCGCGGGCACCGGCGTGGCTCTGCGCCGAGAGGTCGAAGGCGCTCTCCTGGCGAATCATGCCGTAGACCAGGTTGACCGGCAGCCGATGGGTGTTCGCCCACGCCACGATCTGTGTCTCGAAAGCGACCGGGTAGTAGAGCTGCCGGGCTTCGAGCGGTACCGACGCCTGAAACGGCCCACCGAGTGCCGGGAAGGCGTCGCGGATCGCGAGCACGCTCTTCCTGCGATCGCCCTGCCGCGCGAGGATCACCGCCCGGAGCGCGGCTGCCGCGCGCTTCGGAGCGCGATCGCGCACCAGGTCGAGCTCGGTTTCGGCCAGTTTGTCGAGCCCGAAATCGGAGAGCAGGCGGGCGCGGGAGAGCGTCGGATCGGAGGGCCACAGACCGCTCGCTTCGGTTCTTGGATCACCCGCTCGTGGGGTGCTCTGGGCCAACGGTTTCTCGCCGAGGCGGGCCAGGGCGTTTCGGCGGTAGAAGTCGGCGGTATCCGCGCCGGCCACTTCGCGGTAGATCTGGCGGCTCCGCTCGGTTTCGCCCAACCGTTCGAACGAGCGGGCGGTCCAGTAGCGGGCCGAGCGGGCCGAACTCTCGTTCGGATAGATCGAGACCAGCTCGGTCCACCAGCCGATCGCGCCGGTGAAATTGGCGCGGCCATACTCCTGCCAGCCACGCCCCCAGAGGTGGGTGGCACCGGTCGAGTCGGCCGGATCGAGACGCCGGAGCTCGCGCAGGCAGGCGAGCGCCTTGTCCGAGGCCTCTTCGGCGACGAACTGCTCGAACAGGAGCCCGAGCGCTTTTTTCGAGAGGGTCCGGTCGCCCGCCAGCTGGACCACGCGGAGCAGATGGCGGCGTTCGCGTTGGCGAAGGTCGGCGCGTTCGGCCGCGAGCGGCCCGGTTCGCCCCTTGCGCACCGTCGCCGCTTCGCCCGCCGCACGCGCGCGCGCCCACTCCAGCGCGACCTCGTCCCCCGCGCCCTGCGCGGAAAGCGGTGCGAGTTCGGAGTAGGCCGCGAGCCCTCGAAGTCCCCGGGTTTGCGCCTCGGCATGGAGCAGGCTCCAGGCGAAATCGCGTGCGCGCAACGGAACGGCCGCGAGGGTCGTCACCGCGCCGTCGACCAGACCGAGCCCGAGCAGCACGCGACCGCGCCGTTCGAGCTCGGCCGGAGTGAGGATCGCGGTCCAATCGACCCGCCCGTCCGGCGCGCGGAAACTTTCGATCACCTTGAGTTCGGCGGCGCGGGCCGGAAACTCGACCAGCAGCCGCCGTGCCGAGCGCGCCCTGGCTTTGGCATCTCCGCTCGCGGTCGCCGCCTTCCAGGCCAACTCTTCGAGATCGGTGGCGGCCGACGCATCGGTGGACGCCGCGGGGATAGGGTCGGCCGGAAGGGTCGGCCTTCGACCGATTTCGGCGAGTTCCTGGGCGCGGCTGGAGTCACTCCGCTCCAGAGCGAGGCGCGCCGCGGCGAGCAGAGCGCGGGGGCGTAGCGGAGAGGCCGGATAGTCGCCGAGCAGCCGGTCGAGCGCGCCTTCCGCCACGGCGCGGTGACCGTTGTCACCCGCCGCTTGCGCGAGTTCCCAGAGGCGCCAGTCCTCGAGCAGCCCACCGGGCGCCTCGATCGCGCGGAGCCTTGTTTCCGCAAGGTCCGAGCGACCGCAGGCTCGGGCGTAGAACCCGCCGGCGAGGCGCGCGAACACAGCGTCTTGCCCGGTGGCCGAGGAGGCGAGCGCATCGACCGCGTGGAGCGCCGCCGCGCAATCGCGGCTGCGGAGCCGATCGGCCCCTTCCGCCCAGGCCCGCGGACGCGAGACCATCGAGCGAGAATCCGAGAGGTGCCAGGCGGCACCGAGCAGCAGGGGCAGGATCACGAACAGAAGGCCACCGAGGGCGAGCCTGGAGCGATATGTACGGGCGGGCGGTCTCACGTTGGTCGAGCCCTCCATTCTTCGTGGTCCTGTTCCGGGCGCCGGGGACCCGCGGAGGGGAGCCGGCGCCCTCGGATTCCTCAAATACCCAGGGCGCGCGAATCGCCGGCCGCGAGAATCCGCACCAGCTCCTGGTAGAAGTAGTCGGTGGTGCCGACCACCTTGGGGTCGACCCGGTCCTCGTACATCTGGCGCGAGCGGTCGATGTCCTCTTTCAGCCGTTCGTAGATGTCGCGGTTCCGGCGCCCCTCCTCGACCTGCTCCTCGTTGTAGAGCTTGATTTCGCTCACCAGGAGCCGCGCGAGCCGACGCGCCTCTTCGTGGATCGGCTCGTCGTCCAGGGAGACCGCCGGCATGCGGCCGGTCGAGAACGCCCAGCCGGGACCCTGCACGCCGCTCGGCGGCCGGACCTCAGCAGTCCGTGGCGCCTCGTTTCCGGAAGGGACCGCGCGCAACGGCTCGGCGTGGGTCGAATCGCCATCGTCCGTTTCGGGCAAATCGGGCTCGGGCAGAGCAGGCTCAGCCGGCAGGTCGGCGAAAGCCGAGGCGCCCACTCCGCTCACCGCGGCCAAAGGTGGCACGGTGCGCAGCAAGACGGTTTCGTGGCCGCTCGCCTCCTCCGGTACATCGAGCGCTTCCGGGACCTCCGGAGCGGTCGGCAGCTCGATCGCCGAAGTGACATTCTGTGGCGCCCAGGCGAACGGCTCGGGTTCGCGAATCGAGATCGAATCGAGGTCGAGCGCCGGCAGCATCGGCTCGAGTTCGATCTCCAAGGCTTCGGTGCCGAGCGCTTCGACCCCGAGCGCTTCGACCTCGGGCACTTCAAGCTCGGGCACTTCAAGCTCGGTGGCTTCAAAATCGACAGCCGGCAGCTCGGCGATCGGCTCGAGGGCCGAAGCCTCGTCGTCGGTCGGTTCGATCGGGCTCGCTGCGGTGGCTGCGTCGGCTGAGGTCACCGGGGTCACCTCGGTCGCCTCCCCGTCCTCAACCACCAGGGTCGGCACGGGCGCCTCGGCGGTGTTGAGGGTTGAGGTTGCGGTGCGCTCGCGGAACGGCAGGGTCTCGATCGACAGCGCCGCCAGGTGGGTGAGGGTCTGGAGTGCCGCCGCTTCGAGCACCCGGTCGCCCAAGACATCGGCGTAAAGCGCCGCGGTCACCCGGTCGCGCAGCACGATCGGGATCAGCACGCCCTCGCTCGGCGCTTCGCCGCCCAGGCTTGGCACCCAGTCCGCGCAGTCCGCAGACGAGAGGGAAAGAGTGCCGACACCCTCGACCAGTCGGTCGACCAGCGGGTGGCTTTTCGGCAGGGTGAGCGCGGAAACCCGTTCCTCGGCAAAACCTTCCGCTCCCCAGCCGACCATTCCCTCGGCGCGCACCAACAGGATCGCCGCTCGCGAGGCAAAGCGGGACGATTCGCCGAGCAGGGCGCGCAGGATGTCCGCTTGGGTGCGCGCCCGATCGAGGGCCACGGCCGCTCCGTGCAGATCGGCGAGCCCTTCGCCCCGCGCCGCCCTACGGAGCGCCGGTTCGTCGACCGGCGGCTGGGCGGGCAGAGCCAGCGGCTCCAGCTCGGCGACCGGCACATACGCGGCTGGAAGCTCGGCGTGCAACTCGCGCACCTGGCGCAACGTCTCCTCGTGGCCTGCCTGCAGCCGCCCCTCGATCTCGGCGCGCAGCTTGGTCAGCCCTGCCTCGACGGCAACGGCGATCTCCCGATCCAGCATCTCGAGTCGTTCGGCGAAAGACATGCGCTTGGAGCCCCCAAAGTCGGTCAATGGGACGTGCGGCGAAACAAAGGGTAGCGATTATGGAAAGCGCCCCCGGTGGTGTCAAGCCGAGGCAATCGCAGAAACTCTAGCATTCATGAGGCTTTGACGGGGCAACGAGGTTCGATGACCGCCTTGCCGCCCGCTTCCGCCCCGTGCTACGTTGCCACCTGGCAGCCCTCTTTTGAGGCTGGACCGCCCTTGATGCCGACGTTTCGTCCCCCAGATGCAATCTTCGCTCGCGGATTTGCGCGTCGCGCCACGTTTGTGTCAGTGGCTGTGTTCGCGGGCCTGCTCGGCCTCGCCTGCTCGCCTCCCAGTCCCCCCCTCGAGCCCTCTCGCCTGGTGGCGGACGCGGATTGGGGGCGCCTCGAGCAAACCCACGCCGAGCTGGTCGAGCAGCGAAAAGCCCTGGCGGAGCAGGTCGCCCGAGCGCCGAAGGCGCCGGCAACGGCGGAGCTTCGGCGCGCCGTCCTGCACCGTGTCGACGATTTCTCCCGCCGCCTGGTCGCGTTTTTGAACTCGGACCCACCGCGCGAGAAGGAACCGCTCTCGCCGCGCCAGGCCCAGGCGATCCGCTGGAAGAGCGAACAGGACATCTACCTCGCGCGCGATTACGTCGAGCGGGCGGGCGATTTTTCGCGCGCGATCGACATCCTCGAAGCGGCGCTCGCACTCGATCCCCTTCGTGCCGAGCTACGCACCGAACTCGATTCGGTCCGCGCCGCCCGCTTCGTCACGCCTAAGCGCTTCGCCAAGATCAAAGACGGCATGAGCCCGGACGAGGTCCGAGCGATCCTGGGCGCGCCCAATCCACACAACGTCCGCGAGTACCTGGAGCATGGCCCAGGCCGCGGGGTGACGGGTTGGTTCTATCCCAAGGATGACCATGGCGCGGCGGCCGGGGTCTGGTTCACCAAGGATCTCGGCGCGCTGATCGTCTATCGAGCCGACTTCTCGGCGGTCCAACCCGAGAGTGCGTCCCGGCTTGTCCCGGTAGACGCGCCGCCGAGCGCTCCGCCACCGATCGAAGCGGAGCCTCCTACCGCAACGCCCCGGTGATCCACGCCCCGCCGAGGACCCGGGTGCCGGAAAAGAACACCACCGCCTGGCCGGGTGCGATGCCGCGTTGGGGAATCTCGAACTCGACCTTCGCCTGCCCGCCGGGGAGCGCCCGAATCCGCGCGGCAACCCCGGGGTGTCGGGAGCGGATCTTGACCGTCGCCTCCACGCCGTTCTCACTCCCCTCTGGAGGGGGGCCGATCCAGTGCAGGCGCTCGGCGGAGAGACCGGGGGCGAACAGCTCTTCGTCCCCCCCGACCACCACGCGGTTCGCCTCGGGCTCGATGGCCAGCACATAGAGCCGGTTCGCGGAGGCGATCCCCAAGCCGCGCCGCTGCCCTACGGTATAGCGGTAGTAGGGCTCGCCGAGGCCGAGCTCGTTCCCGTCGCGGTCGACGAGGAGGGCCGGCACGCCGAATCCCGAGCTGTTCCCATCTCGATCCGAGAGGATCTTGAAACGCTCCGGCGCCGCGGCCGCCTCACTCTCGACGAACTCGCGCACCCCACCGGCGACGAAACAGACCTCCATGCTCTCAGCCTTCTCGGCGACCGCGAGACCGGCGGCGCGGGCGAGTTCGCGCACTTCCGTCTTGGTCCGCTCGCCGAGCGGGAACTGCGAGGCGGCGAGCTGCTCGGGCTTAAGCTCGAACAGGTAGTAGCTCTGGTCCTTCTCCGGATTCCTCGCGGTGTGCAGCTCCGGCCCTTCGGGGCCGGGAACGATTCGGGCGTAGTGGCCGGTTGCGAGCCTTTCTGCGCCGAAGGCGCGCGCCCGCTGCCAGAGCAGATCGAATTTGATCCAGGTGTTGCACGCGACACACGGGCTCGGCGTGCGCCCCGCCAGGTAGTCGCCGACGAACGGATCGACCACTTTCTCGCGGAACTCCTGGTCCATGCGCAGCGTGTAGTGGGGAATGCCCGCCTGCTGCGCGACTCTTTTGGCGTCGCCGAGGTCGAGAGCGCCGCAGCAGCGGCCGTTGGCGGCTTCTTGGGAGCGGTCCCAGAGGAGCATCGACAGGCCGACCACGGGCCCTCCCTCCTGGGCGAGCAGCCAGGCGACGACCGAGGAGTCGAGGCCGCCGCTCATGGCGACCGCAGTCAAGCCGGACGCGGTCAAGCCGGACGGGTTCTGGGTCGGGGTGCTCAATCGGATACTCCGACCGGCGCGAACTCGCGCAGCGCCGCGACCTCTCGGGTGAGCGCGCCGAGGAAGGCGTCGATTTCCCCTTCGGTGTTGGGCATGCCGACGCTCACCCGCAGCGACGAGAGCGCCTCCTGCCTCGAAAAGCCGGCCGCGAGCATCCCCTGACTCGGTTCGACCGTGCCGGAGGAGCAGGCGGAACCGGTCGAGACGGCGAACCCGGCGAGGTCGAGGCGGATCAGGAGCGCCTCCCCCTCGACTCCGGAAAACGCGAGATGGGTGGTGTTCGGCAGGCGGAGCCGGTCCGCGCAGTGGATGCGGACGTCCGCAATCGTGACCGCGATCCCGCGCTCGATCCGGTCGCGCAGCGCGGAGAGATGGCGGTGGCGCTCGGGGATTTCCCGCGCCGCGAGCTCCGCCGCCGCCCCGAGCCCCACGATCGCCGGGACGTTTTCGGTGCCCGCCCGGCGCCGCCGCTCTTGGCTGCCGCCCACCAGGAAGCCGTTCAGATCGAAGCCCTTGCGCAGCCAGAGCGCCGCCGCGCCGAGCGGACCGTGGAACTTGTGGCCACCCAAAACCAGCGCGTCGACGCCCAGCTCCGCGACCGAGACGGGGATCTTTCCCACCGCTTGAACCGCGTCGCAGAGGATGGGCACGCCGAGCGCGCGGGCCGCTCGGGCGACCTCGGCCACGGGCTGGATCGTGCCGAGTTCGTTGTTCGCGAGCATGAGCGCAACCAGGCGCGCGGGTGGGCGGCCCGAATGGGGTTCAATCGCCGCGACCATCTCGTCGGCATCGACCGTTCCGCCACGCGGCGCGATGCGTTCGACCACGAAACCGCGGTGCCCAAGCCGATTCGCCCCCTCGCGCACCGAAGGGTGCTCGAAACCGGAGGTCACGACCCGCCCCGCTTTTTGCGCTGAACCGGGGGCAAAGGCCAAGTCGAACAACACCGCGTTGTTCGCCTCGGTGCCCGAAGCGCAAAATACGATCTCGGGCGGCCGCCCCCCCAGAAGAGCCGCGACCTGTTGGCGCGCCACTTCGACCGCATTCTTCGCCCCCTGGCCGAAAGCATGCAAGGACGACGGGTTGCCGTGCCGCTCCGTGAGCCATGGCAGCATCGCCTCCCGGACCCTTGGGTCGAGTTGCGTCGTCGCGTTGTGGTCGAGGTAGACAGCAGCCATGGAATCGGTATTGTAACCGGTGCCGTCCACCGCGGTGGGCAATCCTGCCCTCCGAGGAGGACGGCACACGAAAGCGGGTCTTCATGCGTCGAATCACGCGGACGGTCGCGCTCCTCTCCCTCGTCGGAGCGCTCGGGTTTTCGGTCCTCCCCTTCCCCGCCCGCGCGGACGAGCCGGTCGCCGCAGCCTCCGGCAATCCCGCCGAACCGGCCAATCCGAAAGGCGCGCTCCCGGCGCCCAAGAAGAAGAAGCTCGACCGGGCGACCCAGAAGAAGCTGACCGCCGCGCTCTCCGAGGACTACCGCGCCTGGTTCGACGAGGCCACCATTCTTCTCACCGACGAGGAGAAGGCGGCCTTCTTGACGCTCGAAAAGGACTACCAGCGCGACGCCTTCATCAAGCGCTTCTGGCAGGTGCGCGACCCCTACCCGGAGACCGCGAAGAACGAATTCAAGGACCGCTGGCAGGCGACGGTCGAGCAGGCGCGCGCGAGCTTCGGCGGTTTGGCCGACGACCGCTCCCGGCTGATGCTGCTGAATGGCCCACCCGACGGAAGGATCACCTCGCGCTGCACCACCGTGCTCTGGCCGTTGGAGGTCTGGTTCTACGGCCGCGGCAATCGTCTGCGGGAAGAGTTCGTCTTGGTCTTCTATCAGCGTTGGGGCGCGGGGAAATTCCGCCTCTGGGCGCCGGCCGAGGGGCTCGAGGTTCTGTTCGTTGAAGCCGCTGCGAGCGGCGTCAATCTCGACCGGGTCGCCGACGGATGCAGAAACGGCGATCAGCTCGCGGGTGGAATCTCCTGGGTCGCGCGCCAGGGTCTCGGCTACATGACGCTCCAGCTGCAGCTCGAAACGCCGCCCAAAGGGCCGAGCGGCGAGTGGGTGGCGACCTTTAATTCGTATTCGACCGACGTGCCGCCGGACGTGCCCGGTTTTCCCGCCAAGCTCGAGCTGGCGTTCCCCGGCAAGCGGCAGAACCGTACGGTGGTCCAGGGGGTGTTCTCGGTTGCGCCGGGAGATATCGGCCAGTCGAAGCTCGGAGAGCATCGTTCCTACAACCTGTTGATGATCGGCGAGATTTTGGAAGGGCGCGAGCTGTTCGACAGCTTCCGCTACAAATTCGATTTCCCCGGCGAAACCCCTGCGGGGGGGCTGCCGCTCGTCTTTCAGCGTTACCTGAGGCCGGGGCGCTACAAGCTGGTGGTCAAGATCGAGGACATCAACGGCGGTAAGTTCCATCGCACCGAGCGCGAGCTGATCGTGCCGCAGGTCGATCGCAACGAACTGCCACCCGCACCCGCGGACGCGGCCACGGCGAGCCTGCTCGCCGAGGCGAACGCCGCGATCCGCCGTGCCGAGAACACGCTCCAGATCATCCCGCCGACGGGCGAGCTACAGACCGGCATGCTTCGCTTCGATACTCTGACCACCGGGCCCGACATCACCAAGGTCACCTTCGGGCTCGACGGCAAGCCGCTGCTGATCAAGAACAAGCCCCCCTATAGTGTCGAACTCGATCTGGGCACCCTCCCGCGCTCGCGCCAGCTGACTGCGGTGGCTCAGGACGCCTCGGGGCGTGAGCTGGCGAGCGATTCGGTGGCTCTCAATTCGGCCGGACAGCGCTTCCGTGTCCGGCTCACCGAGCCGGAGCGCGGCAAGCGCTACGTCAAGAGCCTGACCGCTTCGGCGGAAGTCCAGGTGCCGGACGGCGAGGAGGTGGAGCGGGTCGAGATGTTCTTGAACGAGGATCGGGTGGCGACCCTCTACCAGCCGCCCTACACCCAACCGATCGTGTTGCCCAAGGAGCTGGAACTCGGTTACGTCCGTGCCGTGGCCTATCTCACCGACGGCAACTCGACCGAGGACGTCGCGTTCGTCAACGCGCCGGACGACTTCCAGCAGCTGAAAGTGCAGTACGTCGAGCTCTACACCAGCGTCTTCGATCGCGCCGGGCGGCCGGCCGAGGGGCTGGAGCAGGGGGATTTCACCGTTGCCGAGGATGGCGTCGCCCAAGAGATCAACCGCTTCGAAAAGGTGACCGATCTGCCGATCCACGCCGCGATCCTGCTCGATACGTCGGCGTCGATGGAGGCGAGCTTGCCCGTGGCGCGCGCCGCCGCGCTCGAGTTCCTGGAGAAGCGGATCCAGCCGAAGGACCGGGCGGCCGTGATCACGTTCAACGACCGACCGAATCTGACGGCCAAATTCACCAAAAACCTCTCCAACCTCGCGGGCGGTCTGGCCGGCATCAAGGCGGAGCGCGGCACCGCGCTCTACGACAGCCTGGTTTTCTCGCTCTACTACTTCAACGGGATCAAGGGGCAGCGGGCGATCCTGCTGCTTTCGGACGGCAAGGACGAGTCGAGCAAGTTCTCGTTCGAAGATGCGCTCGACTACGCCCGCCGCGCCGGGGTCACGATCTACGCGATCGGCCTGGGTAAGGACCTGGAGAAGAAGAAGCTGACCAAGCTCGCCGAAGAGACCGGCGGTCGGTCGTTCTTCGTCCAGAAGCCGGAAGAGCTGGCGCGGATCTACAACGAGATCGAGCAGGAGTTGCGCTCGCAATACCTGATCGCCTACCAGTCGACCAATAGCTCGGACGACACGGAGTTCCGGACCATCGATCTCAAGGTCGGCAAGCCGGGGCTGGACGCAAAGACCCTGCGCGGGTACTACCCGTAACCGGCCCGCCCCCGCCCGTCCCTCGTTCGGCCGGTTTCGTCCCGCGCCGTTGTCGGGAGGGCGGTGGGCGCGTAGGATCGGCCCACGATGTCGATGCTCAGGTGTGGCCCCCTCCTTCTCCTCGCAGCGCTGTTCGCTTTGGGAGCGACGAGCGGATTGGGCATCGCGCGTGCCGCCAAGCCACCCGCGCCCGCGCCCGCCGCCCCGCCGGTCGGCGGCGAGCTTGGCCCCCGGCACCAGACCTGGCTCGAAGATGTTGCGCTCCTGATCGCGGGGCCGGAGCGCGCGGCGTTCCTGGCGCTTAGAGAGGACTATCAGCGCGACTCGTTCATCCGCCGCTTCTGGCAGGTCCGCGATCCGTTCCCCGAGACGGCGAGGAACGAGCTCGAAGATCGCTGGAAGGAACGCGCGGCGATCGCCCGCGAGCGCTTCGGCAACTTGACTGAGGACCGGGCGAAGATGCTGCTTTGGAACGGCGTTCCGGCCAACATCGAGGCCCTCCGCTGCCCCGAAGCGATGCATCCGATCGAGATCTGGTCGTACACCTCGAACGAGCTGGTCCACGGTTTCTTCAACCTGGTCTTCTACCAACCGGCTGGCGGCGTTCGCGGTGCCTACCGCCTCTGGTACCCGACCGAAGGACCCTCGCGCCTGCTCAACTTGTCGGCGTTCGCGGAGCCCCCCGGGCTGCTCGGCACGCCCTTAGATGGCGAAGCGCGTGCAGCTCGCGCCATTGCCGCGTGCCCGCGCGGCGACACGATGATCACCGCCCTCGGGCAGGCGATCGATTGGACGAAGCTCGAAGCCAAGTTGCCGCTCGTGCCCAAGCCGGGTGAGGAGTGGCTGAAAAGTTTCCTCTCCCGCTCGACCGAACTGCCGGCCGGGGCGGGCCTTCTGCCGGCCAAGCTCGACATCGCCTTCCCGGCCCGGCGGCAGAGCCGCACGATCGTTCAGGGGCAGCTCGCGGTCGCCAAAGCCGAGGTCGGTCTCGCGCGCGTGGGGGAGCGGACGTCCTACGATTTCGTGGTCGACGGCGAGGTGCTGCGCGAGGGGGAGCTGTTCGACCAGTTTCGCTACCGTTTCAGCCTCCCGGAAGGGGATGCGCGTGGCTCGGATATCCCACTGGTCTTCGAGCGGTCGCTCCGCCCCGGGGTCTATCGCATGATCGTCCGCGTCGAGGACGCCGGCGGCAAGCGCTACTTCCGCGACGAGCGCGAACTCATCGTTCCGGGCATTCCCGGTGTCGCCGACGCTCCTTCCGTCGCCGTTTTCGGCGAACCGAAGGTCGGCGCCGCCATCGACCCCCGGCTCGCCGAAGCGAACGCGGCGATTCCGGCCGGCGAACAGACGGTGCGCATCCTCCCCCCGTCGCCCGGCTTGAAGACCGGCACCGCCCGGGTCGAGGCGATCACCACCGGCCTTGGGATCGCCCGCCTGGCGTTCGAGCTGAATGGACGGGCGATCTTGTCCAAGGCGCGCCCCCCCTGGAGCGTCGATCTACCGCTCGGCAATCAGCCGCGCACCCACCAGTTGCGCGTCCGGGCGCTCGACGCCAAAGGTGCCCAGCTCGCGGTCGACGAGGTTCTCCTGAACGCGGGTGCGCACCGTTTCTCGCTCCGCCTGATCGAGCCGCAGCCGGGCAAGACCTACCGTTCGAGCCTGCGCGCCCAGGTGGAGATCGAGGTGCCGCAAGGGGACGACCTCGATCGGGTGGAGATGTTCCTCGACGAGACGCGCGTCGCCACCCTCTACCAGCGCCCGTTCGTCCAGCCGATCCTCCTGCCCGAAGGGGACAAGGTGAGCTACGTGCGCGCGATCGCCTACCTTGCCGACGGCAATTCGACCGAGGACACGGTGCTGATCAACGCGCCGGAATCGGCCGAGGTGGATGTCGATTTCGTCGAGCTCTACACCTCCGTGCTCGACCGCAAAGGGCGGCCGGTCGATGGCCTCACGAAGAAGGATTTCCGCGTCACCGAGGACGGTGCCGAGCAGTCGATCTCCCGCTTCGAGAAGGTGAACGACCTGCCGATCTACGCGGGCATACTGCTCGACACCTCGGGCTCGATGGCCGAGGAGCTGGACGACGCGGTCAAAGGGGCGCTGCGCTTCTTCGAGACGGTGATTAGCCCTAAGGACCGGGCGATGGTGCTCACCTTCAGCGACAAGCCGGTGCTCGCGGTGCCGTTCACCAACAACAAGGAAGTGCTCGCCGGGGGCCTCGCGAATCTGGTCGCCGAAGGGAACACCGCCCTCTACGACTGCCTGATCCAGGCGCTGTTCGATTTCGGCGGCCTCAAGGGCAAGCGCGCGATCCTGCTCCTCTCCGATGGCCGCGACGAGGGGAGCCGCTTCACCTTCCCCGACGCGCTCGACTACGCGAAGCGCTCGGGGGTCGCGATCTATTCGGTCGGGATCAACCTCTCGACCAAGGACGCCGACGTGCGGCTCAAGCTCTCGCAACTCGCCAACCAGACCGGAGGGCGCACTTTCTTCGTCGAGAAGGCGAGCGAGCTTTCCAGCGTCTACCAGTCGATCGAAGAAGAGGTGCGCACCCAGTACCTGCTCGCCTACCAGTCGTCCCATAGCGGCAACGGCAACCGCGAAAAGTTCCGCGAGGTAAAGATCCGCCTGGAGCGCCCCGGGCTCGAAGCGAAGTCGATCCCGGGCTACTATCCGTAGACCTTGACTGCGAACCTCACCCCCCTACCGCCCGCCCTTGACACTTCCGCGCTCAAGGAGAATTATCCCCCCATGGTCACGACGGTAACCGAGAAGAACACCGTAACGATCCCCTCTGAAGTGGGGCGCAAGCTCGGGATCAGGCCTGGCTGGCGTCTCGACTGGCAACCTGTCGAGGGGCGTGACGAGATCCTCGTCCGTGTAATCCCCGATCGCGGCGAGATGGCGCGTCGGCTGATTGGGGCGGGCCGCCGGTTCTCGCCCGAAAGGGACTCCGTTGCGGAACTCGTGGCGGAGCGCGCGTCCGAAGGATAGCGACCCTGCGCTTTCTGCTCGACACGTCTGCCCTGCTGGCCCACTTTCGCCGGGAATCCGGCTGGAATCGGGTCCAAGAACTGTTTGAGGCGCCCGAGACGGAAGTTTTGGCTGCCAGCCTTTCGCTCACCGAGTTCGCCCGACGCCTTCGAGTGCTCGGGGCTACACGCGAAGAGGCACGCGGAGCGGCCGAGGCCTATCGGGAGTTGGTGAACGAAGTCGTTCCGGTCGATGAAGAAATAGCCCTCGCCGCGTTCGACCTCGCCTGCGAGATGACCGAACGGCTCCCCCTCGCCGACTCTCTGATCGCCGCCGCCGCCCGTGTGCGAGGCGCCTGTTTGGTCCACCGTGATCACCACATGGCGCCCATTCCTACAAGCCTGCTGGAGCAGATTGATCTTTCGGTGGAGCCATCGGGGAACGACGACAGCGCAACGTGATCGATCAAGGGCGGCCCCCATTCCCAGAAGCCGAAACAAATGCCGCGGCTCAAGCTCAGGCTACTATCCCTAGACCTTGACTGCGAACCTCACCCCCCTACCGCCCCTGGTCCTCGCCTCCGCCTCCCCCCGCCGCCGCGAGCTGCTGCTGGGGCTCGGCCTCGCTTTCATCGTCCGCCCCGCGGATCTCGACGAAACGCCGTTACCGAACGAGCAACCGGGACCCTACGTCCTCCGCCTCGCCCGAGCCAAAGCCGCCGCCGCCGTCCAACCCGGAGAGATCGCCTTGGCGGCAGACACCGTCGTGGTTCTCGATGGCGAGTTGCTGGGCAAGCCGACCGACGTAGAAGACGCCGAACGGATGCTCGCCAAAATCGCCGGCCGCGAACACGAGGTCTACACCGGAGTGGCGCTCCACCACGCCGAGCCCAACCCCCGAACCGCTTCGACCCTGGCCATCTCCAAAGTCCGCATGGCACCGCTCGACGCCCAAACGATTCGCTGGTACGTGGCCACCGGCGAACCCATGGACAAAGCCGGCTCGTACGCCGTCCAAGGCCTCGGCGCCCTGTTCGTCGAAGCGATCGAGGGGAACTACACGAACGTGGTCGGGCTGCCGATACCGACGGTGCGGGGGTTGTTCGTGGAGTTGGGGTGGGGGGTTTTGGATTGGGTAGGGGGGCGGGCGGGTGTCCGGCCTCAGGACATAGGTAACACCTCGACCTCAAGACATCGGTAACAGGTTGGGGCAGAGTTGGGGCCCAAGGAGGGCCCTGACGATGCCCTGGCGGGAGACCGATGCGATGGATCAACGGATCCAGTTTGTGGTTCGAGCGTTGGAGGAGAATGCCAACCGTAGTGAGTTGTGCCGGGAGTTTGGGATAAGCCGGAAGACGGGCTACAAGTGGATAAAGCGTTACGGAGAAGTGGGGAATCTTCAAAGACTTGCTTCGAAGAGCCGGCGACCGAAGCATAGTCCTCGGCAGACCTCACCGGAGGTGGAGGAGCGAGTCGAGGCGCTACGCAAGAAGCACGGCTGGGGAGGGGGAAAACTGAGCCGGATGCTGCGTCGCGAAGGGATCGACCTGCCCGCCGGCACGGTGGATCGCGTTCTTCGACGCCGAGGCTTGACCGGTCCCGCCCCAGACGGACGGGCGGCTCTGCGGCGCTTTGAGCGCTCCACCCCGAACGATCTGTGGCAGATGGACTTCAAGGGGCCGATGCAGTGGCAGGATGCCTGGTCGAGCACGCCGCTCAGCGTACTGGACGACCATAGCCGATTCGCTGTCGGCCTGGCCCCCCTGCGGTCGTTGACCGAAGAGGCGGCTCTGCCGCCCTTGGTGACCTGCTTCGAGCAGTACGGGCTCCCGACGACGATGCTGATGGACCACGGAACTCCCTGGTGGAGTACGACGAACGGACATGGCTTGACCCGATTCTCGATTCGCCTGATTCAGCAAGGGATTCGGTTGATCTACGGGCGGATCCGTCATCCGCAGACCCAGGGCAAAGTCGAGCGGTTCCATCGCACTCTCAAGGCGAGCTTTCAACACCGCGGCCTTCCCTCGACATTCGACGGATTTGTCGAAGCGTTAGCTGAGTTTCGTGAGGAATACAACGAGGTCCGCCCGCACGAAGCCTTGGCGATGGAAGTGCCGGCCTCGCGGTACCAGAAGAGCTCTCGGAGCTATGAGCCAAAGCCCCGAGATTGGGAGCATCCTCAGGGTTCTGAAGTGCTGCGGCTCAACAGCGCCGGGTGCCTAGAGTATCGCGGGTATCGGTACTTTGTATCCGAGGCCCTTGCCGGGGAGCGGGTCCGCTGTCAGCCCTTCGCTCAGCGGGTCCCTGTGAGCTACCGTCACATGGAAATCCGTGAGATCGACCTTGAGGCGAGACGTACCTGGGCGGTGGTACGTCCCGCAAAATGAAGTAAATCGGACAGGAATGAAAGATCCAACCTGTTACCGATGTCTTGAGGTCGAGGTGTTACCTATGTCCTGAAGGCCGGACAGGCGGGGGCGCTCCAATGACCCGCTGACCGAAGCCTTTCGGCCTCAGGTGTGCGCTTACCGGGGTTTTTGCTTTTTCCGCTTCTTCCGCGATTTGACAGCCTTTAGGGGAGCGGCGAGTCTCCAGACTCAGGCGTCACGAAATTTCTCCTTCTCTCGCTGCGAACTCTAGGGAATCGCCCCTAGACCTCGTTTCGCCAACCGCGGAGTTGCCCACTTCCGCGGTCTGTCCGAGAACATAGTACTGGACCTCCTAAAGCTCCAACCGCTTGATACCTGCAATCGAGTCGAAACCTTGATCGAACGTCGCGATCCATTCGACTCCATGATTTCGCATGACCGCCGCATGGAGGGCGTCTCGCACGCTCGCCTCTTTCCGCTCAGTGAGGATTTCAATCGCTAGATCAGTGTCTTCCTTCGAAACGGGAAAGACGACGGAGCAGAGATCGACAATCGCTTCATAGACCTCCCGAGCCGTATCGGGCAGGTTCAGCCGGTGGTAGCGGTGGAGGATCTCTTGCAGCACCTCGGCGCTCGTACAGCCTTCGATTGTGCCAGCTTGAACTTTCTCGAGAAATCGATATGCGGCGTCGCGATTCGGATGATCGCGCCCCGCTACGTACATCGGAATATTGGAATCGAGAAAGACCTTCAACCCCAACTCGCTTCAATCTCGGCGATCATTGCTTCGATATCGGCGGTGGGTGCCGAGAGCGCCGCCAAGCGAGCCAGAGGGGTTTCACGAGGCACTCCGTTGCGCAGGCCGTGCTCGATGGCTCGGCGGAGCCACGCCTCCTCCGACAAACCCTCTCGCTTCGCCGCCGTCTTGACGGAAACCCCGATCTCTTCCGGAACCTCGACCGCTAGTCGTCTCGACATAGAGTAATTCTAGATGGATTCTTCTTCTTCGTCCAGGAATACGCCCCGCGTGCCTCGTCAGCCGAGGGCGGGTCTCCGGACCGGCAGGTCCTCGCCAGCCTCGGCGCGATCACCGAACCGGCGCAGATCAATACGATCCTCCACACCCGCCGCGCGGACAAGCTCGCCCTCCAGCGGAAAGGCCTGACCACGACCAAGTCGGTTGGCGCTTCGCTTGCGTGCCGAAGAAGTCCGCGGCTAGAATCCGCCGCCCGCAGGCTGCACCCGTTAGGGAACGCTTCGGGTCTCTACCGTAAGCCCCGGTTGAATCGCCGACGAGGAACTCGAAGGATGACGGACCGCAAACTCGCCCCTTCCGCCGTGGTCTGGCAATGGCGCCGCGATCCCGCGGCGGAGGCCCGGGCGCGCGCCGGGGCCACCCGTGGCGCACGGGTGCGCGGTGCGATCCAGGGCTCGGTCGGCCTGGTCGTCGCCCTGCTCGTGGCGTTCGTCTTCCATCGGCCGACGCTCGCCTCGGTGATCGCTTCGATCGCCGCCGTCGTCACCCTGATCGCCCTACTCTCGCCGCTCGGCGGGTTCCGGCTGCTCACCGCGGGGGTGGAAAAGCTCGGTCGGGGGATCGGCCTTCTGGTGACCTGGATCTTGATGCCGCTCATCTTCTATCTGTTCTTCCTGCCGGTCGGCCTCTACCTCCGCGCGCGCGGCAAGCTCGGCATCACGCACGGCGCCGACCCAAAGCTTCCCACCTATTGGATCTCGACCGAGGCCCACCCCTCGGGCCCCGAGACCTACGAGCGGCAGTTTTGAACGGTTCAGGGAACGAGACGCGATGAAGATCCTTGGCATCAGCTGCTACTACCACGACTCGGCCGCCTGCCTGGTCGTCGATGGCGAGATCGTCGCTGCCGCGCAGGAAGAGCGCTTCACCCGGAAAAAGCACGACGAGGGCTTCCCGAGCCACGCCGTCCGCTACTGCCTGGCGGAAGGTGCCGCACGCGGGGGCGACCCGCAAGCGGGGCTCGACGCGGTCGTCTTCTACGACAAGCCGCTGCTCAAGTTCCATCGCATTCTGGAGACCTATCTCACGGTTGCGCCGCGCGGCCTCGCCTCGTACCTCCAGGCGATCCCGATCTGGATCAAAGAGAAGCTCTGGATTCCGCCGCACATAGAAGAGTCGCTCGAAGCGTGCGGCATCGTGGATGAAGTGCCGATCCGCTTTGCCCAACATCACGAATCGCATGCCGCAAGCGCCTACTACCCCTCGCCGTTTTCCGAGGCCGCCGTGCTCACGCTCGACGGGGTGGGCGAATGGGCGACCACCACGATCGGCGTGGGCGAAGGCGAAAAACTGCGGTTGATCCGCGAGATCCGCTTTCCCCACTCGATCGGCCTGCTCTATTCGGCGTTCACCTACTTCACCGGTTTCAAGGTGAACTCCGGCGAGTACAAGCTGATGGGGCTCGCCCCCTATGGCGAGGCGAAATACGCCGATCTGATCAAACGCGAGTTGATCGACCTCCGCCCCGACGGCTCGTTTCGTCTGAACATGGACTACTTCGGCTACCTCGATGGGCTCGCGATGACCAACGACCGGTTCGCGAACCTGTTCGGCGGCCCGGCGCGCTCCCCGGAGTCGCGGATCACGCGGCGCGAGATGGATCTTGCGCGCTCGATCCAAGAGGTCACCGAAGAGATCGTCTTGAAGCTCGCGCGCCACACTCGCGAACTCACGGGGAAGAAGAACCTCTGCCTCGCGGGCGGTGTCGCGCTCAACTGCGTCGCGAACGGCGTGCTGCTGCGCGCCGGGATCTTCGACGACATCTGGATTCAACCCGCGGCGGGGGATGCGGGCGGCGCTCTCGGTGCCGCCCTCGCGGTCTACCACAACGCGATGGGGAAGCCGCGGCCGGTGCGCGCCCCGGGGCGCGACGGCATGAGCGCCGCCCTCCTCGGCCCCGAATTCTCACGGGAGCAGATCCGCGAATATCTGACCGAGAACAACCTGCCCCACGAAGAGCTATCCGACGAGGCCTGGGCGCCCCGGGTCGCCCAGGTGCTCGCGGGGGAGAACGTGGTCGGCCTGCTCCAAGGGCGGATGGAGTTCGGCCCGCGCGCGCTCGGCGCCCGTTCGATCATCGGCGATGCCCGCTCGACCAAGATGCAGTCGCTGATGAACCTGAAGATCAAATACCGGGAGAGCTTCCGGCCGTTCGCGCCGAGCGTACTCGAAGAGCGGGTGGGCGACTATTTCGAGCTCGACCGGCCGTCCCCCTACATGCTGCTCGTGGCCCCGGTCCGGGCGGACCGGCGGACGCCACAGCCGGCGGGCACGCCTGAGCGGAGCGACGACCTGTTGAATTGGGTGAACGAGATCCGCTCCGACATTCCGGCGGTCACCCACGTGGACGACTCCGCGCGCATTCAGTCGGTCAGCGCTGAGACCAACCCGCGCTACCACGCGCTGATTTCGGAATTCGAAAAGCTGACCGGCTACGGGGTGGTCGTCAACACCAGTTTCAACGTCCGCGGCGAGCCGATCGTATGCACTCCCGAGGACGCCTACCGCTGTTTCATGCGCACCGAGATGGACTATCTGGTGCTCGGACCGTTCCTGCTCGCCAAGACCGCCCAGCCGAAGTTCGCCGAGGCGGGAGATTGGAAACAGGAGTTCCAGCTCGACTAGTCGGATTTAAAAGCGTCGGATTTAGATCGTCGGTTCTAAGATCGCTGTCGAGAGGAGAAGATCATGGGCAAAGCAGGCTACGCAGGCAAGCTGTTCGGTGAGATCTGGCAGTTTGCCAAGCAGAACAAGGTCTATTGGATCGTGCCGTTCGTACTGATCCTCGGCCTGGTGGTTCTCCTGGTGGTGACCAGCCAAGCGACCGCGCCGTTCATTTACACCCTGTTCTAGGGTCGGGCGGCGTTTCTTGCCCCGCCGCGCGAAGCTCCTCGCCTTGTTGATTTCGAGCGCGTTCGCGCTCGGGATCGGCGAGGTGGCGTTTCGCGTCGCGGGGGTGTCGAACCCGAATTTCTACGGCCCCGACCCCGACCGGGGGTGGGTTCTGATCCCGAACACCACCGGCCTCTGGACCCAAGAGGGGCGGGCGGAGATCCGGATCAATTCGAGCGGAATGCGCGGTCCAAAGATCGCGGCGAAGAAGCCGCCGGGCACCTTTCGTATCGCGGTGCTGGGAGATTCCTGCGTCGAGGCGCTCCAGGTACCCGAAGAGCAGACGTTCGCGAAGCTCCTGGAGCTTGAGCTCGCGACCTGCCCGGCGGTTCGCGCGAAGATCGAGGCCTTGAACTTCGGCGTCTCCGGCTACGGCACGGCGCAGGAGCTGCTCGCGCTGCGCACGGAGGTCGCCCCGTTCCAGCCGGATCTCGTGCTGCTCGCGTTCTACGCCGGCAACGATGTCCGCAACAACGAGAAGACGCTCGACCAGGAGGAGCTTCGCCCCTATTTCGAGCTGGAAGGCGGCAACCTGGTTCTCGACGCCTCGTTCCGCGACCATGGGAGCTACAAGTTCCGCCGCAGCCTGCCCGCCCGGGCGTTCTACGGCCTGGTCAATCGCTCCCGCCTGCTCCAGGGCGCGAAGGCCGCCAAAAGCCGGCTCGACGGCTGGCTCGGCGCCCGGAAGGCGCGGCGGGTGGAGCATGGCAGCGCGATCCAAGAGCTGGGCCTCGACAACGCGGTCTACGCCCCACCGACCGAGGACGCCTGGCGCAACGCCTGGGCGGTCACCGAGGCGCTGGTGGCCGAGATGAAGCGGGAGGCGGAAGTCCAAGGCGCCCGGTTCGCCCTGGTCTCGCTCACCACACCGATCCAGGTCGATTTTGATGGCACCAAGCGCGAGGCGTTCGCCAAAGCGCTCGGTGTGCCGGATCTGGACTACCCCGATCGCCGCCTGGCCGAGGCGGGCGCCCGTCTCGGGATCGATTTTCTGCCGCTCGCCCCGCCGCTGCGCGAACTGGCTAGCGCCGAGAAGATCTACCTCCACGGCTTCCCGAACAGCGCACCGGGGGAGGGTCACTGGAACGCCCGCGGGCATCAGGAGGCGGCGCGGGAGATCGGTAAGTGGTTGTGCGGGACGGTGTTGGCGCAGTAGCTAGCTACCACGGCGTTAAAGGCGTTGCGCCGTAGAGCATTGAGTCGCACTCCCGTATGTTGTGGGGGTAGGAAACAGCAGGTTCTTTGCATTCTGACGGATCAATCGTTGTGAGGAGATCTTCACAAGAGCCAAGGATCTTTCCAGGCGTCACATGAGGCCCCCTTGGAACTGAAATGCGAGTTGTCCGCCCGGCCGTCAGTTTATAATAGGCCTCGAAGTGTGGCATTCGGGGATGACCCTCGCAATGCGGTACCTTAGGCTGATTCCAGACGACGAGGCGGATGATCCCCTGGGCGGGCATCAGCGTAGCATATTGAACTTGCTGCCCGAACCTCCGCAATGCGAGACGTAGTTCTGGGCCTTGAAAGCGAATCGAAAATTTCGAAGCATCGGCCACGGCGTTCAGCGATGCGGTTCCCACCGGTTCTCCTCGAGGAGCAAAGAGAAACGCGTCGACCACGCGGTCGGAGCCATGGACGAAATGACAGGCTTCGACTCCAGAGTCTTGCACGTCCGCTTGGCCCCACCCTGCTAACCGGAACCGCGCTGCTACGCCACAGTTCGAAGGTTTACCCTCCAGGCATCCGGCCCGTACCGTCCCCACCTGAGGACTGATCAGGCTCATCTGAGGCATCCACAACGGCGACGTAAGGTCTACGAGTTGGGTTGGGAACTGCCTCGGTGGGCGCCCCGACCGAAGGGGCGAGCCCTCCTTTTCCAGGTCGGGGAACCACAGATCCCAACCATGGATCGACCGAGCCCCGAACAAAAAATTAGAAGGCGAATCCGGCAGATTCTTACAGCCAGAACAAATCCCCTGATCGAGGTAAAGCGCCGGCACATGCTCCTCAACGCCAGAGCTACTACCGTCTAAGAGCAGGGCGATCAGATCGCGATAGTTTCGGTCGGGTACAAGTCCGATCAAGCCGTAGAAGATCACTTCAAGGGTCGCCGAGTTGTCAATCGTCGATTTCGCTATCGGTGTCAGGTTCGGTGTTTTAGGGTTGCACGACCACGCGAGAAGTGCGGTACCCGCGACTAGAATCGAATACAGGCTCCTCTTCGTCATCTTTGTGCTCTCCCACACCGCGGATCTCTCAAGGTTTGTGACCCAGGTTTTCAACTCACCCCGTTGTGATTGTGAGCCGACCCGACCACCACGAACGCCCCCCACCCCCCCACCTTCATCCTCGCTTTAATCGCCCTACTTTGCGCTGCGCGTAACGCCCTCGCGGGCTCCGTTCGACGCGAGAACTCGGCATAGAAGTCTGCGAAGAGTCTCGCCGAAGCGATGTCTTCCGTCTCCCAAAGGCTCGAGATCACGTTGCGCGCGCCGCGGGCGAGGAACGGCCAGGAGAGGCCCAGCATGCCTTCGCTTGTCGACGCATGTGTTCCCAGTGTATTGCATGCGGATAGTACCGCAAGGCGTAAATTGGGCAGTGGCGGTCCGAAGAGGTCTTTGGCGTAGAGCGCGCCGGAGTCCAACCCTCCTCCCGAAGGCGCCAAAACCAAGTATGAGCGGAAGGGCTGGCGGGAGTCGGCGACGGCATGGGCGGCGAAGTGGAGGATTGAGGTATTCGGCAGCTTGCTTAGAACCGCGCGAGGGGAGGCTGCGGCGCCTTCGAGAATTTCGGCATCCGGGAAAGATGTGGCGATCGCGAGGGCCTCGGCACGGGCCCCAGGAAGGCGGCCGAATGGAAAGGTGCTTGATTCAGTCTTTGGATCCGCAACTACGAGCACCCGGTCGGGGGGATTCGAGTCTCCCCCCCTCTCCGCCAGCATGGCGAATACGGCGAGGCTCGGCGCCCAGCGGAGGGTGGTGCGCTCGACCAGGTAGCGCTCCGTTTGCCGGTCCCAAAGGGCGGCGAAGGGGACACCCCACAGCGGACCAGAGGGCACGACCAAGAGATCGAAGTCCGTCCCGGTCGGTACGCCGGCCGGCCGCACGAGCAGGTCGTAGAGATCGGCGAGCCGATCGATTGCCTCCGGCGCGCTCTTCTTCGCCGCCTGTCGGGCCTCGGAAACCTGAGCCTCCAGGTCGGCTCGAGCGATGGGGATTTGGACGAGATCCAGCCGATCGCGGGTGACTCTCCAGATCAACAGCCGATCCGGGAGGTCCTGATAAACGAGGGCCACGAGCCCCGGCGCGAGGGCCGCGCGCAGGCTGCTTTCGCTCTTCGTGGAGACCAAGAGGCCGAACGATGGACGCAGACGGACGGCGCCCTGGAGTTGCTCGCGCAGGCGCCGTGCCCGGCCTTGCTCGGCAAACTCGAGAGCCCGCTCGGGCCGGCGCCGCAGGTCGATCTGGAGGGCGATCATCTGCTCGTAGACCGCGCGCACCTGATCGAGGTAGCCGATCGCCTGCGTGCTGTCGGGTACCGAGGACTGCGTCCGTTCGAGCAGGTCGATCGCCTCGGCCAGATCGCGTTCGGCCGCGGAATCGTCGCGGGCGGCGAGCGAAGCCTGCGCCCGGCTTCTAAGCGCCCAAGGTCGGAGTCCGCGGTATTCAGCGAGGTCGAATCGCTCCAGGGTCTCCGAGAGGCGGGCGATGGCCGCCTGCGGATTCCTCGTTTCGAGCAGCCGGCCCTCCGTGAAGTAAAGGTCGAGAAAAAGTCCGCGGCGGTCGCTTTCCGAATCGATCCGTGCTCCCCACCGGCGAGCCTCCGCGAGGGCGCGAAAACCATTGTCCAGCGCCCCGGTTCGCTCGTCGAGCTCGGCGCGGTGAAGCAGTACTCGGGCGATCGGCATCGGTTTGCCCTCCACTCGGGCCGCCGCCAGGGCCTCCTCGACGAAGGCGCGCGCCGCGGCGGGCTCGCCCGCCTCCTCCGCGGCGAAGGCGGCGGAGCTGGCCGCGAGCCGCAGTCGGGAGGGCTCGCCGAGCGCCGCAAGCTCCCTCATCGCCCGAAAGCGGAGATCCCAAGAAGCCGCAAGATCGCCCACGTCCGAAAGCGCCCCGGCGAGAAGCCCGCGGACTGAGGCGAGGTTCTGCTGTAGGCCGGTCCGGGCGAACTCCGCCTCGGCCGCACGATAGCCGGCGATCCCTTCCGCGGGGTGCCCCTGGAGCAGCTCGGTGGTCGCGAGACTCCACAGGACCCGGCCGCGGAGCGCTGGCCGGCGACCGTCCCGGGTCGAGGCCAGGAGACTTCGGCCAATCGCCCGCTGCTCGTCGAACCGGTCGAACTGATAGGCGATCCTCTGGCGAAGGAAGTCAGTCTCGAGGGCGATGCTCGACCCTCCGCCCCCGAGGGAGCTGCCAGGTCCGAGGATTGCCTCGGCGCCCGCGAAATCGCGCGCGGAAACCCTCCGGGAGGCCTCGCCATACGCCGCGAGCGAGCGGGCGAGCGACGGCGCCGAGTCACCGGTTGTTTCGATTTCCGAGACCGCGTCCGCTGCAGCGAAATCCCCGGAAACCCGGGCCAGGAGCGGGCCGGCGACCTTCGCGATCCTCATGAGCCGCCCCGCTTCCTCCATGTTCCCTTCGAGGACCGCCTCGCCCCAACCGGGCAGGACGGTCTCGAGCAGATGCTCGCGCGCCAGCTGCCGGAAGCGATCGACGATCGGCCGCGCCATCACGGTGTCACCCCGGCCGGCGGCGGCTTCGAGAGCCACCCGCCCCTTGGGCCAGAGCGCCTCGTCGCTTACTTCCGGCGAAAGCGTCGCGAGGTGGCTTCGCGCCTCGCCCGCCCAGGCAGAACGAGGGTCGAGTGTGAGATAGCGCCTCCAGCTCGCCCGGCCCTGGGCGTGAAGGCCGAGCGTCTCTTCGATCAGTGCGCGGTTGAACCGGGCGGGCGGGAAGGTCGGATCAACCGAGGTCGCCCTCTCGGCCAATTCATAGGCGGAAAGTAGTGGCAGAGGGCTCTGCTTGATCTGGGCCTGCACGAAGAGCGCCGCGGCCGCGTCCGACAAGCGCTCGGCGCGGTTGGGCGAGTAGACCGCTGCCCGCTCGAGGGTACGCGCCGCCTGAACCGTCTGACCCCGGACGCCGAGCGAACGGAGAGCCGACCGAATCGCCTCGGCGGTGACTGGCTCTCCGGCATCTAACCGAGAGGCTCGGGGCTCGGAGCCTCCGCGCAACGACTTTCCCACCAGGTTTGGAACGAGGGGCCTCGACCCCTTCGGGCCGGGGCAGTTCGGCATCGGAATCAGTAACGTGGGATCGCCGGCCGAGCAGGGGCCGGGAGCCTGCTCGCCCGAAAGGCGAGGCTCGACTCCACGCGCGGCGCCGGATCGAAAAGCCCCAGAGAGATAGGTAATCCCCAGGAAAACTCCGGCCAGGCAAGCTACGCCACCCAGCAAGCCCAGCGTACGCCGCAAGTGCTGCGAGAGGGCACTCAACCCCAATTCGCAAACCCCACCAGCCGGCTAGCCGCCCGCCCCCACCCGGCGAGAATTCCCACCGCACGTCCCTTCTCCCCGTTAATGGCCGCACGCGCCAAATCGCGAAGATCGCGCCCCAGCAGCGACGGCAACCGCCACCAGTAGCCGCGGCCCAACATGCGGGCGAGCACCAGATGCCGATTGCCGTAGACCAGGCGCCAGCGCTCGGCGCCTCCGGTCGTCGATCCGGCGTGGCGCGCCCGGGCTGCCGGGAGCATGAGGGCGCGAAACCCCGCCCGTTTAAGTCGCGCGGCGAGGTCTACGTCCTCGTAGTACGAGCCGAGGTTCGAATCGAAAAATTCGTTCGGTCCGAGCCGAACCGCTTCGAGCGCACTCCGGCGGTAGAGGGCGGCGGTCGCCGAGACGCCAAAGACCGGGCGCGGTAGCTCCTCCCTCCCGGGCGCGGGCTCCCCCGCTCCGATCTGCACCGCCTGCCAACGGCGGTTCCAGGCGATCCCGAGGCCATCGAGAATCTCGGGGCGATCGAGCCGTAGATTGGCGCCCTGCGCGGCGGCGAGTCGAGGGTCGGCATCGAGAGCCGCGAGCAAAACAGCGAGCCAGCCCGGCTCTACGATCGCGTCGTCGTTCACGGTCGCGACGAACGGCGCGGCGTCGGCGGAAACGGCCGCGATCCCTAGGTTCGTCCCGGCGGCAAAGCCGAGATTTCGCCCCGGCCGGAGAATTTGGTCGGCGAGCCCGGGCGGTAGATCGACCGGCCGCTCCCCTTGATCGACGACGATGATTTCGATCGGCTCGCCCTCCACCCGCAGCGCGCGGAGGCAGGCTTCGAGGTGGGAGCTTTTGCCCAGCGTCGGGATCACAGCCGCCACCCGTTTGGACTTGGGGTGCCCCGCGGGATCGGGCGGCGGGCTCATTCCCAAACCAGCTCGGCCCGGTCGAACAGCATGCCGTTCGCCATTCCTCCGGACGGCAGTGGGCTCGTGGGCGGGGGCAGAGAAATCGAGAGAGGCGCACCCGCCGGCCAATCGAAGGGACCGACCGTGCGCGCCTCCCAGATGCGCTCGGAATCGAACCTGAGGTTGGTGAGCGGCAGTCCACCGGCTTTGATCTGGACGATCAGATCGCCGGGATGGTGGCGGACGAAATAGCCGTGGAGGGTCAGGCGGAGCTTCGTTCCCCCCGGCGCTACGGGAGCCTCCATTCGTTCCCCCTCGCGGAGCACCCAGGTGCCGCGGAAGCGGGTTCGATCGACCACCCAGCGCTCCGGTTCGAGGTGCCCACCCGATCTCACCACCTGCTCGTCCTCGAACTCGATCACCCGGGTCGGCATCCGGAACGCAGCCGAAGGGAGCGCGGCGAGAAGGGCGAGCCCTGCCGCGATGCCGAGCAACCCGGCGAGCCCTGCGATCGCCGGGCGTCCACCCCAACGCTCCAGGCGCCGCGGGACGCGCAGGAACGCGACGAGCAGGCCTCCGAGCAGCACACCCAAGGGGAAGATCCAGGTCGCCAGGCGCGGCCGGACCGAGCTGGGGAAGAGCCGCGCCAGATCGAGCCCGAGCCGTGAGGCCAGGTGGTCTAGCAGATAGGTGCGGCCATCCGCGAAGTTGTAGGTCCAACCGGGCACCGCGATCCAAAGCAGCGCGAGCGCCAGGGTCAACAAGCCGAGCCCGGCGATCAGCGCCCGAATCCCCAGCCGCCTTCGCGCCGCAACAAAGGGTGCCAGGCTAAGCGCCAGAAAGGGCAGAATCACCAGCGCGTAGCGGAACGGCGGCGACCAGCCGCCGTACCACTCGGAGCGGGGCGCCACGACCGCCAGGTAAGGAAACGCAAAGATCAGAAGGTCGAATGGCAGCGGGTGGCGGCGCAGCAACAAGGCGCCGAGCGCGAGCAGGGCGAGCAGCCAGATCGGCGCCGCGCCGAGCAGGCCGAACCCCGCATCCCAGAAGATCCCGAGAAATCCTTTGGCGTAGTCGACGAAGCCGTAAGAGGTCGGTTCGACCTCCTGCCAGGTATGGATCTTGAGCGGGTTGCCGTAGACCATCTGGTTGTGGAGCACGATGCCACCGGCCACCAAACCGAGCAGCGTTGCCAGCACCAACAGCGGCTTTTTCGGCCGCCCGCCGTACCACCAGGTGAGCGCGAGCAGCGGCCCGGCGAGCAAGATGAACCGAATCTTGAGCAGCGGCAGCACCAAGATCGGCAGGCCGATCGCGAGCCAGCGCCGCCCGTCCCAGCTGCCCGAAAACGGCGCGCGGATGCGGTCGATCGCGATCGCGGCGAGCAGGGCGGCAGGAACCTCCACCCAGACTTGCGCCGAATAGAGCAGCAGCGGAGGCGAGAACGCCGCGAGCGCGTACGCCGCCAGAGCGCCCGAAGGGCCGACCCCCGGATAGCGTCGGGCGAGCCGGAGCGTCATCCAGGCGAGCGCCGCGGCGAGCGCCGCCATGGTCGCAAGCGCCCCAGGAAGCCCGGCGATCCGATAGCTCGGCGCGAGCAGCAACGGCAACATCTCGTTGTGGCGCGAGTAGAGTTCGCCCCTTGCCCCCACCGGATCGCCCGGCTGCGGCGCGATCGGCCGCGGCATGAAGTGGCGCCACTCGCCGTCCCGGTAGTCGTCGGTCAGGTCGGCATCGAAATCGTAGGCGAGGCTGTGGGTGATCAACAGGTAGTACGGCTCGTCGCCATCCGGCGGGCGCTGCCGGGAAGTCCAAGGCAAAATCGCGAGATAGGCGAGCAGGGGGAGCGCGAAGAACGGCCAGGGGGGGACGGCCGGCAGCCCCAGACCTTTGGGTTCACCGGTTCCCAGCAGAGGGCGCAGAGCGAGCGTCTGCCGCGTCAACCGATGGGCCAACACAAGCGCAAACCCAGCAGCGAGCACCGGCTCGGCCCCGGAGATCCCGAGATGCCCGCGGCCGATCGAGAGCAGCGCGAGCCCGGCCAGGGCGATCGCTTCGGCGAGACCCGCCGCGGGAGGAATCCGCCGCGCACCGAGCCGGACGGCGGCCCGTTCGAGCAGGAGGAACCCGGCGACCAGGGCGGGGAGAATCACCAGCGTGCTGCGCAGGGGATCGTCCGCGGGGAGGGGAACGAAGCGCCAAAAGGCCCAGGCGGCGGTGAGACCTGAAATGCCAAGCGCCAGAAGAGCGGTGCGCTGTGATTTCACGTCCGCGGCCTCTCAGGCCGCGCGCCCCATCTGCGGTATCGTGCCTCCCCGTGAGCCGCAACGCCCTTCGCCTCGAGAACGCCTGGGCGCGCCTCTTGGCCGGCCTGCCGGTGCGCGGGCCGGTGATCTCGCCCGAGGTGCCGAACGACCTGTTCCAGGCGCATCGCGCCTTCTACGCGTTTGCCAGCCGCTTCGCCGCGGATCGCGAGCTGCTCGATCTCGGCTGTGGCACGGGATACGGCACCGCGGACCTGATCGCGGCCGGTGCCCGGCGCGCGGTCGGGCTCGATTCCGACGCCCGGTCGATTCGCTACGCCAAGCGGCGCTTCCGCTTGCCAGGCCTCACCTTCCACCGGGCCACGGCGGAGCGGTTGCCGGATCATCTCGGGCGTTTCGACCGGATCGTGCTGGGCAACGTCCTCACCCACCTCGCCGATCCGGACGCCGCGCTCGCCGCCGCGGCAAAACATCTGGCTTCGGACGACGGCGAGGGCCTGTTGATCGCGTCCGTGCCGCCGATCCTGGACGGCCAGACGCTTAGCCAACACCGGGCGCTTAAAGTCAGGAGCCCGCGTTTCTTGTGGGATTGGCAAGAGGCGCTCGGCGGTCACTTCCGAGAGCTGCGCCTGTTTCGCTGCCTGCCGCCGGAAGGGGTCCACCCCGACTTCGGCGATCCCGCGCCGTCCCGCCTTACCCCGGCCGCTTTCCGCTTCGAGGAGATCCCGCTCGCGAACCTCGACGATGTGGGTGGCCTCGCCGCGGTGTTCGTTGCATCCAATCGCGCATCCGATCGCGTCGCCAGGGATCTCGCGTCGGGGGACACGGCCGAGGGGAATCAGGAGAGCTCCGGCCGCGCGTAGCCCCGAAGCGGATTGTCGAACCCCCGGGCGGTGCTCACCGGACCCGAGCCGCCCGAGGTCAGGATTTTATCCGTTCCGAACGAGCGGCTGATCGGCTCGCCGTCCGGCCCCGGTACGAGGACGCTCTGGCGCGCCCGCCGATAGTTGCCGAGGGTCGAGAAATGGATCACGAAGCTCTTCCGGGTGAGCGCCGGATCGACCGGTGTGGAACCGCCATGGAGCAGCGAGTGGTGCCAGAGGAGCACGCCCCCCCGCCGGCAGAGGAACGGCTCGGGGCGCAGATTCTTCTTGCCGGCCTGTTCGAGATCGTGGGCGAGCGCCTGTTGCAAACGCTCCGGAGCGTGGCGGCCATGGTCGAACCGATGGTCCCCCGGCTCGAACTCGTGATAGGGAAGACGGTGCGAGCCCGGCACGTAGGAGAGCGGTCCGCAGTCCGGCCCGATCTCTTCGAGCGCCACCCAAGCCGCGAGCAGGTGGCTCGGCGGAGAGGTGTGGACGTGGATCGGGTCGCGATGGAGCGCCTGTTGGCTGCCGTACTCGAAGTGGAGCGACTGGGTGGCGACTCCCGGCCGGCCGAAGATCAGATCGACCCAGGCGTGGATCTCGCGATGTAGGTAGAGCCCGGCGGCTGTGGCGCTCGCCGAATGAAGGTCGGCGATCCGCACGGAAGGGCGCCGGTCGCGCGCCGGATCGGCGAGCGGGAAGAGCTTCAAGCTGCTCTGGTAGGCGAACGCCACGTCCCACGGCTTCTCGCGCCAGAGGCGGTCGACGTCCGCCTCCAGAGCCTGCGCGGTGGATTCAGAAAGGTCGATCTCGAACGTCAGATAGCCGCGCTCGGCGAAATGGCGCAGCTTTAGGGCCTGCTCCCCCGAGATCTCGCTCCGGCGCTCTCGCTCGGCGATCTGCGCCGAGGCGTCCGGCTGATCGAGCCAGAGATCGCTCTTGAGCAGTCCCTGCCGCGATAGCGGGCTCGCGGGGTCTTCCTTTTTGCCGAACAGCCGTCCGAGCATCGTGTGGCGCTCCTCCGTGCGGTGACTCTACCCGAGCCGCATTCTGTTCCCAATCCGACTCACCGCAACCCGCCGCGGACCTCGATCTGGTGGAGCGCGATGCCGACCTCCGCCGGCAGGCCCGACGCCCGGTCGATTCGAATCCGGGTCGGTGGGTCCGAGGAGGGGGAGGGCGGGGCAGGAACTTCGCCGCGGTAGCGCCGGCCGAAGAATTCGCCCGCCACAAACGAGAGCCAGGGCGCGGGTGCCGCCAGATGGAGGGCCGCCAGATCCGGCCGCTCGACCGCCCATTCCCCCGTCTCGGTGCCGAGCCGGAGGGGAACGCCTCTCCCGATCTCTCGCCCTCGGTTGTCGAGCAGTTGGACCGTCGCGACCACCGTACCCGGCGCCAGCCCGGCCGAACTCTCCAGATGGCTGTCGATGGCGATGCTCCGGACCCCGTGCCTTAGAAGAGCCGCCTCGAACCGGGGTGCCGCCGCGGTGAGAGCGGTTTCGCCAGAAAGGAGCGTCCGCCCGGCGGGCGGCAAACCGAGTGCCACGCCAAGCCCCGCAAGGCCGGCAACGAGCACCGCGGCGCGCCGCCCCGCTGTGGCGAAAACGGCGGCGACTCCGCTCGCGAGGACGACGACCCAGAGCCCCAGGCCCCAGGTGGGGGCCAAACCGATCAGCGCCAGAGCGTCGGAGAGCGGTTCGGTCCGCAGCCAGGGGTAGGCCGCGAGCAGCCCCGCCAAGCCGCCGAGAATCGCGATCCACGCCCGGTGGACGACGCGAGCCCCGCCCCGCACCGGCGCGGAGATCAAAGCCAAGGCGATCGGTGCCACCAGCGCGGCCGGACCGGGTACGGCAAACGCGGCGGCGACGGCCAGAGCCAGGATCGCGAACAGCCGCTCGGCATCGGCCCGCCCGCGCACGGGAATCAGAAAGGCGGGAACGATCAGGGCGAACAGAGCCAAGGCAGCGACCGCCTCTTCTGGGGAGCGAACGGACGGCATGGTCCCCGCGAGGGCCAGGGCGGCAGCCCCCCAGAGGACGGCCGGGCGGGCGAGCGCGGTCGAGGTCAGGCTCCCGGCCACGAGCGCCGCGATGACCGCAACCCCCGCCGCCCGCGGCTCCCAGAGGAAGGGCAGGAACATCGCGATTCCGGCTGCGGCGCGCACGAGTTTCGGCGGGTTGGAATCGGCTGAAAGATCGCCCAAGGCGAGGACGACCAGGGCGAGGGTCGCCGCGACGTTCCACCCCGGGGCGAGCAGTACCACCGCCACGAGCGTCAGCGCCGCAGGCTCCGCGCCGCGTTTGCCTGAAAGCCACGAGGCGGCGCACCCGGCGGCGACCGGCAAAGCGAGCAGAGCGAACAGGGCTTTCGGATCGAACAGAGAGGAGCCGAACAGCAGCCGTCCGCGCAGCAGAGCCTGAAGCCCGAACGCGAGCGCCACCGCGGCCCCCGGTGCCAACCTCTGCGGCTCGGCCACCACCCGCCGCCAGGCGGCAAGCCCGAACGCTACGACCAGAACCGCCACGACGGTCGATCCGCGCAGCGGCCCGCGCGGCAGAGCCCAAACCGCCGTGGTGGCGAGCACCGCGCCGAACCCCAGCTCGCGCGCCGGAGCGGGAGCCAAAAACGCCACCGCGGCGAGCACGGCGAAAACGACTCGCGACAGATAGAGCGTTTCCGCCCCCGCCAGCCGGTCGAGTTCGAACCCGCCGAACGCCGCGATCGCCGCATAGGCCGCCAGCGCCACCGCGACCCGAACCCCGTCGCCGAGCCACGAGGGGCACACGGAGGCCGGGGTGGCGATCGAGGCAGGGGGCGGGAGGCGAAGGTGGGCCGTGGATTTTTCTAGGATCATGGATCGGAGTCGGTGCTTTTCCCCGGGAGCGCCGAACTCCAGCTCGGCACTCGAAGCGGCCGAGGTCGCCAAAGCAGCCGAGCTGGAGCTCGGCGCTCCCAGGATTCTTGCGCAGTTTACGTCGCCGGTCGCCCGAGCGTCATTTGACGCCCCCCACCCCCACCCCGCTACACTCGCGACCATGCTTTCGAGAGACCTCTTACGCGAACAGCCGGAGCGCGTCCGGCAGGCCTTGACGGACCGACGGGGCGACCCCACGATGCTGGACGAATGGGTCCGGCTGGATGGCGAGCGACGCGCCGCGCTGGTGGAAGTCGAGGAGATGAAGCGGCGCCGGAACGAGGCGAGCCGCGAGATCGGCAAGATCAAGCAGGCGGGCGGAGATGCCGCCACCGCCATGGCCGCCGTGGGCCAGCTGAAGGCGGACATGGAGCGCTTCGAAGCGCGCTTAGGCGAGATCGACCCCGAGCTTGAAAAGATCGAATTCACGCTGCCGAACCTGCCGCACGAGAGCGTGCCGCGTGGCGACGAGACGGCGAACCGGATCGAAAAGACGGTGGGCACGCCGCGCGTGTTCGATTTCGAGCCGCAGGCGCATTGGGATCTCGGCCCCGCCCTCGGCATTCTCGATTTCGAGCGCGGAGCCAAGCTCACCGGCGCCCGCTTCACGGTCTATCGCGACGCGGGCGCCCGGCTCGAACGCGCGCTGATCAATTTCATGCTCGATCTGCACACGGAGCAGCACGGCTATACCGAGATGCTGCCGCCGTTCATCGTGAACCGGGCGTCGCTCGTAGGGACCGGCCAGCTGCCGAAGTTCGAGCAGGATCTGTTCAAGCTCCAGGGGTTCGAATACTTCCTGGTGCCCACGGCGGAGGTGCCGCTCACCAACCTCCACCGCGACGAGATCTTGGCCGAGAGCGTCCTGCCCATGCGCCTCACGGCCTACACCCCCTGCTTCCGCAGCGAAGCGGGCTCCTACGGCAAGGACGTCCGCGGCCTGATCCGCCAGCACCAGTTCAACAAGGTGGAGCTGGTCCAGCTGACCACCCCAGAGACCAGCCACGCCGCCTTGGAAGAGCTGACCGGCCAAGCCGAGCGCATTCTGGAGCTGCTGGAGCTGCCCTACCGCCGCATGTGCCTCGCGACCGGCGACATGGGCTTTTCCGCGGCCAAGACCTACGACCTCGAAGTCTGGCTCCCCGGCCAGAGCGCCTACCGAGAGATCTCCTCCTGCTCGAACTGCGAGGACTTCCAAGCCCGCCGGGCGAGCCTCCGCTACCGCCAGGTGTCTGAAGGGGGTGGCGGAAAGCCCCGCTTCCTCCACACTCTCAACGGCTCCGGCCACGCCGTCGGCCGCACCCTGATCGCCGTCCTAGAGAACTACCAACAGGCCGACGGCTCGGTCATCATCCCAGAAGTCCTACGCCCCTACACCCGGGGCCTCGCACGAATCGAGCCGGGCGGATAGAGTTTCTCCCCACGGAGGGGTGGCTGAGCGGTCGAAAGCAGCGGTCTTGAAAACCGCCGGGCCTGCAAGGGTCCCATGGGTTCGAATCCCATCCCCTCCGCCATTGGCGGACTCTAGGAGAGAGCATGAGCGAGTTGATCTTCCTGGTCGAAGAGGCACCCGAGGGAGGATTCTTGGCGCGCGCGCTCGGCGAAGCGATCTTCACCGAAGCCGATGATCTCGCCTCGCTGCATGAGAACGTCCGTGACGCGGTTCGCTGCCATTTCGATGAAGGGCTCGAACCGAAGATTCTCCGGCTTCATTTCGTTCGCGAGGAGGTTCTCGCGCTTTGAGGCTTCCGAGAGATCTGTCGGGTACTGAGCTGGCCGATCTCCTCAAGAGGTACGGCTATCGCGTGTCCCGGCAGACCGGAAGCCATCTGCGGCTGACGACCGATCATGGCGGCGAGCATCACGTGACGATCCCTCGCCACAATCCGCTACGCCTGGGGACGCTCGCCACGATCGTGACTGAGGTGACGACCCACCTCGGGCTTTCTCGCGAGGAAATCTTCAGAGATCTCTTTGGCGGACCGCGCCGCTGAGTTCTCGGGAGGGGTGGCTGAGCGGTCGAAAGCAGCGGTCTTGAAAACCGCCGGGCCTGCAAGGGTCTCATGGGTTAAGATCCCCTCCCCTCCGGCAAAACCGAGGAGGTCCTATGTCGCTCGAATTAACCGCCGTCTATCTCAAAGCGCCCGAAGGCGGCTACGTCGCCTTTGTGGAGGAGCTCCCCGGCGCGAATACGCAGGGCGAGGGGCTTGAAGAGGCTCGCGAGAACCTGCGCGAGGCCGTCGAGTTGGTTTTGGAAGCCAACCGGATGCTCCTAGAAGGCGACCTGCACGGCGCTGACGTGATCCGCGAGAGAGACTAATCGCTTAGCCAGCGCGGCTACGTCGTGAAGCGGATCGATCTCATTCGCCACCTGGAAGCACATGGCTGTTGGCACTTACGTGAGGGCGGCAGCCATTTGTCCGCGGTACCGCGCTATCGCCTCTGACTCCAGCCTGTTAATAGTAGCCCGGAAGGCTTCTTGCGAAAATCTAGTCAGCTGGAATTTTCGCCACGGCGAGGTCGAGAACAGCGGTCCAAAGAACGGCTTGTCGATTACGTTCAGATCTCTCTACCGCTCTGAATCCATGCGTAGATATGGTTGCCCGAAGTTATCAACTCCCTTTGATATTCGATGTCGTAACTCTAGCCAGTCTTCTGCAATGACCACCCCTCGATCCAGGAACTCGCCGAACGAAGTCATGCGGTCGAACTCATCGCTGTACTCCATCAGAGTAAGCGGCCAAAGAGACGCAATCCACGATTGCTCAGCGAAACTGCTGGCAACTGAGACGATCCCACAGAGCCTGTTCTCATAGAAAACTGGACCACCACTAAATCCATGACCTACTGACTCATCAACCTCGAAGCATGGAAAATTTAACAAGCCCCTGTCTCGCGCGAGAGGAAAGATTTGCGTGACTCTGAAATACCTGAGTTCGAGAGGAGCCTGCACATTTAGAGTTTCTCTATTCGAGGTTACTTTGAGCCCAGGAAATCCGAAAGCCGCAACTCGAGCGCCGACCGGTGGTGGTGATAGCTTCCATTCGAAGCGCTTCAACGGCTGGCCCTGAAGTTTTTTCGCCGTATCATTTTCGGCTGAAACTTGAAGTAGCGCTATGTCTGTATGGAGTGAAACCCAAGTGCGATTGACCCGCCAGATTGCCTTTTCGCTGTCCTTCGGCCTAAACGGATCCATTACCTGGAAGAGGCAGACATCGTGCCGAGTAATATGTGGGCGGCCGGGCGGCTCGCGACCATCTACCCGGTAGAGATCTCTAATGATGTGCCGGGCTGTAATAGCCAGGAATGGCGCGACGAAAATTCCACTCCCTCCTTCTCGGACCTCAAGGTCCTCACCTTGAATGAATCCAAAGAGTCCAAAAACAAGCGGGCCTACTTGTGCGCAGAGGTGTATCGATTCTGGGTCAACTAGGTAATTCAGCTCTCGAGCCATATTGCCACCAGGTACGGAAATCTGTCAGCGAGCGGTTTCAGGAGGTCGAGGCGATCGATCGACGCGAGCGCCACGAGAGGCCCCGTGTCGACGACCAGCAGCCGATTCATCCGAGATCCGTCTCAAGCTCCGCCGCGATCTCCGCGGCATCCCATGCGACGGTCGGAGTTCCGAAGCGCTCGCCGCTCAAGAGGAAGGCGGGGCGGGAGATGCCTGCGAGGGCTGCCGCTTGGCCGGAGGTGACTCTTCCGATCTCGAAGAGCTTCATGGCGAGCGCGAGCCTCGCTTCTCGTTCGAAGGCTTCATCGGTCGTGCCCCATGCCGCGAGAAGGGCTTCCGGGTACTCGATGGCGAGAGTCTTCATGGCTGGTCTCCAGGAAGGGACTCTAACGGACATCGGCTCGGCCTGCGAACTCTCACTTTCGTCATCCCGGTCCTCGTCCGAATCGCTTTCACGGTGCTGTTCTCCGGGATATGGACGTTGTAGCGGCTAAGGTCGGCAAAGCCCTCGACACAGGAAATCGCCTCTTCCAGCCCGCGACGGATGCTTTCGGCTACCCTGTTGGTCATCGTGGCGTTCACTTGCCCTCGGCGATCCGAGACGGCTCGGTGGTCCCCAGCTCGGCCGTGATCTGACCAACCCGGCGGTCGTGCTCGGCAAATCCGCGCAGCAGGCGTTCGTTCGGCTCGGGCGGATGAATCAACGCTTCGAAGAACGCGGCCCGATCGCGCTCGGAGAGATGAAGCACTTGGTATCTTTGGCGAGCTGTGCCTTAGTTGGTCATGGCGCCCTCCATCATAACTGAGCGGTGCCGTCTTCATTTCCGATCCCTCTTCTTGACCCGCTCCGCCCACCCCAGAAGCCCCCGAGCCCCGGCGATCACGATCATGACGTACGCCACCCCCACCGGTCCGGGGTGGCGATCCGCCCAGATCAGTGCGAGCAGCCCTTCCAGGATGAAGGCGAAGGCCGCGGTTCCGAGCAGCCAGGTGGCGAAGTGGACGATTGGGGGGCGCGTGTCCGGCTCTCCGGGTTTCGGGCGGCGCCAGGGTTTGAGGCGGGAGAGGGTGGCGATCAGGATCGCCGAAGACGCGAGCGCTCCGAGCGCGGTCGGCTTCCACTGGCCGTGCCAAGCGCCCAGAGCGTCCTGGAATCCGACGGCGCCGAGGAAGAGCACGGCGTCGATCAGGGGGGTGGCGATCAGGAGGACCCAGAAGGGCGCCTCTTCGATTGGGATGCCGTCGGCTCGGTTGGGGCTGATGGAAGGGCGCTTTGCACGCACGTCCTCCATGTTCGCGCGCTTGAGGGTCGCGATCAAGGTCTCGGTCGCCGGAGGCGAAGTCCCGACATTCCGGACCGGTCTTTGGACCGTAGAGCGCGACGGGCGGCTGTGGCGAGCCCGTTCCCGCGTTTCCCGCTTGGGTTCCGAGTCGTCGAGACCCAGGTCGCGGCGATCGGCGGCGGATTCAGGAGCGCGGTGACTTGGGGCCCGACCTCTCCCGGCGATTTTGGACGGCCCGCTGCTCGGTCTCAGGTTGCCGGTGCGCGGTCCCCGTTGGCGAGAGCCGGCACTCGAAGTTCGGGGCCGGATTCTGCGCTGTCGCGACCCGGGTCGGCGTGTTCCCCACCTGCTTTTGGAGGTTCGAAGCTCTCCCGGAGACTCTTCCGACTCGGTCGGGGTGTTCCAGAATCCGCTCGCGCACCCTCCGAACTCGATCCCGAACTTCGCGCATCCGGTCGCGAACCCTCAGACCCACCTTGGCCGGCTCCGATCTCGGTGCGCGGCACGTCGTGCCGGCTGCGGGACTCTCCGGGCTCGCTCGGGGCGTTGCGGAATCCGGTCGCGAACCCTCTGAGGTCGGTCGCGATCGTCGGTTTTGGCCGGGGGCGAAAACTATTTTGCTCAGCCTATCGTTTTACCGGAACCCC
>JANNIH010000071.1:0-58765 GCA_031404815.1 Holophagales bacterium | reverse complement strand
CTATTCCTGTGGAGCAGCCAACAGCTATCTGCTCAACAAGCTCTGGACATTTCGCTCCAGCGGCCTCTCCTATGCCGAGATCGTCCGTTTCACAACCGTAAATCTGATCTCGCTGGGGATTTCGGTCGTTGTACTCAGCCTGCTCCACAGCACGGGCGGAGTGGAGCTGGCAGCGGCCAAAGGGGGGGCAACGGTCTGTGCCCTGGCGGCAAATTTTCTTGGAAACAAGTTGTGGGTTTTTAACGTAAGGTGAGCAGCATGAGCGCCCCTGATCTACAGATGCTGCGCGTCCACGGGATGGGAGTCTCGGCGGGGATCGCGATCGGCAAGGCGGTCTTAATCTCGACCCGGGTCGGGGAGGTCTTCCGAATCCCGATCGCCGAGGCCGATCTCGACGCCGAAGTGGAGCGCTTCCACGAGGCGGTCCGCCAGGCCCAGGCCGAGCTGGGGAAGACGCGCGCCCGAGCGAGCGAGAAAGTCGGCGACGAACTCGCCGCGATCTTCGAGGCCCACGTGCTCTTGCTCAACGATCCGGCATTCATCGGACGGGTCGTCGACCGAATTCGCAGCCGTCGCGTAAACGCCGAATGGGCGGTCGCCAAGATCGCCGAGGAGATCGACGAGCAGTTCGCGCACATCGACGACAGCTACCTGCGGGAGCGGAGCGAGGACGTCTCCGATGTCAGCCGTCATGTTCTGCGCGCGCTCCAAGGGATCTCGCACCACGAGCTGTCCGAACTCGAGGATGATCTGATCATCGTTGCCGACGATTTGACGCCCTCGGATGCGGTCCGACTCGGACGAAAACGCGTCGTCGGTTTCGCCATCGAAACCGGGGGACGAACCTCCCACACGACGATCATCGCCCGCTCGCTCCACCTGCCCGCGGTGGTCGGCCTCGCAGGGATCGGCGATCGGATCACGGATGCCGCCCGGGTGATTCTCGATGGTGACGAGGGGGTGCTGATCGTCCATCCTACCTTTGAGATCCTGGCCGAATACCAACGGCGGAAGGCCGAGATCGAGCGGAAAGAGGAATCACTTCTCGATACCGTCGAGCTCAGCGCAGTGACAAAAGATGGAGTCCGGATCCACCTGATGGCGAACATCGACCTACCGGAGGAGGTGGATGAGGCGGTCCGCTTCGGTGCCGAGGGGGTTGGACTTTATCGTAGCGAGTTCCTCTACATCGAGAAGAGCCCCGAGCAACCGACAGAGGAGGAGCACTACCAGCTCTATCGGCGCATCGTCGAGAGGGCCCTACCGCACCCGGCGATCATCCGGACCTATGATCTCGGCGGTCGCAAGCTCGCCCGCGAGATGATGGACACCCGCGAGGAGAACCCGGTTCTTGGCCTGCGCGGTATTCGTTTGACGCTCGCGCGGCGCGAAGTGTTCCGCCCTCAGCTTCGGGGCCTGTTCCGAGCCGCGTTACACGGCGATCTGTGGATCATGCTCCCGATGGTCTCGACCCTCGAAGAGATCCGCGAGTTTCGCGCCTACTCGGCGGAGGTGATGGCGGGACTCGAACGGGATGGGGTTCCCTTCCGTCGAGACATCAAGCTCGGCTCGATGATCGAGGTGCCGGCGGCGGCGCTGATCGCCGACGCACTCGCGACCGAGGTCGACTTCTTCTCGATCGGCACCAACGATCTGATCCAGTACTCGCTGGCCGTCGATCGCAACAACGAGCATGTCGCGGGGCTCTATCAGCCGCTTCATCCGGCGATCTTACGCATGCTACGCTTCGTCGTGGCGAGCGCCGCCGAGGCTGGAATCGAGGTCAGCCTGTGCGGCGAGATGGCCGCAGATGTTCGATTCGCTTCGGTCCTCGTCGGATTGGGACTGCGGCGGCTGTCGGTGAGCCCCCGCTTGATCCCGGAGATCAAGACCTGGATTCGAGAACTCGATTCTCGGGCGCTCTCCGAAGTCACGGCACAGTGCCTGAATCTGCGCACCGCGGGGGAGGTGGACGAACTCATCGACCGCGCTCTCGTAGACGTCACCGCCGCCATCGGGCGGAAAGCCTAACTGAACTCAAAGTCGGAGCCACCTTCTATGCAACAGTCCATCCGCCGTGTCGACAAGCCCTGGGGTTATGAATTGATCTTTGCTCACACCGACCGCTACGTCGGAAAGATCCTGCACGTCGATGCGGGACACGCCCTCTCCCTCCAATATCATGAGCGGAAGGACGAGACGCTCTTCCTCAAGGAGGGAGAGGTGGAACTCCAGGTCGAAGAGAACGGCGAGATGGTTTCGATCACCCTGCGTGGTGGAGACTCCTACCGGATCTCTCCGTTCACCCGGCACCGCATGGTCGCCGGCGCGGCGGGATGCGACATCATCGAAGTCTCCTCGCCGGAGCTCGATGACGTCGTCCGCCTCGAAGACCGCTATGGCCGGACCTGATCGCGCTCCTCGCCGCCGAACCGTTCGTGGCCTCCCGCTCGCCGCGCTGGTTCTAGTTGGCATCACAGCTTGCACACCGGCGCTCCCCCCGCCCCAAACCCCTCCACCCAAACCTGAACCGGTCCCCTCCGAGGCGCCAGCCTCCGGTGAAGATCCCCTAAGCGTCGCACCGGCGACTCCAGCCGCACCTTCGTCGAGGGTCCGCGATGCGACTCTGATCGTGATCGACTCAGGGGAACCCGACTCGTCCACCCGCCCCTCGCTGGTCGAAGCTTCGAAGCGGGAGAAGGAGCGGAAGGCCCGAGCCGGCAAGTCCGTCGCTGTGATCACGGACGAGACTCTTCCGAAGTTGGCCAAGAAGGGGCAGATCACCTTCGCTGATATCTCGAAGTCGAAGCGGGCGAGTGAACCACCCCCTCCCGACACCGCCTCCGTCGAGCAGGGGCAATACTGGAGCCAGCGGGCGCGAGGCATCCGGGAGCGTTGGCGCGCTGCGTTCGACGAAGGGATAGCGCTCGAAAGACAGGCGGCGGAACTTCGGCGCCGGTTCTACGCCGAGTCCGACCCTTTCCGGCGGGACGGCGAGATCAAGCCGAATTGGGATCGGACCCTCGACCGATTGCGCCTGGCGAAAGAGCGAGCGGATGCGACACAAAAAGAGCTGAGTGATTTCCTTGAGGAAGGGCGGCGCTCGGGCGCCTTGCCCGGATGGCTGCGCGAAGGAGCCGAGCTCGAACCGAGTCCGCCAACACCGCCGAAGAGCACAACGGAAGCGATCGAGCCGCCAGAACTTAAACCAAAGGATCTAATGTGATGAGTGAAGGTTTCCCTCGCCGGGTCTTCGTTGAAACCTGGGGCTGCCAGATGAACGAGCTGGATAGCCAGCGCATGGTGGGACAGATGATGCAGCAGGGAGTCTTGCCGACCCGGTCACCTGAGGAGGCGGACATCATCCTTCTGAACTCCTGCAGTGTCCGAGAAAAGGCCGAGCAGAAGGTCTACTCTCGACTCGGCGAATACCGCCTGCTCAAGAAGGACCGGCCGGACCTGGTGATTGGGCTGTGTGGTTGCGTCGCCCAACAGGAAGGGGAGCAGGCGCTCAAGCGGGTTCGCGACCTCGACTTCGTCATGGGCCCGGCCCGAGTGGGCGAGCTGACCGACCTGGTGGCCGCCTCTCGCTCCGGAGTGCGCAAGGTCGCGATCGGCTTTCCAGCCGACCGCCCGTATGAGTTCGACGCCATCTCGCGCCAGGGTGAATACAAAGGGATGGTGACGATCATCGAGGGGTGCAACAAGAGCTGCACGTTTTGCATCGTCCCCAAGACGCGAGGCCCGGAACGCAGCCGGACGATGGCTGAGATCTTGGCGGAGGTGCGCCATCTGGTCGCCTACGGCTTTCGCGAGATCGAGCTGCTTGGCCAGACGGTCAACCACTGGCGGGATCCTCTTTCCGGCCAAGACTTCGCCGACCTGCTGGATGCCGTGGCGACGGAAGAGGGAGTCGAGCGCCTCCGCTTCGTCACCTCCTACCCGCGAGACTTCACTCCGGGAATGGTCGCGCAGATCGGTCGCCACGCCAATATCTGCCCGTACCTCCATCTCCCGGTTCAGTCTGGGAGCGACCGCCTGCTCCGGCGTATGGGGCGCGGCTACAACCGCGCGGAGTACCTCGATCTGGTCCGCCAGCTGCGTGAGGCACGCGCCGACCTCGCGCTTTCGACCGACATCATCGTGGGCTTTCCGGGAGAGAGTGAAGAGGATTTCGCGGAGACGCTCCAGTTGCTCGAAGACGTTCGGTTCGCGGTGGTATTTGCCTTCTGCTACTCGGAGCGCCCCGGCACCGCGGCGCCGCGGCTCGATGGCAAGGTGGATCCCGGGCTCGCCGGGGAGCGCCTGCAGCGGCTGTTCGTCGTTCAGGATCGCATTCAACGGGAGCTCAACCAGGAGTTGATCGGCCGTCGCTTCGAGATCTTGGTCACCGGATGGGGAAAGACGCCAGGCACCCAAAGCGGGCGGACCTCGTGCCACCGGATTGTGCACTTCCCGACCGCCAACGCCCCGGTGTCGCTGGGCGCGACGACCTGGGTCGAGATCGAGACGGCTCTCCCGCACAGCTTGACCGCACGGCGCGTCGCCTGACTCAACCCTTCGACTTCGCTCAGGGCTCGGGCCTACCCTCCTGCGGCTTGACCGCATTCGGGAGGGCGCCCACAATAGCTCTCATGAGCCAAGACGCGCCCTCTCCCGAATCCGATCTCGTTCCCATGGCGGTCACAGGGCTCATGCTCGATCCTTCCTCCAACGTGCCGATCGTGATTCTCCGCGATCTGGCCCGAACGCTGTTCCTGCCGATCTGGATCGGAGTCACCGAGGCCCAAGCGATCGCGATCCGCCTCGAAGGCGTCGCGCCACCGCGACCACTGACCCATGACCTCCTGCTCGAGATGTGCGGCCATCTGGGTGGGCGGATCTCCCGGATTGTGATCAACGATTTGCGGGATGGAACTTTCTTCGCGGAGATCCATCTAGACCCAAAAGATCCGAAACAGGTCCTCGATGCACGTCCGAGCGATGCGATCGCTCTGGCCTTGCGAGCGGGGGCTCCAATCTACGTCCGCCGCGCCGTCCTGGAGAAGGCGCAAGTGGTAGCGGCACCCCTTGACGCCAGGGACGACGAGGAGCGTATCCGTCAGGTGCTCGAGCAGTTGGATCCGAGCGATCCGAACCGCTACAAAATGTGACGTTACCCCACAAACCGCTTGTTTCTCTAGGTTTAGAAGGATTGTCGGCGCGCCGACATCCGTTCGGGAGCGGGGGAGTGGCGCTTGACCCTTCGAAGGGCCTCCCATACACTGCGCCGCGATGATCCTCGCGATTACCAACCAGAAGGGTGGCGTCGGAAAGACGACCACCGCCATCAATCTCGCTGCGGCCCTGGCTACCAAAGGGCTACGCACCCTCCTCGTCGATCTCGATCCGCAAGCCAACAGCTCCATGTCGTTCTTGGATGTGCACGGCCTGGAGGGTACGGTCTACGATGTTCTGACCGAAGAGAATCGCGGCTTTGCCGAGATTCTTCGTCCTGCCGACCGCATCCCAAACCTGATGATCGCCCCCTCGGCGATCTCCCTGGCCAAGATCGAAGCGAAACTGATCGGTGAAATCGATGGTCACTATCGCCTGAAAGATAAGCTGCAAAAGGTCCGGGACGACTTCGAGTTCATCATCATCGACACGCCGCCGACCCTCGGGATCATCACGGTGAACGCCCTCGTGGCGGCGACCCACGTTCTTGTTCCGATCCAAGCCAGCTACTTCGCGCTCGAAGGGACCGATGACCTGCTCGAGACGATCGACAAGATCAAGCAGCGCGCCAACCCGGAGCTCCAGATTCTCGGCGCCCTGATCACCCTTTACGACAAGCGGACGCTTCTCGCCAAGGACATTCACGAGCAGATCCAGCGCGTATTCGGGCTCAAGGTATTCGAGACCGTGATCACCAAGAGCGTGAGGCTGGAGGAGAGCCCGGCTTATCGCGAGTCGATCTTCACGTTCGCACCGAAGTCGACCGGAGCCTACGAGTACTACCGACTGTCGGAGGAGGTTCTGAGCCGTGTCTGAGTCGTTGACCGACCGCAAGCGCGGTCTACCCCTGCGGGTCAAGATGCGCCACGACACTCACTTTGTTGAGGAGCTCGCGGTTCGCCACGAAATCCCGATCGGGAAGATGGCGCCTCTCTCCGCGATCGAGACCGATCCTCGGCAGCCACGCACGGCGATGGGAGATCTGGACGATCTCGCCGCATCGATTCGAGAGAAGGGGATTCTCGAGCCGATCCTGGTGCGCCCCAAAAAAGACGTGCTCTCCGAAGTCACCGGCGGGCCGATCTACCGCATCATCTCTGGCGAGCGTCGCTATCGAGCCGCACTGCAGGCCGGCCTCTACGACGTGCCGGTCATCGAGATGGATGTCACGGAGGACGAGGCTCTCGAGATTGCGCTGATCGAGAACCTGCAGCGCAAAGACCTGACGCCTTTTGAAGAGGCCGAGGGGTACCGGGCTCTCGCCGAGCGGCACGAGTACACCCACGAAGAGATCTCCGAAGCCGTTGGGAAATCGCGGTCGGTGGTGACCGAGAGCCTCGCCTTGCTCCAGATGCCGGAGAGTGTTCGGGACACCGTTCATGCCCTCGGTATCCAGTCGAAGTCGCTCCTGCTCGAGGTCCTGAAAGCGGGAGACGAAGGCGAGATGATCCAAATGCTCGAACAGGTCTCACGCCAAGGACTGAGCCGCGATGATCTCCGGCGCCGCTTGCGGAAGGAACAGGGGCGCCCGTCGCGACGGAAGCCCTATATTTTCAAGTTCCGGGCGCCTGACAAGACGTTCAGTCTGGCCTTGACGTTTCGCCAGTCGGAAGTTGACCGCGGCGACCTGATCCAGGCGCTCGAACAGATTCTCGTCGACCTTCGCAGGTCGCAGTCCAAGTCTTAACCAGAGCGCCCTTCGGCTTCGCTCAGGGATCGGCGCAACCGATAAGGTTGATTATGTGAACTCGCATAGCGCCGGACCTTGCGACTGCCCGATCAATTACGGCGTCCACTCTGCTGCCAGGTCTTCATCCTCTTCCAGGCGGAGCTTGGCCAAGCGGACTCCGACCGGTAGCTCCCCTTCGAGTCTGGCGACGATCCAACTCAAGAGGCTCTCGCTCGAAGGGATCGCTCCTCCGTCGGCGAATTCGGCGAGCGCCGAGTTCAGGTGCTGATGATCGAGCAGGTCGACGACCCTGGTGCGAACCAGCTCGTCGAGCGCACCGAGGTCGATGACGAATCCGGTCTGCGGATCGACGTCTCCCGTGACCGTGACAAACAGGCGATAGTTGTGACCGTGTCCGGGTAGATTGGCACACTTGCCGAACCGACGCCGGTTCTCTTCCTCGGACCAATCCGAACGGCGATAGAGATGACTGGCGCTGAATCGAAAGCGTCGTTCGAGGTGGATGGGCATCGGGGAATCTCCCTCTGTCTGGCGGAACCGTTGGCTCCCATGGCTCCCGAGGCTCCCGAAGCCGATTCGATCGAATCCGGCGAGGAACCGAATCGGGACTGCACCCAACCCCTATAATGACGGGTGTGTACCGACTCGATCGCTATGTCCTCAAAGAAATCCTCGGGCCTCTCGGGCTGGGATTTCTAGTTTACACTTTCATCCTGCTGCTCCGGTTCCTCTTCCAGTCGGCGGAGATGATCATTCGACGCGGCCTCCCCTGGTCAACGGTCGGCGAGCTGCTGCTGGTGACGCTGCCGAACATCGTGGTGCTCACGATCCCGATGTCGCTCCTGTTCGGCATCCTGATCGCCGTGGGCCGGCTCGCATCCGACAGCGAGCTGGTCGCGATCCGCGCCAGCGGCGTCGGCCTTTCGCGACTCTACCGACCGATCTTGGGGCTGGCCGCAGTGTTGACGGCGATGAACATCGGCCTCATGGTTTATGCCTTGCCTTGGGGCAACCATTCTCTCCAACAGCTCCGGCTCGAGATCTTGACCCAGAACGTTTCGAAGCAGGTGCAGCCCAAGGTCTTCTCCGACAGCTGGGATGGCAAAGTCCTCTACATCTTCGAGGCTCCCCCGAACGAAGATCGGTGGAAGGGGGTTTTCCTCGCCGAAGCGAATCCTGCCAGCGAGGAGAACCAGATCACCATCGCTGAATGGGGGCAGGTCCGAGTCGACCAACAGGGTGAGCGGGTCGTCCTGGAATTGACCGGTGCCATTACCCAGAAGGTCAACTTGGTGGCCTCCCCCGCCCGCTATGAGGTCAGTCGCAACAAGAGCCTCGAGCTGATCCTGGAAGACCAATTCTCGACCAACCAGAGGGCGAAGTGGTCGGTTTCCAAGAGCGTAAGAGAGCTCTCGCTCCGCGATCTCGAACGCCTGGCCCGCGACCGGAGTGCCACCGACGAGCAGCGAAATCTGGCGCGGGTCGAGGCGCACAAAAAGTTCTCGATCCCCGCGGCCTGCCTCGCCTTCGCTTTTATCGCCCTGCCGCTCGGGATCAACAACCGACGCGGCGGCAAGGGCTCTGGGTTTGCGATGTCGATCGCTGTCTTGGGGGTCTACTACATCCTCCTCTTCAACGGAGAGGAGGCCGCGCGCTACGGCAAGATCCCGGGATGGGCGGCGATGTGGGCTCCCGATCTGATTCTCACCGCGGTGGGAATCTTCTTGTTGATCCGCCGGAATCGAGACAAGGGGCTCCTCTTCTCACGGCTCGATCGATGGATTCGGCGCGATGTCTGGGGGGGCATTTTGCACCTGCGCTCTCTCCGCAAGAAAAAGGTGGCCACCTCTCCCCCATTCCCCTCGTCGGTTCCCGAGGTCTCTGTTGATCGAACGGCCATCAGCCGAAGCGTGGACGATCGAGGCGTGGTCCTGCGCATCCCGCGCCTCCGCCTTCTTTTTCCCAACCTTCTCGATCGTTACGTCGTTCGCCTCTTTCTCGTCGTGTTGACGATCGTGACCGCTTCCGGCCTGTCGCTCTATGTCATCGCCGACCTGAGCGAGAAGATCGACGAGATCTTGAAGAACAAGATCGCCAAGGACCTCGTGTTCTCGTACTACAAGTACATGTCGCTCCAGATCTTCTACGACATCGCTCCGGTGGTAGTCCTGGTGACGACGCTGATGACGTTCAGCCTGCTCTCTCGAACCAACGAGGTCACGGCGGCCAAGGCGCTCGGCGTGAGCCTCTACCGGTTGGCGCTGCCGGTGATCGTGAGCGCGCTCTTGGTCGCCTCGTTCTGCGCCTATCTCGAGACGCAGGTCCTCCCGGCTTCCAACGAACGGGTGGCGCAAATCCGAGACAAGATCAAGGGTGAAGAGACGGTCCGAACCTACCGCCGGGCCGACCGCCAGTGGCTGTTCGGGCATGGCCGGTTCATCTACAACTATTCCTACTACGACCCGAAGAAGCAGTCTCTGCAGCGGCTGCACGTCTACGATTTCGATCCCGCCCACAAGCTGGTGCGGCGTCTCTACGCCGAGAATGCAACCTACCAAGGCCAGGGCATCTGGGTGTTCGAGAACGGTTGGTCCCGGATTCTCAAGGATGGAGCCGTCGTCGACTTCATTCGCTTTCGGGGGCGGCGGGCGGTCGCGTTCCCTGAGACGCCCGAGTACTTCGACGCGGAGATTCGCCCCCCCGAGCAGATGGCCTACGGCGAGCTTCGCGCCTATGTTGCGGAGCTCAAGGCCAGCGGCCAATCGGTGCCCGAGCTCGAAGTCCAGCTCTACAACAAGCTGGCCTTCCCGGTGATCTCGTTGATCATGGCGGTCGTCGCCCTGCCGTTCGCGTTCCGCATCGGCCGCCAGGGGACGCTCTACGGCATCGGAGTGTCGATCGTTCTCGGAATCATCTTTCTGGCCGTCTTCGCCTTCTTCAAGACCCTCGGCGAAGCCGGAGCGATCCCGCCCGCGGCAGCGGTCTGGAGCCCGAGCGCCATCTTCGCGCTGCTCTCGAGCTATTTGTTTCTTGGGGTTCGGACGTAAGTCTGGCGCTCGGTCCCGAACGTCGGACAGGTCGCGCCTGGAAAGACGTGCTCCTTCATCCACCGTTCGCCCGGGGATGCGCCCACAGCGTGCAGAGCACGCGAACCGGACTGGCCTCGAACCGCGCGGGTGGAGAGCCCGCCTCTCAGAGCGTCGATTGGATCGTTCGAAGACCCTGGCCTTCCGCCTCGGCGTAGCCGAGGCGGGTGAGAAACCAGGCGAGCGACTGATTGCGCCGCGTGGTCATGACCACATCGCCTTGTCCAGAAGCTACAGAAGCTCAACCACGGGGAGGTCGTCGCCGCCGTGCGCCTTTGCCACTTTCGCGAGCTCTCGATCGAAGGTGGCAAAGCGGTCGGCGTCCGCGCTCGAAGCGAGGTGGAGAGCATCCGCGAAGTCCATTCCCTTCTCGTAGAGCCGCAAGGCTTGAAGGATCGTTCCTCGGCTTTCCACCTGGAGAGCCCGGTAGCCCAGGATTCCCTGCAAGCCGGCCAGGATGGCTTCGCGGGAGAGTTTGTAGGTGTACCGGAGGACCCACTCGGTCTCGAGAAGTACGGTCTTGCAAACCCACAACGGCTGCCCGGAACGCAACACGGCGAGCGCTGCTTTGAGCTGGCGAGGTTCGTCGGCCGTCAAGACGCGGATTAGGACGTTGGTGTCCAAGGAGATCATCGGCTACGGCGCGCCCCCTCGGCGATGCCCGCTTCCATCTCCTCCAAGCTCTTCGCCGGCCCCTTGTAGCCGGTGCAGCCGACGAGATCCTCCAGCCGCGTTTCCGGGAGGTCTCCCCATTGCCGCAGGACCACCCGGTCTCCCCCTAGGTCTTCGAACACCAGCTCGACGCCGGCCGTCCAGCCATGACGGTCCCGGATCTCTTTGGGCACGACGAGTTGGCCTTTGGTCGAGAGGCGGACCTTGGTGGGCTCGGACAGGACTGGAGGCGTCTTCATCGGGTAATCCTTGGGCAGTAAGATCCCGGTAAGACTACCTCTCGAAGTGTAGGGTGGTCAAACCGAAGCGTTACGTCGTTCCGACCACCTTCATCGCCGCCGTCTTCGGATCGCCGAAGAAGATCGGATCGACCTGCTCCATGATGTCGGCGCTGACGTCGAGGAAGCTCCGCTTGTTCTCGATCGGGATCAGCGCGCGTTTCGCGCCGTTGTCTTTGGCGACTTGCAGCGGCTCGGTGAGCGAACGGAGCGGCTTGATGTTGCCCTGGATGCTCATATCTCCGAGCACGAGGAGGGCGGGACTCACGGGTGCCTTCCGAAATCCCGAGTAGCAGGCGACGAAGAACGCGACGCCCACTTCGGCTTCGACGCGGTTGGCGAGCAGGTCGATGACTTCGACGTGGACATCCGAGGTGTCGAGGTCGCGCGCGATGCCCAATTCGACCTTCTTGGCCTGGAGATAGCTGAAGGCACGTTGGATTGACTCCTTCATCGCACCGGACACGCCGCCGGCCAATTTGAGCTTCCCCGTGCCGGAGGAGATCGAGACTTCGAGGCGGTAGAGGCCCACCGTTCCGTCCGACGTGACGCCCGCCGTGTAGACCGTACCGGGCGCCAGCGGATCGGTCGAGATCAGGTCCCGCCCGCCCTGCTCGGGCACGCCGACGAACCTCTCCTCGCCGGTCTCTTGCAGGGTGTAGCTGAAGGAGGTGTGGTAGTACTCGAAGGAGCCCATCTTCTTGAGCTGCTCCTTCACGCGGCGGCGTCCTTCCAGGGCGAATTCGAGGATCTCGGCCAGCTCGTCCTGGGTCACCTCGCCGTGCGGGAAGAGGATCTTCATCAAGCCCGACACCGTCTTGCGCACGGCTTTGCGGTCGCGGGCATTGAGATGCGCGCCCATCGAGAAGTGCCGGTCGATGACTTCGGTGAAGTTGTGCTTCCGCATCTCGCGGAGCGCCTCGGCGAGGTAGTCCACGACGAAGCCGTAGTGGTCGGTGAACAGATCGTTCCGCATCTTCGGGATCTCCCAGCCGGGGAGATAGAAATGCAGCCGGTCGATGAACGCCATGTCGTCGCGGATGATGTCGGGCATCGGCGCAAACAGGTGCCCGGTCTGAACCATGACGTCGATCGGCTGGTTGGTGTTGCCGAACATCGCGATGCTCGCGTCGCCGGACACGGCTTCTTGGCCGCGCTGGAAGCTGCCCGATTCGCAGAAGGTCTTCATCGTGGTGATGACCTCCTTCGGCATCTTTTGTAGATCCGCGACCTCGTCGAAGCCGACTACGTCCCAGATCTGCACCATGCCCTTTTGCCGGCCGGACATGTGCCCGAAGAGGTTGGCGACCGTGGTTCCCCCGGTCAGCAGGGCGGAATACGGGGAGACCTCTTGCACGACGTAGCTCTTACCCGTCCCGCGCGGACCGAGCTCGACGAGGTTGTAGTTGCGCTCCGCGAGCGGAATCAAGCGCACCAGGAAGAGCATCTTCAGCCGGCGCGACATCTCGGCGGGCTCGTAGCCCATGCTGCGCACCATCAGGTCGAGCCACTCGTCGGTCGTGAGGTCGCGGCGCAGCCGGCGGTACTCTTCGAGGTCGAAAGTGGCGATCTGGATCGGCGTGAGCTTGTCGATCCAAAACGGGTTTTTCCCCTTCGATTCCTCGTCGTACTCGAAGCGCATGTCGACCTGCGCCCAGACGCCCCCCATCACGAGGCGCTCGTACTCGCGCACGTAGTGCTCGGGGATGTGGACGTTCCGGTGACCGAAGTTGCTCACCTCGGCCCAGTAGTCGGAGTCGACGATCCGGACCTTCACCTTGTCGATGAAGGTGTGCCGCCCGCGGTCCTTCACCGTGGCCTGTGCCTTCATCGACTCGTCGGAGCGGATGTAGTTGTTCGCGAGCGTCTCATTGACGACCTGCAGCCCCAGCTGGATCGAGGCTTCGTCGGAGGACGCGCAGTACTTGCCCAGGAGGAACTCCAGGACGAAGACCGGCACGTTCGCCCCGACTTTCACCTTCCGAACGAGGTCCTTGCGCACGACCTTGCCGGCGAACAGCCGGTTGACTTTGTCGTCCAGGGCGTCACGCGGGGGAACTTCTGATCTGCTCATGCTCACCCTCCAAGGCGAATCGGGATCTCGGTCGGCGAGCGGTACAGTTCCGCATCGGTGGTCGGATCCTGCACGACCACTCGGAGCGATGAGGCGCTTTCATCGCTCAACAGGAACGCGATCGTCGCGGGCTGGTTCGGTTGAAGCTTGACGCATCCGGTCGCGCGGTCGAGCTCGGCTTCGAGAGCCATACCGACGCCGCCGACCTGACGGCCTTCCGACATCAGGAGAGGCCGAATTTCCATCGCGGTCGCAAACATCGAAAGGTTCGCTCCACCCAAGGTGAGCGCCACGCTGAAGATGCGATTGGTGATCGCCTCGGGGAGATTGTCCACCACGATCGGATCGGCGGCTGAGGTTTGGACCGACCCGCGCACCTTGGTGCGGACGGTGAGGACCGGGATGATCAGCTCTTGCAACGACGGCCCACCGTGGTGATACGCGAGGTCGCCTCCCGCTTTGAACACGCCCAATCCCGAGGGGAACACGAGGTCGAGGTCCGAGTCATAGCCAAGTGCCGAAGCGGCGACCCGAATGCAGCCGGCGGGTGTCGCTCCCCCACGCCCGATCCAACAGCGCCGATGAAGATCTACTGTGGCCCCCCCCGGCGCATCGATCCGCATCGACTCGTCGCGGTCGGAGGGGAAGAAGAGATGGCCATGGTCGGCGGCGACCACCGCGTGCTCGACACCCACCGCGGCGAGTTTTCGGATCGCCCGGGCCAAGTTGTCGATCACGGTGTCCATCACCTGGCGCGTCTGGAAGGTGAAACCGGTCTCTCCCGCGTGGTCGATCTCTTGCGATCGAACAAGGACGACCTGGGCGCCTTCGACCCGTTTGGCGAGTTTCGTCGGCTGGAGGCTGAGCAGTTCGTCCAGCGCGATGTCGACCAGGTGCGGAACACGGGAAGCGGCAAACTTCCTCCGCGCCGGGAGGTCCGGCAGGAATGCGTCTTCGATCCGTGCGCCCAGTTTGCCGACCTGCTCCACGACGCTGAAACTGCCCGAAGCCCCCGGCTGAAGGGCCGCCATGCCGATCGGCGTGATGCTGGGCAGGGCGCCGACGGCGTGGCGTACGGACACCTCTGAAGTCTTGGGCAGTCGCTCGGAGAGCTCGACGCCCATCTCGAAGCGCATGGCATCCACCAGAAAGTAGGCGACCGGCTTGGGTCGCTCTGCCACGACCTCACTCCAGATGCGTGTCTGGTGTAGTGAGCCGGACACCGCCCAGCCGGCTTTCACGAGCGCTTTGGTAAAACCGTCCGCCATCGCCCGGCAGGCATCTTCGTACGCCCGGCGGACGACTCCGAGGGGACGCTCGTCCGGGTCGTCGTCGAGGTTCGCCACCCAGGCTTCGAGCCGACGCTGGGCCTGATCGAGACGATACCAACCGTCGTCGGATTTGGAGCGGGAGGTGTACGCCTCGATCCAAGCGGAGGCCTCGCCGACGGGCTGACTCACCGCCGAGCGCACGGCGACCGCCACCCTGCCCAGCTCCGCCATGCGGCGGCACGCTTCCCATTGGGCTTTCCGGCCGAGATCTCGGTCGAGCCAGAAGCTGTGTTCGCGCTCGACGACGATCTGGAGCGCCTCTTCGAACTTGCCGCCAACGATCAAGTCGCCGCAGTGATCGAGAAGTGCGCGCTCTTCAAATCGGAAGGTGTCGATTGCGCCCAGACCGCCAGGGGGCAGAATGGCGCCGCGAAGACCAAGCTCCTCCTCGACGCGATCCGCCAGCGCGGCGTACGTGCCCGCAAAGTCCGCGCGAAGGCGGCGCGCCAGATCCCGCAGAGCGGCCTCCTGATCTTTGGTCTTCGCGCTCGGAACGCCTTCGAGGCAGGCGGGTGGCGCGCAGCGCAAGTCGCTGCGAAACTCCCCGGCGAGAACGTACCGAAGGGTCACGGCACGGAGTTTCGCGAGGGGCGCGTCGGCCGGAGGCTCGAGGCCCAGACGCGACCGGACGAGCTTGACCAGCTCGGGGGTCGCCTCTTTCGCCGCGATGGCGCCATCTCTCGCGTCGCTTGCGAGCCACTCGGCGAGCAGAGCGTCGTTGCCGCCCGTGACGTTGTCGAAAATGCTCTTCAAGATCGAAGGCGGTTCCGTCGAGGACGAGTCGGACGCCGCGCGAGCGAGGTCCTCGTACGTGACGCGCTCCGGAGCGAAAAGGTCGTCGATGACCCCATCGGTGTACCGCTGCCGAAGGACATTGCGCGCGAGGCGCTTGAGCTGGGGCTCGTAGGTCGTCCCGGCCTTTTCGAGCTCCATGAGCACCGAACCGTGCGGGTCGCGTTCGCAGCCCGGCAGGTAGATGACGAGGAGTTCCGGCGTGTCCCCGCCGACGAAAGGCTCGACGGCCGCCCGTACCTCGAACATCGAACCGGCAAACTCCATGAGGAGCACAGGGGTTCCCGCCACCGAGATCCGTATTGGCTCGCTGCTCGTTCGCGCGCCGCCTCGCAGCTCGTCGATGAACGGCGCAAACTCGCTTCGGACGTCGTACCAGACGACGATCCGTTTGGTTTTGATCTGATCGGCGAGTTGCTTGGCGACGTAGTCGTGCAGCGGATGCATCTCAGGTAGCCTCCTGCCTTCTGACAGCAGCCGCGATCAATGGAGCCTTCTTCGCGAGACCATCCAGCGAGAGCTCGCGATCCTGATACATCCGGTACCACTCGCGCCGTTGTCTCAAGATGCGCTCGTCGTCACGGAGGTGTAAGCGCTTCAGCGCGAATTCCGCACGGTTCCTGTATCCAGCGGGCACGAAGTCAGTCGTCACAAGTTGCAGGGACGGCAAGATGATCTCGAACCAGCCGCTCTCGACGATGAAAGGATCCAGGATCTCGTCCGAGCGTAGCGCCTGTTTGCTCGAGTTGATCCAACCCGACGCGTAGCGATAGTTCGACCAGTCGTAAGCCCTCGCGCGATCTTCGTCGAAGCTCACGAAGTGGTCGACCGTGCCGACCGGCTCGTACATTGCCGAGTAGGCGCACAGCCATTTGAAAGCGTCAGCAAGGGCTCCCTTGAACTCGCTCCAGTAGTCGGGCGGGCGGGCGGTGTCAGGGTTGCTGGCAAGCCACGCCGCACCGCGCGTTTCGGCGCGCGCCGCAAAAGTGCTCGGCTGAGGCGATGGTTCGAAACGGATCATGAACCCGTCCTGACCTTCTCGGCCGAGACAATCCAGCGCGGCCAGAACGGATCATGTCCTGGCAGTACGCGCTGGAGCTCGGCGTGAATCGCGCCCTCCGTCGCAAGGTCCGGGGGAAGGCTCTGTTGGTCATCTCGCATCCAGGCTTCTGCCGCCTCGATCGCCCGCTCGGCCTCGATCGAACGCCCCTGGCGGAGGCCGAAGCTATCGGAGACCAGCCAGTTGATGACATCGCCCTGTTTCGCCCAGGGTTGCTCGCGGAGCGACACGGTGCCATCGACCAGATCAAGCGCGAAGAGCTTGTCGCTCTCAGTGGAAAACAATGGCTCGACGGAAGCCAACACGAGTGGCGAATGGGTCGCCGCTATCAGCTGGACGGAGGCGGACTCGTCGGCCGTCAGCGTCTGAATGACCTTGAGTAGCGCGGGGACGATGGTCCGTTGCCAACGCGGGTGTAGATGCGCTTCGATCTCGTCAAAAAGGAGGACGACGTGCGACGATGGCGGCTCCCCTAACTGCGCTGCCGCGATGACGTGTTCTCGCCAGGCCCACGAGAGCATGTAGGCCAGCGCCGTGATGCGTCGGACGCCAAGCGAGGCATAGAGAATCGGGATGTCCTCTCCAAAGCCTAGTCGAATCGTCGGGATGTCGCGCGCGTCATTGACCGAGAGGCGGGCGAATTCAGCACGCGGCTCGAGCGCCAGATCCCCAACCGATGGCCCGAGAAGGGCGAGCACTGCAGCCATGCGCTCTGCGTCCTTACCTCGCTCGCGAATCCAGCTCGCCCAATCCGCGAGCAGCCCGTTGCACACTCTCGTCGGCTTACTTTCGATCTCGACGTCCAATCCGTCCCAAACCTCCATGTTGCTGAAGACGTAGGCCGGGATCCGCTCTTGCAAGTCGACATCGCGCCCCGTTTTCCAGTAGTTCCGATGCGGGTCCCACACCGAGAAGCCACCGTCGGCGTGGGCGTAGATCACGAGGCCCGGATTCCACGGCCGCCCGGCCTTTCCCAACCACGCCTCATCGCGGGGAAAGTAGGAACTCTCATAGGCGACGCTGGTCATCTTCGACTTGAGTCGGAAGCCGATGGTCGCCGGTTTCTTGATTTCCGTGGGGCGAGCCGGATAGCCCGACGTGAGGTTCGAATTGCAGTCGTGCGGCCATTTTCGAGTCAGCGCCCACCACGCGACATCCAGCAGGAAGCTTTTTCCCAGCCCGTTGTCACCCGTGATGAGGTTGAGCCGCGGCGCAAACTCCATCTCCATCTCGGGCGCAGGGCCGACGTTCTTTAGTCGTAGCTTCTCAAGCATCGGTCTTCCTCTTTTGGGTGCGCGTCAGGGAACCCCCCGATGTGGGCGCATCGAGCAGGCTCTTCAAAGCCGCCTGGACAGCCGGCGAGCTCCACTCGCCAACGATCTCTTCGACCGGCCGGGTCGGCGTTGGACGCGCCTGCCATTTGCCGTCGGTGCTTTCGAGCCAGAAGGTTTCTTCGAGGCCGTGGGCGATGGCGAGGCTCCGGTCGGTGGCGCACTTGGGCACGACTCGTTCGGGCCAGAGGTGCATGGCCAAGTGTGCCCAATCGTACTTGCCTGCGGCCAGCTCGTGCCACTTGGCTTTCAGCTCTTTCTGCCAGGGCTTGTGTTGGGGCACGAGGCGCCAGAGCGGGGCCATGGTGAGGACGACGCCGTCGTCGAGATTGGGATTCCACAAGGGTGTCACGCGTTGGACTTCGGCCTTCATCGGGCGCAGCTCTTCGACCACGCCCTCCTGGGCGGCAATCGCCTTGCGCTCCGCGGCCGAGGGGCTGCCGCCCGCGTTCTGGATCAGGCTGGTGAGCTGCCGTTCTTCATGGTCGAGCTTCGGGCCGACCACTTCGTTCTGGAGTTGGAAGAAGCTGTCGCGGGTGAGCCGGTGGGCGTAGAGCCAAACGCTATAGCGGCCGGAAGGGGTACGGAGCTGCCAGAGAATCGGCGCTTTCCGGCGGCTCTTGGAATGGCGCTTGAGGTGGTGCTCGAAGAAGCTGCCGGCGAGCCAATTCCGAAGGTCATGGTTCTTCGGGTCGAGCAGAGCGGCCACGTCGTGCCACCAGCGGTCGGCGTCGGCACCGAAGACCACATCGAACACGGCGCGCACCGCGGTAGCGAGATCCTGCGCGTGGCCCGGGTCGTCGACGAGGATGCCGCTGGCGGGAAAGGCGAGCGGATAGTCGGCGGGCGGTTGGGACAGCGGTAGGCCGTTTTCGCCGGTGAGCATGCCGGGTGAACAGGCGGGCAGAGGATCGAACGGCTCGGGCTCGGTGGGCAACGAGCGCGCCCCGGTGGCCAGGCGAACATCGAAGCGGCCGAAGGCGACGCCTACGGCCCAGGAAACGAACTCCGCTGCGAGGACTGCGGCATCGGCGGTCGATTCGTTTTCGTCGGGGTCCTCTCCTGCGTCCTCCTCCGCATCGGGCAATAGATCCTCAGCGACTTGGGTACCGAAGCCCTCAGTGATGGATCGGCGGTCGGCTTCGTTGATACCGTAGAGGGTGAAACAGCGGTCGTCGATCTCGGCCTGGATGTCGGACAACTCCGCCTCGACCGTACAAACGTGTTCCGACCAGGCTGCGGCACAGACAGCGATGTCGACGCCGCCGACTTGCAGCAGCGCCGGAAGCGTAAACGCGTGCGAGGTCTCGGTGCGAGTGTCTAGGGAGCGCTTCAACGACCAAGCTCTACGGGCAAGGCAGGCGAGAGCCTCACCTTCAGAGTCGCTGAAGTTCGGGACCGGTGTGCGTTGAAGTACACCGACCTCATACGATCCGAAGGCCATTTGCATGTCGACCAGCGCATTGAACGCCAGGCTGTTCGCGGTGGCTAGCAGAGCGAGCAAATCGTTGGTGTCATCTTCCTCAACGAAGGCTGCAGGCCCCTTGTCGGCAAAGATGCAGCCCGCCGGCATCGCCCTCATCGAAAGGCCACCCTGTGTTCGCCGGGGCCAAGTCAAGCCAGACCGGAAGTAGTGATTTGGATTTTTTACGACCCAGAACGTTTGGTAGCCGACGATATGAGAGTACTTTCCATCGACCTCGGCCTTAATTGCTGCACCGGATCGGCCCCAATGAACAAGGAGATAGATGTCCGAGTAAAATCGGGAGAACTCCCCGCCCTTTGCATACGGTACCCAGCCGTTTGTGGCGAAGGTCTCCCATGCAAGGCGAAGGAATCGAGGATCGTTGGATGTTGCTAGGCCCTGTTTCGCGCTCCTGTGATTCGATTCCAGAGGAGGTAAATCTTTGAACAGGCGCCGCACCTGCTCGCTCACCCAGTAAGCAAACGGCGAGCGCGGAACGTCAGAGAAGCCCTGTTGGTCCACCTCAAAGCGTTGCCGGCCCTTCGCCCGCCCCGGCTCTTGGACAGCTTCGAGCAGCGCCGCCGCCTTGTCCTCGGCTTCCAGAACGCGCAGGAAGACCGTCTTCAATTCGCCACCTGACGGCCCTTTTCGAGGCAATACGCCGCAGCCTCAACCATCGCGGCATCCATCACGCCATAGCCCAGATCAACGAAGACGACCGGTGGCGCCTCCTTCAAGAGAATCTCCTCGCGCCACTTTTGGAAGCTCGACAGAAAGAACCCGGTTCGCGAGGTGATCGCTCCGAGCAGCCCGTGCGGATGCAGGAGCCCGATGCCGCGCTCGACGAAAGCCGCGTAGATGTCGTTCTTCGTCCGCGGATAGGCCTTCTCGAACTCCTTCTTGGCCGCCAGGCTTGCCGCGCCGAACGGCGGGTTCATCAGCACCACATCGAAGCGCGTACGCAGCAGGTCGATCAGCGCGATCCCCTGCACCGCGTCATCCGCAAACAAGCGACGCCGTACGCCGATGCCGTTCGCGGCGGTCTCGGCGAAGTGCCGCAGCGCTTCCAGCAGCCTCGCCTCGGCCCCGTGAAAAAAGCCGTCGTCATCAATGCCCGAAAGGTCCAAATCGCTTCGTTTCCGCACCGACTCAAGCCCCGGGATGGTCTTCTGCTGCTGCCTCGCCCACTGCTCGCGCGCCCGGTGCAGCTCCGCCGCAATCCCCTCCTCCACCGGGATGAGAGTGCCGAGCTCTCCGGCCAGGCGCATCTCGCTCACCATCTTGGCGAACAGTTCGCGCAGCAACGGCGGATCCAACCGCGCGGCAAACTCCTCGACCAGCGCCGGTTCGCTCGGCATCGGCTCGGCCACCACGATGTGCGTGCGCCGAACCCGTGGCCGTTCCGCTGCCGGAACGCGAGCATCCTTCCAGGCTCGCTGAGCACGCAACCAGAGTGCGAGCGCTGCAATCTGGGCGGCGCGCGGATCGATATCCACACCGTGAAGGTTGTGTTCCAGAATCAGCGCAGGGGTCGCTCGCCGTAAGTCCGCAAGGTCCGGGTAGTCCTCTCGCAAGGTCCCACCGGTCGCAATACTCTTCGCTCCCGACTCCCCTTCTCCCCAGGCTTCCTCATAGATCGTCAGCAGAAGATCGAAGCCATAGAGCAGAAAGTGCCCCGAGCCGCAGGCCGGGTCGAGGATGCGAAGTTCGCGCGGGTCCTTCTTCGGCCGAGATCGTGTCCCTTCCTCTTCGCTCCGCACGAAGTACCGGCACCGCTCGGCCAGACCACTCCCCTCGCCGTACATTTCGAGCCACGTCCGCCCGAGCGTGTTGTCGACCAGAAACTCGACCACATAGCGCGGCGTGAAAAACTGATTGCGAACGGCCAGCTCGCGACTGTTGCGCGGCGCCTGGCTCTCATCGCGCATCCGCTTGCGCTCGTCGCCCGAGTTGAAAAACTGATACACCCAGCCGATCGTCTCGTCCTCGCCCCACACCTTCCGAAGCTCCGGCCCGTTCAGCACCTCAAGAAGCGCCTCGAACGTCGTGCGCTTCGGCCAGAGCACCGACGCCGTGTCGAGGCGGTCGAAGAGGACCTTCACCTCCGTCGAAAGCTCGTCGAACAAACATTCGATATAGAGGCGGTAACCGGCGCCGTCCGGGAGCAGCGCGACACCGTTGCGGCTGGTCCCCGTGTCCTGCGTAAACTCCCGGTAGCCGGCGGATTGCTCGCCCTTCGAGATGCACTCCTGCACCAGGTCGCGCGCCTCCAGCATCTTGAGCGCGACGAAGCGGTTGAGCGTCGTGAAGGCCGCATCGCGCAAGAAGTCGGCGACGGCCTCCCCCGCCCTCATTCCGGCGGCCCGTTTGTGCTCGATCGCGGCGACGATCCTGTCCCGTTCGAACAGCTGCCGCGGGAGGAGGTGCGAGCCCCCCTTCGCCGCCACCGTGCCATCGCGCATCACGTCGAACACGCCTTCGAGCTGCGCCGCGAAATCGTCCTCCAGCAGCTTCCTCCCCCGCTGGGTCGCCCGCTCGATGGCGTTGCGGGTCTCCTTATCCACGGCGGTTCCAGGAATCTTTTTGGAACGGATTCCAAAGAGTTCCAAAGATCGGAGAGCTCAGGTTCACTCCTGGACGGAACCAGTCCCAATGAAGCTGAGGTAACTCGGTCACCGACTGCCTCATTGCACGATGACCTTTTTGCCCGCCCCGATGAGCCGCGCGCACTCCTCGCGAATACCTTTGAGCGCAGCGTCCAGCTGCTCTTCGGACTCGATCCCGCTGCCGAAATAACTCGCGAGATCCACGCTCACGACGCGCTCGCCGTCTAGGATGTGGTGAAGCTCCGCAATCGCAGATCGCAGCCTGCCGTCGCAGGCGTCGCGGTCGGAGCGCAGTTGAGGAATCGGCAGCCGCTCCGTCTCCCGTGACTTACCCTGTTCGAAGGGTGCGGCGAGGCGTCGCTGCAGGTCTTCGTCGATCTCGCTCCACCCCGGCGTTTTCACCAGTCGGTCGTAGGCGTCGGAATAGGCGGCGATTCGCAGAGCGAGCGCCTCCTCGAAGCGACGGTCGTAGTCGGCTTCGAGCGCCCCCGTGTTCTGCTCGATCGTCGGCAGTTCCTTGTAGAAGCTCTCCCGGGCGAGCAGATCTTCGAGCGCGGCGGCCTGGGTGCGCAGTTCCTCGGAGATATCGGCTTCCTGGCGCAGGAAGGGCCACGCGGTGGCCAACGCCCGCCGTGCGCGACCCAGGTCGCGAAGCCTCGGCTCGGTCAGGCTCTGCTCCAGCTCCACGGCGCGCTTGATCGCGTCCTTGATCGAGCGGTGCGAAGAGTTGAACGTGGCGAGCGCGTTGTCCTCCGAGCCGCGCAGGATCGCCTTCATCTGCCCGAGGGTCCCTTCGAGAGCCGCGTCGCCGGGCAGCCGATGGTTGGTCAGCAGGCGAAGCGCGGAGACCACCGTGTCTTCGTTCCGCTCGACCTCCCGGCGCAGCTCGTGGACGATCGCGCCGGCATTCAACTCGCGTACCTCCGTTCCGAAAGTGTCGCGGAAGCCTTCGGACGCCTTCACCAGCTCGTCGAACTCGATCCCCTTCTTCGGGCGGAACGACGCCTGGCGGAACAGGTTGTTGTTCGTGAAGGTATCGCGTGCCTCGACGGCGGTGACCGAATCGAGCGTTTGTCCTTTGCTGGTCGCCGCAATCGCCCCGGCGCGCAGGAGAGCGAGGACCAAGAGACGCACGGACTCGAACTCCCAGCCGAAAGGCTCCTTGGCGAACTCGTCGCATAGGAAGCGACCGCTCGGGTCTTCACCATATTTGGCGCGATCGTCGATCCGGTCGAGCACCACCTTGAGCGGACCGCTCTCGACGCGGAAGACCGTCTTGCCTTTCTCGTCGCGGAGCAGGTCGAGGCTGCCGAACACCGGGGGAAGGCCTTGGAGGTTGCTCGCGGTGAGAAGCGCGTCGGCGCCCTTCTTCACCTCGGACGACTTGGCGGCGGCTTCCTTGAAGCGATCGAACACTTCCGGAAGGACATCCTTCTGGATCTCGACGACGCTTTTGCCAACGTCCACCGCCCGGTCACCGGGACTGCGGTCGTTGCCGCGGAAGAACACGCTTCCCGAAAGGCACGCCGCCTTGAGCAGGCGTCGAAGCTCGTCGTTGTGCCTTCGCTGCCGGGCCCGCTCCTCGGCGATCAAGCCGGGGGTGTCCTCGCCCTTGGTGTCGCGTTCCTTCTTCGAGAGCATCTCCTTCGAGCGGAACAGCTCCACCGTCTCGCGGTCGATCGACTCATCGAGGGCGATCGCCCAGAAAACGCTCTTCGGCTCTTGCTGGCTCCGAACCCGCAGCTCCGCCGCGAGCGCCAGGAACTCTTTTCCGCCGTCGGCCAGGTGAAGGTGGAACACCAGGTCGCCGTCTGAGACCTCGCGACCATGAATTGCCAGGCCGGCCTTGAAGGCCTTGGTGTCGAAGAGCGTATGCGTCGGCTGCGGCTGCCAGAAAGACGCGAGCACTTCCGAATAGAGGCGGTGCGCGTCGCCCGGTTTGGGCTGGACTTTGTTGCGGGTGGTCTCCCAGTCATCCTCGGCCGGCGTCGGGATGCGGTACCCATCGTCGCCATCCCGAACCTTTTGCGCGGTTTCCAGCTCGCGCAACGCCTCCTTCACCGCGGCGAGCTGGGAGTCGGCGGCCACGCCGGGATAGAGCGCCGCGGCGACGTTTTCCGCCGTTCGGTGGACGCTCTTGACGTACTGGAGCAGACAGATCACCTTGGCGACGGGTTGCGCGAGCGGGTGGCTCAGCTCCTTGGCGAGGGCCGTGATCTTGGCGCGCACCTCCGAGCCGATGTTGTTCTCGACGAGGTCATAGACCTGATCGAGACGCACCAGCGCCCCGACCGGCTGGTCGGCCAGGTTGACCGCCGGATTGATCAGCAGCTGCTGCGCGAGCTTGATGATTGTGCGGTTCGCGCCGCCGACATGTTTGCTGGCGCCGCCCTGCGTACGAAGCCCGGAGACGACCTGGATGATGAGGTCGATCTGGTAAGGCAGCAAGGGGTAGAGGTTGACGAAGCTCTCGCGGGTGAGCTCCGGCAGCTTGATGTCGGCGGTTAGTCTTGTGTGCTCCGCAAGTCGACCGCGGTGCTCGTCGAAGAGCTTGCCGAGCGAGGCCTCGGCGGCGGCGTTCTTCGACAAAACACGCCGGCTCGTGACCTCGGAGATGTCGGACGGTTCGAGGTGGACCTGCAGGGGGAAGCGGTCCATCAGGCGCGCGAGCTCGATCGTCACGGAATCAAGTCCGCTGACCAGCTCGCCGAGCTTCTCTTGCGAGGTCACGACGACCCAGTGTTTACCCCGGCCCTTGATGCCGAGGTTCTGCACGATGGCCTGCAGGTCGAGCATCTTCTGGATGTCGCGCGCCACGAACTGGCCGACTTCGTCAACCACGAAGATCAGGCTATGGCCGGGGCGCCGCCGCCTCATCAACTCGGTGGCGCGCTCGGCAAACTTGCCGGGGGAGATGTCGGCCTTGTTCTTGACCGCCTTCACCCACGAGTCGGCCATCGGGTAGGTCGCCGAATCCAGCGTGTGCAGAACGCGGCTCGCTTCGCTGAGCGCGAAGGCGGTTTTCCCCTTCTCGTCCGACCAATCTTTCTTGATGACGGCTCGGTACTGCTCCTCGAAACGCGCCAACTCGCCGCTTTCTTCGAGCCCGATCTCGAGTTCGGACAAATCGAGATCCTTCGGGTAGCCAAGGCTCTGGAGGAAGAGCCCGTACATGATCTCGGTGAGCGTCTGGCTGCCGCTGCGAATGCCGCGGTCGGTCGAAACGTCGAAAATGACTGCGTGCGTGGGGATCTTCTCGGCGATCGCCTTGAGCAGCACCGAGACTTTCGTGTCGCCGGCGCGCCGGGAAAAGCGCTCGGAAGCCGGCTCGCCGGCAATCCCTCGGTTCGAAATCGATAGTCCGAGCATCTTGGCGAAGCTCGATTTGCCGGAGCCGAAGAAGCCGGAAATCCAAATGGCGATGCCCTCGTGGGGCCGGTTGGGGGTCTCGCGGTACGCCTCGAAAATGTTCGTGTAGTGGGCGCGGATCGCATCCGTCACCACGTACTCGTCGATCTCGTCGCGGAGCAGCTCCTCGTCGGTCTGATCGACCTTGATGACCTCCTCGATGCGGCGGTCGATGTTGCTGGCGAAAAGCGTTCGGATCGGCTGGAAATCGGTCATCGGGTTGGTCTCACCAAAGAAGACTCTTCAAAAGATCTTCGGGCGGTAGTTCGGATCGGCGTCTACGACGCCCATGAACTTGAGTCCGACCGTCCCGTCCAAAGTGCCGGGATAGAAGAGAACCGCGGGCACGTTCAGCCGCCCGTGCAGTTGTTCGAGCAGCGTATGGCATCGATAGACGGGAAAGAGCGATCCGGCGCGAGTAAAGAAAACGATGTCGCGCAGGGGATCCGGAGCGTCCGATATTTTCGCCGCCACCAGCTCCACTAAGGGCGCGTACTCGGAAAGGACCGAGTGGACGGTTTCGACGATCGTATCGACACCCTGCTCGCGCTCCGCGGCAAACCACTCCTCCGGCGGTCGCTGGGAATGCATCGCCTCGTCCAGACATTCCGCGAGCGAGATGCGCTGGATTCGCTTACCCTTCTGGGAGAGGCGCGTTTCGAGCATCGTAACCTGCTGGCGCAGCTCCAGCTCGTCTTCGGGGTCGTATCGGAACAGCGCGTACGGCATGTCGTGATACGAACCGATCCTCGGCCGGGGGTCCGGCAGCTCGAGGATCGGCTCGAGGACGTTCTTGATGCGCTTTTCTAGGTCCCTCATGCCGCCATCCTCTCTGCGAATTCGGCGGAGCTGCCGCACGGCAACGAAAGCTCCACCAGGCTGCCGGCGACCTGGTACTCGACCTTGCGGAATTGGTGCAGCCGCAGAAGCTCGCGTTCGACATCGGCAGGGTGCATCAGGAACAGGCGCCAGTCAGGCGATACGACGAGCTTGCCGGGGCTCGCATCTCCCTCCCGCATCGCGTGCAGGAGGTAGAGGAAACTGCGCTCGGGCAGGTGGAATGACGCGAACTCCTTGACCGCGGTGCCGCGCAACAGTCCGAAGTCGGCGGCGATCTTCAGCAGGCCGGTGGCGACACGCTTCCTCGTGTTCTCGCTCCACGCGTGCTCGGTCCGGGCGCCGCGCTCGCCGATTCCCTGGAGGTAGGTCAGCACCTGTTCGGGGCGGACGCGGAACACTCCGGATTCGTAGGCCGCAAACAACCAGTTCTCCAAGAAGTCCCGCACGAGGAACTCGTCCCGGGTCAAATGCCAAAGCAAGGCCGGCTTCCACTCTTCGAGGTCGCAGCCGCTCTTGGCGAGCAGGACCAGCGCGCGGTCGCGGCCATTGGGCTCGAAGCGACGATTCAGAACCTTGGCGACATCACCCAGCCAGGTGGTGCTGCTCGCGCCGATGAAATTTTCCTTGCGCAGACAATCGAGGTTTTCGCGCTTCGAACGAGCAAAGTCCCAGGCGGCGAAAACGGCGTACGTCTCGGCGATCATCGCGCCTTTGACGACGGTGAAGGACGATGCGACATTCGCGCGCGAAGAGGCCTTCATGCGTCGTCTCGCCGCGCGTAGGGGACGGCCAGGGCCCCCGGCTCACCTCGCGCAAAGCCGAGCGCGAGCAGCGCGACATCGGCGTCGCCGCCCGAGAAGACGCCGGGAAGAGGCACGGCCCTGCCCTCGGCCGAGCTGCGCAGCGTCGAATAGCGCGCCAGATCGCGGTCACCGACGACCTCGAAGCCGCGGAGAATCGACGCCAGGTCGGTGCCCGAGAGCGTTTCCAGTCTCTCGAAGAACGGCGACCATTCCGCGGCATGGTCGAGCCATTGCTCCCACCGGGCGTCGAACGCTTCTTCGGTCGCTTCGGGAAGGCGCCACAGAGTCACGCAGCCCGGCGGATCGAAGACTTCGCGGCAGCGATGGGCAGCTACCGCGAAGACCGAGCGCGCTTGCGCGAAATGGTGGGTGCGTGGAAAACCACGGCGGAGCGTTGTCGCACCCATCGCGCCGAGCTGCTTCCTCGTATTCCACCATCCCGCCAGGTCCATTTCACCGAATCGCGCGACGACGAGGCGGAGCCTGAACAGCGCATCGAGATCAATCGTCATCGTCCCACCGTGACGCTCCCGGATTTCCTGGGGAAAGGCGAGTCGCCCGGCGGATCGAGGCCCTGATCGATCCCTGGCTCTCGCTCAGCTCGCGGCATCCGGGAGAAATTCGCCCGCCCTCTCAAACGCCAGCTCCGGGTTCGAGCGCGAGCGCCGCAGGAACGCGGAGACCTGGCGGACGAGTGCCACTTCGGCCTTCTCCTGATCGGCCGCCTGCTTGAGCAGGGCGATTGCGGCGATCGCTTCGCGGTGGATCGAGCGCGACTGAAAGATGGCCAGTACCTCTTCAGCGATTCGTTGGACCTCGGTCGCACGACCCTGGCGGGCGAGGAGCACCGCGAGGTCGAGGGAAACCAACGCGCCGTCAAAGTCGAGCGAAAGCTCGCCGAAAGCCTGCCGGACCTCCCGGAACGCCGCCTCTGCCTGTTCCGAACGTCCGAGACCGGAAGAGACCTGCCCTTCGAGCCAGCGCATTCTGAGCAGGTTCATCCGGTCACCCGCCTGCAGGTAGAACGGGCGGGTATGAAACAGAAGAGCGAAAGCCTCGCGGAAGCGCTCGCTCTCGCACAACGCCCAGATCAAGTTGTGGCGAGCCGCCAAGAACATCCGCGGCTCCTCTTTGGGGTCGAGCAGTTCCAGAGCCCGGCGCAAGAGCGAAATCGCCGAAGAAAAATCGCCGACCTCCGAAATGACCGTGGCCTTCTGGGCATAGGCACGGCCCAAGAGGTGCCGCTGCCCCAAACCCTGATAGATCCCAATCACCCGATCGTGAAGTTCCAACGCCTCAGGCCACCTGCGTTGGTCGCGGCGCAAGGAGGCCTTCAGGTCGTAGAGCCGCGCCTCGTCGAAGATGCCGACACCCCGCGCTTCAGCCAGCAGTTCCTCGGCCGTCTCGAAAGCACGCTCGGCTTCTTCGAGGTTGCCCTGAATGCGGTGCGCGTTCGCCGACTGTGCCCAGGCCCGGCTTTGGAGCTGGCAAAGCGGGTCGGCCCCGGTGCCATCCGAGGGCAGGTCGCAAGAGATCTCGATCGCCAGCTGAGCCAGCTCCAGGGCACGCTCCGGATCTTTAAAGCCCCGCTCCTGGCTCGATTCGATCAGCTGTTCGCAAAGCGCCCGGCTGCGATATTTGGCGCTGTTGCGCAGCAGCAAGCGCTGGCGCTGGATCGGATGCGAGTCGAGTGCGGCCAATAGAACTCGAGCCTGTGCGCGCTCTCGACATAGAATCTGTTCGACCCGCTCGACCCGCGCAAAGACCCGGTCCAGGACCTCATCGTATCGGGCATCGAGAGCGGGGTCGATCGGGAGCGTTGCCGCTCCCGGCTGGGTGCTCCTCCAGGCCGCACCTGCGTGCAGCTGGCAAGCCTTGCAGCCGGTCAAAAGGTGCCGAATAACGCGACGGCGTTCGGATGCCGGAAGCTGGCCCAGCAGAAATCGCTCCAGCACCTCAAGGCTCGGGTGATCGACGATCGTGGTCATATTTTTTTCCGACCCAAACCAGCAACCAGCAGTTGACGGGTAAGCACGGCAAGGCAACGGGTTGTGATCTTGCTCATGCTCGAGGCGCTGTAACCTAGACGGGCTGCGATCTCAGGGGGTTCGTACCCCAAACCGTAGCGCAGGCTCAAGAGAGCGCGGCATCGGTTGGGCAGAGTTTCAATCACGGCCGCCAAATCCCGGCGGACATCTTCGTCTTCCTGCTCGGGAGAGGAAGGATGAGCGATCCACTCGAGAACGGTCGAATCCACCGAGTCATAGAGCCTCCGCCGTTGGTCGCGCCAATAGAGTAGACACTTGTTCTTGACGGTTCCAATCAGCCATGCCTGTGGATCTCGAACCGAGTTCATGCGATACAACAAGGCGAGCAGAGCCTGTTGGACGATGTCCTCGGTGTCGTCCGGCGGAATCCGGTACCGAAAAAATACAGTCTTGAGACGTGGACGAACATCTTCGAGAAACGCTTCTAGGGACGTTTCGATAAAAGGCGCGTCGAGGGCAATCATCGAACAGTTCTCACCAAAGCGCTGACTTTGAAGAAAGGTACACCTTTCCCCACCCAAAGTCCAGGTCGAAACGTCAGACTTTGGCAGACTACGCCCTCGCGGATGCCGGCAACCGGCCGGTGCGCTAGTTGTCTGGGCCGTTCGTGGATCTCGTGCCGCCATTGCCGTCGATTTGAATCCCAATCTGAGAGCCTACCCCGTTGCCGTCGATCTGAATCCCAATCTGGGAAGCAATCCCGTTGCCATCGATCTGGATCCCAATCTCGGAGACCGGAGCGAGCTTCCCGAGCACCTGACTCAACAGGTCCGAGAGCCAGCTCATCCCGGCTTCCACACGATCAGCCGGACCGCTCTGCGCAAACGAGGACGAGGGAACGAGAACTGCGCCGACGAAAGCTAACGCGAGTGCGCGACGAACGATGCGTCGAGACATGACTGGATACTCCTTGGTTGAGCGCGGACCTGGAGCGGCCCGCGAGACCTCTAAGACATAGGTTCCCGTTCGAGGCGCGGCAAGGGACAAAAAACTTCAACCAGCCTCGCCAAGGACAGGTAGCGAACTCGGGTCAGCCCCCGGAAGGGGAATCTTCCGGTCCACGAACCGGCTGTTCGAGCAGTTGGGCTGCCAGCGCAGAAAGGCATCTCCGAGTGACCTTCCGGACACTCGAAGGGCAATAGCCGGTCTTCTCTGCGGTCTCGCTCGTGCTGCAGCCGAGCTGGTATCGGAGGCGGAGCAAGGAGCGGCATCGATCCGGGAGGTTCCCGAGCAAGGCTTCCATATCCACCCGCAAATCGATGCCATCCTGGCCGGACGGGCTTACGTCCGCGAGCAGCTCGAGCACCGCTCCATCTACGAGATCCCAAAGCCGGCTGCGGCTTTTTCGCCAGTAGATGATGCACCGATTTGCAAGAGTTGCAAGGATCCATGCTTCTGGATTCTGAACGCTCCCCCACTTCGCGACGAGAATCAGGAACGTCTCCTGCATCAAATCCTCGGCATCTTGGGGAGGAACCCGATACCGAGACAGGACCCTCCGTAGGCGCGGCTGAACCCTCTCGATCAAATTCTCGAAAGCGGACTCGGGCCCGGAGTCATGTGCAGGTGAGGCCATCGCTAGCGCTGTAACAGTGTGTAAACCAAAGTTACATTATCAGTCGCCAAGCCCTTTGTCCAGGGTGCTTGAACAGCGCGAGGCCAAAGGGCGAGTTTTAAGCGGGGAGCAGCAAGGGACAGCCCTCTCGGATCAGAACGCATCCCGAAGCCGAGCGCCAGGATTTTCTCGGCACTGCCGCAGGTAGTCGCTCAGCTCTTGAATCAATCCGAGAGTCACTCGGTCCATCTGTGCGGCCTTGTGGAAGACGATCAGCGCTGCGAGCGCCTCGCGGTGTACCTCCCGCAACTGAAAAGCGGGCAGCATTTCGGCCGCCAGCTCGCGAACTTTCTCGGTGCAACCTTGGCGGGCATAGACCCCGGCAAGATCCAACGCGAGGAGTGCGGCGTCATAGCCGAGACCCAGCTCTCCCAAGGAGGAGCCGACTGCGAGGAGAAGTCTCTCAGCCTGTGAGAGTCGACCGCTGCACTGCGCTACCTTACCTTCCAGCCATTGCAGGCGGATCAGGTTCATCCGATCGCCCATTTCTTCGTAGAGCGGGCGGATCGCCTCGAGCAGTCTTACCGCTTCCGAGAGACTCCCGGCATCGATCAAGTAGACGATCAAGTTGTGGTGCGCCGCTACCACCAAGCGTGGCTCGGATCTGGGATCGATTCCCCGAACTCCTTCCCGTAGGCAGGCGATCGCCTCCTCGGTCCGGCCTGAAGTGCCAAAAACAATCCCCTTCTTGACCTGCGCCTTCGCGACCATCTGGTCGTCACCATAGCGACGTGCGATCACCAGTACCCGATCGAGCAACCTTGTGGCTTCGGCGAACCGGCGGAGATCTCCCCAAAGCGAGGCCTTGAGTAGGAGCACTCGAGCCCGTTCGAGCGAGTCCCCGCTCCCCTTGGACAGTAGACGCTCGGCGTGAAGGAAGCTCTGATCCGAACTCCGAAAATCGGAGGAGATCCGTTGCGCATTGGCCAGCGTCGCCCAGGCCCGAGCGCGCAGATCGAGAACGCGCTCATCCCCATACCCCTCGACCGAGAGCTGCTCCGAAACGCGAACGCCTAGACGAGCCGCCTCGAGCGCGCGGGCAGGGTCTCTAAAGCCCAAGTGATGAGAGCTTTCCAGGAGCAGGCAGCACAACGGCCAAGTCCAGAATCGGCGGCTGTTGATCACGAGCAGAATCTGACGCTCGAACGGGTGCTCTTCTAGCTCGCGCAAGAGAGCCGGAGCCTCCAACTGCTCCTCCGAGAACTCCGCTCGGGACCGCTGGAACGCCCGGCCCGCACGGGCGAACATTTCGTCGTAGTCGCGAGGCACCGGTCCGAACTCCGCTATGGACATGCCAGGGGGAGTGTGTGCGGCGAGGGAGCGAGCGCACCTTTTACAGCCCGTCAGGAGATGGCGAACCACCTCCCGATTCTGCTGCCGGGACAGCTTCGCTCGGCCAAAATTCTCAAGCCGTTCCGCTGTCGGGTGCCGCTCAATCATTTTGTGGCTCCCGATGGAAGCCGACCGCCACAAGTTGCCGGGTGAGCGCCGCCAAGCAACGATTCGTCACCTTGCGAATGCTCGAGAGTTGATAGCCCATCTGCTCGGCCACTTCGCTCGGCCCATAACCCAGTCCGTAACGAAGCCTGAGCAAGGAGCGGCAGCGAGCCGAAAGATTGCCGAGTACCCGATTCAGATCGAAGCTCAGCTCGGCTTTCTCCTGGTCGGGAGCTACGGGCGTTGCCACCAAATCCAGAATCGCCGTATCGACGGCGTCACACAGGCTCGAGCGCCGCTTCCGCCAATACATGATGCACTTCTTCTTTAGGGTCCCGATCAACCAGCTCTCGGGGCTGCGAATCTGCTCCCACTTGTAGAGCAGTGTCAGTTGTGCATCTTGAAGAATATCTTCAGCGTCTTCCGGTGGGATCTCGAAATGCCGCAAGACACGCTCCAACCGCGGTCGCGACGCGAGTAGGAGTTGGTTCAAGCTGTCCTGTAGCTCTGGTTGGTGCAGGTAATTCATACAGCTTTGGCCCTCAGGATGCCTACTCGAAGGGTAGCATCCTCCCGAGACCCTGTCTAGGACAGAACCGTCGGAGAACCCTCGAAGGGTTCTGAATCAGCGCCGGTGTTGCGATTCCGCCAGGCTGGCAGAGGGGCGCCTCAGGTCGAGCACGCGGAGCTTCTTGCTCAAACCGACCCGACTGATCTTGAACTCGCGAGCGGCCGCTGAGACGTTCCAGCCATTCTGCTCGAGCACCCGGCTGAGCAAACCTCGCTCGATCTCCCGGGCGCGCTGGCGCAAGCTCGATGGCCAACGCATCGTGCAACTTTCGCGCCGGAGGTCGGGAGATAGCGAAGGACTCCCGATCTCTTCTCCAGCGGGCGAGAAGAGGAAAGCCCGCGCGAGCTCGTGCCGCAGCTCCCGCAGGTTGCCATCCCACGAGTGTCCGAGCAAGAGGTCAAGCGCCTCTTGGGTGACGCCGCGCACGGACTTTCGATACCTGGCACCCAGCTCGGCCAGAATCCTCTCGATCAGGATGGGCAAATCCTCCCGGCGCTCGCGGAGGGCAGGAACTTCAACCTCGAAGCTGTTCAAGCGATCGAGCAGCGTGCGAAGAAAGGTGCCGCGGAGGACTTCGAGGTTCAGGTCTCGGCTGGTGGTCGCGATCACCCGGGGGCCTTCTCGCGCGGAGATCAGGCGCAGCAGCCGGCGTTGCGCCGCGCCGCTCAAATCGCCGACCTCTTCGATCGCCAACAGCGAAGGGAGTGTTTCGCGCTGTTCACCGACCCAGCGCGAAACGAGGCGCTCGTCGAATGCATCCGCCGAGATGGCGGTCCAGCCGGACTCGGCCCCACACAGCTCGTAGAGCATTCGCGATGCCAGGCTCTTGCCCGAACCGGTTTCGCCCCGGATCAGGACGGGGTCGAGGCCTCGGCTGGCCAAGTCGAGGTGGTCGATCAGGCGTTGAATGGCACTGCTCGCACCTGAAAACTCGATCGGCACGTGGGCGTCGCGAAGGGAGGGTCGAAGGGCTCTCGGCAGCGTGCGCGAGGGTTCGAACGTGGAATGCGTCATAGCGGACTCGAGGGTGCTGCGCTGTCGCAAGGGACACCTTAGACCGAGGCTCGGAACGTCTCCGCGCCGCCGGAGAGACGGCGTCACCGTACGAAGGTTCAATATTCCTGGTGCGCGCGCACCCGAGAACGTGACAAAGGGGAGGCCGGGCGCCGCCCCCCCTCTCCTTGGCACCGCCGTGTCTTTAGCTCGCGGCGAGGTGTTCGTGGGCGTGGTAGCTACTTCGGACGAGGGGACCGGACTCGCAATGCCGAAACCCGAGCGAGAGGGCAAAAGCGCGGTGGTCGGCAAACTCCTGGGGCGTCACCCAGCGGTCGACGGGCAGGTGTTTGGCGGTCGGCTGCAAGTACTGACCCAGGGTCAAGACCTCGACTCCGGCGGTAAAGATGTCCGTGAGGGTGGTGTGGATTTCTTCCTGGGTCTCGCCGAGACCGAGCATGATCCCGGTCTTGATCGTGCCCCGGTAGGTCGTCGCTTTGCTCTCGGCCGCTTGGGCGAGCAGACCCAACGACCGGTCGTAGCGGCTGCCCGGGCGCGCCTTGCGATAGAGCCGTGGAACGGTCTCCATGTTGTGCGAGAACACCTCTGGCCTGGCGGCCAGAACCAGGTCCAGAGCGTCCGGTACGCCGCGAAAATCGGGGGTCAGGACCTCGACCGCAATGCCCGGGCTGCGGCGATGGATCGCCCTTATGACGGCCGCGAAGTGGTTCGCTCCCCCGTCCGCCAGGTCGTCGCGATCGACCGAGGTGATCACCGCGTGGCGGAGCCCCATGGTGGCCACCGCCTCGGCGACATGCTCGGGCTCTTCACGATCCACCCCTCTCGCCGGACGCCCGGAGGTGACGGCGCAGAAGCCGCAGCGCCTCGTGCAGACATCGCCGAGGATCATGAAGGTCGCCGTGCCGTGCTCCCCCCAACACTCATAGATGTTGGGGCAGCGGGCCTCTTGGCAGACCGTATGGAGGTTCAGTCGATCGACCAGCTCTTTGACTTTGTGGTACTGCGAAGGTGTCGCCAGGCGGATGCGCAGCCATTCCGGCCGCCCTTCCCGTCGAGCGGGGCGCTCGCTCGCCACGTCTCGACCCGGTCCGCCGATTTGCACTAGAGTCTCGCTCATAGGTCTCCTACTCTACCCGGACTGTCGGCCGATTGTCCCACCGAACATCGCCCACCGAACATCGCCCACCAAACATCGCCCTCCAATCATTGATGACCTCGATCCGAATCGCCTTTCTCTCGACCTGCCTCCTGGCAGGTGCGCTCGCCGGTCCTCGACCGGCGGTGTCCGGCGTTCTCGGTAGCAACTGCAGACTCGACGACCAACCGGCGGCGACGCTCCTCTTCCCCTTTTTCCGGGTCGAGCTGGACGATCCTTCCGGGGCGACGACTCTGCTGTCGATCGGCAATGCGTTCTCGGCGGCCACTCAAGGCCGAGTTGTCCTCTGGACGGATTGGGGCGTGCCGACGCTCGCTTTCGACATCTTCCTCACCGGTTTCGACATTCAAACCATCAATCTTCGGGATCTCTTCCTGGGGCGCTTGCCGCGCACCGGTTCCGAGATCAGTCCAAGAGGCCCGTTCTCGCGCGATGTTCCCACCCCTCCGAGCTGCACCGACCCGACTTCGGCGGGGCTCGGGTTGCTCGATCGCGACCTCCTGCGGGCCGCCCACACCGGCGCAGCACTCCCCTTCACCAACCCTCCCCTGTGCGCGGCGAGTGCGAGCGGTGGCACGGCGCTCGGGTATGTCACCATCGATGTCGTGACGCGCTGTAGTGCTCCAAGCGTCGGAACGCCGCGCAACACACCGGCGGACCCGCTCTATTTTTCGGCCGGAGGGCGGGGCCTGGCGGGCAATGCCAACGTCTTGTGGGGAGACTCGATCGAGATCGATGTCAACCGCAACTTTGCCGGCAGCGAGAGCGCGGTTCACATCGTCGCGGATTCGGACTTCTTCCAGCCGGGTGACTACACGTTCTACGGCCGCTTCGTCGGATTCGACTCGCGCGACGACCGAGCTCCGCTCTCCAGCCTATTCCAGGCCCGCACCCTTTCCGGAGGAGGGTTCGGCGGCAGCTCGGAGCTGGTCGTCTGGCGCGATACCCGGGAGGCGAAGCCGGCCCCCGTGCCCTGCGGCATCGCCCCCGGCTGGGAGCCGCTCGGCGAGGCGCAGATCGCCTTCTTCGACGAGGAGGAGAATCCGATTTCGATCGGTCCCAGCAACGCCTTCCCGCGCGCCGTCCAGCGAGTGGAAGTCGGCGGGGCGGAGCTACCGATGGATGCGCCGTTCGGCTGGGCGATGCTCGACCTCTGGCACGCCAACCTGACCCATGCCCAAGCGTGGGTCGGAGTGCGGATGAGCGCCGGAGGAAGATTCTGGATCGGCCACCGAGCCGTGCGCGCCGACGATCTCTGTGAATTCGGTCCCTGAAGCTCCGCTACATTCGAATATCGAGCGCCACGTCCAAATTTGGGGCGCTGTGGGTGATCCAGCCGATCGACAGGAGATCCACTCCGGTCGCGGCGATCTCTGCCGCGGTCTCCGGTGTGATCCCCCCCGAGGCCTCGGTGATCGCGCGCCCTTTGGCCCGGAGCACCGCTTCCCTCAAACGTTCGAGCGGCATGTTGTCGAGCAGGATCGCTTCGACGCCGCAGGCGAGCGCATCGTCGAGCTGTTCGAGCGTTTCGACCTCGACTTCGATTTTGACCAGGTGCCCGATCGCCCGCCGGGCGCGCTCGACCGCCGGCCGCACGCCGCCGGCCAGCGCCCGATGGTTGTCTTTGATCAGGATCGCGTCATCGAGCCCGAAACGGTGATTGCTGCCGCCCCCGGCGCGAACCGCGTACTTTTCCAGCGCCCGCAGGCCCGGGGTCGTCTTGCGGGTACAGGCCACGCGCGCACCGAACGGCGCCACCTGGGCGACCACGTCGCGGGTCACGGTCGCGATACCGGAGAGGTGGCCGAGGTAGTTGAGCGCGGTCCGTTCCGCCGCGAGCACCGTCCGCGCCTCGCCGCGCACGATCGCGAGGATCTCCCCCGCCTCCGCGTCTCGGCCGTCGCCGCCGAGGATCTCGATCTCGATCCGGGGGTCGATCAGCCGGAACGCGGAGAGGCCCACCTGGAGCCCCGCGATCCGCCCGGGACGCCGGGCGACCGCGAGCGCCTCGGCCGGCAGACCGGGTGGCAACACCGCATCGCTGGTCAGGTCGCCCGCCCGCCCCAGATCTTCGAGCAGCGCCGCGCGCACGTGCGCCTCGTAGAGGATCGGCAGTAGAGGCGCCAGCCGAAGCGAGTCTAGAACGGCCGCGCTCATCGCGCGCCGCCCGCCACCGCCAAGCTTGGCGAGGGCGCCGGAGCCTCGATCTCGACCTCAACCCGGCCGTCCTTGCCGAGTGTCGTTATCAGGTGGACCTGCCAGTTCGGCTCGGCCTCGGGGTAGTCGGAGCGGTAGTGGCCCCCCCGGCTCTCGCGGCGGGCGAGCGCCGCCGCGGTGACCAGGCGCCCGGCGCAGAGCAGGTTCCGCACTTCGCCGCCGAGGTCCGGAAACTCCTCGTGGAGCGCATCGAGGCGGGCGAGTGCCGCTTCTAGCCCCGCCTCGTCGCGCACCAGGCCGACGGATCGCCAGAGCAGCTCACGGATTTCAGTGACGATGCAAGCGGCTCGGGACGCTTCGAGGCCCCGCGGGATTCTCACCGCCGCAGCAGCGGCCTGGATCTCCGGATGCCGCCGCGGCCGGGCGAGCCGTGGCCGGCGCAGATCGTCGGCGACCCGGGCGCCAAAGACCAACGCTTCGAGCAGCGAATTGCTGGCCAACCGGTTCGCGCCGTGCGCACCGGTCGCCGAGACCTCGCCGCAAGCCCAAAGGCCGGGGAGGGACGTCTTGCCGCTCGCATCGACGTCGATTCCGCCCATATGGTAGTGCGCTGCGGGCGATACCGAGATCGGCTGCACCCGCGGATCGAGACCCTGGCGCCGGCAGAGCTCGAACACGGTCGGAAAGCGCTCGGGAAAGGTCTGCCCCACGGCTTCCCGGGCATCGAGATAGACGGTTCGGCCGGCGGCCAACCGACTCCAGATCGCCCGCGCCACGACATCGCGCGGCGCGAGCTCGGCGTCGGGGTGTTCGGCCGGCATGAAGCGCTCCCTCAAATCGTCGATCAGGATCGCCCCCTCGCCGCGCAGCGCCTCGGTCAGCAGCGGCATCGGATCGACGCCTGCCGCGAGCGCCGTGGGGTGGAACTGGACGAACTCGACATCGACCAGCCGGGCGCCGGCCCGAGCGGCCATCGCGAGCCCGTCGGCGGTCGATTCGACCGGATTCGTGGTCCGCGCGAAGAGTCGGCCGAGCCCACCGGTCGCAAGCACCACCGCCGGTGCGGCATGAAGAACCCGGCGGCCGTCTGGATGATCCGCCAGGACCCCGGCGACCTGGCCGTCGATCACCACGAGGTCGAGCGCGAACGTCTGTTCGAAGACCTCGACCTCGGGCGCCTGATCGACCGCCTGCGACAAGGTTCGAACCATCTCGGCGCCGGTCGCATCGCCATGCGCGTGCAGGATTCGGCGCCGGCTGTGGGCGGCCTCGCGGCCGAGCGAGAGCTGCCCTTTGGAGTCGCGATCGAATTTCGCGCCGAGCGCGAGCAGCGCCTCCACCCGCGCCGGCCCTTCGGAAGTGAGGATCGCCACCACGTCGGGATCGTTGAGCCCCGCGCCCGCTGCCATCGTGTCGGCCGCGTGAAGCGCCGGGGCATCGTCCGAGCCGAAAGCGACGGCGACGCCCCCTTGCGCCCAGGCGCTCGAGCCACCTGCGCCAAATCGGGTCTTGGTGATCAGATCGACCCGGAGCGGCCAACAGCCGAGCGCCGCGGTGAGACCGGCGATCCCGGTGCCGACCACCACGACATCGGTCTCGCGGATCTCGACCGCCTTCTCCCCTGCCGCTTGGGGACTCGCATCCGGAGGGGTCATCGGGACTCCCGGCGACCGACCGCGAGCATCCGTTCGACCGCCAGACGCGCGCGGCCGGCGATTCCCGGCTCGACCTCGATCCGAGTCTCCATCCGTTCGAGCGCGCGCAGGATCTTCGGCAGCGTGATCCTCTTCATGTGCGGACAGAGATTGCACGGCCGGACGAACTCGACATTCGGGTACCCGACCGAGACGTTGTCGGCCATCGAGCACTCGGTGACCAGGACGACACGCTTCGGCTTCTCCTCGCCGACGAAGCGGATCATCCCCGCGGTCGAGCCGACGAAATCGGATTCGGCGAGGACATCCTGCGGGCATTCCGGGTGCGCGAGGATCTGGAGTTCCGCGCCGTACTGGGTGCGCAGGCTTAAGAGCTGCTCGCCGGTGAAGCGAGCGTGCACCTCGCAGTGACCGCGCCAGAGGATGACTTCGACCTTCGTCTGGCTCGCCACATGCTGGCCGAGGTATTCGTCGGGCAGGAAGATGACGCGCGGCACGCCGAGCGACTCGACCACCGCGACCGCATTGGCCGAGGTGCAGCAGATATCGGTCTCGGCTTTGACCGCGGCGGAGGTATTGACGTAGGTGACGACCGGCACGCCGGGGTACTTCTGGCGCAGCAGACGGACGTCCTCCGCGGTGATCGACTCGGCGAGCGAGCAACCGGCCCGCATGTCCGGCATCAGGACGGTCTTTTCAGGCGACAAGATCTTCGCCGTCTCGGCCATGAAATGAACACCGGCGAGGACGATCACGTCGGCTGCGGTCTTCGCCCCCTCTTGCGCCAGGGAGAGCGAATCGCCGCAAAAATCGGCGACGGTATGAAAGATCTCGGGCGCCTGGTAGTTGTGGGCCAGGATCACGGCATTGCGCCGCTTCTTCCACTCTTCTATCGCCGCGATGTACGGCGCATGAACCGGCCATTCGAGCTCGGGGATGACGGAGCGGGCCCGGCCGAGGATCGCAGCGGTCGCGGCAGCGACTTCCGGAGTGTAAGCGAGGGATTGCGACACGAAGCTTAAGGCTGGAGCGCCTGGGGCGACGGAACCTGGGTTCATCGAATCTCCATTATGCTCTCTTAGAGCATATTACTGACCCGAAAAAAACCGGCGGCGCCAGCCATGGATATCCTAGTCATGAGCATAAGCCGACGTCAAGGGATGTTCGCGGGATGTTCGCGCGCGATATCGGGCTCGGACGGTTCGGTCGGGAAGTTCTTCGCGAAGAAGTAGCGCTTGAAGCCGAGCGGATAGTCGTCGAGCGCGCCGAACAGGCGGTAACCCTCTTTCTCGTAGAAGGCGGGGGCTTGGAAATCGTGGGTGTCGAGGTGGACGCCGCGGCAACCGGTGGCGCGGGCCTCCTCCTCGGCGCGGACGAGCAGCGCGTGACCGAAGCCTTGGCCGCGCAGCTCGTCGGTGACCCAGAGGACTTGGACGTGCAGCCATTCCCAGCCCGATTCCGCGAGCAGCCCGCCGTGGATCGACCCGTCGGGCGCGCGCAGGAGGAGGTAGAGCTGAACGAAATGGGGGTCCGGCGCATGCCGACGGTTGTGCGCGCGCAAACCGTCGAGCACCTGTTCGCGCGCCTCGGGCGGGATCTCGGCCTCGTGGTGGATGGAGTAGGTCGTCATCGTTGTTGGATTTCCGCCGGGACTATATCTTCCCAACCCGCTCCCTGAGCGAAGTCGCCCGGTGGCTGAGCGAAGTCGAAGCCAGCTGAGCCAGACCGCCCCGACTCGGTTATCCTCTCCCCGTGCCCCAAGTGATCTTCACCTCGGCCCTCGAACGGCACCTCTCCTGCCCGCCGCAGGAGGTTGGGGGATCGACGGTGCGCGAGGTCCTGGACGGGGCGTTCGCCACGAATCCGGGGGTCCGCACCTACGTCCTGGACGAACAGGGCGCGTTGCGCAAGCACATGACCGTATTCGTCGATGGCGATGCGGTCCGCGATCGGGACGGTCTCTCCGAAGGAGTGAAACCGGACAGCCAGATTTACGTCATGCAGGCCCTCTCCGGCGGCTGAGGCCGCCCTCTTCCCCGATCCCAGGAGAACCCCGATGAGCCACTCCCCCAGCAACCGCCTATTCGTCGCCACCCGCAAAGGGCTGTTCACCCTGGAGCGCGCTGCCGCCGGCTGGAAGATCGCCCAGACCGCATTCTTGGGCGATCCGCTCTCGATCGTCCATATCGACCCGGCCGGACGGATCTACGCCGCGCTCGATCTCGGCCACTTCGGCAACAAGCTCCAGCGCTCGACGGATGGCGGAGCCACCTGGGAGGAGCGGGCGGCGCCCGCCTATCCGGAAAAGCCGGCCGACGTCGATGATCGCGACGCGAACGGCAAGTCGATCCCTTGGAAGCTCCAAAAGATCTGGGCGCTCGCCGATGCCGGTACCGATCAGGCCACCGAATCGCTCTGGTGCGGCACCCTCCCAGGCGGGCTGTTCCGCTCGGACGACGGCGGCGCTACCTGGCAGCTGAACCGGCCGCTCTGGGACAAGCCGGAACGGAAAGGCTGGTTCGGCGGCGGCTACGACTGGCCGGGCATCCATTCGGTCTGCGTCGATCCGAGGAACGCCCAGCGCGTGCTCATCGCCATCTCCTGCGGCGGCGTCTGGTTGACCGAGGACGGCGGAGCCTCCTGGCGAGCCCACGCGGACGGCATGCGCGCCGAGTACATGCCGCCCGAGCGGGCGTACGACCCGAACATCCAGGACCCGCACATCATGGTCGCGAGCCGCGAGCATCCCGATGCGCTCTGGGTGCAGCACCACAACGGGATCTTTCGCTCGACCGACGGCGCGGCGTCCTGGCAGGAGATCAAAGACATCCCCCGTTCGGGATTCGGCTTCGCCGCCGCGGTCCACCCACGCGACCCCGAAACCGCCTGGTTCGTCCCCGCGATCAAGGACGAAAAGCGCATCCCGGTCGACGGTCAACTGGTCGTCTTACGCACCCGCGACGGCGGCGCGAGCTTCGAAGTCCTCGACCGCGGCCTGCCGCAAAGCGACGCCTACGACCTGATCTACCGCCACTCGCTCGACATCGACGCGAGCGGCGACCGCCTCGCCTTCGGCAGTACGACCGGCTCGCTCTGGATCACCGAAGATCAGGGAGATTCCTGGACTTCCCTTTCCACGCACCTGCCGCCGATCTACTGCGTCCGCTTCGCGGCGTAAGGGAAACCAATTTGGAGTGCGCCGACGCGTCGGCGCTTTGATCGCGGCGACGTGTCGCCGCCGGCCCGCCCCTCCTCCAGCCGATATCGAACGGCAGGCCGATGAATGTGAGCGAAGCGATTGGAAGCGCTTGGTGAGCTGTTCGAGGACGATTCCCATGGCGAAGCGAATGGTAGGCATCACCGGATACGATGTCGGTCGTAAGCCGGCGATATTTGAGACTGATTTCGTCACCCTCCGCATCGTCGTCCGATCTGATATCGTCGGCCATCAAAGTTCGCAAATGAATCGGGACGACACCTCAGACGTCGAAGGTCGGGCCGAGTGGGAGCTGGCGCTGCTCGGCGACGAGACCGCGCTCACCCGCCTCGTCCGCCGGCTAACCCCGGTGGTGCAAGCTCGCGTGGCGAGGAAGCTGCTGCTCTGCCGCGATCGCTCGGGCGGCTCGCGCGACGTGCGCCAGGAAGTCGAGGATCTGACGCAAGAGATCTTCCTGATCCTGTTCGCCGACGACGGCCGCGTCCTCGCCGGCTGGGACCCCGCACGCGGCCTTTCGCTCGCCAATTTCGTCGGCCTGGTCGCCGAACGGCAGACGGTGTCGATCTTGCGGAGCGGTCGGCGCTCCCCCTGGCGCGACGACCCGACGCTCTCGGACGAGCTGGAGCGGATCGCCTCGCCGGTCGAGACCGAGACCACCGCCGCCTCGCGCGAGGTGCTCGCCCAGCTGTTCGACCGCCTGACCGAGGTGCTGTCGCCGCTCGGCCGCCAGCTGTTCGACCTGCTGCTGGTCGAGGAGACTCCCGTGGCGGAAGCAACACTTCGGACCGGCCTGTCGGCCGATGCGGTCTACGCCTGGCGCAGCCGGCTGCGCAAGCTCGCGCGGAACCTTCTGGCAGAATTGTCAGAGCCGACCCCCAGAGCGCGAACACCTGCTCGGGAGAGGAACCGATGACCCGACCGAACGAGCCCGATGCCGGGGATGCCTCCCCCGAAACTTCTTTCCACAAGGACGATCCGCTCTTGCGCGAGCTGGCCGCCTGGGCGCGCGACCGCGCGGCAACCGAGCGCGAACAGCTCGACGGGCGCTGGGACCGCCTGGCTGCGGGCGCATTGACGCCTGAGGAGGAGGCGGCGCTCCGGGCGGAGGCCGAGGGTTCCCCGGTAGGTGCTGCGGCTCTCGTCGCCTTCCAGCCGCTGGGCGCAGTGGCTGAAGCGCGGATCGTCGCGCGAATTTCCGCGCAACGGGAAGTGGACCGCCCGACCGATCGCACCGCGCGATCCGAACCCGCATCCTCGGCCGTCGATCGCCCGCCCGCTTCCCGCTCGGGTGCCGTCCTCCCCTTCCGCCGCCGTTTCGCCGTCTGGGGTGGCGGTCTCGGCCTGGCCGCGGCGGCGGCCCTGGTCGCCCTCTTGGTTCTGCCCGGCAGTTCGGTCCCGCTCCCCTCCTACACGGCGGAGCTGCTGAGCGGCGACCGGACCGATCGCAGTGCTGCCGGAACAGAACCGTCGTCCCGGCGGACGTTCTCTAATGGAGCGCGCTTCGAGCTGGTGCTCCGTCCCGCCACCGCGGAGGTGGGTGAGGTCGCCCTTCGGTGCTTTTTGATCCCATCCGAAGGCGGCGCGCCGCGGGCGTTTCCCGCCTGCGACCGGGCAGTGACCTCGGGCGATGGAAGCCTACGTGTGATCGGCACGGTCGGTACCGAGATCGATTTTCTACCCGGCGACTGGACGCTCTGGGCGCTGATCGCCCGACCGGGAGAGCTGCCGGCCGACCCACCGGTATCTGGTGCCGCGGCGCCGATCGCGGGGGATCGATGGCTGGCGATTCCGGTCGCGATCCGTTTTGCGGCGGCGGTGTGACCCCCCGGCCGGTCTTTCTGCTCGCGGCGCTCCTCGCCCTCGGCTGCTCTCGGCCGCCGCCGCTCGCGGTCGAATACGCGGGATGCATCCAGGTTCTGCGCACCGGGCCGACCTGCCTGCTCAAACCGAACCGGGACGGCACCTCTCCACAGCTCACGATCTGGCTACCGCTCGCGGCGGCGCGTGCGACGACCGAGATCCGGATCGACGGCCGACCGTTCGCGGTTACCGGAGTCGCCGCGCTCGACGGCTGGCGCTACTCGATCGAGGTCCCGCTCACCGCGCACCGACTGGAGGTCCGGCGCGAGACACCGAACGGCCCGGCCACCTGGTCGCTGTCGTTGGCTCCCCTCCCTACCGCCCCGGACTGGTTCGGCGAATCGTTCGAACTCGCAGGGTCCGGCGACCCGAAACAGATGGAGCGCGCCCGACAGATCCTGACCGGCAAGCTCGCGACACTCGACCCTTCGCTCTTCGCCCGGGTGCATGGGATTCTCGCGCGCATCCCTCCGGCACCGGGAGATACCCGGCAGACTGGCTACCGACGCGAGCTTGCCGCGCGCCGCAGGGCCGACCATCTGCTCGGCGAAGCCTCCGCGGCCGCTTCTCTGGCTTACCTGCACGCAGAAAACGGCCGGTTCGCGGAGGCCACCCAGGTTCTCGACGCGATAGCGCCGCCCTCGGGCGCTCCGGGAGAGGCGCTCTATTTTCTCGACTACGAACGTGGCCTGGTGGCGCGCCTCTCGGGAGAGCCGCGGCAAGCGCTCGGAATCTTCGGCGCCGCAGCGGCGCATGCCGAGCGCCTCGGCATGGAAGGGTTCCGCGCCGATGCCGACCAGCAGCTCGCGCTCACCTGGCTCGATCTCGGCCGTTTCGCCGAAGCCGACGCACAGTTGACCGCATCGTCCGGGAGCGGTAAGGAATGCGCCGTCGAAGAGCTGGCCACCAACCGGGGTTGGACCCGCCTGCTCGCCCGCGAAGCGGGCCTGGAGGTCGGCGATCCGCTGCCCGATCTGGAGCGGGCGCGCGCCGCCTACGAGGTCACTTCCGGGTGCGGCGCTCGGCACCAGCGGCGCAACGCGCGCATCAACCTCGCGCTCGCCTACCTGCAAGCCGGCCGGCTCGACGCCGCGTCTCGCGCGCTCGGACAGGCCCGGGCTCTCGCTCTAGACGCCACCGCTGAAGAGCGGTTCTGGCAACGCGCGATCGAAGCGCGGTTGGAGCTGGCGCGCGGTCGACCGCGCGCTGCGCTCGAACGGTGGCAAGCCCTCGAGCGCGAAGCGCGGCGGTCCGGCTCGCTCGAAGATCTCTGGCTCGCGCTCACCGGCCGGGCGCGCGCGGCGCGGGCGCTCGACGACCGGCAAGGGGCGCTCGCCGCGCTCGCCGAAGCCGAGGATCTGCTCGACCGCGAGGCGGCGACGGCATCCCGGCCGAGCCGGCCCCGCTTCGTGGCGCAGCGCGCGGCGAGCGCCCGCTTGAGCGTGGAGCTGCTGCTCGACGCGGGACGCAACGCCGAGGCGCTCGCCGCCGCCCGCCGCTCGCGCGCCCGGGTGCTGCGCCAGATCGAGACCGAAGGGCGGATCGAGCGGCTTGGGCGTCCGGAGCGCGCGCGCTGGCAAAAGGCGGTCGGCGACTTTCGCACCGCGCGCCGGAAGTGCGACGAGGACGCCGCCTCCGACTGGTCGGCCGCGGCGGACCGGCTGCCGCTCGAACGCGCGGCGCGCGCCGCGCACTGCACGGGCGCCGAGCAGGATCTCGAAGCGGCGGTCGCGGCGCTCGGTCTCGGCGCCAGATCGACCGGCGCGGAAATCTTTCGCCCACCGGGCGCGGGCGAGCTGCTGCTCGCGTTTCATCCGCTGGAGAATGGTTGGGTGGCGTTCGCCGCGGATTCGAGCGGAGTCTCCGCCCATCGCTTCGAGCTGCCGACGAGCGCTCTCGATCGTCCGTTCGACCTCTCCGCCCGCCTGCTCACACCGTTCGCCGAAGCGATCCGGCGCGCCCGGCGGATTCGCCTCCTCTCCTACGGCACGCTGCGCGAGGTCGATCTGCACGCCCTGCCGTTTGAAGGCGCGCCTCTGTTGGCGGGTCGGCCGGTGGTCTACGGGCTCGATCTCCTCGATCGGCCGATCGCCCCGGTGCCGGATGATTCTCAACCCTCCGCTCTCGTGGTCGGCGACCCGCGCGGCGATCTCCCCCTCGCTCGCGAAGAGGCCGAACGCGTCGAGCGCGCGTTGCGAGAGGGCGGGTGGCGGGTCGAAGCGGAGCGCGGTGCCAAGGTTACGGTCGATCGGCTGCTCGCTACGTTGCCGCGGATCTCCCTGCTCCACTTCGCCGGGCACGGTGTGGCGGGCAGCGCGGACGGCGGCGGCGAGCTGCTCTTAGGGAACGAACAACGCCTGCTCGCGACCGAAATCTTGAACCTCGACCGGGTGCCCGCCCGGATCGTCCTCTCCGGCTGCGAGACCGGCCGCGCCGATGCGGGCGCGGCGGCCGAAGGGCTCGGCCTCGCCCAGGCGTTCCTCCTCCGCGGCGCCTCCCAAGTGGTCGCCGCGATCCGCCCGGTACCCGACCGGGAGGCCGCGGCGCTGTTCGCCGAGTTGTACCGCCCGCCGCCGCGCGTCGGCGCCGATCTAGACCTCGCCATCCGCTTGGCCCAGGTTCAAGCCGCGGCGCTCGCCCGTGACCCGCGGAGCGCGGCGGCGAGTTTTCGGGTGTTCGAGCCCTGAGGAGTCGGCGTGCTGGCCGGAGAGATCCTAGGGCGTTGCCCTAGGCTATTTTGGGGCGGGCCTTCGGCCCTCAAACTACGGCTCCAGACCCACCTCGGTGGCTGAGCGAAGTCGAAGCCTCCGCGTCCGCCAGCTCCCCCAACCGCCGCCCGTACTCATGCTTCTCAATCAACCGTCGCGCCTCAACCAACGCCGCCCGGTCGCCGAACAGCCGCCCCCGATAGAGAGCCACATCCGCCAGGAACAGCGGCATCGGACCCCGCGCCGCGATCTCCTGCGCCTCGTCAAGATCCGCACGGGCGGCGGCGCGGTCGCCTTCTCGGAAAAGAAGCCAGGCTCGGGTGAGGAGGCCCAAGGGGAGATACTGAACCTGGCCCGCGCGGCGAAGGCCGTCCACGGCCGGCTCGATCTCGACTCTCGCGGCGGCGAGATCGGTGCCGGCCAGGATCGCCCGATACAGCGCGGCGCGGCCGAGGGTCAGGTGGTCCAGGGCGGTGTCGAGTACGCCGAGCCGCTGTCCTACCCACTCAAGCGTCTGCACCGCCCGCTCCTCGACCTCGCGGAGCGCCTCCCCCGACTCCGAAAAAATAACCGCCCCGGCCGCTCCCACACCGCCCTCACGCCCCGCCGCCCGCTCGGCCTCGGCGAGCAGCAAGTCGCAGTACCGGAAGCCGGCGAGCGAGTAGAGCCGCGGGTATTCGGGCTGATCCTCGGCCTGCATCCCCTCCGCCTCGCGGAAGAGCGCCAGCGCCTCGGCCCGGCGGCCCGCCTGGTGCCAGGCGTCGGCGTGTACCGTGCGGTCGTCCATCCGCTCGAAGGCATCCCCGCTGCGGTCGGCGAACGTCACGGACTGCTCGGCGTCCCGCACCGCGGCCGGGACGTCGCCCAGCGTCAGCTCCAGCTCGCTCAGGTTGGAGGCGCGGATGGCGGCATTATTCCAGTCCTCCCGCGCGATTTCGATCGGCATCCCCGCCCGCATCGGCTCCAGGGCCTCGTTCAGCCGGCCCAGGGCGCGCAGGCGGTAGGCGGCCTCGTTCAGCAGCCAGGCCTGGTCGGCTTCGGTGAGGGCGGGCGAGACCCGGCGCCAGGGGGGATCGAAGAAGCAGGCCACGGCGCCCAGGTCGGCGCCGATCGCTCCGAGCTTCTTCGTGCTGAAAGCTTCTTTCCCTCGCTGGATGCGGTCCCGGTAGATCTTGACGCACGCCTCTTGCTGCCGCCCCGCGTGACAACCGTGGGCCACGGCCTGGTAGAGCGGCTGGAGGCCTTCGAGCGTGTCGGGCTGGTTCGGGGTCGAGTCCCGCAGGTGTTCGAACAGCCGCCCGTGCGCGGCGCGCCAGGCTTCTAGGTTCGTCTCGCGGAGTTGGCGGGCGAAGTACTCGCGGATGAGCGGATGGGCGTCGAGTGCGGAGCCCTCGGCCGAGGCGAGCCCTCGGGCGGCGAGGCGCGAGACGGCGAGGTTCCACTGCGCGTCGGTGAGGCCCACGAGCGGTTCGGTGAGGCCCGCGATGGCGGGTTCTTTCCGCAAGGCCGCGAGGCAGGCCTGATCGGCCGGGCGGTCAAACAGTCCGAGCAGCCTCAACACGGCAAGCTGCCGAGCGCCCGCATCTTTTTCCCCACCCAGCCATTTTTCGTAAGCCGCAATCGCCTTGAACGCGTGACCGCCCCGCTCTTCCCGATCGGCTTCTTCGAGCTCCACTAAATCGAGCTTGCGAACGTCGCCCTCGTACGCGTCGCGCAGGTAGGAGCCGAGAATGTTCAACGTCAGCGCGTGGCCCTCCACGTCCTCGACCAGCTTCTCCAACTCGCTCCTCTTCCCCCTCACCTGAAGCTTTTCGAGCAGCGCCACCCCGGCCGCCGTGCCCAACCGCTCCAACGACCACTCAGGCGCCGTCCCGCCCTGGAACGCCGCGAGATCCTTCACCCCTTCGCGGGTGGTCACCACACACAACCCAGGGTTCTGCGCCGCAAGCCCGCGCAGCAACGCCATCACCCCCGGGTCCTTCAACTGCCCTGCCAACGGGCTCGACGGCGGATATTGAAGCGGCTCCAAACCGTCAAGGATCACCAGCGCTTTCCGCCGTGCCACCAGCCCCGCGAGCTTGGCGCCTTTGTCCCATCCGGACATCGTGCTGCTCGCGATCTTCTCGCCTTCGCCGTCCGCCTCACCGAAAAACCGCAGCGCCGCCGCCACGAACGGCTCGCCCGAGGCCGAACCTTCCTCCCGCGTGCCCTGGCTGTAGAACGACCAGTCGAAATAGTCCGCGCCGTCGAGATCTTTCCCCGCCGCCCACTTCGCGACCAAGGAGGTTTTCCCGACGCCGCCCCAGGCGACGAAGGTGGCGACGTGGATCTGCGGATCGGCCCATGCGGCGTCGAGCTTCGCGAGGTCGGCTTCTCGGCCGAAGAGGTGTTCGGCGACGTGGGTCAGGCGGGTGGGGGCGAGCTTGGGGGGTGCTATGGGTGGCGGTGGGGTTTCGCCGAAGTTGTTGATGGTCACGTTGCCGCCAACGTCTCCACCGATTGCGGCCCCGCCTTGGGCTGCCGCGACGGCTCTGCCCCCGTTGGCCACCGCCTTGGCCGTTGTCGGTGCCTGGTTGTCTGGATCGCTCACTTTGTTCCTCGGGTTTCGCGCCAAGGATAACGCTGAAACGGGGGGCACCGAACGCTCCCCTCGCCTGTGGCCCCGGGGGCGGGCACCCTGCGCTCGGCGCCCGCGGTGGCTGTAGCGCCTGTGCCGGCGAGCCGCCGGCGGTCCCAGGAGGAGCCTTCTCTCCGCCGGGATGCCCTCGTCTTCTTCTCGATACCTCGCCCATGGGCGTGCTCTGCCGGAGACCGTCGCCGCCGCCGCTCTTCGGGTGTGCTGTTCCTGGGACCGCCGGCGTCCTCGCCGGCGTTCTATGCGCCAACGCCGGACCGGGGGAACGGTGGCTCGACGCATTGCATTACTCCGCTGGAATGGGGGAACGGTTCATCGCGGTTTTGCATCGGAGCAATTCCGGACGGTCCCGCTCCCCTCTCCGCAGCCGGCGCCTGGAGCAAAATGCAGACCGTTGCCGTCGGGATTTTCCGCACACCGGTCCAGGATGTTCAGATCGTCAGGAATCAGCGCGACTCGGCGAAGACCTCGGCCGGGCAGATTCCTACCCCCAGTTTTCGAGGAGAGAGTTCATGTTCATCCGGTTTCGCGGTCTGTTCGCGTCCCACTTGGCCTGCTTGGGCCTCTCTGTTCTATCGGGGCTGGTGCCGGTCGCCGTTGCGACCGCCGCTCCCGTCCGCCCGCCAGCTCCCGGGGGCCGGTACGATCTTCCTTCAGGGAGCTGCTCCGATCGCTATTGGATCGCGCTGGCCGAGCCTCTCGCAACACCCCAGAGCTGCCCTAAGGTCCGAGGCTGGAGAGAAGAGTTCTTGTTCCCCGCGTCTCGGCGCAACCCCAACGGCCGCCGCTTCTGCCGCTATCTCTGGAACCGCCCGGCATTGAGGACGGAACGGGGCAGTGGAGATCGGGGTTTTCCGCCGCAGCTCGGCAACGACATCCTGAGGCTCCAGGGCAGAGCTGACTTGCACGGCACCGTCCGCCGTTGCGGCGTGCTCGGAGCCTCGGGCCAGGGGCTCGCCGAGAGCCATCGCGAAGCCCTGTTTCACGAAATGCGTTTCCAGTTGGGAGACATCGACGTACCCGCGCTTTCCGACGCGCCGACCGTTCGCCTTGCCGTCCTCGATACGTTTCCAAGCGGGAAGTTTCCGCCCGGCGCACCGAACGATCCGAATCTTTGCAGCTCCGGCCACGGTTACGCGATCGCGCACCTCGCGCGGGAGTTGACCTGCGATGGCAGCGCGGGCGATTTCGGCAAATGTGCCGCGGAGATCGCGACCCGCCTCGCCCTACCGCTGGGTCAACCGGGGAGCGACGCGATCGATCGGGCACAGCCTTCGGTTCCAACGGCCTGTGGCGCGTACGGCAGCCCGCTCGACCTCGCGCTCGCGATCCGCGACGAGGTCGCGGCCTGGGAAACGGCCGGCCCGCCGCACCTCATCCTGAACCTCTCGGTCGGCTGGGACGGAGAGCTGCTCCACAAGGCGCTCGGTGCCGAAGCCTCGGATGGCCTGAACGCCGAAGAGCTCAGCGTCTTCGCCGCGCTACGCGACGCGGCAGGCCAAGGGGTGCTCGCGATCGCCGCGGCGGGCAACGGCTACGGCGGGCCGCAACCGGGAACGGGTCCGCTGCTGCCCGCCGCCTGGTACATCAAGCCACCCACCACGCCGCTTCTCGCGCCGGTTCCTCTAGCGCCGCCCGATCCGGTGATCTGGCCGATCGGCGCGATCGATCGCAACGGCAGGCGGTTGGGCAACTTCCGCCCGGGGTCCGAGCCCCCTCTCGTGGCGTACGGCGATCACGCGGTGGTCCAACTCGCCAACGGCCGGTGGACCGACCCGCTCACCGGCAGCTCGGTCGGGGCCGTCGTCGCGTCGTCGCTCGCCGCCCTCGCCTGGCACTTTCAGCCGCTGCTCGACCGGGTGGAGATCATGGCTCTGCTCGAAAGTTCAGGCGCACCCATGGACCGAAGCCCCGACTACCCATCATCGCCGGGCCAGACCGCGCCATCGGTTCGGAGGCTTAGGGTGACGTCGCTGCTGAGCCGTGCCTGGAGCCCGCCGAGATTGCAGCCTCCTTCCGGCCCCACCACTCACAACGAGATCGACTGCGCGAACGCACAACCGGTCAGCCCGGCGGCCGGCGGGGTTAAGATCTACAGCTGTCCGGGAACCGACGTACCGCCCGACTCTGCCGATTTGCTGCTCTGGTCGCCGCTCGGTGCGGTGCCCTGGGTACAGACCCAGCCGGGAGCCAACGCCTGCCCGAGCTGCTCGTTGGGCTCGGGCGGCGGCGGGTTGGCCCGAGGTACAAAGGGGCCGAAGCCCATCGATCTGTTGCTCGAAATTCCGACGGACTGGAACGCGACGATCTGCCTCAACGATCTCTGGATCGAAGCCTCAGACCGGAACGGATCGCGAACCCTGGTGTGGCTCGGCAAGCCGGCCCGCGGCAATCCGGGACCCACTCCGCTCTGCCCGACCGACTCGCTGTGGGTCAAGAATTTACCGTTCCCGCCCAACCTCGAGGCCGCCGCCCTGACCGCAGGCGTCGAGGTCGACGGCAAGAAACTCTCGCTGCGCATGCCGATCTACATCAACCCTGAGAAGTAGGCGGCGGCGGCCGATTTCCTACTCGCCGCGAGCGCCGGCTACCTTCAACCTCTGAACCTGAGCCGGTCTGCTAGACATGCCCGTTTCGGGTATAGTAACGGAGACGACTTCAGCGATGAGTATCTGGAAACGCAAAGACTTCGCTCGCTGGCAGGCACGCGAGAAGCTGCCCGATCTCGCATTGTGCAAGGCGGTCGAGGAGATGGAAAGCGGCCAGATCGACGCAGACCTGGGCGGCTACCTCTATAAGAAGCGCGTGGCTCGCCCCGGCGGAGGCAAGAGCGGTGGATACCGGACGGTGCTCTCAGCTCGAATCGGCGACCGCTACGTGTTCCTGCACGGGTTTGCAAAGAGCGCCAAAGCCAACATCACGCAGGACGAGAAGAAGGCCCTGCAGTTCGCAGGCAAAGTGTTCTTGGATCTCCCGCCTGCGGACCTGACGAAGGCTGTGAAGGCGGGTGTATTGAAGGAGGTGCATTGTGTCCAGCAAGCTCATTGAATCCCTGCGTAGCGACCTCATCGTGCTGCAGAAGGCCGGAGCTATCAGCAAGGTGACGATGCGTCAGTTCGACGCGATATGCCCGCCACCGGTGCGAGAGTTCAGCGCGGACGACATCAAGCGGCTGCGCGAGAAATTGCAATTCAGCCAGCCCGTGTTCGCGCACCTCTTGCATACGACGGCATCGACGGTGCGCAAGTGGGAACAGGGCGACACCCGGCCCGCCGGGCCAGCCCTGAAACTGCTCAACGTCATCGCTGACAAGGGCCTGGAAGCTGTCTTATAAGAGCCCTGGACTTCCTCGGTCGCTGTCTTGGAGGAGGTCGGCGAACGCCAAGCCGGTGGCGCGAAGGTAGAGAGCAGAAAGGTACCGAGCACGATTCTCAACTTCCGCATTGCGAACTCCTTGTCGGGGAACTGCGGGAAAAGAGGACATCCGCCTTGCGGACTTGTTCGCCCGGCCGAAGAAGCCCGCCCCTCAAGGCGGCCCGTGCCGCCGACCCGAATCGCCGCTTTCCGACCGGCATAAGCGGTTCCCGTAGCGCGCCGCAGGCGGACCTCGGTACACTGCGAAGCGAATCTCATTCCGGAGGGCTCGCCATGCAGGTTTCGTCGCCACCCAAGCTCCGTGCCTTCGTTCTGGCTTTCGGTCTCCTCCGCGTCGGGTTCGCTGTTCCTGCCGTCGCGGACCCAGCCCCCCTTCCGCCCGGTTTCGTCGACCTCGCTCTAGGCCTCCCCGGGATCGCGCTCGATCTCCGCTACGCCGGTTCGCACAATTTCGTCGGCGTGCCGATCGACGGCTACGGCCGGCCGCGCGCCCTGCTCACCCAGCTCGCTGCGGCGGGCCTGGCGAAAGCGCAGAAGGAGCTACGGCCGTTCGGCTTCGGGCTCAAGGTATTCGATGGCTACCGGCCGCAGCGGGCGGTCGATCACTTCGTCCGCTGGTCGCGCGATCCGGCCGATCAGAAGGGGAAGGCGGAGTTCTACCCGAACGTGGAGAAAGAGAAGCTCTTCGAGCTCGGCTACATCGCGGAGAAATCGGGGCACTCGCGCGGCAGCACGGTCGATCTGACGCTGATCGTGCTCGCCGACGGAACCGAGCTCGACATGGGGAGTGCCTACGATCTGTTCGATCCCGCCTCCTGGCCCGACAGCCCGAGCGTCTCGCCCGAGCAGCGCGCCCATCGGCTGCTGCTCCGCCAGGTGATGCTCGGCAACGGCTTTCGTCCCTACGCCCAGGAGTGGTGGCATTTCACGTTGGAGGGTGAGCCGTTCCCGGAGACCTATTTCGACTTTCCATTGGAGTAACGTCCGGACACCCTGCCCTACCTGTCAGAAACGCCCTCTCCCCGACGAAACCCGAGAAGCGCCCGCCAATCGATGGCGGGTTTCCTTCGAAATCGTTCCTCTTGAGGAGAGATGCCATGCCTTCCCGCACCCGTTGGTTCGCCCCGTTCGTCCTCGCCCTGATGGTCACCACGGTCACTCCACTCGGCGCGGAGTTTCTAACCTCCGATTTCCCGCCGGATGATCCAGAAGGTCCGGGAGAGCCTCCTCGACCCGTGACCCGGCCCACCCCACGCTCCTCGACCTCAGGCGGTGTGAGCCTCCAGATCGACCTGTCGTCGCTCGGCTCGATCTTCCGGCCGAAAGCGAAGACGGCGAGCGTCGCCGTGGTCGCCAAGAACGCCTGCTCCGAGCGGCTCTGGCTCGCGCTCGCCGACGGGCCGACCTGTCCGAAAGTCCGCGGTTGGGAGACCTCCTCCCTGTTCGGCGCGAGCCCGGCGCGCAGCCGGGCGGGCTACCCCGCCCGCTCGTTCTGCCGCTATGAGACCTCCGGCAGCCCTTCCGCTCGCACGGTCGCGGCGCTCCGGAAAGAATCGAAACTCCACGCCCTGGTCCCGCGCTGTGGCGTAGTCCAAGCGATCGCCACCGCCGATGGCACCGAACAACTCGACCAGATCCAGAGTTCGAAGTTCGCGCGCGAATTCCTCCACGAGGTGGGCGACACCGATCTGCCGCTCGAAGCGCAGGGAGCGCCGAACGTCCGCCTCACCGTGCTCGATACGGTCGCGACCGGGGAGGGGGTACCGGACAGCCTGCCGGCCGGCTGCATCGACCACGGTTTCGGCATCGCCCACATCGCCCGCGAGCTCTCCTGCGGCGACCGCGGTTGCGCCGCGACACTCAGCACCCAGCTCGCGCTGCCGCTGCCGGAGGCCAAATCGCCGCGCGAGATGGCAGGCGGGGTTGCAGGCAAAGCGGTGTGCGGCGGCTACGGCACGCCCGGCGATCTGGCGGCCGCGATCCGCGCCGCGGTCGACGGCTGGCTTGGCCAGCCTGCAGCGAAAGGGGTCACCAACCGCCGCGAGCATCTGATCCTCAACCTGTCGCTCGGTTGGGACCCGAAAGTGCTGCACGAGCAACTCGGCGCGATCGACCGAGAAGATCATCTGAACGCCGAGGAGCTGGCGGTCTACGACGCGCTCGCCTACGCCGCCGAGCGGGGCGCGCTCGCCATCTCGGCCGCGGGCAATCTGATCGGCGGAAAAATGCCGGAATTCGGCCCGACCCTGCCCGCCGGTTGGGATGCCAAACCACCCGTCTTCCCCCTGCTGCCGCCGAGCGAGGAGCGGGTGGTCTGGGCGGTCGGCGGCATCGCCCGCGGCGGCACCAAGCTCGCGAACGCACGGCCGGGGGCGGAGCCCTCGCTGGTCACCTACGGCGATCACGCGGTGGTCAAACTCGCGCCCGGCCGCTTCACCAAGCCGCTCACCGGCACCTCGGTCGCGGCGGCGGTCGCCTCCTCGGTCGCGGCGCTGGTCTGGCATCTGCGTCCGGAACTCGCCGGGCGGGAGGTGATGGCGCTGCTCGCCGGCTCCGGTTCCCCCCTCGATCGCGGCGCGGAGAGCTACCGCGCCTCGCCCTCGGGCACCGAGGCGGCACTCCCGCCCCCGGTCCGCCGGCTCGACCTGGCGGCGGCGCTCGGCGCCGCGCTCGCGCCGAAGGACGGCGGAACGGCGCAGAGCCCATCGCTCGGTTGCCGCTTGACGAAAGTACCGGCCGCACAGATTCCCGCGGGCTGCGCCCAACGGACCTATTTCACCTGCGGCGGAGCGCCGCCGGTCTGTGCCGGCGACACTCTCGATTCGATCTCGGCGACCGGGCTGGTCAGCCCGAAACCGGAGAACAACCCCTGCCCGTCCTGCTCGCTCGGTGGCGGTGGGGGCGGCGGCATGATGGCGCTGCAGATTCAGATCGAACCCGACTGGAAACTGGGCTGCCTGACCGATCCGATGCTCGAAGTCGAGGCGAGCAACGGCGAGAAGATCGGAATCTCGATCCCGCTCGCCGACCGGAAGCTCTGCCCTGGGGACCGGCTCCGGATCGCCGATCTCGACCTCCCCAAAACCATCGGCTCCGCGAAGATCAGCTTCCGCATCGCCGAGCAGGACCTGTCGGTCGAGAGCCAGGTCTACGTCCCCGCGGCGGCTTCTCGATAGGCGCGCCCCGATCTCCAAGTTTCGCCCAGATGGGGGGGGTAGACCCGCCCTTTTCGCTCGTGTACACTGCCGCGCAAGTTTGCGGTAGCCAAGGCACCAGAGCGTCGGGTTTTACCCCAGAACGGGTTCCGACCCCAGAACATGTAGCAGCCCTTCGGAGGAGTGAGAGCAACATGAAGAACCGGAAGCTGATCGTCCCCATCCTGGCCCTTGCGCTGGTCGCCGTCGGTGCCGCGCAGCTGTTCGCCGCGGTGACCGAGTCGAGCACCAACGTGCCGCTCGCGATTCCCGACAACGGCAACGTCAACAGCACGCTCAACTTCAGCGTCAACGGCACGATGACCGACGCGAACCTGACGGTGAACATCACCCACACCTGGAACGCGGACATCCGGTTGACGCTCAACAGCCCGACCGTTGCGGCGCAAATTCTGTGGAACAACTGCGGCCAGAGCGGCGACAACCTGACCAACACCGTGATCGACAACGATGCCGCGGGCCTCTCGCCCTGCACGTTCGCCGCGATGCCGTTCACCGGCTCGTTCCAGCCGACCAACGGGCAGTCCAACGGCACTCCGGTTCCGATCGCCGCTACGGGCAGCATGAACGCCTTCGACACGACCATGTCGGGAGGCGTCTGGACGCTCAACGTGGCCGACGACTCCGGCGTCTGCACCGGCACGCTGACCGCCTGGTCGCTCACCCTCGACGGCCCGCCGCCGCTGCCGGTCGAGCTGATGAACTTCGAGATCGGCTAGCTCACATACGCGCTCTCCGGAGCGTGGCCGTACCCTAAGGCCTCCGGCGTTCGAACGCCGGGGGCCTTTCGCATTTAGACTCCCCCCGGACTCTCCGCCATGCGCTCCGCTCTTCCGGGGACCTTCCCCTTCGTCCGATCTTCCCTCCCTGTCCTTTTGGCGCTTCTCCTCGCGGGCTGCTCGCCCGCAGCTCGCACGACTCCCAACGTCGTGATCATCTCGATCGACACCCTGCGCCCCGACCGGCTCGGGTGTTACGGCGGCCGTGTCGAAACCCCGGCGATCGACGGCCTCGCCCGCTCGGGCGTGCGCTTCGAGAACGCGTTTACCCCCGTCCCGCTCACTCTGCCGGCGCACTGGACGATCCACACCGGGATCGAGCCCTGGCACCATGGCGTGGTCGACAACGGCATGACCCTCTCGAATCCCGCTGTCGCCACCTTGGCCGAGCGGTTCACCAAGGCCGGTTACGACAGCGCGGCGTTCGTGGCCGCGTTCGTCCTCCACCGCACCTTCGGCCTCGACCGGGGATTTGCCCGCTACGACGACGGACCGGCGGCCGATGCCGCGCTCGATCAGCTGCTGCATGCGACCGGCCGGGCCGACGAGCGGGTCGATCGCGCTCTCTCCTGGTTGCGGCGAGAGCGGACGAAGCCGTTCTTCCTCTGGCTCCACCTCTTCGATCCGCACGCGCCGTACGATCCCCCACCCGAATTTCGTGCCCGCTACGCCGACCGGCCGTACGACGGCGAAGTCGCGTTCGTGGACACCCAGGTGGCGCGCCTGCTGGCCGCCCTCGACCGCTCGGGCGCGGCGGGGAATACTCTCGTCGTGCTCCTTTCCGATCACGGTGAGAGCCTCGGCGAGCATGGCGAACAGTCCCACGGCGTCCTGCTCTACGACGCAACGCTCCGGGTGCCGCTGGTCTTCCAGCTGCCCCGAACGCTCACCGCCGGCAAGGTAGAGCACAAGGCGGCCACCCTGGCCGATGTGGCGCCGACGATCCTCGCGCTCGCCGGTCTCGCTGCGGAACCCGGAATTGACGGCCGGGATCTCTTCAGCTCGGATCACTCTCCGCGGCGCCTCGCGGCGATCTCCGAGTCGCCCCGACGCCGGTTCGGTTGGGCCACTCTGACCGCGATCCGGGAAGGGGGATGGAAGTACATCGCAGGGCCGCGGCCGGAGCTCTACGCGGTCGCGAGCGATCGGCAGGAGAGAGCCGACCGAATCGTTCAGGAAGCTGAACGCGCGGCTCCCCTCGCCCGCACGGCGCGGGCGGTCGAGAAGACGATGAGGGAACGGTTGGCCGCCCGAACGGCGGCCGAGCCCAAAAGCGAAGACGTGGCGCGGCTCTCGGGCTTAGGCTACCTGAGCGGCCCCGTCACCTCACCCACCAAGGCGCCGAACCCGAAAGACGCCATCGGTTCGATGGCCGAGCTCGACCGCGCCTACCAGCTGTTCGCCGAAGGGCGCCTCGACGAAGCGGAGACTCGCCTCCGTTCACTTCTCGGTAAAGGAGAAGTCCCCGCCACTGCCGTGCTCGAAGGGCTCGCCCGCCTCGCCCGTCTGCGCGATCGAGACGCCGAGGCCGAGGCGCTCTACGTACAGCTGCTGGAGCAAGACCCGCAAGCGGTGGCGGCGCTCGCCCAACTCGTCGTCCTGGCCAAGAAGCGCGGCGACCACCGCACGGAGGTCGAGCGCGCCCGGCGGCTGGCGGCTCTGGCACCGACCGACGGCGGAGCGAGCCGCCTGCTCGCAGACGCCCTGTTCAGCGCGGGCGAAAGGGTAGAATCGGAAGCCGAGTGGCGGCGCGGCTTGGCCGTCGCCCCAGGCGCCGGCCGGCTGCGCCTCGGCTTCGCCCGCTTCCTGATCGCCACCGGCCGCCCAGCCGAAGCGCAGCGAGAGCTCGTTCGAATCAGCGCCGACGAGTCTCTTCCGGGCGATCTGGTCCAGGAAGCAGCGGCCGTGGAAGCGACTCTGCCGGGCGCGGGGCAGCGGACGGGAAACTAGCCCAGCTCACTGGTGTTCTGGCCCAGATCACTGGTGTTCTGGCCCAGATCACTGGTGTTCTGGCCCAGATCACTGGTGTTCTGGCCCAGATCACTGGTGTTCTGGCTCAGATCACTGGTGTTCTGGCTCAGATCACTGGTGTTCTGGCTCAGATCACTGGTGTTCTGGCCCAGCTCACTGGTGTTCTGGCTCAGATCACTGGTGTTCTGGCCCAGCTCACTGGTGTTCTGGCTCAGATCACTGGTGTTCTGGCTCAGATCACTGGTGTTCTGACTCAGATCACTGGTGTTCTGGCCCAGATCACTGGTGTTCTGGCCTTTCCCGGTGCCGGATTGTCGCCGGCCCCGGCTCGGCCGTGCGGCGCACCAGGTATGCCAAATCGCGGTAGCGCTCCGCGTCGCCCGGTGGGGCGGCTTCGCTTTCGGCGCCCAGCCGCTCGGCGAAGGCCGAGGTTTGAAATTCGGGTGCCTCTTCGATCAAAGCGCGGTGAGTCTCCTTCGGTTGGCGCTGGAGGCGTTCCCAGGCTTCGGCCGCCTGCGCCGGATCCGACATTTCAGGTTGAGACACCCGTGGTGCCGGGTTGTTAGCGATCCTCCCCACCCGTAGGAATCTGGACGTTTAGGTCGCGCTCGACCTTGTGGCGCAGGTAGGCGATGTAGCCCGGGTCGTAGTGAGTCAGTAGGACCTCTTCATCGAGGAGTGGGACAAAGTAGGCAAGCG
>JANNIH010000070.1:0-21925 GCA_031404815.1 Holophagales bacterium | reverse complement strand
GCGAAGCGGGAGAGCGCCGCGATCTTTTCTTGCTTCGAGGCCGTGCTCCCCAACCCACGGGCGATCCGCTCCGCTTCGGCGCGCAGCTCGGGGCTTCCGCGCGGCACCGGGCGGAGCAGCTCGGCCCACCAGGCGGCGACGCCGGCCCAGTCGGACGCTCCGCCCCAGGCGAAGCGGAGAGTGGGACCTGGATCGGAAGGCGCCGAGTCGAGACCGCGGTCGGCCGGCAGGTCGTGGCCGGTGATCCGGACACCACCCGCGATCGGCTCGATCGTGAGCCCCGCGGTCGGGCCGGAGACATGAAAACGAAAGCCCGGGCCGGCACCGCGTACTTCGACCGACAGGGCGGTGACCGGATCGCGGCCGGGGGAGAGGTCGATCCGGCTACCGGGATAGTAGGGCTGTTCGGAGATCGTCGAATCGACCTCAAGGATCGAGCCGACCGGCGCGGCGGGGAAGGTCACCGAGCGGACTTTGACCCCGCTGTGCAGAACCCCCGCCGAACTGACCTCTGCGGTGTCCACATCCTTCCTTCCGACCTTGACCACCTGGCCGTCGGGCTTGATTGCCCGCGCTTCGAGTCGCTCGATCCGGGCGTTCTCGTCGTAGTAGACCGGGTAGGGCGACCAAGCGGCGAGATCTTCGGCGGCTTCGAGGCGAACCCGGACCTTCTCGGTCGTGCGCATCGCGCCCTCCGGGCGCACTTCGACGATCACCGTTCGTTCGAGCAGTGTCGCGGCGTTGCCCGGGGTCACCGGTACCGCCGCGCTCGCGATCCAGGCGAGGGGGAGCGCGACGAGCCGGCTGCCGCGGAGTCTAATGGTGCACCAGGACGAGGGTCTGGGCATCGCTCTTGGCCATCTTGGCGAACAGGTTCTGCACCACGCTGCACTCCTCCCGGGTGGCGAACTGCTTCTGGCGGAGATCGAACGTGCGGTGGACTGTGGCCTTTCGCTCCACGCCGTCGATCCGGATCTCGAGCGCGAACGTTCCCGCCGGGCTCTCGCTCTTCGAGGTGAGGGGTGCCGCCTCCACCTGCCAACCTTCCGGCCAAGTGACTTCGAGCTCGACCTCTTCGCGGTACGGATAGGCGAACAGGATCGGTGAGCGCCGCTCTACGGTGGAGGCCGAAAAAGGTTCCGTCTGCGGTCCGATCGGTCGGCTGGGAGCGAGCGTCACCTCGTCACCCAAGGCCTCCTCTTCCTTCTGCGCCATCGTCCAGGTCACGCCGACGCTCCCCTCGTCGACCGATTCCGTCACCGCAAGGTCGGAGAACGTGTATCCCTCGAAGCGCTCGACGAGCCAATCGTTCCAGGCCTCGGTCGTCTTCTCCGGCGTCTCGCGCCAACGGAGCTTGGTCGTGGCCGAGGCGCCGGTCAGCCGGAGTTTGCCGGTTCCGGTGACACGCCCCCCTTCGTCCACGAGGAGCGCCAAGCTCGCGTGCTCTAGATTCTGGCCGGGAGGGCTTATCGGGAGCACAACGCCCTCCGGTTTCTTGGGGTCGGGGAGGAGGGCGGCCGTGCCCTCGTAGTCGGCGTCGAGACGGCCGAAGCCGAGGCGGCGATCGGTCGGGTCGAGGTAGACGCGCCCACCCTCTTTGGACCCGAGGTCTACCGCGATCAGAACGCGATCGAACCAGGCGGGGTTGGCGACCTGAGGGTCGATCATCCCGCTGCTGCGCGGGGCCGCCCAGACCTGTTTGGCATCGAGCTTCGTCGCATCGAGCATCGTTTCGAGCAGCAGCGCCTTCTCGGCCGAAGTACCGCGGCCCGCGCGGAGGATCGCGTCGGCCGAGGGGTCATCGCCGGTGAGGAAAATTCCTGTTCCGTCATCGTCGAACGCGACCTCGTCGCGGACGAATGCGTAGACCGCCGCAGCTTGGTCGCGCCGGCTCGCCCCCGCCTTTTGGGCCAGCGCCTGCGCCTTCTTCCCTGCCTCGCCCCCCTTGCGCCGCCCTTTCTCCCAAGACTCCCGCAGCAGGTCGGAGGTTGAAGCCCAACTTTCCATCAGCCGCTGGTGGACCGTCCCTTCGTCGAACACGGTGGGGACCAGCATGATTTGGGTCGCGAGGTCCGCGAACGGCAGGCTGAACGGTTCGTCCAGGATCGGCGCCAGATTCTCCGCCCAGGCGCGCAGCGTGCGCTTACCAATGTCGCGACCCTGCTCGGTCTTCACCCCGACCTGAAACGGATCGCGCAGCCAGGTCTGGACCCCCAGGGAACCGGGAATGAGATATCGGATCTCGGCCGAGCGGACCGGGATGTCGGCCGAAAAGTAGAACGGCTCGAGAGCGTATATATTGTCGAAGCGCAGCTCGTATTCGGCGTCGAGAATTGCCCCGACCTCGACGTTGGGAAAAGCGACCGAGGTCAGGTAGTACTTCCGGTTCTTCGACAGTTTGCGCTCGAACTTGGCGTCTTTCGCCAGCTCGACCACTCGACCGTCAGCCAGCACGGTGCGCGCAGCCAGGCTGTAGAGCCGAACGAACGCGGAATGAAACAGTTGGATCTCGCCCCGATCTTTGCCCTGCTCGGAGAGGATCTTCACCCTTTCACGGATAATCATGCGCGAGGAGAGGTCGCTGCTCGCCGGGTCGAGCATGTGGAACTCGGCTTTGCGGAACAACACCACCGCCCGGGCATTCGGCGCGTCGTTCACTTGGGTGAGAGCTTTTTCTTCCGCGGAGATCGGGGGGAACGCGGCTTGCCCGGCGCGCGGCAGCGCCAAGGCGACCGCGATCAGGCCGAGCAGGGAAAGACGTTGGGCGGTTCGGGACATCGATCCTCCGAGATCTGTTCGGGTGGCGAGTTGCGATGCGATGCTAGCAGCGATCGTTCAAAGCTCATGGACACGGGCGCCGGGCTTTCGTGGCAGAACGTCACAAGATCGTCATCCGAACCGGGGCCTACTGCGTATGGAGTAGGGTGAAGAGCCGTCGGGGGTCGGTTCGGGTTCGCTCGGGTCGGGAAGTTTGGACGGGTCGAGGAGGTTGACGCCGTGTCGCAAGCACTGCCGGTCGGACAGTGGTTCGGTTGGGGGCCGGCGGCAGCCGGTGCCAAGCCCCGCCCGGCGCTCGGCGGGAGGTCCGGTTCTGACGTATATTCCGGAGAGAATTCGACCCCTCTAGAGACTCTGCGCTTGAACCTTCGGACCACCGAGACGCAAGACCCGACCCTGCTCGCCGCGATCGCGCGCGGCGACATCCAGGCGTTTCAGCTCTTTTACGACCGGTACGTCACCCGGGTCACCGCGTATGTTCGCCAGCTGAGCCGCGACCGCGAGGTGATCGAAGACCTTGTCCAGGAGGTGTTCATTTCGGTCTGGCGCAAAGCGGGGAGTTACCGCCCGGATCGCGGCGATGTCGCGGGGTGGTTGTACACGATGACCCGCAACAAACTGGTCGACCAATGGCGCCGGGCGCGCGACAAGGCGGTCGAGCTCGATGCCATGGACTCCTGGGAGATGCCTTCGATCCCGGCGCCCGAAGAGGATCTTCTCCTCTCCGTCCGCCAAGCCCTGATCCAAGTCGCTCCGGATCAGCGCGAGGCGATCGAGATGGCCTACTTCGGTGGCCTCACCTACGAGGAGACGGCGGTTCGCCTCGACCTCCCCGTGGGCACCTTGAAATCGAGAATTCGCGCCGGGCTGCGCACGCTGCGCTCGGTGCTGGAAACGGGGTAGACGGCCGTGCATCCACCTGAAGAAACCCTCCTGGCGTTCGTCTCTGGCGAAGCCGATCTGCCCCGTCGAGTCCTGATTGAAGGGCATCTCGACGGCTGCCCCGAATGCCGGGCGGCTGTCCGTTCGCTGTCGGCTCCGGGCGCGCACCTGTTTGCACGCCTCGCCTCGGACGGTGCACCGGCAGGCCCCAGTTCCGGCCCCAATTCCAGATTATGGGATCGCCTCCGGTCTCAGGTCGAGCGGATCGGCCCGCCCCCGGTGCTTGCCGCTTCGCCGCTCGGCCGATACCCATTGCCGGCCGGGGCGCTGCGCGAACTCGGCGAGCAGGGCGGGCAGGAGCCGCGCTGGCGCTTCGCGGGGGCGCTCGGCGCCGCGTTCTCCGTGCTCTTCCGCGACCCGGGCAATGGCAGCCTGCTCCTCCTCGGCCGGATGAAGCCGGCCAAGTTCTTCCCCGCGCACCGCCATACCGGAATGGAGGAGATCTTGATCCTGCGCGGCGGTCTCGAGGATCAGTACGGCGACTTCACCGCCGGCATGTACGCCTCCTACGAGGCGGGGACCTCCCACCGGCCGTGGATCGACGAGCAGGAGCCGTGCTGGACGCTCAGCCGCCTCGAGAAGCCGGTCGAATTTCTCGGCTGGCGGGGTGTCGCGCAGAAGTTGTTGGGCAAGTAGCCGCGACGGTGAAATGGCACGGAACGAAAACATTGACAAAATATGGACAAGCCGACTAGGCTCCATCTGCCCGCTTGTGGAACTGTGCCGCGGGAGAGAGGAGCCGCACCGTGTCAAAAGAGGTCGTGATCGTCGGAGCCGGGCCAGGAGGGCTCGCTTCAGCTATCCTGCTCGCCGCCTCCGGCTTGAAGGTACGCGTCCTCGAACGCCTGAACGTCGTCGGGGGTCGCACCTCGACATTTACTGAACAGGGCTTCCGGTTCGACCTCGGGCCGACCTTCTTTCTCTATCCAAAAGTTCTCGGCGACATCCTGGCGACCGCCGGTTACGACCTGGCGCGCGAGGTCGAGATGGTCAAGCTCGATCCGCAGTACCGGCTGAAGTTCGGCGCCGGAGGAGAGATTCTGGCCACCCCGGACCTCCAAAGGATGGAGCATGAAGTGGAGCGCCTGGCGCCCGAAGACGCGCGCAACTTGCGCCGATTCTTCGCCGACAACCGCGAGAAGTTCGAGCGCTTCCTGCCGGTTCTCGAAAGCCCGTTCGAATCCGCGGCCGACGTGTTCACTCCGAGCCTCGCCAAGAGCCTCCCCTGGTTGCGCCCTTGGAGTTCGCTCGACTCCGATCTGGGCCGCTACTTCCGCGATCCTAGGGTCCGCCTCGCGTTCTCGTTCCAGTCGAAGTACCTCGGCATGTCGCCGTTCCGCTGCCCGAGCCTATTCTCGATCCTGTCGTTTCTCGAGTACGAGCACGGCGTGTTTCACCCCGTAGGAGGGTGCGGCGCGGTGTCGCAGGCGATGGCGCGGATCGCCACCGATCTCGGGGTCGAAATCCAGCTCGACGAGCCGGTTCGCGAGCTTCTGTTCTCGGGACGCCGGGCGACCGGCGTGCGCACCGATCGCGCAATCTACCCGGCCGACGCCCTGGTGATGAACGCGGATTTCGCCCGGGCGATGGCGCGCCTGGTCCCCGATCGCCTGCGGAAACGTTGGCGCGACAAGAGGCTCGCGACCAAGCGCTTCTCGTGCTCGACGTTTATGCTCTACCTCGGGCTCGATGGGCGCTCGGAGCAGCCGCACCACAACATCCATATCGCGGCCGACTACGAACGGAACCTGGACGAAATCGAGAACCGGCACATTCTTTCGGACGACCCGTCGATCTACGTGCAGAACCCGGGCGCCACCGATCCGTCGCTCGCGCCGCGCGGAGCGAGCGGGCTCTATGTGCTCGCTCCGGTTACCCACCAGCATCCGAACGTCGATTGGAAACAGCAGGCCCGGCCGTTTCGGGAAGCAGTGCTCGCGCAGGTGGCGCGCCTGGGGTTCGAGGACGTCGAGCGCCGGATTCGCTACGAACGGATGATCACCCCCGACGACTGGAGCGCCGACTACGAAGTCCACCGCGGCGCGGTGTTCAACTTGGCGCACAATCTCGGCCAGATGCTCCACTTGCGGCCGCACAATCGGTTCGAGGATCTGGACGGCGTCTACCTGGTCGGCGGGGGCACACACCCGGGGAGCGGTCTGCCCGTCATCTACCAATCGGCGCTGATCTCGTCGCGCCTGTTGCTCGAAGACCTGGGCTATGCGGCCCATTTCGGACCCCGATCGGTCCACCCCCCGCTTTCCCCTGAGTTCGCGAGGGCGGTTTGATTGGCCCGCGGTTGGCGGCTGAGCCTCAAGCGCTCTGGGCGGCGCAGCCGTTGCCCGAACGCCTCGCCCTGATCCGCCGTTTTCGCCGCGCGCTCGCCGCTGCCCCCGGCCCGCTGATCGCTGCGGTCGAAGCCGCGATCCCCGGCCGCAATCCGACCGAGACGCTCACCGCCGAGATCCTACCGCTCGCCGACGCCTGCCGCTTTCTCGAGCGGGAGGCCGAAGCGATCCTTGAGCCCCGCCGCCCCGGCGCTTACGGTAGGCCATTCTGGCTCGGCAGGATCGATCTCGAAGTCCGCCGCGAGCCGCGCGGCGTGGTGCTGATCCTCGGCCCGGCGAACTATCCCCTGATGCTCCCCGGCATCCAGGCGCTCCAGGCGCTCGCCGCGGGCAATGCGGTGCGCTTGAAGCCCGGCCGGGGTGCGCGGTCGGTGGCGCTCGCCCTGCGCCACCTGCTCGTGTCGGTCGGTCTCGAACCCCATCTGTTCGAGGTGCTCGGAGAAGAGGTCGAGCCGATCCGCGCGATGCTCCTCTCCTCGATCGAGGCGCCCGATCTCGTCGTCCTCACCGGCTCGGCTGCGACCGGCCGTGCGGTTCTCGCGGACCTGGCCGCGGCCCCTTGGCCCATTCCGGTGATCCTGGAGCTCTCGGGGTGCGATGCGGTCTTCGTGCTGCCTGAGGCGAGCCCTGCCGATCTCGACCGCGCGGCGCGCGGCATCCGCTTCGGGCGAACCTGGAACGGCGGCGCCACCTGTATCGCACCGCAGCGGCTGTTCGTGCCCATGGCGCTTTGGGCGGCGCTCAACGAGCGTCTCGTCGCTCTGGGCGAAAGGCTTGGCGAAGGATCGGGCGAACGACCGGGCGAACCGGCGCTACAGGTGTACGAGGTGGCGAATTCGGACGAGGCGCTCGCGCTCGACGCCACCTGCCCGCAAGCGCTCGGGGCGTCCATTTTCGGCCCGGAAGCGGCGGCCCGCGAGCTTGCAGGGCGCGTCCGGGCCGGCACCGTCGTGGTCAACGACATGATCGCACCGACCGCCGATCCCCGGCTGCCCTTCGCCGGCCGCATGGCGAGCGGCTACGGGGTCACGAGAGGGGCGGAGGGGTTGCTCGAAATGACCGTGCCGAAATCCATCACCGTTCGCCGCGGGCGGTTTTTGCCCCATCTCGCGGGTGCCCGGCCGGCGGATGCGACGATGTTCGCCGCACTGCTCGGCGTGGTCCACGGCGGCGGGCGGGCGTGGCTCGGTGCGTTTCGCGATCTGTTTTACGCGATGATCAAGTTGGATTGGCGGCCTGGAGTGAATTCGCGATGAGCCGAAAGGGCGGCCGAAACGGAAAACCTGAACCGATCGGGGTGATCGGCGCGGGGCTCGGGGGGCTCACCGCTGCGGTGACGCTCGCCGGGCGCGGCCATCGGGTCGTCCTGTTCGAGCGCAGCCCGTGGCTCGGCGGCAAGGCGGCCGAGCTATCAGAAGCCGGCTTTCGCTTCGACATGGGGCCGACCATCCTAACCCTCCCTTCGGTGTTCGCCCGGGTGTTCGCCGAAGCGGGGCGCGACATGGCCAAAGAACTCGACCTCGTGCCGCTCGATCCGCAATGGCGCTGCTTCTACGAGGACGGCGCGGTGCTCGATCTCGAAGCGGACCTCAAGCGGATGGCGGCCAAGCTCGAACGCTTCGAGCCGGGCACGGGCGCCGGCTACCGCCGCTTCATGGCGATTTCCGAGCGCTTGCACGGGATTTCCGACCGTTTCTTCTTCTGGCGCTCGGTCGGCTCGGTCCGCGACACGATCGACGTCGGCGCGACCTTTTCGCCTTCGGTGCTGGGCGACCTGCTCGCCCTCCGCTTCGGCCGCACGGTCGCCGGTACGGTGAGGAAGGCGGTGCCCGAGCCGCGCGTGGCGCAAATGCTCGACCATTTCACCCAGTACGTCGGCTCCTCGCCCGCCGCCTCGCCCGCCGTGCTCTGCGGCATCGCGCACATGCAGACCCAAGAGGGGATCTGGTACCCGAAAGGGGGGACCCGCGCGGTGCCCGAAGCGCTCGCCCGCGTCGCCGGGGCGCTCGGGGTCGAGATCCGCCTGGAGACGGGGATCCGGAAGATTCTCACCGAGCCCGCGGGGAAAAAGGGCAAACTCGCCGTGGTCGGTCTTCTAACCGACTCCGGCGAGCGGGTCCCCCTGTCCGCTGTGGTATCGAACGCCGATTCCGTGCGCACCCACCGCGAGCTGCTCGGATCTGAGCCCGCGCGCCGTTTCGAGCGGCGGCGGCGCTACGAGCCGGCCTGCTCCGGCGTCGTCCTCTACCTCGGTCTCGACCGCGCTTACGATCACCTTCTGCACCACAACTTCGTCTTTTCGGCCGACCCGCACCAGGAGCTCGACGCGATCTACCGCCGCGGCGTGCCGGCAGACGACCCGACCTGCTATGTCTGCGCCCCCGCGCGCACCGATCCCGCAGTGGCCCCCGCGGGGGGCGAGGCGCTCTACGTGCTGGTTCATACGCCCTACCTTCGTCCGGGGCACGATTGGCAGCAGATGTTTCCAGGCTACCGGCGCACGATCCTCGACAAGTTGAAACGGACGGCCGGCCTCGAGGATCTCGAAGATCGGATCGTGTTCGAGTCGGCGCTCACTCCGGAAGACATCCATCGCCGTTACCATGTGCTGGACGGGGCGATCTACGGCCTCGCGAGCCACGGCCGGATGACCGGCGCGTTCAAACCGGCGAACCGGAGCCGCGACGTCTCCGGGCTCTATCTGGCGGGTGGCGCCGCGCACCCCGGCCCGGGGATGCCGATGGTCGGCATGTCCGGTTGGATCGCAGCCGACGCGCTCGACTCCGACCGGCGGTTGGAGAGTGGGCGCCGTACCGCTTGAGCGGTTTGGGTTCGTGAGCCGTAGAATCGCGACGCCCCAAGGGAGAGCCGTGAACAACCACCAGGCCGGCGAGCCGCACGAGCGGGACCGAAACGACGCGCAGGCGCCCGATATTTCACCCGCCCTGCTCGGCTGGTTCCGCCGCTATGCAGAGCGCTATCTGGCGCGCCATTTCCACGCCATCCGCCTCGCGCGCGCCGGGTTCGACCCCGCCGAGCTGCCGGCAGGGCGGCCGCTCGTGGTCTATCTCAACCATCCCGCCTGGTGGGACCCGCTGCTGGGGCTCGCGCTCGCGTTCGAGCGCTTCGGCAAGCGGCGGCATTACGCGCCGATCGACGCCACCGCTCTCGTCCGCTACCGCCTGCTCGGCCGTCTCGGTTTTTTCCCCGTCGAGCTCGGCACGCGGCGGGGGGCGACCGGTTTTCTCGCCACCGCGCGGGCGATCCTGGACGATCCCGACGCCGCGATCTGGATGACCCCGGGGGGGCGTTTCGCCGATCCCCGCGAGCGCCCGGTCGAGCTGCAATCGGGGCTCGGTCACCTGGCGGCGAAGGTTCCGGCGGCGATCTTCTTGCCGCTCGCGGTCGAGTATCCGTTTTGGGAAGAGCGCACTCCCGAGGCGCTGGTGCGCTTCGGCGAGCCGCTCGACGCCTCGGAAGCGCGCCTCGGCCCGGGGGACTGGACGGCGCTGCTGGCAGAACGCCTGACCGCCACGCAAGACGCCCTCGCGGTCGATGCGATCGCCCGCGATCCCGCGCGATTCGAGACGCTGGCCCGCGGCAAGACCGGGGTCGGCGGCGCCTACGACGCCTGGCGGCGGCTCACCGCACGCCTGCGCGGCGAACGCTTCGATCCCCGCCACGGTCGGAAGGAAGAATGAGAGAGCGGCTCCGCCAATGCTCGCTCTAGCGGTCGCGGCCCTCCTGTTTGCGCTGCTCCCGGCGCTCCTCTACTGGCGCAATGCACCGCAGTTTCGGGTGCCGCCCGAGGTGGCCCGGGGAGCGCCCCGGCCGCGGATCTCGCTGCTGATTCCGGCGCGCGACGAGGAGAGGTCGATCGGCCCGGCGCTCGAAGCCGCGCTCGCGAGTAGCGGAGTGGAGTTCGAAGTGGTGGTGCTCGACGATGGCTCGATCGACCGGACGGCGGAGGTTGTCCGCGCGATCGCCGACCGCGATCCGCGCGTCCGGCTGGAGCGGGCCCCGCCGCTCCCCGCCGGTATGCGCGGCAAACCGCACGCCTGCGCGGTGCTCGCCGAGCGTGCGCGCTACGAGATTCTGGCGTTTCAAGACGCCGATGTCCGGCTCGCGCCGGACGGGCTCGCGCGCGCCGCGGCCTTTCTCGAGACGAGCGGCGCCGGCCTGGTCTCCGGCTTTCCGCGCCAGGAGACCGGCACGCCGCTCGAAGTGTTGCTGATCCCGCTGATGCATTGGGTGCTGCTCGGCTTTCTGCCGATCGACCGGATGCGGCAGAGCCGCCACCCTGCCTACGGCGCGGCGTGCGGCCAACTGCTGCTCGCCCGGCGCTCCGCCTATCAGGCGGCGGGAGGGCACCGCGCAATCGCCCGCTTCGTCCACGACGCGCTCAAGCTCGCCCGCGCCTTCCGCGCCGCCGGATTCGCCACCGACCTGTTCGACGCGACACCGATCGCCTCGTGCCGGATGTACGAGAACGCGCCCCAGGTCTGGGAAGGGCTGGCCAAGAACGCGACCGAAGGGATGGGCGCACCGGTCGCGATCGTCCCCTGGACGCTGGTGCTCGGTTTGGGCCAGGTCGCCCCGCCGATCCTGTTGGCGGTGGGCCTCGCCACCGGAGCCACTCCTTGGGTGCTCGGCCTCTCGGCCCTCGCCCTCGTCGCGGGGTGGGCCGCCCGCCTGGCCGCCGCCGCCCGCTTCCGCCAACCGATCCTCGGCGCGCTCCTCCATCCGCTCGGAATCGCGCTCTTCCTCGCGATCCAATGGCACGCCCTCGCCCGCCACCTTGCAGGCAAGCCGGCCGTCTGGAAAGGCCGGGCGCTCGCGGGCTGAGTGTTTGAGTTGCCCAGCAAACTTCTCCTGTCATTCCGAGCGAGAGCGAGGATTCCAGCGGGAGGATGGCCTTTCATCTTACCTTCGGTGGTGGAAGTTTCAGACACTGCCACGTGGAACGACCCATTCGACGCTTTGACCCGTCACCCTAGCGATCCGATCAAAATCGGCGTCGTAGTGTAGGACGGTGAGTCCTGCCGATTCCGCTGCCGCGGCGACGATCAAATCTGGAATTGGAAGACGGTGCTTTCCCGTTCGCGCAAGATCGCCTTGTACCTCGATTGCCCTTTCGAAGATCTCCTCAGTGAGGGGCACGCTCTCGAAGGCCAACTTGCGGCGCAACCGGATCCTGTCGTGCTCCTCGCGGTTGCGGGCGCTGAAGAGAACTTCGAGGTCGACGATAGCGCAGGTCGCGATCTCCCCAGACTCGATCAGTGGCGCAAGCCGGGCGCGAACCGGCGCCAAAGGCATACGGGCGAGGGCGCTCTTGTCGGCTAGGAACCGAGCCCGCATCAGCGCCAGGCTTGCGCCATGATCCGCGGGTTCGCGAGGTCCATCCCCTCCATCTCTGAGAGAGCGCGGACCTCCTCACGCCGGGCAACGCCACGCAAGACCTCGCGAAAGGCCTCCTCAATGGTCTCTCGGACAGTCTTCGTCGCGAGAGCCGTACGCGTCGCCCAGAGCAATTCCTCGTCGATCTCAACGCTCGTCTTTCGGGTAGCCATGGTTCCAACCTCCCGCAGCCGAGGATATCAAAAATCGGCCCGGAAGATATCCTGCTTCGGCTCGCCGTATATCTGCGGTATCCTTCCCGAGACCAGGGGACCTACAGCCAGCGGATCGCGCCACCCTGGATCGCGCGCGTCTTCGGGTCTTGGACAAACGCGGCGACGCCGAGCTTTCGGCCGGTCGTGGCCTCTCCTACGGCCAGTTCGACCGAGCCGGTCCCGTGACCGCCGGCCGCGGCGCTGAGCGCGAAGGCCCGCAGGAGCCGCCGGACCACCGCGTCGTTCTTGAGCGTCCGGCCGCCATTTTCGCCCCTCCCGACTTTGGTGACCAGGCCGTTTTCAACCAACGCCACGAGCACGTCGGCGTCGCGCGGTAGAGCTTCCGCGTGGGAGGCGGTGACTGTCGCGCGCAGGCCGCCCGCCGTCCGTTCGACCGTCAACTCGAGCTCGACCGGCGGCTTTTCGGCGAGCGCCTTGGCGATCGCGGCCCGCACTTTCCGCTCCTCCGAGCCGACCATCTCGTCGGTGCCGTTGACCACCACCTGCGGGGTGTAGATCCGGTTCGTGTTGTACGCCTGGGCGTACTGTTTCTGCCGAACCGACCAGTCGGCGGAAGAGAACGGATCTTGCCAGCCGATGTAGTCCCAATAATCGACATGGAACGCGAGCGGCACCACGCGCCCGGCGTTGGCCGGTTCAGCCGCGATCGCGGAGAGCAACCGGTCGGCCGGCGGGCAGCTCGAGCATCCCTGCGAGGTGAACAGCTCGACCACCGCGATGCTGCCGGCGACCGGAGGTGCCGCGGGTGTCGGATCGGGAGCGGAGCGGAGCAGCAAAAACGCGGCGAGCGCCAAGCCCCCGAGCGCGAACGCCGGGATCAGGCGGCCTGAAGTTGCGGAGGGGGTGAGCGAGTCGAGCATGGGGGTGCCTCCAGAAACGAACGAGAGCCGGCAAGGCCCGGGCTGCCGGCTATTGATCCGGTTCCCCGGGGGAGCTTGGATTCATGCCCGGGGGTCAAGATTTGGACCCGAGCCGCCCTTCTGATTACGCCTTGTGCTCCAGCCGATAGCGCCACGATTCGAGCCGTCCGGGCGTCCGCTGAAGACGAAACCGCCGACTGAGCGCGACGGAATCGATCCAGCCGAGGGCGTCGGCCGGCACCGCGCGGAACTCGCCCGCGACGAGGGCGAAGATTGAAAACGCCAGATCCTGGCTGCGGGCGTCGATCCGCCAGAGCTCGCCGACGTTCGCTTTCGCGTAGAGCGGTGGCAGGCGTTCGAGGTCCTTCCGTTCGGAGCCGTCGGAAACGATCTCGACCACGACATCCGGCCCGCCTTCGATCTCGACGAAGCGCCCCTTGGCGCGGCTCTTTGCAGGAACCAGCCGTACCCGTCCCGCTTCGAGCGAGCGCCAGAGCACGATGACGACGTCCGGCTCGGCCGAAAGACCGGCTTCAGGCGACACGACTCGCGTGCGATCGACGAACACGTGACCGAGGTCCGCGTCGGCAATCAGGCCGTGGAGCGAAGCCATGACCGTCGTTTTGACGGCGCTATGCGTGAAGAGATCTCGCATCTACCGCGCGCAGTCCTGCCCGCCGCCGGGTCGGATTTCTGAACGGTAGAGGATCGTCCCGTCGGTGTCGATGAACTCGACCGCGATCCTTTCGGTGTTGGCGTCGAGCACGGCGAAGCCGGGCTTTTTGCCGGCCGCCCAGGCGACGCAAGGGGCTTTGACCTCGACTCCGCGCTGCTCGTGACCAGCCGCGCCCGAGATCACGAACGCGACGCCCCCTTCCGGGCGCTGCAGCTCCATGTGGTGATCGTGGCCGGCGAGGTAGAGAGCGACCTGGTGCTTCTTAAAGATCGGCAGCAAGCTCGCCTTCTGGGCGGCCGAATCGCCATGTCCATTCCCCGAGGAGTAGATGGGGTGGTGGCCGAAGACCACTTTCCAGCTGGCGGTGCTCGCGCCGAGCTCTTGGTCGAGCCAGGCGAGCTGCTCTTTGACGTCTTCTTTCCGTTCGATGCGGTCGGTATCGAGCGCAAAGAACTGGACCGGGCCGGCCTGGAACGTGTAGTAGGGGCGCGGCAGACACCAGGTGGCGCTCTTGCGCGAGCGGGCCATCTCGGCCCCGGGGCTCGCCTCGTCGTAGCGGTCGTGGTTGCCGAGCGAGGCGTAGAGCCGCACGCCGAGCGGGCCGTAAGGCACCTCCCACTCGCTTTCCCAGCGCGGTGAGGCGGGATCGTTGATCCCTTGCGGATAGAAGTTGTCGCCCAAAGTCACTCCGAAATCGAACGGCTTCTTCGCGTCGTAATCCGCCATCGCGCGGGCCACCGCCCTCTGGGCCTCGCTGCCGTCGCCAAAATCGCCGAAGGCGACGAAGCGGACGGCCGAGTCCGCCGGGCGGATGGCCGGTGCCGCCACCCCTGCGAGCAGCCCCGGGCAGACGTCGAGCGGTCCGCCGAAGGGCGGAAGGGTCGCTTCGGCCGATCGCGAACCGGCAGGCGCCGGGTTCGCGCCCGGAATCTGCGCGGCCTTCGGCCCGCCCTCCGGCGGGCCTGATTTGCAGGCACCGAACGTGAGCATCGAGAGAACCAAGAGGGTGCGAACGCGCGTTTTCATGTCGCGAGCTTATCCGAACGGTTCGGCGCGCGATCCACTTTCGTGGGCGTCACTTTCGGCAGGCCGAGCAGCAAGCGCGAGAGCGGCTCCCATCGCTCGGGCCGCGGCCGCATCTCCGGCGGAACGGCTCGGCTGCGCTTCGGTCGAATCGAGGCGGTCTCTGCGATTTGGGTCGCCTCGCCGCCCGCCGGAGAGGCGTTTGGCCGATCGCCTGGGCTGAGGTGCCAAATCTTCACTTTCGTCGGTCCGTCTTCCGCGAGAGTGCGACGGGAATGCAGAGCCTGGATCACCTCGGCGCCGCGCCCGCGCCCGCGGCGGACCAGGAGCGCACCTCGGTTCGCGGGCCAGTTCGCCCGCAGGCGCCGGAACGAGCCATCGAGCGAGATCAGCGCGATCGGTGCCCGGCCCTTGCCCGAAGACTCCGCGACCGCTTGGCCGAGATAGTGCCCGAGGCTGATCTCGGTCGAGGCGTTGAGCGCGAACACCGGTTCGCCCGCCTGGGCCGATACCGCGATCACCCGCGCCACCCAGAGCCAATCGGAGCGGTGCGCGTAGTCGTAGACGATGCCGGTGGCCGACGCGAACGCGAAGGCGGCGAACAGGGCGAACAGGAGCTCCAACCGGAGCGCCGGGCGGCGGGTGAGGGCGTGCACGCGCCGGCAGAGTTCGGCGAGCCCGAGGCCGAGCAGGATGGCGAGAAACAGCCAGCCGATCAGCATGTAGCGCGCCTCGCTCCAATGTCCCGAGCGCTGGAGCAGGATCTCGACCCCCACCGTGCCGGCGACCGCCCCGGCGAGGGTGGCGCGCCCTTCCGCGCTCTGCGCCGATCGCCAGATGCCGAGGCCGACCAATGCGAGCGCGAACAGGCCGATCCAGCCGAGGACATGCGACTCGGTGCCGAGAGTCAGCTCGTGCCACCGCTCGATCAGCACACCCGAACGCCACCGGGTCGGCGGTCGCTGCATTTTCTGTTGGCGCGCATCGAGCATCACGCGGAGCCAGGGCGCGTAGGCGAGGCACCAGCCGAGCATGAAAAGCGGCGACGCAGCGAGCAGGCGGCGGGCGCGGCGGCGCGTCTCTCCCTCCGCTCCGAACGCCCGCTCGACGCCAAGCCAGGCGAGCGGCGCGAGGATCGCGAAGCTCAGATAGTGGGTGTAGAGGGTGGCGAGCACGGCGAAGAAAAAGGCGACCACGCGCACCGGATTGAGAGATTCGAGCAGCCGATCCGCCGCGGAGAGCGACAGCGCGGCGCAAAGCAATGCGAGCGAATAGGGGCGCAACTCCTGCGAGTAGTGGACATGAAACGGCGCGAGCGCCATGGCGACCCCTACGAGTAGCCCCTCGGTACGGCCGAACCGACGGGCGACCCAGCGGGCGACGATCAGGATCGTCGCGATCCCGAACGCGATCGGCACCAGCCGCCGTGCGCTCTCGCCGAGGCCGGCGTGGAGCGCGAGCCAGCCGATCACCCCTTCGAGCGGCGGGTGGACCGCGTCGGCCCGCAACGCCGCGAGCAGTTGGAGGAGCGTGCCGCTCGCCTGATTCGTTTCGATGATCTCGTCGAGCCAGAGCGAAAAGCTGCCGAGGTTGGCGATCCGGGGTACCAGCGCGAGCAGCGCGAGACCAGCCAGGGACAGGGGGCTCAAGGACTCCGTTTTCGAGCGCATGCCGAATGAGAGAACGAAAAGAGCCCCGCGTTTCGCCTCGGGGGACCAATCCCCGTGCCGGTGGGGCGAACGGCCGGCCGGCTGCCAGGAAGGCATCCGTGCCCTCTCGTGCCACAATCGGCAGGCCGTGAGCGAACCCACCTCTCTATCGAGCGCCTTGTCCGCACCCCCCGCATCGTCCGCCCGTCCGACCCTGGCCTCCCGCGTGCCGCCGGGAGGCACCACCGACCCGGACGAGATCCTCACCCGCTTCGTCGATTGGGCGGCCGAGGCCGGCTACGAGCTCTACCCGGCGCAGGAGGAGGCGCTGCTCGAGCTGATGGCGGGCAAACACGTCATCTTGAACACGCCGACCGGCTCGGGCAAATCGCTGGTCGCCCTCGGGCTCCACTTCAAGGCGCTGTGCGAGGGGCAGATCTCGTACTACACCAGCCCGATCAAGGCGCTCGCTTCGGAGAAGTTCTTCTCGCTCTGCACCGACTTCGGCCCCGAAAACGTCGGCATGCTGACCGGTGACGCGAGCATCAACCCGACCGCCCGGGTGATCTGCTGCACCGCCGAGGTGCTCTCCAACATGGCGCTGCGCCAGGGCGAAACGCTCGATGCGCCCTACGTCGTGATGGACGAATTCCACTACTACTCGGACGCCGAGCGGGGCATCGCCTGGCAGGTCCCCCTGCTCGTGCTCCCGTACACCCGCTTCCTGCTCATGTCGGCGACCCTGGGCGACATCTCCGCGATCGCCGAGCACCTCAAAAAGCGCACCGGGGGCGAGGTCGCCCACGTCCTCTCGGATCATCGGCCGGTGCCGCTCGACTACGAGTACCGCGAGACTCCGCTCCACGAGACGATCGAAGAGCTGCTCAACCAGGGGCGCTCGCCGATTTACATCGTGAACTTCACCCAGCGCGAATGCGCGGAGCTCGCCCAATCGCTCACCAGCATGAAGATCTCTTCGCGCGAAGAGCGGGAAAAGATCCGCGACTCAATCGCAGGCGCCCGGCTCGACACGCCGTACGGTAAAGAGTTCCGCCGCTTCCTTTCGTTTGGCATCGGCGTTCACCATGCCGGGCTGTTGCCGAAATATCGCCTGCTGGTCGAGCAACTCGCCCAACAGGGACTGTTGCGCGTGATCTCTGGGACCGACACGCTCGGAGTGGGCGTGAACATCCCGATCCGCACCGTCCTGTTCACCAAGCTCGCGAAGTTCGACGGCAAGAAGGTGGCGACGCTTTCGGTGCGCGACTTCAAACAGATCGCCGGCCGGGCCGGAAGGAAAGGTTTCGACACCCGAGGCAGTGTCGTCGCCCAAGCGCCCGAGCACATCATTGAGCAGCGGATGCGCGAGCGGAAATCGAGCGGCGGCGGTAAGAAATCCAAGGCACCTTTACGCGGCCCGGCCAAAGGTGAGGTCTCGTGGAGCGAGGAGACGTTCCAGCGTCTGATCCAAAAACCACCCGAGACGCTGCGCTCCCGCTTCCGGATCACCCACGGCATGGTGCTCAACCTGCTCCAGCGGGATGCCGAGATCAACGATCCGAATCGCCCCAACTTCGCCTCGCTCCGCGAGCTGATCGCGCGTTCCCACGAGGACGAGACGAGCAAGGCGAAATGGTTGCAGTTCTCCGCGATCATCGTCCGCTCGCTCTATCGGGCGGACGTCTTGCGCGCGAACAAAGACACCCGGCGCAACTACCACTGGGTGGTGATCTCGGAAGATCTTCAGTGGGATTTTTCGCTCCACCACGTGCTGTCGCTGTTCTTGGTCGAAACGCTCGGTCAGCTCGATCCGGAATCCGAGAGCTACGCGCCCGACCTGATCACGCTGGTCGAATCGATTCTCGAAAACCCGGAAGCCGTGCTCCGTCGCCAGGTCGACAAGCTGAAACAGGTGTTGGTCACCCAGCTCAAATCTCAGGGGGTCGATTACGACGAGCGGATGGAGCGACTGGAAGAGGTCACCCACCCGCAGCCGATGGGCGATTTCCTGCGCCACCATTTTCTGCGCTTCCGCCGCGATCACCCCTGGGTCGGTAACCGCGACATCGCGCCGAAATCGATCGGCCGCGAAATGCTCGAAGGGTTCTTCGGCTTCTCCGACTACGTGCGCCAGTACGGCCTCCAGCGGAGCGAGGGCGTTCTGCTGCGCTACATCTCGCAGCTCTATAAGACCTTGGAGCAGAGCGTCCCCGAACTCGCGAAGAGCGCCGAAGTCTACGACGGCATCGGCTTCTTCCGCGCGCTCCTCCAGCACACGGACACCAGCCTGATCGAGGAGTGGGAGAGCCGGCTCCACCCCGAGCTGCTGCTCGAAAAGCCGGAAGAGCGCGAAGAGGATCGCCGCGAGCTGCGGGTCAAAGAACTGCTCGGCAATCCGATGGCGTTCGGCGCCAGAGTCCGAGCGGAGCTTCACCTCCTGCTGCGCGCGCTCGCCAATCGCGACTGGGAAGAGGCGGCGGTGGCGATTCTCCCCGCCGCCGACGACCCGGAAGGCCCCTGGACCCCCGAGCGCTTCGAAGAGGCGCTCGCGCCGTTCTTCGCCGAGTACGGCGAGCTCAACTTCGGCGCCGAAGCCCGCCGCCACCAATGGACGACGATCAAGAAGACCGGCAACCGCATGTGGGAGGTCGCCCAAACCCTACTCGACCCCCAAGGCGACAACCTCTGGGCCGCCCGCGGCACCATCGACCTCACCGACCCGAGCGTCCTCGAAGGGCCGCTCGTGCATTTGGAGCGGATTGGGCCGTAGGGGGCTACGGGGGATTCAGGTGGTTGAAATCTGACCACCAAGTGGTTGAAATCTGACCACCTGGTGGTTGATTTCTGACCACTTGGCGGGCGGTCAGCTGTTGGAACGACTCCGCGCGATCAGCTCGCGAACCTGCGGCACCAACTCGACCGGAACGTCCATCATCGTATGAGTCGTGGACTCATAAGCCGCCTCGTCTTCGGCTACCGCTTCACGTTCGGACTGGCGCTCGTAGTGATCGAGGACGCCACGAACGCGGGCTTCATCCCAACCGGACGGGAACTTGGTCTGGCTCATCATCTTCTTCCTGGCCTGAGGCGCCGCCGTAAGGCGCGTAGCACGTTCCATCCTATAGGATACGCGGTGACTACGAAAACCGAATCCGCACCATCGTCGGGTACGAAGATAACCCGCAAGTAGCGTCCAGCAGCCGTTTTCCCAACCGCCACCCGCGAGCCCCCGCTGCCCGGCCGATCCTCAAGCGGCCGACCCAGCACGTCCTCGACTTCCTGTTCGTCCACGCCATGGCGGTAGAAGTGGGGGAGATCCGTCTCCGGATCCATGTAGAAACGAATCTCCACCGGGAGATTTTAGCATCGAGAGGATGGCTGCGAAGGGGGCAGGTCGGAGCCAGAATTGGACCAGAGGGACCTATACTGTCAGCCCTCTCCGGTCTTGGCCTGAAGGACATGGCCGCCTAAACGGCGCGCCTCTAGGCCGGCGGCTCCGGTTTCGCAGCCCGCTTCCCTTTGCGCCGCCGGCTCCAGTCCTCCGCCCGGATGCCGAAGGTTTCGAGGACCGGGTTGTCGAATCCCAAATGCCCCCGCGCGATCGACGCGAGGCGGCGCATGGCCCGTTCGGTCTCCAGGCTGAGCTGGCGGCGAACCCGAACGATCTCTTTCCGCTTGCCCTCCATCTGCACCAGCGTCGCATGGGCCTGGGCCAGCTCGGCCACCATATCTTTCACTTCGGCGTACACCTGGTCGGCTTCAGGGATCTCGGATACCGTCGCCGCCAAGTTGTTGACTGTGGACTGCCACCGGTTAATCTTGGCGGCGTACGACTTGTCGCCCATTACGACCTCCTGTCTTGAGAGCCCCGGGTTCGACCACGGATCTTACAGGTAACTCGCTGGGAGAAATAGGGATACACGCGATCCGCGCAACCGGTTTGCCGCCCGGGAACACTTGTTTCAAGCTCCAGCTCACCACTCCGCTGGCCCAGGGGAGTGATGTGCTGAAGCCCGATACCGCTCCTCCAAGCCAGGGGAGTGGTGAGCTGAGCCTCAACACTACTCCCCCAGCCCGGGGGAGTGGTGAGCTGAAGCTCGACACGACTCCCCCAAGCCAGGGGAGTGGTGATCTGGACCTCAACACCACTCCCCCAGCCCAGAGGAGTGGTGGGCTGAAACTCGACACCGCTCCCCCAACTCAGATGAGTGGTGCGCTGAACCTCGGCACCGTCGCCCCGACTCAGAGGAGTGGTGATTTGGATCTCAACACCGTTCCCCTGACCCGGGGGAGTGGTGGCCGGAAGCCGAACACCGTTCCCCCACCTCCGCGGAGCGGTGGCCGGAATGGGAACACCGCTCCGCCCGCTCGGCGGAGTGGTGAGGCGGCGGCGACCACCTTTTCGCCGGTCCCGCGAAGTGGTGTCCGGAACGGTAACACCGGTCCGCCGCTCTCGCGGAGTGGTGTTCCGGATGAAGGAATCGCTTCGCCAACTGAGCGAAGCGGTGGTCCCGCTCCGATCACCACGTGTCGGGTCGAAAACACCAGGCCTCCTGATCGGAGTAGCGGTGTCGCCCCTACGCGACGTGGCTTTCGGACTCGGCGGACTCGTGGTCGCGCCTCGCGAGCAGGTTTCGGGTGAAGCATCGACAACGGCCGCCTCATACACGCCCGAGCTCTCGGTCCAACGAATCGAAATCGATCTGGGCGACCTCGATCTTTCGGTCGGCCAGAGCGTCGATGAAATCGGCCCTCGGGACTCCGGCGATCTCGGCGCCGCGACCCTGGGAGACCAGTCCCCGCGAATACCAGTCGATCGCGGCGGCAAGCCGGACTTCCTGCTCCAGTTCGTGCGGCTACCGCTTCATGGAGGAGAAGATATTCTCGGGCAGCTCGACGGTCACTGTCGCCACGGAATGAGTATAGACGGACTTCCCCGGAAAGTTCGACCTGAGTCCGTCCGAACTCTTGAATACTCTTCGAGCTGCGTGCGGATGCCGGAGGTCTCGAAGCGGTCACTTCCTCGGTGTCGAGGTAGACGCTGGGGTTGAACTCTGAGATACGGCCTTTGGAAGCGCACCGCCTACCTGGGCGACCTCTCCTACTCCTTGTATCTGCTCCACTTTCCGCTCCAGCTCGGGTTGGTCCTCATCGGCGGCTCTCGATCGACCGGGCGGACCTCGCGGAACCGCGGTCGTCCTCTATGGTGGTCGCGCGTTTCGGTAGGTGGCCCAATAAACCCGGCTTCGCGGTAGTATTCCAAAAACTCCCGCGATTCCAGAGCAACCACTCCGGTGCCATGCCTATGCTCAACCCATCGAAGCCCAAGAAGCGACTGTTCCAAAAAGGGGCGGTGCAAGGCGCCGTGATCGGGGCTGTTCTTGCCGCAGCTCTGGGAACAGCGCAGCTCATTTACCTTAGAGGCCCCTCAGCCCCCGAGCGCAACACCTTGCCGCCGAAGGGCTCGATGTCCTCCCCCGGCGCTACGAGTGAACCTCCCGGTACGAGCCCACCGTCCGAGTCGAGCGGTCCTTCGATCTCGGCGGGTTCTCCGTCTTCGACGGGTCAAAAGGAGCCGGGACCCACTGCCGTACAAGAACGAATCCGGCAACACTGAAGGTTTCGCCGCTCTAGGCCCGGGTACGCGAACACCTATTAGCCTCTCTTTCGCGACCTATAGTAGCTGGGGCAAGCTGTTCGCATTCGGAGGCATCTTCGTTCGAAGACACGCCGCGCAAACGCAGAAGTTCACGGTGGGGATTTCGGGGATCGAATTTCATCCATGATGCCGGGCCTGCGCTTTCTGCGCTACAAGGGAATGAGGAGTGCAATGGAAAGAGTCTTGATTCGGCTTGCAAGTCCCTTCATGGGGCTTTTCCTGTTGGCGTCAGTTGCAGGCACCGCGCTTGGCTGTATGTCGTTAGCCACCAGGAAGGGACCGGGGGTTAGCCACAAGCATGGGACCACCCGGGTTGATGGATTGATGTTGTCACAGCGTCGCGATCACCAATGACCT
>JANNIH010000069.1:0-57797 GCA_031404815.1 Holophagales bacterium | reverse complement strand
CCAAGACGCGAAACACCCCTTCTGACCTTACAGTTCGCGTCGCCCCCTTTTGCGCGAAGGTCGCGGCGTCGCCGGGGTTCCCTTGGCGCCGCTCCGTATCCCGGAAGGGGATCACTTTCCGGCTTCCTCTCCGGAGAGAAGCTCAACCTCCGGCCGCAGCCTCTCCCACTCCTCCGCGGAGCGGACGCGGTGGACGCGCATCAAGTTGGTGAGCGGCCGCTCGCGGATCGGGTGCCCCATCAACACGATGATCCGGTCCCCCGGCTCGGCGAGGCCGGCGAGCTGGAGCTTGCGATCGACCAGCTGGATCATCCCGTCCAGGTGCTCGACATCGCCGTCGGCGAGCAGCGGGCGGACCCCCCAGACCAGCTGAAGTTGACGGGCGACGCGCGGGTCGGGCGTGAACGCGACGATCGGCGCTTCGGGGCGATAGCGGGCGGCCAGGCGGGCCGTAAAGCCGCTCTGGGAAAACGCGACGATCCGGCGCACTCCCAGCTCGTCGGCGGCGAACACGGCGGCGGCCGAGACCAGATCCGGCACGTCGAGTGACGGGTCGCACTCCGGCGCGGTGGCCGTCGGGTCGAGCGGTGTGTGGCGCCGCACCTGCTCGGCGCCGAGCGGTCGAAACGACGTGCGCGGCGGCCGACGACGCCGGTCGTAGGCCTCGGCTTCGAGGATGATCCCGGCCATCGTCTTCACCACTTCGACGGGATAGCGGCCGATCGTCGTCTCGCCGGAGAGCATCAGGGCGTCGGTGCCGTCGAACACGGCGTTCGCGACATCGGTCGCTTCGGCGCGCGTCGGTCGGGGCTGCTCGATCATCGATTCGAGCATCTGGGTGGCGACGATCACCGGTTTGCCCGCCCGGCGTGCGGCGGCGATGATTTCCTTCTGCCAGACCGGAACGGTCGCGAGGGGGACTTCGACCCCCAAGTCGCCGCGGGCGACCATGATGCCGTCGGCTGCAGCGCTGATCTCGTCGAGGTTCTTGAGCGCTGCGGCCCGTTCGAGCTTCGCGATAATCGGGATCGCGCCCCCCGCCTCATGGGCCAGCGCGCGGATCGCCTCGATGTGCGCCGCTTCGCCGACGAAGCTCGCCGCCAGGTAGTCGGCCCCTTCGGCCACCGCAAACGCGATGTCGCTCGCGTCTTTCTCCGAGATCACGAACGGCAGGGCGGAATCGGGGAGGTTCAGCCCCTTCCGGCTGCGGATCGGCCCGCCGTTTTTCACCCGGGCCTTGAGCACCGCCCCCTCGCGTGCCTCGATGGTCAGTTCGATCAAACCGGCGTCGATCAGCACCCGCTCGGCCGGAGCGAGGTGGGCGAGAAACGCCGGATCATCGACCGGAAGGTCGGCCCCTTCCGCGGCGTCGCCTAAGCGCACGATCTCGCCCGCGACGAGCGTTCGTTGGTCTCCGGGGATCAGGCCGAGCCGATAGCGGGGCCCCATCAGATCGAGGACGATCGGCACATGGCGGCGCACCGCGAGCGCCACCCGGCGCACCCGCCGGATCGTCTCGCGATGTTCTTCTTGGGTGCCGTGGGACAGGTTGAGTCGAATCAGGTCGACGCCCACCTCGAGCAGCTCACGGAGCACCGGCTCCTCCGAGCTCACGGGGCCTAGCGTCGCCATAATCTTGGCGCGTCGTTCGGTCATAGGGCGCGCAGTCTACGGCAGAGGCGTGCGCCGACGAAGGCGACTTCCCATCTGCCAAGTGCGCGCTTGCGGCCGGAACGTGCCAAAATGACCAGTATGGCTCCGACCGCTGATCGCCCCCTCGTCCTCGTGATCGACGACGAAACCGGCTCGCGCGAATCGATGGCGATCGCGCTTGAGAAGGCCGGCCTCACCGTGCGCACCTTCGACGACGCGAGGAAGGCGCTCGAATACCTCGAAGAGAACGACGGCGCGCGCCTCGCGGTCTGCGACCTGCGCATGCCGCACCTCGACGGCTTGGCGTTCTTAAACCAGGTGCGCGAACGCGGCTACGAGTTGGCGGTGTTGCTGGTCACCGGCTACGGCTCGATCGAGTCGGCGGTCGAAGCGATGCGGGTCGGCGCCGACGACTACCTGACCAAGCCGGTCGATCTGTACGAGCTGCGCAAGCGGGCGATGAACCTGATCGAGAAAGACCAGCTCCGCCAGGAGGTCACGGTCTTGCGCGAACAGCTCGACAAGCGCTACGGCTTCGAGAGCATCATCGGCCGGTCGGAGGCGATGGAGCGTCTGTTCGAGAAGATGAAGCTGGTGGCGCCCACCCGCTCGACCGTGTTGATCCAGGGGGAGAGCGGCACCGGCAAGGAGCTGGTGGCCAACGCCCTCCACCGGGTGAGCCCACGGCGCAACGAGCGCTTTCTCGCGATCAACTGCGGCGCGATTCCGAGCGACATCTTGGAGAGCGAGCTGTTCGGCCACGAGCGTGGCTCATTTACCGGCGCGGTGGCGCGAAAGATCGGCAAGTTCGAGCTCGCCCATCGCGGCACGCTGTTCTTGGACGAGATCAGCGAACTCTACCCGGAGCTTCAGGTCAAACTGCTGCGCGTGCTCGAAGAGCGGCGGGTGATGCGGGTCGGCGGCAGCGACCTGATCGACGTCGATTTCCGCCTGATCGCAGCGACCAACCGGGACCTCGAAAAGGAGATCGCGGAAGGGCGTTTTCGCGAAGATCTCTACTACCGGTTGAAGGTCGTGACGCTACGCATTCCGCCGTTGCGCGAACGGCCGACCGACATTCCGCTGCTGCTCGAGCATTACCTCAAGGCGTTCGGCCAGGAGCACGGGAAAGAAGCGAAGCGAGTGGCGCCCGAAGCGCTCGAGATCCTGGTCCGCCACCCCTGGCCGGGCAACGTCCGCCAGCTCAAGAACACGGTCGAGTCGATGGTGATCTTCGCCACCTCGGGCACGATCGGCCTGCGCGATCTGCCGCCCGAGCTGCGCGACTCTTCCGGGGTGGCGCTGCCGGTCTACTCCGCCCCGGCCGGCGTTTCGGCGGCGCCTCTCTCGGCCTTCCAGAGCCCGAGTGTCGGCGAGGTTTCGTACGAATTTGCCGCCGCTGCCGGCTCTGTCGCGAGTGCCTCCGGGGGGCCCAAAACGATGGCCGAGATCGAGCGCCAGGCGATCCTCGAGATGCTGGAAAAGACCGGCGGGCATCGGGCGCGGGCGGCCGACCTGTTGGGTATCGGCCTGCGTACGCTCCAGCGCAAGCTCAAGGAATACAAGGACGAAGGTTATTTCCATGAAGATTGAGGTCTGAAGATGGAGCTGCCGGCGGAAGTGTTCATCCACAATGAGCTGTTGGGCCTGAAAGGGCATTTGGGGACGCTGGTCCGCATCTCGGACGGTGGCTACTACGAAGTCAACTGCACCTTCGGGGAAAAACTGCATCGCACGCTGCTGCCGATCGAGAAGACCGTGTTGATCGCGCGCGCGGCGGAGGAGAGCGCGAGCATCGAGCCAGAGGTCGAACGCTAGGTGGGCGCGCTGTCGATCAGCTCGCCGGTGCGCCTATCGGTGAACGTGGATCACGTGGCGACGCTACGCCAGGCGCGGCGCGCGAGCTATCCCGATCCGGTCGAGGCCGCGCGCCTCGCCGAAGCGGCGGGAGCGGCGGGGATCACCGTGCATCTGCGCGCCGATCGCCGACATATCCAGGATCACGACATCGAGCGCCTGCACGGCCAAGTCCGCGGCAAGCTCAACCTCGAAATGGCGGCCTTCCCTGAGATGCTCGACGTGGCGCTCCGCGTTCGCCCGCACCAGGTCACGCTGGTGCCGGAGCGGCCGGACGAGTTGACGACCGAAGGGGGGCTCGACCTGCGCCTGCACGGCGAACGCGTGCGCGGGGCCGCCGAGCGCCTGGCGACGGCCGGCATTGCGGTCTCGATCTTTCTCGACCCCGATCCGGCGCAGATTGAGCCGCTCGCTGCGTTCTTAGAGGTCGGCGTCTTGGGCTTTGAAATCAACACCGACGCCTACACCCGAGCGATTCCCGGGGCGGCACGTGACGCGGAGCTGGCGCGGGTCGCCCGCTCCGGTGCGCTTGGCCGTGCTGCGGGCCTACATCTCTATGCCGGCCACGGCCTAACGGTCGGCAACGTCGCCGCGATCGCCGCGATCGATGGGATGGAAGAGCTGAACATCGGCCACGCTCTGGTCGCGCGCGCCGTCCTGTTCGGGATGTCTGCGGCGGTCGCCGAGATGCTCGAAGCGATGGCCGGACGACACGCGGGTCAGCTCTTACCTTCCAGCCGTCGCTCGCAATAGAACCGCAGGACGTGCATGAAATCCTGCGCGTTGGTGACCACACCGTACGCCTGGTGGGTGCCGCGGTCCTTCAGCTTGTTGACCACGAACTCGGTCTGGTCGACGCAGATCGTCATCAGGTCGGTGGGCACGCCGCCGTAGTGCGCGTGGTAGGCGGGGAGCATGTTGCCGACCGCGATCGCGTGGAGCGCGGTGGCGACGAAGATCGCGCCGGTCGCCTTGACCGTATGCTCGCGCATCGCATCCTGGGCGGCCAGAGCGTCGGAGATCACGCCCGGGAGCGGACCGTCGTCGCGGATCGAACCGGCGAGCACGTAGGGCACGCCGCAGGTGACCAGCGCGTGGATGATGCCGCTGCCGATCTTGCCTTGCGCGATCGCAGCTTCGATCGAGCCGGAGGCCCGGACCGCATTGATCGCGCGCATGTGCAGGCCGTGCCCCCCCTCGGCCGGATGCCCGAGGTTGTCCATGCCGAGCGTGGTGCCGAACATCGCCGCTTCGATATCGTGGACCGCGACCGCATTGCCGGCCAGAAAGCAGTTCACGTAGCCATTCCGAATGAACCACTCGAAATCGCCGCGCGCCCGCGAGTGGACGAACGCCGGCCCGGCGACCCAGACCAGGTAGCCGCCTTTCCTCCGCTCGTCGTCGAGCCGTTCCGCCAACTCTTCATAGTTGACCGGCCGCTCGCGGCTCACCTCGGTTGACATGAAACGGAACTCGTTGGCGCCGTGCGCTCCGGCGAGGAACCCTTCGGTGTGCACGAAGATCCCCGCGCTGCCGTCCTCGGCCAGTCCCATCGCGACCTGCTCGCCCACTTTGAGGCGCCGCGGTTCGATCGATTCGACCTGGTCGCCGCGGCGGACCAGCACGCAGTCCATCCGCGGCCGGTTCGGGAGCTTCCATTCGCCGCCGATCTTCACGTAGGTCGGCAGGTTGGAGGTGGAGAAGAATCCGTCGGGCAGAATCCCGTCCGCCGGGACGGGCGCGAAGTGGGCTTCTGGAGCGGACGAAAACGGGGCGAGGGAGAAGTCGGGGAATCGGTATGCGGTCGCCATGGCAGGTCGGGAGTCTAGCCGATCACTCCTTCTTTCGTCCGTCCGCGTCGTATTCGTAGACACCGCGCCCCGATTTCCGGCCCAGCCGGCCGGCGCGGACGTGCTGGACCAACAGGTTGTTCGGGCGGAAGCGCTCGCCCAACGATTGGTGGAGGAATTCGAGGATTTTGAGCCGCACGTCCAGCCCCACCAGGTCGCCGAGCTCGAACGGCCCCATCGGGTGGTTCAGACCCAGCTTCAGCGCGCGGTCGATGTCCGGCGCGCTCGCGACCCCCTCTTCGAGCATCCGGAACGCTTCGTTGCCGATCATCGCGTTGATCCGCGTGGTGACGAACCCGGGCGCCTCGCGGACGACCACCACCTCTTTGCCCATCCGCTCGCCCACGGCGTGCATCGCGGCGAGCGTCTCGTCGGAGGTTTGGAGGCCGCGGACCAGCTCGAGCAGCTTCATCACGTGGACCGGGTTGAAGAAGTGCATGCCGGCGAAGCGCTCGGGCCGGCCCGAAGCCGCAGCCATTTCGGTGATCGAGAGCGCAGAGGTGTTGGAGGCGAACAGGGTATGAGCCGGGGATGCGGCAGCCACCGCAGCGAAGGTCTCGATTTTGAGCGCCATCTCTTCCGGGATCGCTTCGATCACCAGATCGGCGTTCACCACCGCTTGGCTGAGAACGGTGTGGAGGGTGAGCCCGGCTTTTGCCTGTGCCGCGGCGGAGGCGTCCACTTTGCCGAGCGCCACCCCTTTGTCCAGGTTCTTGTGGATCGTCGATTCGGCCTGGTCGAGCATCTTCCGAGAGACGTCGAACAGGTGGGTCCGGTAGCCGGCGAGCGCCGCGACGTGGGCGATGCCGCGCCCCATCGTGCCGGAACCGAGCACGGCAAGGGTGGAGATTTCAGTCATGGTCGTACCCTTCAGGAGACCGGGATGTTGTGGATGCCGGTCGCCTTGGCGGCCAGGTTCGAGAGTTCGTCGGCGATCGCGAGCGTGTTGCGCACCGCGGCGGAGGCGAGCTCCTGAATCTCCGGAGTGGTGGCGTGCTTTTCCAGGTACCGGCGGCCGAGTTCGTGATGGTGCGCCTCTTCCGGCTGGATGATCCGGTCGTAGAGGTCGGCGGTGCCGTCGTCGCCGACACTTCGGCAGAAGTTCACAAACTGGGCGTTCCTCACCTTGGCGATCGCCTCGGACGCGAACGGCCCGGCGGCGATCCGCTCGACTGTCGTACGCAGGCCGCGCAGGTACTGGTAGAGGGGGCTGTGCCCTTCGGCGAGCGGATCGAAGTTCGACGTGTCTTCGCCGATCTCGGCGAGTCGGTCGCAGATCATCCCGTAGTGCTTCATCTCGTCGCCGCACTGGAGCGCGAGGATCATTTTAGCCTCGACTTCGGGGGTCGAGGTCATCCAGAAGCCGGCGAGCTCGCTCGCTTCGATCTCGCTTTTGAGGGCCAGCTTGAGCAGGTTCACGACGTCCACCTTCTTCCCGCCGGCTTCGGCTTCGAGCGTTTCGGTTTCGCCGAGGCGGGAGAAAAGGTCGTCCATTTCGGTCAGCAATTGGGTCACGAAGGTCTTGGCGTCCACGGTAAGGCTCCTAAGAGAGGCGTTTCCCTACAGCCTAAAGCCTACTCCATCCGGTTCGAAGTGGAATGGGCGGGATAGACTTCGCGTTCTGGCGCGGGAAAGGAGCTTCAATGAATCACGACATCGACCTTCTCGAACCGATTGCGGGGGTGAGCGACGCGGATCAGAAGAAGGTCGCAACCGTTGCCTACCACGTGCGCGGCATTTTGTCCGCTCTCGGTCTCGATCTGTCCGATCCGAATCTGGAGAAGACCGACCGCCGAGTCGCGAAAATGTATCTGGAGATGTTCCACGGCCTGTCCGAAGGTGCCGAGCCGGCGATCACCACGTTTCCGAACGAAGAGAACTACAGCCACATGGTGATGGAGAAGCACATCCCGTTCTATTCGATGTGCGCGCACCACCTGGTCCCGTTCTACGGCCACGCGCACATCGCCTACATTCCGAACGACCGGATCATCGGCCTGTCTAAGTTCTCCCGCATTCTGGAGTTCTATGCCAAGCGGCCTCAGCTCCAGGAGCGTCTGACCGAACAGGTGGTGTCGTACTTGGACGAGCACCTCAAGCCCCAGGGCGCGATGGTGGTCATTGAGGCGCGGCATCTCTGTGTCGAAATGCGCGGGGTGAAGAAGCCGGGCTCCGAGACGGTCACCTCGGCGCTGCGCGGCATCTTCCACCAGAAGCCGGTGCGCGAAGAGTTCCTCGACCTGTTGCGCCGCCGTTGACGACATGCCGCGCCGCGCTCTCGCCACCTTGTTGTTCGCCTGCCTGATCGGGCTCGTCGCGCCGACCGCCGAGGCGGCGCGGCCGATTCGTTACGAGGACCTGACCAACCCGCTGCTCGGACCGGACTACGCCGCCTGGCTGCTCGGCGCGGTGTCGCGAATGGCGAGCAGCGCCGAGATCGAAGACTTCCTGAAGCTACGCTCCGACGAGTCGGCGGCCGGTTGGGTCGAGCGCTTCTGGGAGCGGCGCGATCTCTCTCCCGGTCGCGAAGGGAATCTGGCCCGCGAGGTGTTCGACAGCCGTTCGGACGAGGCCGATCGCCTCTACTCCGAGGCCGCAATTCTCGGTCGGCACACCGCGCGAGGTGCCGTGTTCGTCCTCTACGGGGCGCCCGCCAAAATCGAATTCGATATCACCTCGATCCCCGGTGACCAGGCGATCGAGGTGTGGCGCTACGACCCGAAAGCGCCGTTCGGTCTCGACGGCAAGAGGCCGGTCGCGACCTTTCGCTTCATCAAAGCCGGGGGCCTGACCGTGCCCTACGTGCCCGGCCACAGTCGCCGGCGGCCGCGGGTGCGTCCTCCGGGGTGAGGCGGGTCGGGTAGCGCGGGCCCTCGGCCAGAGCGAGCACCGCCCTCCAAGCTGCTAGGATCGCGCTCCACGAAACGCCTTTTTCGAGGAGTTCACTGATGTCCGAGAACCGCGCCGTCCTCGCCGGTACCGGTGTGGCGATCCCGCCTCACGTCGTCACGAACGACATGCTCGCTCGGATCATCGAGACGAGCGACTCCTGGATTCGCGAGCGGAGCGGCATTTCGACCCGCTACTACGTCGACGCGGGCGTCGGCTCCTCCGATCTCGGGGCGGAGGCCGCGCGCGCGGCGATCGCCGATTCCGGAATCGATCCGGCCGAGATCGACTACCTGGTCTGCGCGACCATGACCCCCGATCACTATTTTCCGGGGGCCGCGACACTGATCCAGCAAAAGTTGGGGTTAAGGGCGCTGCCCACCCTCGACATCCGCCAGCAGTGCGCGGGGTTCGCCTACGGCTTGCAGCTGGTCGATGCGCTGATCCGTAGCGGCATCGCGAAGAACGTCTTGCTGGTCGGCACGGACGTCCACACCTGCATGATGCCCTTTTCCGCGCGTACGTTCGAGGTGCTGCACGGCCGCGATCCCGGGCCGCTCTCGGCGGAGGATTTCGCCTGGAACTCGAACTTCCGCCACCTGCTCGTCCTGTTCGGCGACGGTGCGGGCGCGATGGTGTTCCGCGCCGAGGAGCGTGTGGAAGGGAGGGCCGAACGGGGCATCCTCGGCTCCGCGCTCTACGGCGACGGCAATCACAAGGAGATCCTCTACGTGCCGGGAGGCGGCTCGGCGAACCGGCCGTTCGTCAGCCCCGAGATGATCGCTGCGGCCCAGACCGTGCCGGTGATGGACGGCAAGGCGGTGTTCAAGCTAGCGGTCACCCGGATGCCCGAAGTGACGCGGGAAATCCTCACCCGGTACGGCTATACGCTCGACGACCTCGATCTCCTGGTGATGCACCAGGCGAATCTGCGGATCAACGAGGCGTCGCAGAAGGCGCTCGGACTCCCCGACACGAAGGTTTGGAACAACATTCAGAAGTTTGGCAACACCACCTCCGCCACCCTGCCGCTCGCGTTCCACGAGGCGCGCCAAGCAGGCAAGGCGCCAGAAGGGGCGCTGGTCGCCTTCACCGCGCTCGGCGCCGGTCTCCATTGGGGGTCGGTGTTGATGCGGGTCTGAGGCTATGATCAGGACAGGAGTTCTGGAACGATAGATCCGAGAGGAGAGCGGCGATGGCTGGCAAGCGGGTGTACGCCTTCGGAGCGGGATCGACGATGAGTGACGGGTTGGGCAAGAACTTGTTGGGAGGCAAGGGTTTCGGCCTGGCCGAGATGAGTCGGCTCGGGATTCCGGTGCCGCCCGGCTTCACCATCACGACGGAAGTTTCGAACGCCTACAACGAGAACGGCGGGCGCTACCCGGAAGGTCTCGAAGAAGAGGTTGCCGCCCACGTCACCCAGCTCGAAAGCACTCTCGGCCAGAAGTTCGGCGACCCTGCCGATCCGCTCCTCGTCTCGGTCCGCTCCGGCGCGCCGCTCTCGATGCCCGGGATGATGGACACCATCCTGAATTTGGGATTGAACGACGCGATCGTCGATGCGCAATCGAAAATCCCGGGGTTCGACACCCGCTCGCTGCTCGACGCCTACCGCAGACTGATCGCGATGTATTCAAACATCGTGATGGATCTAGCCCGCCACCCGTTCGAGGCGGCGCTCAACCTTGCCCGCGCCAAGCAGGGGGTGGCGACCGACGCCGAGCTGTCGCGCGAGAGCCTGGCAGAAGTCTGCTGCAAGTTCATGGGGATCGTAGCCGAGGCGGGCAAGACCTTCCCGCAAGATCCGAACGAGCAGCTCTGGGGGGCGATCACCGCGGTCTTCTCAAGCTGGAACGGCGACCGCGCGAAAGCCTACCGGAAGATCAACGGCATCTCGGACCAGCTCGGCACGGCGGTCAACGTGCAGGGAATGGTTTTCGGCAACCGGGGGGGCGACTGCGCGACGGGTGTCGCCTTCACCCGCAACCCGGCGACGGGCGAGCGGCGGCTCTACGGCGAGTTCCTGACCAACGCTCAAGGGGAAGACGTAGTCGCCGGCATCCGCACGCCGCAGACGATTCGAACGACAACCAGCTCGCCCGGCCTCGCGGTTGATTTCGCCGACGCGGCGCGCGATCTCGAAGCGGTCGCGGCCCGGCTGGAAGCGCACTTTGGCGACATGCAGGATCTGGAGTTCACCATCCAGCACGGCAAGCTGTTCATGCTCCAGACCCGTACCGGCAAGCGGACCGGGCCGGCGGCGGTTCGGATCGCGGCCGAGATGATCGGTGAGGGGTTGATCGACGCGGCCGAGGCGTTGAGGCGGGTCGAGCCGCAGCATCTGGTGCAGATGCTCGCGCCGGTGTTCGATCTCGAACAGAAAAAGCAGGCCGTGGCCAACCACCGCCTGCTCGCCAAGGGGCTGCCGGCCGGGCCGGGCGCGGCGACCGGGCGCATCGCGCTCACCGCGGAGCGGGCCAAGGAGATGGCGGCGGCTAGTCCCGTCATCCTGGTCCGCGCCGAAACCTCGCCCGAAGACATCGTCGGCATGCATGCCGCCGTCGGCATTCTCACTTCGCGCGGCGGCATGACGTCGCACGCCGCGGTGGTCGCGCGCGGCATGGGCAAGCCGTGCGTGGTCGGTGCGGGAGAGCTGGTGGTGGACGAACACGACGGTATCCGTGTCGGCGACCGGCATCTCGCCGAAGGGGACGAGCTCTCGATCGACGGCACGACGGGTGAGGTGATCGCCGGTCGGCTCGAATCGGTCCCCTCCGCCGTGCTCGAAGGTCTGCGCTCGGGGCGTTCCGACGAGCCGGGGGCGCGGGCGTTCGTCGAGATCCTGGCTCATGCCGACCAGGTGCGCCGCCTCAAAGTCCGGGCGAACGCCGACACTCCGACCGACGCCGAGGCCGCACGGCTGTTCGGCGCCCAGGGGATCGGCCTCTGCCGCACCGAGCACATGTTCTTCGACGAGGAGCGGATCCCCTGGGTGCGCCGGATGATCCTCGCGAGCGACGAAGGGGAGCGGAAGGAGTCGCTCGCCCGGCTGCTGCCCATGCAGCAGGGAGATTTCGAAGGGATCTTCGCCGCGCTCCCCGGGCTGCCGATCACCATCCGGCTACTCGACCCGCCACTCCACGAGTTTCTGCCCCACGGCGACCAGGCGGTCCGCCGGCTCGCCGAGCAGATGGGTGTCGCACCCGAGGCGGTCGAGGCGAAAGCCGATCAGCTCCACGAAGCGAACCCGATGCTCGGCCACCGCGGCTGTCGGCTGGGACTCACCGCCCCCGACATCTATGACATGCAGGTCGAGGCCATCGTGCGCGCCGCCTGCGTGCGGGCGAAAACGGGCGAAAAGGTCCGGCCGGAGATCATGGTGCCCCTGGTCGGCTCGGTCTCCGAGATGGTCGAGCTGCGGGCGCGGATCCTCGCGGTGCGCGACCGGATCCTGGCGGAGGAGGGCCAAGCGATCGAAATCCTGGTCGGCACCATGATCGAGGTGCCGCGCGCCGCCCTGGTGGCCGGCAAAATCGCCGAACATGCCGACTTCTTCTCGTTCGGCACCAACGACCTCACCCAGATGACCTTCGGCTTCTCGCGCGACGACGTCGGCAGCTTCCTGCCCCAGTACCTCGAAAGCGGCATTCTGGACGTCGATCCGTTCGCCTCGATCGACGAGGAGGGGGTGGGGCAGCTGGTCCGCATGGCGTGCGAGAAGGGGCGGGCGAGCAATCCCCACCTCCATCTCGGTGTCTGCGGCGAACATGGCGGCGACCCGCGCTCGGTCCATTTCTTCGAGAAGGTCGGGCTCGACTACGTCTCTTGCTCCCCGTACCGGGTGCCGATCGCCCGCCTCGCCGCCGCCCGTGCCCGCCTCGGAGTCGGAGCCGGAGGAAAGGACACGAACTAGCCGCTCGATGGACATCCTCGATCTCGTCGCCCGACTGATCGACGCCCGGCCCCTCACGCAATGGGGGGTCGAGCGGCTCACGGGGATACGCCTGCGCGAGGACCTGGACGCAACGCATCCGTATTTCAAGATCCTCCGCTCGGCGGCGCCACAATCGCCGATCGCAGGCGTCGAGCTGCGTCTGCCGCGCGCCGGCGCCGCGCGCCGCGACGGTTTGGTGATCGTCGATTTCGACCCGGCCGCCGTCCACGTCCTTCAGAGTGACCTCACCGCCCGCTTCGGCAGCCGCTTCACGGTCGAGTTCCCGAACGCCCATCAACCCACGAGCGCGCCGCGCTACCAGGTCTACGCCTACCCCTGGGGAGATCTGAGGCTTGGCCTCGGCCAGGCTTCCGGTCGGTTGGAGTGCGTGGTGGTGGACGCGGAACGGTGACGGGCGAGTCGTTCCGCCCCTTCGATGGTAGCTTTCCCCTCGAACCGCATTGACCTAACGAGGGCCCGTTCGCCGATGAGACGCTTTCTGCTCCTGCCGCTTCTCTCTTTGCTCGCTCTGGCGTTTGTGCCCGCCCCGGGCCTTCGGGGGCAAACTGCCCCGGCGGCGTCCGCGGCCGAGCCTCCGGCGCCGATCCGGCTGGCCCGGCTGACCCGCGCCATGCCGTTCGATGTCGAGGGGGAGGGGGGCCGGAGCTTCGCAGCCGAGAAGGGGTCGATGGTCGCTGTGCGGGCGCCATGGCTCTATCTGGTCGACGGGACGCACCGGGCGGCGCACTCGGGATTTTCCGATCTCGACGTGGAGTTTCTGTCCCCGGCGGAGGTGGAGAAGCGGATGGCGAAGATCGTCCAGCGGATGGACGTGCTCTCCGTCCTCCATCTGGCACGCGATCCGGACGCCCCGGCGGACTACGTGGCGACGGTCTGGAACGGGCGCCAACTGTACGACCAGTCGGGCGATCCGATCTATTCGTTCCTCGGCGAGTGGCTGCTGCGCCCCGGGCGAACCTTCTACCTCTACAACGAAGGGCGACGGGTTGGGAGCGCCAAGATCGCCTCGTGGGAACCGTCGCTCACCGGCGTCGGGCTCGGCACGTTTCGGTTGCAGCCCGAAGCGCTCGAATTCCACCAGGGGCAGCGGCTGCTCGTCTCGTTCCGCAAGCTCGACACCCTGCCGATCGCCGACACGCCGAAAGTCACCGAGCTGATGAAGGACACCAAGCAGCTCGCCGCGACCGGCGAAGGGTTCTTCGACTACGAGTTCTTCGCCTCCGCCGATCTCGACAACGACGGCGGGTACGAGCTGCTCGTCCGCCGCTTCGGCGCCAACTCGGTCCGCTTCTCGATCTTCGAACGGAGCGCCAAGGGTTGGGCCGAAATTTACCGGGGTGGCGGGCGGTAGTTGGCTTCCCCGCCTCACCGCCGTGCCAAGCAGGGTCCTTCCGTCCCCTGGCAGATCCTCCCCTCGGTGCGCGGTGCGATCCCCTCGGGTTCGGCGGCGCGTAGCGCTTCGATCACCAGGTCTTTGAGATCCTTGCCGCTCGCCGGGCAGCCGGGGACCTCTTCGGTCGGGAGGAAGGTGTAGCCGTCTTGGTCTCCGACTCCTGGGTTCACCAGGTAGTCCCCCGTCACTGCGAGGATTTCTTCGTCCGGATCGACCGGCAGCGCGCCCGAGGGGGCGAGGCGGACCAGACCGGTCGCCGCTTTGTTTGCCTCGTCGTGGACAAACGCCCAGCCCGCGATCTGGAGCCAGGTGCCGCTACCCGGCCAGCCTCGGACCGACTGCTTCGCGGTCTGTAGAAGCAGCTTGCCGTTCATTCGGATCAGGTGCAAGGGGGAGGGAAATCCGAACAGCTCTTCCACCTGGCGGCGGGTGAGCGTGCTCCCTGCTGCGAGATCCTGGTTCAGCCGGAGCGTGCCGGCGTTTAAAAAGGCGACCTGGGCCCCACAGGGGGCGAATGCCGCGAGCATGCGGTCGGCGATCCAGTCACCGAGCGAGGTTTCGCGCCCGCGGATCTTGTTCTCCTCCCCTTCGAGCAGCGTGCGGGTGCGGCCGTACACCTGCTCCAGGCAATCGGCCGGTTCGTTCGTGCGGGCGCAAAACTCTTTTTCGTGGCGCGCCTGCCAGGTATCGACCAGCGCCTGGACTTGCCCGTCGGGTTCCGGTGAGCCGGGCTGGCCCTCCCCGAGTGGCCGGTGCTCGTAGGTGACCTCGGCGATCTCGGCCTTGCCCCGGTCGAGCCGGAGTTCGATCACCGAGGCGGAGCGGGCGTCCGCGTCGGCTTTGATCGCCCACCGGCCGCCGACCTCGAATGCTGTTCTTTCGTGGTCGTGGCCGCCGACGATCAGATCGGGTCCCTCTGCGCCCAGAGTCGCCAGCAGCTCGCGGTCGTCCGCGGCGTCCAAGTGGGTCAACGCGACCACCACCTCGGCCCCTGCGCCGCGGAGCTGGGCCGAAAGCTTGCGGGCGGTCTCGATCGGGCCGGCGAATTCAGCGTATTGGACATCGGCGGTCGGGATCGTCAAACCGAACAGGCCGATGCGGATGCCGCCGCTCGTCACCAGCACCGACCGCTCGACCGCGCCCGGTGCTGCAAGCGGAAGGCCGTCGTCGCCAGGCTTGAGCGTGACGTTGCCGCCGAGCCAGGTGAACTGCGATTGGGCGATCCGGGCGGCGAGGATCCCAGCGTCCTTCTTCTTCCTCTTCTCGAACTCGTGGTTGCCGAACGTGATGAACAGGCGCTTATCCGTCTGGTCCGAGCCGTCGAGCTGATCGAGCACCGAGATCATCTGCTCGCCGTCATACATCCGGCTCGCGAACGAGGGATAGAGCAGATCGCCCGCGTGGAGCAGCAGCAGGTCGGGATGTTTCCGTTCGAGCTCGCGACGGAGCGCGCGCACCCGGGCGAGGCCACCCTGGCGCCCCCCTTCGACCCCTTCGATTCGGTAGACATCGTTGATCGCGAGCAGCACTGCGGTCCGCGCCATCGGGAGCGCTGGAGCCGAAGCCTGGGGAGCGGGAGGGCCGCTCGACGCACACGCGGTGAGCGCGCCAAGTCCGACCGCGAGAAGCGCCGGGGCGCCGGTCGTTCGGACCTGCCGAAAACAGAGTTGGAAGACCCGATCGAGAGACATACGCCGACACCTCCCTCTAGATCCTGCCATCGTACCAGCCGGCTGCTAGGATTCGCGCCCGATGCCCTCCCCCTCGATCTCTCCTAAAGCGCCGGAACCCGAAACGAAGCGCCGTCTCGACGCGTTCTGGAACTCCAGCCGCGACTACTACGAGCAGGCTAGAGCCGCGAACGCCGAGGCTTCGCCGGAGCGCCAACTTCTCCTCTCGTACTTGAGCGCCGGGCAGGTCGTGCTGGACCTCGGGTGCGGCTCGTGCGAGAACGCGCTCTGGATGCCGGAAGGGGTGCGCACAATCGGCTTCGATGTCTCGACCGCGGCGCTCGTGATGGCGGGTGAACAGAAGCGCCCCATGGCGCTCCGCTTGCGCGGCGACGGAGAGGTTTTGCCCGTTGCGACCGCGAGTGTCGATGCGGTGCTTTCCACCTACGCGCTTGAACATTTCGGAGAGCCCGGCCGGACGCTGCTCGAAGCGGCGCGAATCGTCAAGCCCGGCGGCCTCCTACTGCTGGTCGGCTCGGCCTGGGATCTCCCCTACGAGATGCCGCCGAGCCTCGACCCGAAGCGCCGGTTGGAAGTGGCGTTCCGCCGCCTTGGACGGCAGGCGCTCTCAGCTCTCGATGGCCGCCACCGCTTCGACACGGTCGCCCATCCGCGCGTGTTGACCGAAGGGTACGTCCCCGACGCCGACGCGGTCCACGTCGCGCAGTCGTTCCAGATGGTGCGTTTCTTGAAGGCCGCGGGGATGGAGATCCTGGAGCACCGGGTGCTCCCCCACCGAGCCGATCCGACCGGCCCGCGCGGCTGGCTGCGCAAAGCCCTGCGCGCTTTCCCGCTCTGGCGGCGAGGGTGGGGCAATACGCTGATCGTCGCCCGCCGGGGGGCTTCGGTTCGGGAACCGGCGTACCGGTTGCTGCCGCTGTAGCGGCGCCGGACGGAGCCCGAGAGGGCTTCCGACGGGGGGCTTCCCTAAAGATGACTAAACCTGTCATATTTACCGTCACGGTCCGGAATCCTCGAAGATCCGCCCCTCATGTTGCCCTATGTCCGCCAACTCCACGCTTGCGCCCGAGCTTCTCGCTCCCCCGTTTTCGGCCGCCACTGAGGCGGTCGAAGCGATCGCCCCGCTATCGCGGATCGGCCACACTCCGCTGTTCGACCTGTCGCGCCTGGTCGGCCGGTCAGGGGTTGCGCTCTATGCGAAGGCCGAGCTGTGCAATCCGGGGGGATCGGTCAAAGACCGGCCGGCGCTCGCTATGATTGACGACGCGGAGCGTCGCGGCCTGTTCGCCGGAGGACGGCGGCTGCTCGATGCGACCTCGGGCAATACCGGGATCGCCTACGCGATGATCGGCGCCGCACGGGGAATCCCGGTCACGCTCTGCTTACCCGATAGCGCGAGCCCGGAGCGAAAGCGGACCTTGCACGCCTATGGCGCCGAGATTCGGATCACCGACCCGCTACAGGGGAGCGACGGCGCGATCCTCGAGGCGCGAAGGCTCGTGGCCGAGGAACCGGAGCGCTGGGCCTACCTTGACCAGTACTCGAACCCCGAGAACTGGCGTGCCCACTACCGGACGACCGGCCCCGAGATCTGGCGCCAGAGTGCCGCCCGGATCACCCATTTCGTCACCGGTCTCGGCACCAGTGGCACCTTCATGGGTGTCGGTCTCTTTCTCCGCGACCACGCCCCGCACGTCCGGCGGATCTCAGTCGAGCCGGACGGGCCGTTCCACGGGCTCGAAGGCATGAAACACATGGCCTCCGCGTTGGTGCCGCCGATCTACGATTCCGCCCTCGCCCACGAGGCGCGCGAGATTTCGACCGAAGCGGCGCAGGCCATGGTGAAGCGCCTGGCGCGCGAGATGGGCCTGTTGGTCGGCGTCTCGGCCGGCGGCAACGTCGCGGCCTCGCTCGCACTGGCCGGCCGGATCGAGAGCGGCACGATCGTGACCGTCCTGTGCGACGGCGCCGACAAGTACCTGACCGAATCGTTCTGGGAGGAAGAGACTTGAGCCCGCAGACCTCGACGCTGATCCTCTCCGCGGCGGATCGCGAGACGATCGAACACCACCTCGAAGCGGGCTATCCCGACGAGGCGTGCGGCGTGATGATCGGCCGCGAGCTGCCGGGGGCAACACCCACCCGCACCCAAGTGGTGCGCCTCGTCCTCGCCGACAACGCTCGCGAAGACAGCCGCCACAACCGTTACGTCATTCCACCCGAGGCGGTGCTCGCGGCGGAGAAGGCGGCGCGCGCCGAAGGGCTCGGGGTGATCGGCTATTTCCACTCCCACCCCGACCATCCGGCACGTCCGAGCGATTTCGATCGCGAGCACGCCTGGCCGGGGTTGTCGTATCTGATCGTTGCCATCCGCGGCGGCAAAGCGGAAGACGTGCGCAGCTGGCGCCTCTGCGACGACCGCCTGAGCTTCCTCGAAGAGACCCTCGAGCTGATTTCTCGTTGACCTCGAACACCCATTAGGAGACATCACCGTGGCAGCCCCGATCACCTCGACCCTTCATATCCCTACGCCGCTGCGCCGGTTCACCGGCGAGCTGAGCGAAATCTCCGTCTCGGGCGGCACGGTCGGCGAAGCGCTGCGCGACCTGGTCCGCCAGCACCCGGCGCTCGAACGGCATCTCTATACGCCGGAGGGAACGCTGCGCAGCTTCGTCAACGTGTTCAAGAACGACGACGATGTCCGCTTTCTCGACAAGGGGGCGACCCCGGTCGCCGATGGGGATGTCCTGTCGATCATCCCTTCAATCGCAGGGGGCGCAGGGGGAGCCGAGGGCGCCGGGGATTCCTGCGACCGGTTCGGGAGCCGCCCGTGAACTTCGAGAGCCTGATCGCCGGGCGCGCGCTCCCCGCCCTCGATCCCGCGGAGATCCGCCGCTACAGCCGGCACCTGATCCTGCCGGAGGTCGGCACCGAGGGGCAGAAGCGCCTGAAAGCCGCAAAAGTTTTGCTGATCGGGACGGGCGGTCTCGGCTCGCCGCTCGGGCTCTACCTCGCCGCGGCAGGGGTGGGGACGCTCGGGATCGTCGATTTCGACGTGGTGGACGATTCGAACCTCCAGCGCCAGGTGCTGTTCGGCATCTCAGACGTCGGCCGGCCGAAAATCGAAGCCGCCGCCGACCGCCTGCGCGACATCAACCCGCACATCGAGATCGTCCCGTACGAGACGCGGCTCGAGTCGGGCAACGCGCTCGAACTGTTCCGCGACTACGACCTGGTGGTGGACGGCACCGACAACTTCCCCACCCGGTATCTCGTGAACGACGCCTGCGTGCTGCTTGGGCTACCGAACGTCTACGGCTCGATCTTCCGCTTCGAAGGCCAGGTCTCGGTGTTTTGGGGCGCAAGAGGTCCCTGCTACCGCTGCCTGTTTCCCGAACCGCCGCCCCCCGGCCTCGTCCCCTCCTGCGCGGAAGGGGGCGTGCTCGGCGTGCTCCCCGGCATCATCGGGGCCCTCCAGGCCAACGAGGTGATCAAGCTGATCGTGGGAGCGGGCGATCCGCTGATCGGCCGGCTGGTGCTATTCGATGCGCTCAAACTCCGCTTCCGCGAGCTCAAGCTGCGGAAAGACCCGGCCTGCCCGATCTGTTCGGAGCACCCCACGCAGACCACCCTCATCGATTACGATCAATTCTGCGGCATCGAGCCCGCAGCCGCGCACGACGACGGCTTCGACATCGACGTCACCGAGCTCGCCCGCTGGCGGGACGAGAAACGCGACATCGTCCTACTCGACGTCCGCACCCCGCAGGAGTACCAGATCGCCCGCATCGAAGGCGCGATTCTGATCCCCCTCCAAGAGCTCCCCGATCGCCTGAACGAGCTCGACACCGCTTCGATGATCGTGGCCCAATGCCACGGCGGCGTCCGCTCCGCCCAAGCCGTCCACTACCTCCGCCAACACGGCTTCGCCAAAACGAAGAACCTGGCGGGCGGGATCGATGCGTGGAGCTTGCAGGTGGACCAAGGGGTGCCGCGGTATTAGGGTGTATTAAGGGGGGGGGGAGCCTCAAGGTCCCTTCCCCCGGCGCAAACGCCCGCAGGGCGGTAGAGACGCCCCAGTCCGCAACCACGATCCGGTCCGGGTGCTGGCCGTCGGGGCGTCTCCGATACGGCACGCCCGGTGCCGTCTGCACGGCAGCCGCAGGGGCCTATCCGTCGGCCGTGGTGGCGGATTGTTGGCGGTGTTCGTCGTTGAAGCGTTGGAGACGCCCCGACGGCGGTGGACCCGGTTCTTTCGTGGTAGCGGACTGGGGACGTCTCTACCCCTTACGGCGTCGGGTCGGCGGTGCCCACACGCCCCAGTGCCCCGCCGAACGAAATCTCTTCCCCCGGGGCGGGGGCGGGTTGGGTCTGGGGGAAGGAAAGGATGGGGGTTGTCCGTGCGTCCGAGCCGTCAGGGCCGGGCGCTGCTTCCATCGGCAGCAAGAAAGGAGCTGGCGACCTTGGGAACGACGATGTAGCCGGTCACCGGTTCACCAAATTTCAAAACCTCGCCGCGCGCGCAAACGCCCGCAGGGCGGTAGAGACGCCCCAGTCCGCAACCACGATCCGGTCCGGGTGCTGGCCGTCGGGGCGTCTCCGATACGGCACGCCCGGTGCCGTCTGCACGGCAGCCGCAGGGGCCTATCCGTCGCCCGCGGTGGCGGATGGTTGGCGGTGTTCGTCGTTGAAGCGTTGGAGACGCCCCGACGGCGGTGGACCCGGTTCTTTCGTGGTAGCGGACTGGGGACGTCTCTACACCTTACGGCGTCGGGTCGGCGGTGCCCACACGCCCCAGTGCCCCGCCGAACGAAATCTCTCTAATCCATTGGCTGGCCGGAGGGTACATCATCGCATGAGATCCCAAATCTTCATCCGAGACGGATAGCCGCTCTAGGAGCCGGAGATCCGGCATTCAGGCTCGAATAGTCGCCATAGGCGCCGGAGAGCCGGTATCCGAGGCGGATGGCCGCTCTAGGAGCCGGAGAGCCGGAATCCAGGCTCGGATAGCCACTCTAGAGGCCGGAGAGCCCGTATCCAGGCCGGATAGCCGCTCTAGGCGCCGGAGAGCCGGTATTCGAGAGGCATAAGCGGTTCCCGCAGCGCCGCGCTGCCTGCGGGCGCCGAAGATCCGTCGCGACGGCGGAACGCCGTTTTACCGGGCACCGAGCCCAATTCCACGCCGAAAGCGGCGCATCAGAAACTCAGATCCCCGGCATCGCCTTCTTGAGCGGCTTGAGCAGCACGAGGAGCACGAGGCTCATCACGATCGCGCAGGTGCCGAGGACGGCGAAGAAGGTCGAGTGGAGCCATTCGTCCCAGAAGACGCCGATGGCGGTCAACTTGTTGCCAATGGCGGTCGCGACGAACCAGCCGCCCATCATGACGCCGCGCAGGCGGATCGGCGCCACTTTGGAGACCAGGGATAGGCCCATCGGCGACAGCATCAGCTCGCCTAAGGTGAGCACTCCGTAGGCACCGATCAACCACCAGGGGGAGACCTTTCCGACATCGCCGCCCGCCTTGCCGGCGAAGTACATGACATAGAAGGCGAGGCCGGTGAGCACCATGCCGATCGCCATCTTGGTCGGCGTCGAGGGTTCTTTGCCCCGCCGGTCGAGGAAACCCCAGAAAGCGATCAAGGGGATGGTCAGCACCAGCACCCAGGCCGGGTTGATCGCGTTCGAGATGATGCCGGTCAGGTTCCAGTCCGTATTGTCGTTCGCCCAGTAGGTGAGCGTGACCTGGTTCTGATGGAAAACCATCCAGAACACGATCACGACCACGAACATCACGAGCAGCGCGCCCACCCGGCGAAAATCAGAGACATCGTCGATCGGACGACGTTCGGCCGCGGTCAGTTTGCGCAGCTTGTCGGGGCTCTTGTCGGCGCCTGCGACATCTCGGCGGAAGTACCAGAGGACCGAGACCGAGATCACCATGCCGAGCGCGCCCATCGCGAACGCCGGATGGAATCCGAACCGGCCCTTCATGAATTCGGCGACCAGCGGCGCCAGGAAGGCTCCGACGTTGATGCCCATGTAGAAGATGTTGTAGGCGCGGTCCTTGAGGTGGCTCCCTTCCGGATAGAGGTTGCCCACCATGGTCGAGACGTTTGGTTTGAAGAAACCGTTGCCGATCACCAGGCAGGCGAGCGCGGCGTACATGACGGGAATGTTGCGGAACGCGAGCAGCCCGTGCCCGGCCATGAAGAAGAAGCCGCCGATCATCACGGAGCGCCGATAGCCGAGCCCCAAATCCGCCAGAAAACCGCCGATCAACGGGCTCGCGTAGACAAACATCAGGTAGAACGAGAAGACCGAGGTCGCCTGGACGCGCGTCCAGCCGAAGCCCTGCGCCGCGTCCTGGACGTAGAGCACGTACATCGCGCCCACGGTGTAGAAGCTGAAGCGCTCCCACATCTCGGTAAAGAAGAGGACATAGAGCCCGCGCGGGTGTTTCTCGGGCGAGGCACCCGGGTGCGCGATCGCTGCGGCGGTTGCGGACATGCGTCGAAATCCTCCAGTGGCTACCTTGGGGTCAGTGGCTAAGCCCTTAGGGTCAGTGAACGCCGCCCATCAAGCGGCGGATCGGGCGGATCAACAGCGCGAGGACGAGCCCGGCGGCCACCGTGGTCATCACCACCGAGCCGAACAGCTCGGGGAGCGGCAAGCTCTGGAAGCGGCCGGCGACCAGGCCGGCCATCAGGTTGCCGAGCGAGATCGACATGAACCAGATGCCCATCATCTGGCCGACGATCCGGTGCGGCGCGAGCTTGGTGACGGTCGAAAGCCCGACCGGCGAGACGCACAGCTCACCCGCGGTGTGGAACAGATAGGTGAGGCAGAGCCAGAGCGGGCTGACCAAAACCCCTCCGGCCGAAGCCTTCGCGGCACCGACCATGACGAAGAAGCCCGCACCGAGCAGGATCAGGCCGAGCGAGAACTTCGCCGGGGCCGACGGCTCGATCTTGGATTTCGACAGGCGGACCCAAAGCCAGGCAAACAGCGGCGCGCACAGGATGATCAACAGCGGATTGACCGACTGGAGCACGCTCGACGGCATGTTGAAGCCGAGCGCATTCGGATCGGTCTTCTGATCCGCGAACAGGTTGAGCGACGAGCCGGCCTGTTCGAAACCGGACCAGAACACGGCCGAGAACAAGAAGAGCACGAAGATCGCGAGGATCCGCTTGCGCTCGCCCGCGTCGTAGCCGCCGCTGATGAATTGATAGAGGAAGTAGACGGCGACCAGTCCGCCGATCACGTAGCCCGTGACCTTGGCGATCGCTTCGGCGTCGATGGGCAACGTACCGGCCCAGATCAACCCGATCACCACGGCGAGCAGACCCACTGCCGCGAGCAGAAAGTTGCGCGCCTTGGCGCGTTCGCCCGGCGAGGTCGCGGAGTTCGGTTCGATGCCCGCGGTGCCCAGGTGTTTGCCGCCCAGCACGTATTGGACCAGGCCGAACACCATGCCGATGCCGGCGACGGCGAAGCCGATGTGCCAGTTCACCCGCTGGCCCAAGTAACCGCAGACCAGAGGGGCGACGAAGGCGCCCAGGTTGATCCCCATGTAGAAGATCGAGAAGCCGGCGTCGCGCCGCGAACCCCCTTCGGGGTAGAGCTCGGCGACCATGGTGCTGATGTTCGGCTTGAGCAGCCCGGTGCCGAGGACGATCAGGACCAGCCCGAGGAAGAAGGTCTGGACGCTGTCGATCGCCATGCAGAAGTGACCGGCCGCGATGATCGCGCCGCCCAAAAGGACCGCCCGGCGTTGGCCGAGCAGGCGATCGGCCACCCAACCGCCGGGGAGCGCCAACAGGTAGACCGAGGCGGTATAGAGGCCGTAGATCGCCCCTGCCTTCGCCGCGTCGTAACCGAGCCCACCGCTCGCGATCCCGGCGGTCATGAACAGGATCAGCAGCGCGCGCATACCGTAGTAGCTGAAGCGCTCCCAGAACTCGGTAAAGAAGAGCGTCGCGAGCCCTCGCGGGTGGCCGAAGAACGACGTGTCGGACGCGGCGCTCAAAGCGGCGGCACCAGCGGTCTTCTTGGGCGGGGCGGGCTGAGCCATGGCCTCGAATCTCCTGGAAATTGGTCGGCGAGCCTAGCACAGGGCATAAAAGGCCAGGCCGGAATCCCGGTAAGCTAGGCGCCCTATGAACGCCCCCGATCCCCCTGCCGAAACCCGGGACCTCGCGACCCTGCGCGAAACGATCGCGCGCGTCGATCGCGGCATTTTGGAACTGCTCCGCCGAAGGATGGAAGTGGCCGCCGAAATCGGCCGGATCAAGGCGGGCGACGGCCTGCCGGTCACGGTCAAGAACGTCGAAGAGCGGGTGCTCGCGCGCGCCCGCCAGCATGCCGAAGCGTGCGGGATCTCCGAAAAGGTCATGGAGGAGATCTTCCGCGACATCCTGCGTGCCTCGGTCGAGCGCCAGCACCGCGAAGGGATCGCCCTGCGCGAGCTGGCCGGCGAGCGGATTCTGCTGGTCGGCGGCGCGGGCGGCATGGGCACGTGGCTGCGAGGTTTCTTGGCCCTCGGCGGTCACGCGATCGACCTGGTCGATCCGTCGTACGGACCGCTGCCGGTGATCCGCGAGGCGGCGGGACGGTTCGGCCGGCTCGACGAGATCTCCGACCTCGACGCCTATGCCGCGATCTTCGTCGCCGTCCCGCTCGGCGCGGTCGGATCGGTGATCGAGGAGATCGCGGTGCGCCGGCCGCGTGGCCTGGTGGTCGAGATCGCCTCGATCAAGGACCACCTGCAAGCGCCGCTCGCGGCGGCACAAACGGCCGGTGTGCGGGTGCTGTCGCTGCATCCGATGTTCGGTCCGTCCAAATCGGTCTACGAACCGCTCACCTTCGTGCTCGCGGCGCATGGCGACCTGGACGAGGAGCGGGGTTTGATCGAGCCGCTGCTCAACCACCCGTACACCAAGCTGGTCGTCGTGCCGTTCCTCCACCACGACCGGCTGATGGGGTGGCTGCTCGGCCTCGCCCACCTGTCGAACCTGGCGTTCGGTGCCGCGCTCACCCGCTCGGGCATCGACCGCCGCGAGCTGTACGACTGCGCCTCCACCACGTTTTCCCGCCAGGCCGCGACCGCGCTCGCGGTGCTGTCGGAAGACCCCGATCTCTACCTCGACATCCAGCGCCTGAATCCGCACCGCACCGCAGTCTACGCCGCCGCCCGCGAAGCGCTCGACGAGCTGGAGCGCCTGGTCGAGACCCGCGACCACGAAGGCTTCCGCGCCACCCTCGAAGCGGCGCGCGCCGGGCTGGAGCGCTACGACTAAGCGCAGGGAGCTTTTCCTGGGCTCGCCAGGCTCCAGCCTGGCGCGCCCAGGGAAAAACTCAGGGCGGAAGCTCTTTTGGTAGTATCTGAGCGAAACTTTCTGATGTTTGGCGAATGAGCACTCCTCGAACGGGACCACTATTCGATGAAAAAGCCCGGTCAGCTCACCGCGATGATCAGCAGCACGGCGTTGGACCTGCCGGAACATCGGGAACGGGTCAAAGCCGCATGTCTTCGCGAAGGCGTTTTCCCCATCGGCATGGAAGAACTGCCGGCCCGGGATACTTCGGGCATCCAAGTTTCGCTCGGCATGGTGGATCAAGCCGATATCTACATCGGTGTTTATGGGTGGCGCTACGGCTGGGTTCCGGACTTCGACAACCCCGAAAAGATCTCGATCACGGAGAAGGAGTTCAACCGCGCCGTCGAGCGGAAGGAACGAGGCGAGCTCCGAGAGATCCTGATCTTCGTGATGCACGACGATCATCCTCTCCGGGCTGGCGACGTGGAGATTGGAGAGGAGGCGCAACGAAAACTGAAGGCGCTCAAGGAGCGAGCGTCCGCCGGGCGGGTCAGGCTCGAGTTCAAATCGAAAGACGAGCTACACGGTCAAGTCATCCAATCGCTCGCCGCCTTGAAGCGCAGGCTCGAACCGGACCTTCCTGTCACCCACCCAGTCCAGGCGACGGAAAAGCCCACTCTTCCCACTCCCCCCGCCTTCTTCGCAGAGCCGGACTACATCGGCTCGCACACCTTCGTCGGGCGCGAAGCGGAGCTTCAGGCGCTGGATGACTGGGCCGCCAAGGCCGACCCGACGAACCTCCTTCTCTTCGAGGCGATCGGCGGCAACGGCAAGAGCATGCTGACGTGGGAGTGGACGACCCGGCACGCCACCGCCGCCCGCCCCCCTGACAGCACTTGGGCCGGGCGCTTCTGGTATTCGTTCTATGAAAAAGGCGCGGTCATGGCGGACTTCTGTCGGCGCGCGCTCGCCTACATGACGGAGAAACCGCTCGCGGACTTCACGAAAAAGAAAACGCCTGAGCTGGCGAAGGATCTCCTCGCCGAGCTTCATGACCGGCCTTGGCTGCTCATTCTCGATGGAATGGAACGCGTGCTCGTCGCCTACCACCGAATCGATGCCGCCGAAGTCCCCGACGAAGAGGCGAACACACCGACCGACAAGATCGCCAACCGAGACCCCCGGGATGCGATCCGCGACGAGGACAACGACTTGCTCCGCGCCCTCGCCGCCGCCGCGCCGTCGAAGATTCTCGTCAGCTCCCGGCTTACCCCGCGCGTGCTTCTCAATCCCTCCGGCCAGCCCATCCCCGGTGCGCGGCGCATCACCCTCCCCGGCCTGCGCCCTCCGGATGCCGAGAAGCTCTTGCGCTCGTGCGGCATCGAAGGGGATGGCGCCGCCATCCAGAGCTACCTTACGGCCAATTGCGACAACCACCCGCTCGTGATCGGCGTGCTCGCCGGCCTGATCCAGCACTACCGGGAAAACAGAGGAAACTTCGACGCCTGGGCGACCGACCCGAACGCCGGGGCCGCGCTCGACCTTGGAAAGCTGGATCTGATCCAGCGGCGCAACCACATCCTCCGCGCCGCGCTCGACGCACTCTCGCCTGAAAGCTTCCAACTCCTTTCGACCCTCTCGCTGCTACCCGACTCCGTGGACTACGAAACGCTCAAGGCGTTCAATCCCCACCTGCCGCCGGAGCCGGAGAAGCTGGAGGCCACCGTCACCGACCTCGAACAGCGTGGCCTTCTGCAATGGGATGGCCGCGAGCGGAAATACAACCTCCACCCCGTGGTCCGCGGCGTGGCGTCGAGCGGTATGGCGCCCGCCGACCGGGAACGCCACGGCCGGCACGTGGTGGACTTCTTCTCCGCGCAGCCCCACCGACCCTACGAGGAAGCCGAAACGCTGGAGGATTTGCAAAGCGGCCTGCACATCGTCCGCACGCTCCTCAAACTCGGCCGCTTCCAGCAGGCGGCGGAGGCCTACCGGGGCGATTTGGCGAACGCGCTCCTCTTCAACCTCGAGGCCTATACGGAAATCTTGTCCCTGCTGCGCCCCTTTTTCCCCGCGGGGTGGGGCGAACTACCGAAGGACGTGACAGCAAGGGACGGTTCCTACCTGGCGAATGATGCGGCGATTGCCCTGGCCCGCTGCGGTGAACCGGGCGCCGCCCCCGCCGCCTACGGTGCCGCCTTGTGGGTCTACTTGGCGGAGGAAAACTGGACCGCGGCAGCAACGATCCTCCGCAACATCTCCCGGAACCTGTCCGACCAGAATCGGCGCGCCCAAGCGCTCCGCGTGGACGCCCTCGCCTCGGACGTCGCCACGGAGAGCGAAAGCGAAGAGGGCATCTTCATCGGCCGGCTCTGGCTCTTTGCCGACCAGTCGCAGCTGGGCCGATGGGCGGAGGCTGCCGCCACCTGGCGACTTCTCGATCCCATGGGTCGCGCCTGGTCGCGCGCCGTCTATGGGCCCGGAATGGCTGAATACGCTTTCGCCCGGTTTCGCTTTTGGCAGGGGACCTTTCAGGAGGAGCACCTCACCGAGGCCGAGCGACTGGCGGAGGAAGCCAAGAACCGCACCGACATCCGCAATCTCCACCGCTTGCGAGGCGCCTGGCGGCTGGAGCAGGACGAGTGGGCGCCGGCCGCCGCGAATTACCAGGAAGCCGTGCGCCTGGCCCGCGAGCGCGGCCTTCCGGATGCGGCCTCCGAGACCGGCCTCGCTCTGGCCAAGCACCACCTCGGCCAACTCGCCGACTCGCGGCAGGAAGCCGAGCGATTGGCCGAACTGCGCGATCCCGCGCATCGCCTGCTCGCCCAACTCTGGCTCGCCCTCGGTGACTCCGAGAGAGCCGAGCGCCATGCCCTTGCCGCCTACCAATGGGCCTGGGCCGACGGGGAGCCGTATGTGAACCGCTACGAGCTCACCCAGACCACCGAACTGCTCCAGCAGATGAAGATCGAGATTCCCACCCTCCCGCCCTACGACCCCGCCGAGGACGAGCCCTTCCCTTGGGAGGCGGAGGTCCGCGCCGCCATTGAGAAGCTCAGGGCGGAGAAGCAAGCGGAAAGGGAAAGCGAGGGAGAAGGCGGGGGTTCCTAACGGCTTGCCGCATCAACCCTCACCCCCTTCCCCTCTCCCATCCGCACTCCCACCCACCCGGGAGAGGGGCGCCCCCGCACGTGGCTTTCTTCCCCTCACCTCTTGGGAGAAGGGGACCGAGGGGGGAGAGGTGCGCCCCTGCGGGATGTTGTTCTTCCCCCTCTCCCGGTTGGGCGGGAGTGCGGATGGGAGAGGGGGACCGAGGGGGTGAGGGCTGAGCCCGCGCTATACTTCCCTCCTTCTCGTTCGACAGAAAGGCGGCGTCCCGCGGATGGCCAAAGGCGGCTTTTTTTCTCAACTTTTCGGTGACCCCCTGGAACAGGCGGCGGCCGCCGAAAAGGACGGACGGCGGGAAGACGCCCTGCGCCTCTACGCCAAGGGAGGAGATTTCCTCAAAGCGGCGACCCTGGCCGCCGCCCTCGGCCGGTCCCAAGAGGCGGTCAACCACGCGCTGTTCGCCCTGTTCGGCAAGATTCCGGAGGGTTACGAGGATCTGGCTGCGAGCCAGGCCGGCGAGCTGCTCGCCAAGGCGGGGCACGGGCAAGAGGCGCTCGCGCTGTTCGATCTGTCGCAAGCCTGGCCGCAGGCCGCCGATACCGCCTTGAAGCTGCAGCAACCGGGGCGCGCGGCGCGCTACCTGGAGCGCGCCAAGTCGTACTCCCAGGCGGCCCTCTACTACCAACGCGCCGGGCAGATCGCCGATGCCGCGCGGGTGTTGGAGCTCGAATCGAACCGCTTGAAGCAGGCGCTGCGCGCGCGGCCCGACCCGGTCGCCGAAGAAGCTCTGCGCAAGGTCGAGCTGGAGCGGGCGACGATCCTCTCCCGCCAGGGCAAGTCGACCGAAGCCGGCGCCCTGATCAAAGGCGGCACCGCCACCGCCACCCCGCGCTCGGCGCGCCTGCTCGAACAGTCGGGCAGCGTCCGCGAGGCGATCGAGGCGTATCTCGCGATCGGCGAGCCAGCCGAAGCGCTCCGCCTGCTCGCCCAGAACCCAACGCTCGACCGGCGCTTCCAGGCCGAGTCGTATCGGCGCGCCGGCAAGCCGGTCGAGGCCGGCCAACTGTTTGTGAGCGCGGGCGCGATGCGGGAAGCTGCCGAGTGCTTCGAACAGGGGACCGACTTTGCCCGCGCAGGCAGCGCCTGGGAGGCCACCAAGGACCTCGTGCGCGCCGCGCAGGCGTATGTCCGAGGCGAGCGCTGGAGCGACGCCGGGCGCTGTTATCTGAGCGTAGACCAACCGGAAGTCGCCGCCCGCGCGTTCACCCGGGCCGGCGACCTGCGCGGCGCCGCTTCCGCCCACGAGAAATCGGGCAAGTGGCTGGAGGCCGCCCAGGCTCTGATCCGGGTGGGCGACCGCGGGCAGGCGGCGCGCGTGCTCCGGGCGGTGCCGCGCGACGACCCAGGCTATGTCGCCGCGGTGCTCGCCCTGGTGCCGATCCTGATCGACGAAAAATCGTACGACGAGGCGCTCGCGCGCCTGCAACCGCTCACCCCGAGAGCCGATTCGGCGGCCGGGGCGGGTGCCACCGGCGCCGAGATCTACTACTGGCAGGGCCGGGTGCTCGAAGCGCTCGGTTCGGCGCCCGATGCGGTCACCCGGTTCCGCCAGGCGCTCGCGCTCAAACCCGACCAGGCCGACGCGGCCCAGCGGGCGCTCGCCCTCTCCACCCGCCTCCAGGCGACCCAGCGCTTTCCCGCCCCCGGCCAACGTCCGGCCGCCACCGTGGCAGGCACAGCCGACGAGCCGACCGTCCCCCTGCGCATGGCCCAGGCGCCACCGAGTGGCGAATGGCCGACCGGGTTTCGCCTCGCCGACCGCTACGAGATCCTGGGCGAGCTGGGCAAAGGGGGAATGGGGCGGGTCTACAAAGCGCGCGACCACGAGCTCGACGACCTGGTCGCGATCAAGACCGTCTTGCGTTCGGGCGATGGGAGCGAGGCGAGCGCTCACGACGAGCGGCTGCTGCGCGAGATCCAGATCTGCCGGAAGATCACCCATCCCAACGTCGTCCGCGTCTACGATCTCGGTCGCTTTCCGGGCGGCATCTTCATCACCATGGAGTATCTGCAAGGGGCGCGGCTCGATTCGCTGATTCGCCGCGAGGCGTCCTTGCCGCTCGACAAGGTCCGGTGGGTTCTCCAAGAGATCGCGACCGGCCTCGAAGAGGCGCATGCGCTGCACGTCATTCACCGCGACTTGAAGCCGAGCAACGTCATTCTTGCGGAGCGGCACCTCAAGATTCTCGACTTCGGCATCGCTCGCATGGCCGGCGATTCAAAGCTCACCCAGACCGGCTTCGCGGTCGGCTCCCCCCTCTACATGAGCCCCGAACAGCTCCAGGGGCTGCCGCTCGATGGCCGTTCCGATCTCTACGCCCTCGGCGTCCTGGCCTTCGCCCTGCTCACCGGTCGCGAACCGTTCACAGGCGGCACGATGACCGTGATCGCGATGAGCCATTTACAAAGCCCGGTCCCCGACCCGCGCAAACACCGCCCGGGCCTCGCGATCGAATGGGTGAAACTGGTGGAGAAACTGCTCGGCAAGACCCCCGAAGAACGCCCGAACGACGCCACGGCCGCCCTGGCCGCGATTCGGGCGCTGCCGGTGTAAAAAACTGCTTCCAGAGGATGAGTGGCGAAAAAGGCCGCCTGCTCAAGGTCATCCTTGGGACGATAGGGGTAGGCATTTCGCCGGCCCTGAATTCCCAGGTGGCCACGAGGACGCCTCGACCGGGCACGATTTCTGTATACAGTTCCCCGTGAATTGAAGAATCCGGCGCCCATGACCAAATCCCTTTTCTCCAATCTTTTCGGCGACCCCCGCGCTCGGGCCGAGACGGCTGAGAAGGAGGGGCGGAAAACCGACGCCCTGCGGCTCTATGCCAAGGGTGGCGACCACCGGCAAGCCGCGAAGATCGCGATCGACTTGCGCGACGTTCCGGCCGCGGTCGAACATACGTTGCGCACGATCTTTGGCCGCATTCCCGAGGGGTACGAGGGGCTGGATGCCGCCCAGGCGGGTGAGTTTCTGGCCAAATCGGGCAAGCTCAAGGATGCGCTCAGCCTGTTCGACCTGGCCGAGGATTGGCAGCAGGCCGCCGAGGTGGCGCGGAAGCTCCAACAGCCCAGCCGCGCGGCGCACTACTTCGAGCGTGGCAAGTCTTACGATCAGGCAGCACTCTTTTACCAACGCGCAAACCAAAACGCGGACGCCTTGCGCGTTTTCGAGCTGGAGGCCAACCGCCTGCGGGACATCCTACGCCGCGGGCCCGATCCGGCGGTGCAGGCAGTCCTCGAGAAGGTCGAGCGGCAGCGCAGCGAGCTGCTCGCGCGGATGGGTCGGCCGGCCGCAGCGACCGGCGATCCGACCCCCGCGACCCAAAGAACGGCGCGACAGCTCGAACAGGACGGCGATGTCCGCGCGGCGATCGAGACCTTCCTCGCCTCGGGTGAAAAGGAACAGGCGCTCCGACTGCTCGATGCGAAACGGGGGCTCGACCGCCGCTTCAAGGCGGACGCCTTTCGCCGGGCCGGCCGACCGATCGAAGCGGCCCAGCTGTTCGCGAGCTTGGGCTCGATGCGCGAAGCCGCCGAACTGTTCGAATTGGGGCGCGACTGGGCGCGGGCCGCCACCGGGTGGGAGAGCGCTCGCGAGCCTCTGCGCGCGGCGGAGGCCTTCGAACGGGCCGAACGCTTCCCCGACGCAGGCCGCAATTTTCTCGCCGCCGGCAAACCCGATGCCGCAGCCAAGGTCTACCTGCGGGGCGGCGACCTGCTCGGAGCCGGCGCCGCGTTCGAACAGGCCGGCCGCTGGCTCGACGCCGCCGGCATCTACAAGAAGGCCAACGACCTGTCGCGCGCGGCCCGGGTGCTGCGCGCCGTACCGATCGGAGATCCCGGATACCTGACCGCCACCCACGCGCTCGCTCCGATTCTGCTCAAGCAGAGGGCGTTTGACGAGGCGCTCGCCCGCTTACAGGCCCCTTCGGTGGCCGGGAACCACGGCCTTGCGAGCGCCGAGACCTTCTATTGGCAGGGACGGGTGCTCGAAGCGCTCGGCTCGGAGAGCGAAGCGCTCGCCCGCTATCGGCTGGCGGTGGCGATTCGGCCCGACCATCCGGAAGCGGCGCCGCGCCTGCGTACCCTCGCGGACAAACTGCCGGTCCGCCCGGCCGCCACCCTCTCGACCGGCGATTGGCCGATCGGCCATCGACTCGCCAATCGCTACGAGATCCTCGGCACCTTGGGCAAAGGCGGTATGGGCTGCGTCTACAAGGCGCGCGATTCCGCGCTCGGCCAAGTGGTCGCGATCAAGACGGTGATGCGCGGCCAGGGCGAGAAATCGACCGAGCACGAGGAGCGCCTGCTGCGCGAGCTGCAGATCTGCAGGAAGATCGACCATCCGAACGTCGTTCGGGTGTTCGATTTCGGCCGCTTCCCGGGCGGGCTGTTTCTGACCATGGAGCTGATCGAAGGGCAAGGCCTCGACGTCCTGATGCGCGATGTCGACCCGATACCGCTCGACAAGGTGCAGCGCATCCTCACCGAGATCGCGGCCGGGCTCGGCGCGGCGCACGCCTTGAACATCGTCCACCGCGACTTGAAGCCGGGCAACGTGATCCTTAACGATCGGCGCTTGAAGATCCTCGATTTCGGGGTGGCCAAGATCGGCGACGATGTCCGACTGACCCAGACCGGCTTTGCCGTCGGCTCTCCCCTCTACATGAGCCCGGAGCAGCTCCAAGGCCTGGCGATCGACGGCCGCTCCGACCTCTACGCGCTCGGCATCCTCGCCTTCGCCCTGCTCGCCGGCTACGAGCCGTTCCACGGCGAGACCTTCACGACCATCGCAATGGGCCACCTCCAGAGCCCGGTCCCCGACCTCCACCGCATCCGCCCAGACCTGCCCCACCCCTGGGTCCAGCTGGTCGAAAAACTGCTGGAAAAGCGAGCGGAAGATCGCCCCGCCGATGCCGCCGAAGTGATCGCGCTGGCGGGTTCGATGCCGGTGTAGTTCGGGTGAGCGCACCGGGGCGGGAGTTGAACCCGCCCCGCGGTGCGAGCTGCTCAGTCCTCATTGTCATTGACGGAATGGCAGTGGATGGCCGCATCCTGATCGAAGATCAGGTCGGTTGCGATCTGGAGATCCTGGAGCGCGCTGTTGAGCTGGCTACGAATGGGCTCCGCAATGCAGATCGCATCGACGGTGTCGGTCGCTCGACCCAGGGCTTCTGAGATTCGACGAAGCTTTCCTCTGGCCATCCCCCGCCGCGCGGCGCGCGCCGCCCCGATGAGCGCCCGCGGAACTCTGGACGACCCCTCTTGATCCCGCCGCTCGCATCGGTCCGTCGCGGACCGGCGCATGAACTCGGACACCGTGGTCTCGTCGGACTTCGAAACCGAAACAATCCAATTCATGAGCCACTCGGGCATCGTGGTCTTGACAATCTTGGCCAAAGGGCACCTCCTTTAGGACCTAGCTCCGATTGGTCAGTGTGACCAGTTTCGGTATCAACAGGCACTGTCGAGCGGCATAAAAGCGCCAAAATACGCTTCTAGGTGCGGCTTCCTGGATATTGAGCCAGATCGTACCCTGGTGTCAAGACTCCATATGAGGTGAAAAGTTTCCCGTAACGGAAACCACAAAAAATGGGTGGAGCAGGGAGCTCCACCCAGGTAGAGTTTCGATGGCGAATCGGCGGGCGAGCCGTGCGCGCCAAAGCAGCGGTGCGCACGGCGCGCCCTACGAGGTCAGGCCTGCGGCGCAGGCTTGGCCGAAACCGCCACTTTCCGGCTGCGGCGGTTCGGGTCCTCCGACCGGACCCCGAAGGTATCGAGGAGCGGGTTGTCGAAGCCCAGGTGCCCACGGGCGATCGCCGAGATGCGACGGACCGCCCGGCGTGCCTCGCGCGAAAGGGCGCGGCGTTGCCGTACCGCGTCGATCTGCTTGCCGCGCATCGTCAGGATGCTGTCGTGCGCCGAGCGGAGAGCCTCGACTTTCAGCTTCAGCTCCGCGAACGGCGCCTCCGCCCCGGGAATGCCGGGAAGCATCTCCTGGATGTTGTTGACGAGGCTTTGCCACATGTCCACCTGATCCGAAAACGAACTGACGACTCTCATGATGTTCCTCCTTGGGGTATGAGGGCGCCGAAGGGACGTCCCTCGGGTAAATCGTTGTGAGGTTTGGAGATCCACGGCTGGCAACCCTCGCGATCACCGGTTGGCCGCGTCGCGAGAGGACTGGGCCCAGTCACGGCACCGGTGAGCGGCGTTCCGGCACCGGTGCTGCGGACCGCAAGACGGGTGGGCAAGAGCACAGCACCAGTGACTCGCACCAGAAGACCGGTGGGCAGGGGCACGGCACCGGTGCGCCGTCTCCGACCCCCGGTGTTTCCGGACTGGCCCGCGGTGAGCGGAAACCGAGCACCGGTGATCCGGCCCGCGGCACCGGTTGGGAGCACCTGACCACCGGCCTCCGCTCTTCGCCAACCACCGTCGAGACGGCGCGCACCGGTCGCGAGCCCCGGCGAAGCGCTCCGGGGATCTCGCGAAGCGGTGCACCGCGACCGTCGAGCGGTCGCGGGCCTCCGCGCACCTCGTCGCTGCCGCGGCGAGGAGGTGCGCGAAAGCGGAAAACCACTTTCCGCCGAACAACGACCGGTGAGCCGAACCGGAACACCAGAGGCCGGAACCGCACCCCTCGTCCGCCGAGGCGGCTCACCGGTCTCCAACTTCCGCCCACCGCTTTCGACACGGCCGACCGCGGTCGACCCCGGCGAAAGCCGCGTGCGTTCGTGCGATCCGACGATCAGCTCGGCTGGCTGAGCAGGCGCGCCAGTTCGAGCTCCTGCCTGCTGAACGATCCGCCGTGCGACCAGATCGAAACCGTGACCAGATCGCCGCGGTACGCCAATCCCGGACCGCGGCCCCCGAACGCGACCTCGGTGCGCTCCGTCGACTTGATCGCGTGGCGAAGAAACGCCAGCGACTCGCTGCGCGACTGGAAGAGGAAATGACGCTGAATCCGCCGGCCGTCGGAGGAAACCTTCCAGCCCGGCATCTCCTCCAACCAGAGCTGAATCCGCTCGGCCTTGAGCGACGGCAGTACGGTGGGCGGTCCTTGAGTTGACGACGATGCAACCTGTGCGCTCATGATGAGCACCTCCCGATTTCTTGTCCGGACGGAGAAGTCCGACCGGACGGGTACGACCCAACGCGAGGAACGCGGCGCGCACGCTCCGCGAAACGGGAGCCGGGATGTGCGGCGCGAGCGCCTGGGGCGCAGTGGCGGTGTCGGGGAGCGGGCCGTTCGTGTTCATCGCGAGACGAACCCTACGGCGGGGGAAAAAACGGTTCCAGGCGGAAAAAGGGCCTAAAAATACCCCTTTTTGCTGGTTGCAACAGAGGCGATTTTGGTGTAACCGGCTTCCGGATCGAGCCGCTCGCCAAACATCTCGATCGCGCTGGACTCTCTAGCGGCCAGCCGGACCTCGATCGCTGGTTTCGGCGGGAGGCAAGCCAGGATGAGAAGCGAAACGTCGCGCGGGTTTTCGTCGCCGTCGACGCCGAATTTGGAGTGATGGGCTTCTACAGCCTGAGTTCCTTATCCCTCACGCTGGAAGATTTGCCGGATGAGTTCGTGAACAGGTTGCCGCGCTACGACGCGATCCCAGCCGCCCTGATCGGCCGCCTTGCGAGAGACGAGCGTGTCCGAGGGCAGGGCGCACTTCCTCACGCCTCAGAGCTCATGGCCTACCCCTCGGTGTCTCGCTTCCCCGGGATCGACCGCAACCGCATGCCGCCGCAAGAAAGTCGCGGCGTCGGCCTTGCTCGCATCGCCGGTCGCTACGGCCAGCACCAGATCTCCCAGTAACTCCGGATCCGCGACGATTTCGTAGCCATTGAGCCAAAGGAAGGCGAGCGCGGCGGCCAGGGCCACTCGCTTGTTTCCATCCAAGAAGGGATGGTTCTTGGCGAGGTGGAACAGATAGGCGGCGGCCATTTCGAAGAGAGTCGGGTGAAGGTACTCTCCGTCGAAGGTGGCCTCCGGGGCGCCGAGCGCCGACGACAAGAGCCCCACGTCGCGCAGACCGCCGGTGCCGCCGTAGCGGCTGATCTGGTCCGCGTGCAGGGCCAGAACCTCATCGAGAGTCAAGAAGACCGGCGTCATTCGGCGAGTCGCGCGAAGACGCCCGCGTAGCGACGGTGCATCGCCTCGACTCCGGCCTTGAGCTTGGCATTTCGGTCGGCGCTACGCACCGGTGAAATCACGATGACGTCGCCGCTGGTCGAAATTTCGAGCGGGGTCGAAGCGTCGACGCCGGCCGCCTCCAGCAGGGGCCGATCCAGTACCAGGGCCAGGCTGTTGCCGCTCGTTGTCAGTTTTTTGATCATCGATCACTCCCGGTCTCCACGTACGCACAAAATACCGCGCGCGTCCGTACGGCGCAACTCCGGGTGCGAATGCCAGTGAGGCCAAACGGCGCAACAGGTGTTGGTGATCCCGGATTCAGGTCTCTTCGTCCGGCGCTGAAGCAACGGTCTCCGGCGCCGGCCCGGCCCGCCGTTCAAATCGCACCGCCAGCCGCATCACGTCCCGCCGTTGGCCTTCCACCCATTTGCACAGCCGCCGGTCGGCTGGATCGAGCTTTGACCCCTCCGGCAAATTGAGGAACCGCTGCGGGTCCGACGCTTCGCCCAAGAACTCCAGAATGTGGCGCAGCTCGCCCCCGGCGGCGCGTACCTTGGCCAGGCCCACCGATTCGCCGAGCAACTGTGCGTCGGGCGGATGCTCGCCCGCCTCTTTCAAGAGCTCGTCGGCCACGTACTGGACGATGCGGCGGACATTCGGAAGCCGCAGGAATTGCAACAGCGCAGTCTCCCGCAAAAGCCCCAGGCGTTGGCGCGATTTCTCCAAACGGACCAGATGTTTCTCGATCTTTTCATTCACCGTACCGGCCTCTCTTTTGCCATTCCCACGAGGCCCATTCCTCGGGCTTCTGATGGGGTGATTGGGGGTTGGCGGCGCGGCGCAGCCGTCGGCGCGCCCGGATCAGTTGAACGAGCGCCAGCGGCTCGGCCTCGCCTTTGCGCAGAATCGCGGCCCAGACGAGAAGGGTGATCAGGCCGCCCGGCGGCAGCGAAGCCACTTCTTCAATCGCCACATCGGCGAGGCGGCCGGCGAGCTTGGGGAGCCACTCGCCGCGTCGCGAAAAGAGGAGACAACGGCCAAACTCGAGCGTCGCTTCGGCGGCGGGGATCGGGTCGCCCAGGGTCTCGTACCCATAAGCGGCACGCTCGAAATGAATGGCGGCTTCACGGAAGTCGCCGTCTTTCGTGGCCTGCTCGCCGCGGAACATCAGCCTCCGGGCGAAGCGGCGCAGGAGGGAAGGATCGGCGTGGCTCAGGCGCCGATCCATGCGACGAGGGGCCGACGCCTGGCTCGAAGTGCGTTTGGGTGCGTCGGCCACGGGAGGAAGCGTAGGGCGCCGCGCGGCCCACAAGGATTCGTGAATGGGCAAGGGTGGTCGGTGAGGGTGTCTTTTCGCAGATTCCGGCCCGGCACGCGAGGCGGTGCGCAGGAACCGACCTGGTGATTGCTTTAGTTTTGGTCCGCAGAGAATGCGCGAAGCGCTGTAGACTTCATCCAGTCCTAAAGCTGTCAGGCCTCGCGCGGTTCGAAACACGGATTCAGATCCGGCGCCAATCTTCGAAAGGATCGTCGCCATGCCGACCCAAACCCTCCTCCCGCCCCCTCCGCTCGGCGTCGCCCTGCGTCACCTGCGCGAAGAAGCCGGGTGGACGCAAACGGCGCTCGAAGCGGCGGCCGGTCTGGGACCGACGGCGGTGACGAAGCTCGAACGGGGGGTTCACCACCTGGGCCGGGCGGAAGCCGAGCGCCTGGTGCGGATTCTCGGCTACCCCGAGGGCACTCTCGATCGAACGTTCGCGGTGGTCGAGCAGCTCCCCCGCCGCGAGGTGGTGGAAGACTCCCCCGACGCATTGACCCCGTCCGAATATCAGGCGGTCGAGATGGCGGCGGGCGGCCTGGGGCGAAAGACCATCGCCGCGGCGCGGGCGGAATTCGGAGCCACCCTCCGGGCCCGGCGCTGGTACGCCGACCGCAAAGCGGCCGGCAAGGTCTGGAAGCGGTTCCACCGGCTGGCCGAAGAGGTGCGCAAAACGCTCGTGGCGGGCGACCCGGACCACCAGACCTGGGCGTTTGCCGAGCGGCTCTGCTTCGAGAGCATTCGCGAAGCCAGCCACGACGCCGACCAAGCCCGCAAACTGGCCGACCTGGCTCTCGCGGCGGCGGAACGCTCGCCCGGGGCCGAGTCCTGGCGGAACGTCCTCGTGGGTTTCGCCCTCGCCTTCGCAGCGAACATCTGGCGCGTCCTCGGCGACTTCCAGCAGGCCAACCGGACGATGGGGCGGTCCGAGGAGCTGTTCAGGGTCAAAGCGGGCGGTTTCGGCCCGTTGGACGCGACTTGGGTGCTTCACATTCGCGCCGTTCTATGGAGCTACCAGCGGCGTTACGAAAACGCCCTTTCGGTCCTCGCAGAAGCGTTGGCGATCGCCGGTCGACCGGACCAGCGGGCTCGCCTACTCATCAACAGAGCGGATGTTCTGAAGAGGAAGGAAGACTACGCTGGAGCCGTGCAGGCTCTCCGCGAAGCTGGCGCGGAAGCTGAGAAGGCTGGAGACGAACGGAATCGGTGGGCGATTGCCTTCAACGAGGCGACCTACCTCTGCGACTTCGGCAACTTCATCGAGGCGGAAGGGCGCCTTCCGCCCCTACGCAAGATCGCTTTCCGTAGCGGTAAGGATCTCGATCTGCTCCGCCTGAAGTGGTTGGGCGCCAGAGTAGATTCCGGACTCGGCCGCCGGGCCGAAGCCGCGGCAAGCTTGGCGGAGGTCTGGGATGCGTTCGCCGGGCGGAAGCTCTGGTTCGAAGCCGCTTTGGCCGCCCTGGAATTGGCATCGATCGAGCTGGAGCGCGGCCGCACCCGCGAAGTGAAGCTCCTGGCCCTAAGCTCTTCGCCGGTGTTCGCCGCCCAGAAATTTCCTGACGAGTTGCTCGCGAGCTTTGCCCTGTTCTGGGAAGCGGCACAGCGAGAGGTGGCATCATCCGAAACAGCCCGCCAATTGCTACAAGCACTTCGGCGTGCCGGGCGAGAGGCCGGAGGTAGTACCTAACCTCCGGCGCTCAGCCGATCAATTCCCGCAGCGTCCAAGCGGTTCGATAACGCAACCGTTGTCGCTGAGTACGGGCTTGCATCGTCCATTGGGTTCGATCTCGCAGCCGTTCGGCGCAGCCACTGCCCCGCAGCGCCCATTGGGTTCGAGGATGCACCCGTTCTCCTGCCAAACGAGCGACAGCCACCCGCGCAGCTTGGCGAACAGGGCGTTCGTGTCGAACGGCAGGGCGGCGGCAGGGGCGGCGGGAAGGGCGAGCAGGGCGACGAACAGCCAGGGGGCGAGGCGGCGGGGCGAAGGGGACATGGTGAAGCTCCTTTCAATAAGGAGGGTCCGCCGATATGAACCCCGATGGCCGTAGGGCGCCCTCCGGATGGGTGGTCACAGGCAAGGGACAGGCGCCAGGATCGCAGATTCTTGCGAGAAAAGGCGTCAGGTACACCCATCATAGGGAAAGCGCGCGCCTTTGGCGCGATCGAGCACACCGCTTTCAGTGGAGAACCTTCGTCGCGGGGCAAAATCCCGAGCGCGAACTTTCCGGAAGAGGTGAAAGGAATCGGCCGATGGCGAGCGACGCCGAACGAAGGGCCATCCGGCTGGCGGTCGTACTGCTGCGCTACCTTCCGGGCCAGAGCCAACGCGAGGTCGGGGCGATCTCGGGGGTCGATCAACGCCGGTGGTCCCGCTACGAATTGGGCGATGTCACACCCCGCCGCAACACCCTCGATCGGCTATCGAAGGCGGTTGGAGTCTCGCCGTCCCGCCTCGATCAACTCCTCGGCGTCTTGGGCCAGATTTGCGAAGAGACCGGGGGGCGGGGTTCCCGAACCTCGGCCCAAGTGGAATCTGACGGGGCCGAGCCCGAAGAAGGGCCAAGCTTCCGTCAGGTCGCAGCGGCCCTCGCCGAGCGGCTCGAACCGCTGATCTCCGAATCGGTCACCGAGCTCGAGGCACTGGCCGGCGCCTCCCACGAGCCCAAGGAAGAGCTGCCGAAGTCTTGAAACGGAAAGAAGGCTAGAGAGGGCGGCCGAAGGCCGGTTCGGCGAGCCTCTCGGTCAACGCGCCGTTGGTGTGGGCACGCGTGCCGCCCTTCCCGCCTCACGGCTCAAGACCGCCGTTCCACGAAGTGTCCTTCAGCAAATCGGCCCAGTTCACGTCGTCGCGGAGGACGTTGAATTCGTCGCAGCAAGCTCCGAAGATGTTGAGGTGTGCCGCGCGCCGAAAGACTTCCTCGCCTTGAACCTCGAGGCCTGGACGCAGAGGGGGCAAGACATAGAAGCCGATCCAAGGGGAGCGCGTCGGCGTACAACCGCTCTGCCCGGATGCCGTGCAGAAAGGCAGAGCCGAAATTTCTCCCGTCGTCAGGCGCCCTTGGGCATCCGTGCGGAGGCGGAACAGTACCGGGATCTCCTCGTCGCTGTAGACGCACACGCCGTCGTCATCACAAGAAAGGGAAGAGAGGTACACATCGGCCCGGTAGGTCAGCGGCTCTTCCGCCCGATAGAACGCGGTCTTGAAGCTGATGAAGCCACAGACCGGATTCGGAATCGGCTCGGCCAGGCAACCCGTTGGTCGAACGGTGCGGGCGAGGATCGAGTAGACCTTCAGGTCGAAATCCGTCACTTCGGAATGGCACGGAGCGAGCAAGTCATCGACCTCCAGACCACGGCCAGCACGGTCGGCATGGGCCGATTCCGGCTGCTGCAAGGTTGAGAGGAGGACCGGGATCTTGGGGTGGAACGGATCGGGGGGCTCCCAGGATAACTCGATCCCAACAAACATCGTGGCGCTGGCGGCTCCCGGCGGGTCGAGATTCGAGGCCACATCCCGCCGGACCATCGTCGCCTGAGAACGGCGTTCCCGTTGGGGGTTCAGGAAGTCCTCGTCGGCCCGGAGGATCAGATCGAACGCGAGTTGCTTCTCTTTATGCGCTCGGTCCCCTTGAAGCGTTGTGTTGAACAGCTCGCTTGTGCTGGCCAGCCCGCGATAGGTGCCGCCGTTCGCCGCGGACCGCCAGAGGAAGAGACCCGTATCCCCGCCGGACTGCCCCATCCGGTGCAGCAGGCGCCCCATCTGGCGCTCCTCGCACGCGACCTGCTCGGGCGTGAGTGGGCGGCCAAAGGCCTGGGCGTCGGCCCGCGGTGCGACGAGCTGGACCAGGAGGAATGCGGCAGAAATCAGGTAGTGTTTTCTCATGGCTTCTCCGGCGGTGCGATCTGCTGTTGGACCCGCAGCACGATATCGAAAGAGTAGAACGGCGACACGATCTCGCAACTTCCCCCGTTGCAGGTTCTGCGCACCGGATCCCAATCGATGGTCTGCGCAGCGGTCATGGAGCCGGTCGCCGGAGTGATCCACTGAACGTCGAACTTGGCGGCAACCGGCCCGAGGTTCAGAAGCGTCAATCGATCCTGGTACTTCTGCATCGGCCAAATTCGCGCGTTGAAACCGTTGCGCGGAAGGAAGATCGATGGGGCGTTCGGTGCGCTCGACTCCTTGGGGCAACCGCTCACCGTGTAGTCGACTTCAGGCGCGTTGTCGGCCGTGCTCGCCGCGCAGCGCACCGTGCTGTGGTGAAGGTAGAGGAGAAACAGGCGCTTCGCGTCGGTCAGCTTGGTCTGAAGACTCGCCCAGTAGCGATGGGCCACGCGGGCGATGTCGAGACCGACCGCCGTGCCCTGCGGGTATAGGTTCAGTCCCCCCACCCATGTCGGGGCGCGGGAGGAACTCATTCGGCCGAGCGGCAGCGGGTTAACGAATTTAGCCAGAACGCCGAGCTGGCGGCGGACGGTTCCCGGCGTGTTCGGGTCTCCGCCGGAGAGATATCCGAAGTGGTCGTAGGCCGCGCCCTGGTCGAACAGAAACTCCCACGCTTCGGCCCGGGCCGGTTCGGCGATCCTCTCGGTCAGGAGGGTTCCGGTGTGGGCACGCGTGCCGCCCTTGCCGCCAAAGGGGTGATCTTCGTCTCGTTGAAGCCGAACAGCTTGGTGCGGTTGCCGTGGAGCTGGATGAGCGACAGGGCGCCGATGTCGAGCGCGAAGGGCAGATTGTTCGTTATCTTGTTGTTGACCGTTGTGTAGTGGCCGTTCAAGATGTCGACATTGGGATTCCCGATGAACTGACCGGCCCCGTCCGTCGTAAACGGCTGCACCGCCACCAAATGCCCGCCTGGGGCGAGCCGGGGGAATTTCGCCTCTTCGGCGCTCACCCGCACGATCATCTCCCGCTGCCATTGGGCGACGTCGAGCGGGTTGACCGTCTGCGCTTCGGGTTCGTTGGCGATCTCCCAATAGACGTTGTCGTAGCACCAGAGCTCTTTGACCGTCCATTCGATCACCTTCAACTGGGCGGCGCGCATGCGCTCGTTGATTCGGGCCTCCTCGTTGTTGGTCCTCGTGTCGTGGGTCACGAAGTACTCGGCTCTCGAGAACTTGACCGGCTCGAACGCACCGGTCGAGCCCGGCAGCCTCCCTTTTCCGCCCCAGGGGCCGGTCGAGAAGAAGTCGCCTTCGAACGGCGCGAACAAGGTCACTTCGACGATCTGGTTCTTGGCTTGGGCAAACGCCACGACATCGCGCAGGCGTTGGAAGAACAGGGGGTTTGGCTCCTGGAGGTTCCAGTAGGCGTTGGCGCCGGTGCCGACCTGCTGAAAGGGGACGTTCTTCGGGTTCTTCTCGCCTGAGAGGACCACCCATAGACGCATCTTGTTCAGGCCGGCGTCGAACGCGGCCTGGATCGTCGTCGTGTGGTTGGTCCAGTTGCAGAGACCGGACGGCAGCTCCAGGTGGCAGCCGGCGTCGGCTGTGACGCCGACCAGCGCTCGAAGACTGTTCCGGAAGGAGAAGTATCGGGCGGCATTGGGCAGGTTGGTCGTCGCCTTGCCGATTCTGATCGGCGTGATGGTTTGGGTGATGTTAGCGCAGCCGGCCGCGGCGATCGACAGATCGGCGGGGACGCTCGGTTCGGTCTCCAAAAGCTCTTGGGGGTAGAGATCTTCCGAGTCGAGCGACAGCGGATCGCCGTCATAGGGGAGCAGGTCGTCGCCCAGGGTCCACAGCTCGGGTGGGAGGCTCGGGTCGGTGGTCGAGCCGCCGTCCCCGAAGACGGAGGAGAGCGGTGGGTCTTCATCGCCGGGGACGGGTGGGGGCGGTTGGGCGGTGAGGAGTGAAGCGAGGGCGCCCAGCAAAAGAGCGGCGGCGCAGCAGGCTGGATATCGGGAAACGGTGCGGGCGGATCGGGGTTCGGCTTTGGCCATGGCGTCTTCCTCTCGAAAGTCTGCGCTCAAGGAGATCTTCGAACACGATATCAGCATCGCAAATTCTTGCGAAAATAGGCGTCAGGTACACCCATCATAGGGAATGCGCGCGCCTTTGGCGCGATCGAGCGAGGTCGGGGCGATTTCGGGGGTCGATCAGCGCAGGTGGTCCCGCTGGCCGACGCCCCCTGTGAGCCCAAGCAGGGGCCAACGAAGCTCTGAACCGGAAAGGCGGCGAGCGGCCGGCGGAGGGGCGCGGTAGGAGGTTTTCGCGCAGGATCCTTGGGTGCCGAGCCGCGATCCGCAACAATGCGACGGCGGGACCCTCGGGTCGCCGTCGATCCTGCGCCCAGTTGAGCCAACCTCCTCCCGGTGGCACCCAACCTGCACTAACTTCCCTCCTGTAAGGGAGGACCGAATGAACGAACTTTTCCGCAAAGCGGCGCGCAAGGCATCGACCGTGCTGGGCTCGCCATGGGCTTTCATCTGCGCCTTTGGCGTGATCGTGGTGTGGGCCGTGTTGGGGCCGGTGTTTCACTACTCCCAGACCTGGCAACTGATCATCAACACCGGGACGACCATCATCACGTTTCTCATGGTCTTCCTGATCCAAAACACCCAGAACCACGACTCGCGAGCCCTGCACTTGAAGATCGATGAGCTGCTCGTGGCGGTCAAAGAGGCTCGCTCGGGGCTGGTGGATTTGGATGAGATGTCCGAGGAAGAGTTGGACAAGCTGGAGAGCGCCTTCCGGCAGATCGGGCGGGAAGAGACCGCGGGGAAGAAGGCGGCCGATAGCGGAAAAGCCGGCGCCAAAAGCGACCGATAGGCTACCCAGGCCAACGGCCTGGGGTCGCTTCCTACCCCCCCTTGTTCTGCTCCACCCGGCTGAACGACTTCGCGATCATGTAGGCGGCGAAGGCGATGAAGACGAAGGTGATCAGGGAGTTGACGAACAGGCCGAGGTTCATGGTGACGGCGCCGGCTTCTTTGGCGGCGGCAAGGGTGGCGTAGGGTCCCGCCGCGGTCGCCCCTTCTTTGAGGGTCACGAACAGGTTGCCGAAGTCGACCCCGCCGAACAGCAGGCCGATCGGCGGCATGATCACGTCGTCGACCAGCGATTTGGCGATCGGGCCGAAGGCGTTCGCGATCATCAGGCCGATCGCCAGATCCACCACGTTGCCGCGCTGCAAAAACTCTCGGAAGCCCTTGAACATGGCCTTGCTCCTCTCGGTTGGGGTCCAGCTTGAATCAACCTGCCGATCATGACATTTCGAGCACGATCTTTCCCAACACGCCACCGGCCCCGAGCGCGGCGTAGCCCGCGGCGATCTGGGCGAACGGCAGGACCCGATCGACCACCGGCCGGAGGCGGCCATCTTCCAGCCGGGGGAGCGCAAATTCGGTGAATCCCGCGACCAGTTGGGCTTTCTCCGCCCGCGAACGGGGGCGGAGGACCGAGCCGACCAAGCGCAGGCGGCGGGAGAGCACGGCGCGCAGATCGAGATCGACCCGGGTGCCGGCGGTTACGCCCACCAACACCAGGCGCCCTTTTTCGCGCAGCAGGTTCATCCGTTCGGCGAGCCGGGGTCCGCCGACGAAATCGACGATCAGGTCCGCCCCTCGGCCACCCGAAAGCTCGTGCACCGAGGTGCCCAGCTCGTCGTCGGTCGAGACGGCGTCGATGCCTAATTCGCGCAGCCGCATCAGCCGCTCGGGGTCGCGGCCGACCGCCACCACCCGACCGCCCAGCTCGCGCGCCAACTGGGCGGCAAAACTGCCCATACCGCCCGTGGCGCCGGTGATCACCACCGTCTCGCCCGGATGAAGTTTGCCTTCGACCACCAGGTTGGTCCACGAGGTGAGCGCGGCTTCGGGGAGTGCCGCCGCTTCGAGAAAGGTGAGATGTTCGGGCACCGCGATCAGTTGGCCGACCGGCACTGCGGCGCGCTCGCCGTGCCCGCCGCCCGCAACCAGAGCCATCACCCGGGTTCCCACCTGCCACGGACCTTGGCGATCGACCCCCGCCCCGAGCGCTGCGACCGTGCCCGCCAGCTCCAGCCCCGGCACGTCGCTCTCGCCCGGTGGCGGCGGGTATTGACCCCTCAACTGATAGAGGTCCGCGTGGTTCAGCGCGGTCGCGGCGACCGCCACCAGTACTTCGCCTGGAGCGGGTTTCGGATCAGGGAGCTCGACCAGACGGGGCACGCTTGGGGAACCGGGAAGATATGGGGCGACCGCGAGCATGCTCCCTCCCGAGCAGGGCTCAGAAACGGAAATTGGGGCGACCGGAATGGCCGCCCCAATTGTATGTCGAAATGCTGTGAGGGGGCCTCGACTACGCTCAGCCACCGGAAGTTGCTGTTCCCTGAGCGAAGTCGAAGGGTCGGTCCCCGAGCGAAGTCGAAGGGCTACTTGCCGACCGGCTGAGCCACGCGGCGTGGCGCTTCGACCGGGGCCGGCTGGTCGGCCTTGGCGGCGCGTTTGGCTTCGAGCGTTTTGAACACTCCAATGCCGCCTTTTTCGAGCCAGGCGTGGCGACCGTCCAAGATCGCGAGCGCGAGCTTGTACTTGCGCACGTCGTCGTTCGACCAGAGGTCGCGGAGCAGGCGCGTCACCTTCCGCCGCGCGGTGCGGCAGAACAGGTCGGCGAGCTCGACCGCGCTCTCCCCTTCGGGCAGATTCGCTTCGCGCATGGCGTGGGCGCGGGCGAGCGAGGCGGTCATCGCGAACATCTCGTTGGCGACATCGACGATCCGGAACAGGAACGCCTGCTTGTGCTGAAGCTTGGCCTGGTGGACCAGCATGCCGTGGAAGACCTGGCGCGCCAGCCGGCGGGTGTTGCGCTCGACGAAGCGCAGGTGGGTCGCCAGCTCGCCGAACTCGCCGAACCGCGGCCAGAGCCCCCAACCGAGCCAGCGGGTCGGGTACCAACCGGCGTAGAAGCCGGCGATCTTGGGCAGCTCGGCGAGCTTTTCAGCCGCCTTCTTTTCCGGATCGATCATCGCGCCGGCGACTTCGAGGTGCTTGTCCACCGCTTCGCGCGCCATGAACAGGTGCATGATCTCGCTCGAACCCTCGAAGATCTTGTTGATCCGATAGTCGCGCATCATCCGCTCGACCCCGACCGGATCCTCGCCGCGCGCCTCTAGCGACAGCTCGGTCTCGTAGCCGCGACCGCCGCGGATCTGCATCGTTTCGTCCACGATCTCCCAGGTGCGGCAGGAGTTCCACTCCTTGCACGCCGCGGCCTCCAGGCGGATGTCGTACCCGCCCTGGTCGGTCATTTGGGTCGCGAGCGTCGCGATCGACTCCATTGCGAAAGTCGCGGCCGCCATATCGGCGATCTTGTGCGAGATCGCCTCGTGCTTGCCCACCGGCTTGCCCCACTGCACCCGCTCGTTGCCCCACTTGCGGACGATCTCCAAACAGGCTTTGGCCGTGCCGACCGAACCATTGGGGATCGACAGGCGACCGTCGTTCAAGGTGGTGAGGGCGATCTTCAAGCCCTTCCCCTCGGCGCCGATCAGGTTTTCGGCCGGGACTTTGACGTCGGTAAACGAGATCACCGCGTTTGCCAACGCGCGCAGCCCCATGAAGTGGCAGCGGTGCTCGACCTTGACGCCCGGCCAATCGGCCTCGACAACGAAAGCGCTGATCTTCTTGGATTTCGGATCGACCGCCATCACCACCAGGAGCTTGGCGAGCGTGCCGTTCGTGCACCAGAGCTTCTCGCCGTTCACCAGGTAGTGCGAGCCGTCGGCGCTCTTGACCGCCGTCGTTCCCACCCGGGCCGGATCGGAGCCGACGTTCGGCTCGGTGAGCGCGAACGCCGAGATCTCGCCCGCGGCGCAGCGCGGCAGGTATTTTTCTTTGAGCGCCTCGGTGCCGAACGTCTTGAGCGGCTGCGGCACGCCGATCGACTGGTGAGCGGAAAGCAACGCCGAGATGTTGCCGTCGACGCTGCCGAACAGCTGCATGATCCGCTGATACTCGAGGTTGGTGAAACCGAGGCCGCCGTATTTCTTCGAGATCTTCATGCCGAACGCGCCGAGCTTGCGGAGGCCGTCGACCACATGGTCGGGATATTCGCCGGTGGCGTCGATCCGGACCGAGTCGACCTCGGTGCGAATGAACTCTTCCATCGCACCGTAAAACGCCGCGAACTCAGGCCGATCCGGCGCCGGCAATGGGTAGGGATGGACCAGATCGAGGCGGAAATTGCCGAGGAACATCTCTTTCATGAAACTCGGCCGGTCCCACTGCTCGCGGGACGCCTCGGCGACCTTGCGGGATTCCTGCTCGCTGACGTGGGGGTGTTTCTGGGCCTCTGTCGACATGATGTTCTCCCGTGGGGCTGCGGAACCGGGCGGCTCGGCGGCGGCAATGCCGCACTGCGACGTGAGTCTACCAGAGCGAGGGCAGGGATCAAGAGGGGACTTCTGGCTTCTTTTGCCGCAAAGCGGCAGAGAGGGCGAATTCAACCGCACAACCGCGGCGGTGCGGCATCACGATTCACCAAGGAACCGGTCGATGATACTTTGTTGTTGGAATGGACAACTCTATTGGCCACTATGGCGAGAAAGATGGCGCTTTCAGGATTCTAAACGCCCATCTTCGTTCTCTCTTCGACATTTCCAGGTATGACGACGCCTCCGAAGGGAGCCGCTATCCCGCTTTCGCCGACCTCATGGTCGGCCTGGCCGCGGCGGTCGGTGGAGACCGTGCGAATCCGATCGGCGTTCTCGCTCTGCCGCGCCGCGGCCCGGTCGGAGCGCCCGATTTTCAGGTCCGGCGCGGGGAGGAGATCCTCGGCTACCTGGAGGTCAAGCTCCCCGGCGCGCCGCTCGACCGGATCGAGAACGACGAGCAGCTCCGGCGCTACCGCGAGCTGCCCAACCTGATCCTCACCGACGGCTACGACTTCCGCCTCTATCGACTCGGCGAGCAGGAACCGATCAAGACCGCATGGCTCCCCGTTCCGGAGTCCGGACACCCGGTCTATCTGGCGACGGCGGCCAAAGCCGCGCCGGTCGCCGAGCTGTTTCAGACGTTCTTCTCGTTTGCCGCGCCCACGCCGAAAAACGCCCGCGCGCTCGCCACCGATCTTGCCCGCCGCACCCGCTTCGTGAAGGAGATCGTGGAGACTCTGCTCGCCGAATCGGGAACCGTCGAAAACCGAGCGAAGGAGGAGGAGATCAAGGCCCTCTACGACGCCGTCCAGGAACAGTTGATCAAGTCGATCACGCGCCACGAATTCGCCAACCTCTACGCCCAGACGCTCACCTACGGCCTGCTCGCCGCGCGCCACCACTGCGCGGGTCGATTCACCCGCGGGGAGGCGTTCGATCGGATTCCGCGCAACCTGGGGTTGCTGCGCGACCTGTTCCGCTCGATTCTGCTCGACGACCAACCCGGACCGCTCGACTGGATCCTCGACGAACTGGTGCAGGTGCTCGACGCCGCGGACCTCGAAGGCATACTGGCCCCGCAGGGTTCGGGCGACCCCGGCGATTCTGACGGCCTCGACGACGACCCGATCCTCCATTTCTACGAGACGTTTCTCGCCGAGTACGACCCGCAAGAGCGCAAGCGACGCGGGGTCTACTACACCCGGCGGCCGGTCGTCTCCTACATTGTTCGCTCGGTCCACACGCTGCTCGAACGAGAGCTGGGGCTGGTGGACGGCTTCGCCCATCCGGAGGTGACGGTCCTCGACCCGGCGGCAGGGACGTTGACGTTTCCGATCGAGATCTTTCGCGTGGCCCTAGAGACCGGGCGCAAGCGCAGCGGCACGCCGCAGGCGACCCTATGCAGCCAATTGCTCGAAAACGTCGTCGCCTTCGAGCTGATGATGGCGCCCTACGCGATCGGGCACCTCAAGATGGAGCGCCTGCTCGACCGGCTCGGCCGGCCGCTTAAGGCCAACGAACGGTTCCGGCTTTTTCTCGCCGACGCCTTCCAAGAGGTGCCAAAGAAGCAGGGGACGCTCCCTCACCTCGGCCTCCACGCCATCGCCCGCGAAACCGAAGCCGCGCGCACGATCCGCGAGGGGCGAATCGTGCGCGCGATCGTTGGCAATCCCCCCTATGCCGGCCACTCGGCCAATGGCGGGGCCTGGATTCGAGACCTGCTCGCGGGGTACGCCCGGCCCGACGGCAGCCACGTCCCCGGCTATAACCAGGTGGACGGCGCGCCGCTCGGCGAGAAGAACGCCAAGTGGCTGCAGAACGATTACGTGAAGTTCCTCCGATTCGCCCAGTGGAAGATCGACCAGGCGGGATCCGGCGTGGTCGGCTTCGTCACCGATCATGGCTGGCTGGAAAACCCGACGTTTCGCGGGCTGCGCCAGTCGCTCCGGCAGACGTTCGAGACGATCTACGCGCTCGATCTCCATGGCAACCCGATGAAGCGTGATCCGCAGGCCACGGAGATCGACGAGAATGTGTTCGATATTCGCCAAGGGGTGGCGATCGCGCTGCTGATCAAAGGCGGAAAAGGGCCGCGCGGCGTCTTCCGCGCCGACCTCCGCGGCCGACGGCGCGCCAAAGAAACCTGGCTCCAAAGCCACGACGTGACCGACACCGAATGGACCGAGGTGACGCCCCGCGGACCCTTCTTCCACTTCCAGACCGGCGATGCCGCGCTCGAAGCGCGGTTCTCCCGCCACTGGCCGCTACCCCGCCTCTTTCCTGTCCACAGTGCCGGCATCGTCACCTCCCGCGACGCCTTCGTGCTCGATCTCGATCTCGCGAAACTCGAACAGCGGATCGCGCACTTCCGCAATCACCCACTGATGAGCCAGGGCGAGGAGGAGCGGCTGGGCCTCAAAGAGACCGCGAGTTTCGAGTGTTCGGCAGCCCGCGAGGCGCTGCTCGGCGACCCCGACTGGCGCGAGCGCTTCGAGCAGCTGCTCTATCGGCCGTTCCAACTGCGCCACATCTACTACGCCGACGCGATGATCGAACGCCCGCGGCGCGAGGTGATGCGCCACCTGATCCCGCCCGGCAACCTGGCGCTGGTCGTACCCAAACAGTCGAAAGGGGACTTCGGCGCCCTAGTCGCCGAGCATCTGGTGGGGCACAAGGCGGTCGCGGCCTTCGACATCAATTCGGTGTTCCCGCTGTTCCTCTACCCGGAGAGCGAGCAGGGCAACCTCCTCGGCCCCACCCCCCCGTTGTCGAACGTGGCGCCCGATGTCCTGGCTGCACTCGGCGCCGCCCATGGCGCGGCACCCCACCCTCTGGAACTGTTCGCGTTTGCCTACGCGATCCTCTACGCCCCGACCTACCGCGAGTGCTATCGCGCACCGCTCGCCCGGGGTTTCCCGTGCGTGCCGCTGCCGCGCGACCGAGGGACGTTCGCCCGTTTCGCGGCGCTCGGGAGCCGGCTGATCGACGCGCATCTCCTCCGCTCGGCAGGCGCGGACTCGCCGGTTCGCCTGACCGGCGACCACCCGGTCAAGCTCGGCTCCCGGAAGCAATGCCGCGACTACCGGCCCGACGAGGCGCGCGTCGTCCTCAATGCCAAAGGGGAGGCTTTCACCGGGCTCGTCCCGGAAGTTTGGGGCTATCGGATCGGCGGCTATCGGGTGCTCGACAAATGGCTCGAAGACCGCGCGGGGCGTGGCCTCAAAGCGGCGGAGATCCGCGAGTTCTGCCAGATCGCCGGAGCGCTCGAAACGACGATCGAGATCGAGGCACGGATCGATGCGACCTACCGGGAGGCCGAGCCCTCCTGGGCGGACGATACGATCGCACCCTAAGCCGTAGCTGCTTCAGCGCACCCGCCGCCACTTGGCTACCCACGGCCTACCACTTGCGAACGCGATCTCCGCCTCGGCCTCCCGGATCTTGCCCGTGAGGGTGGCGCGCACGCGGACCACCCGCCCGCTCCCCGAGCCACTGCCAACCTCGCTCTCGATCGTGCCGTCGGCGAACGGATGAGGCGGCAGACCGGAAAACCCGGGTGAGGCCGTCAGGCCCGCCATCGCCTCGGCGAGCGCGGCATCGCACGCGGCGGCCAGGCGCACCGCCTGCGCCTCGCGCTGCTCTTCGCGCATCCGGGCGACCACCCCCTCGGAGAGCACGGCAAAACCGAGCGCGAGCACCAAGAGCAGCATCAGGGCGAGCGCAACGGCGGAGCCGTTCTCGCTTCGACCCGGCCCCCGACCGGACTTCCCGATCACCAACCCCATCTCCCCGGCGCACCGCGCAGGGTCAGGCGCAGGGTGTCGCGATGGATCGCGCGACCGGCGGCCCCCGGAGCACCGGGCGCGGCGAGAAAGGCGATTGAGACTTCGACCAGGCCGGCATCGATCTGGCGCCAGCGCCAGGCGGCGCCCTCGCGCACCAGGGCGAGACGGCCGAGCTCATGGCCGGCGAGATCGAACGCGACCCGCTCAATCGCCGCGCCTTCGAACCGGTAGAGGGTAAGACCGTGGCTTTGGTGCAACACCAGTGGCGCCGCGGTCCAACCCGAGAGACCGGCGGATTGCGGCGGATCCAAGCGCTCGGCACCCTGGACATCCGCGCGCAGCCGTGCCAGGACCGCCGCCATCGGCGGCCGCCGCGCATCGCGAACCGAGCGGGCGAGAATGGCGTGAGAGCGAACCCCGAGTTCCGCCGCGATAGAAAGGCCGATCAAGAGAATGACCAACGAAACCAGCAACTCGACGAGCGAGAATCCCGCGGCGCCGGGTGAGCGACCGGGGCGACCGCCGCTGGTGGCGGGCGATCTCACGGCCGAAACACCAGAGTCTCGACCCGGCTGACTTGCGGTCGCCCACGCAGCGACCAGCGCGCGATCGCGGCAACCCGAAACAGGCTCAGCGTTGCGCTCTCTTCGACCTCCAGGTGAACGAGCAAACCGCGCTCACGCCCGGGGGTCGGGTCCAGAACCGGGCCGACGACGCCGGACCCGAGCGGCAGCGCCCCCGAGCGGACCGATTCGAGCGCCGCCTCGATCTCGGCCAGCGCGCGATGGCGCGCCTCCAGGCGCTCGATCGCGAGCTGCGACTGCGCGATCGCCGCAAGCCCGAGGAGGGTGGCGATTCCAAGCAGCGCGAGACCGACGATCACCTCGATCAGCGTGAAGCCCGAGCGGGCCCGACGGGAACACCTCAGACCTTCAATCATTCGGACATCTCGTCGGTCCATTCCGACCGAGGCCATCTCGTCTTGTGCAATAGATACCCGCAAATGGCCGGGTACGCAGGGGACATCCTGCGGCGAAATGATAGATTTCCCCTGTCTCCACCCGCGGCTCCGCAGGCAAGACTCTTGCATACGCTGCGCTGAGTTGAGCACAGTGTTTCACGGTTCTTCTGTACTTCTCTGTAGATTGCCGAAGGAGAGGAATGAGCGCAACCCCTGATTCGACGGAGGTCGCCACGCCGAACGCACCCGCGGCTGCGCCGCGTCGGCGCATTCGGGATCGCCTCGCACTCGAAGCCATCCTCTGGCTGGGGATTCTTTTCGCCGTCCTGCTCGCGAGCATCGTCCTGATCATGAACACCTATGGCAAAGGCCTGGTGATCGCCGAGACGAAGCGCCGCATCGAAGAGGCCGGCAACCGGCGCGTGGCCGAGCTGGAGCGGCGCTCGCACGAGATCTCGACCCTCGTCCGCACGATCGGCAAAGTGTCCGAAGGGCTGCCCAAAGAGGAGACGGCGTTTATCCAAGCCCTGCCGCCACTGCTCGACTTCGGCGGCGATCGGGGCATCGCCGGGGGCGGCTACTGGCCCGAACCGGAGACCTTCACTCCCGGGGTGGAGCGGCGCAGCTTCTTCTGGGGGCGCGACGACAAGGGGCAGCTCCAATTCTCGGACGATTACAACGGCGTCGGGCCGGGCTACCTGAACGAGGAGTGGTACGTGCCGCTCCGGTACCAGGCCCCCGGCAGCGTGTTCTGGAGCCGCGCCTACACCGACCCGTACACTTTGGCGCCGATGGTCACCTGCTCTTCCGGTGTGTTCGATGGCGGGCGGTTCGTCGGCACCGCGACCGTCGACCTCCAGCTCACTGGCCTCTCCAACCTGATCGCGACCTGGCGACAGGCCGGCGGCGGCTACGCTTTCCTGCTCGACCGCAACGGCAAGTTTTTGACCTTCCCGAAGCTCGAGATGGTCACCACGCGCGGCATCGACGAGAAGGGAAACCGGCCCGAAAACTTCATCAGCGCGGATGATCTGGGAAAGAAAGACCCGCGCTTCCTGCCGCTCGCCGATGCACTCCGCGCGATGGATCGGGACATTCTCACCCGCGCCAGGACCACGCGCGGATTCGACCCGACGGCCGCAGCGAAGATCGACGAGGGCAGCTACGCGATCGAGCGGCAGGAAGCCCAAAACATCGCGGCGATCCAGGCCGACCCGCTCGCCCGCCAGCGGCAAGAGCGGGGCAACCTCTATTCGACCGTCGAGGTCGAGCAGGACCCGGTCGGCGGTCAACGATCGCTGGCGTTCCTGTTCCACGTTCCCGACTCCTATTGGAAGCTGGTCGTCGTCACTCCGGTCGCTGCGGCCGAAGGGGTCGCGACCACCATCTCGCGCCTGCTCGTGCTGGCTCTTGCCGGCATCATCCTGCCGGTGCTCGCCTTAGCCTACCTGTTCCTGCGCCGCCGGCTGATCCGACCGGTCACCCTCCTTGCCGCTACGGCGACCCGCGTCCGCGACGGCGACCTCGACGCCACGGCGCCGGTCCAAGGGCGCGACGAGCTTGGGCTTCTCGCCGACTCGTTCAACCAGATGGTCGGTCGGCTGCGCGGCAACGCCGCGAGCCTACAGGCAACGAACGCCGAGCTGGGGCGCAGCCTGCAGATGACCGACACGATCATGGGCAGCGTCGCCGAAGGGTTGTTCCTGCTCGATCCGGATCTTAAGATCGCTCCCAAGTACTCGGCCGCACTCTCCGGGATTTTTGGCGAAGGGAAGCTCGGCGGCGCCGATTTCCTCGAGCTGCTCCAGCGGATCACGCCGCAAAAGACCCACGACCTGACGGCCCGCTTCCTCAAACTGTTGTTCAATCCGGCCAAGACCGACAGCGTCGTGGGCAAGATCAATCCGCTCAAAGAGATCGAAGCGGCGTTCCCGGACGAGCACGGCCAGCTGCAACCGAAGTTTCTGGCCTTCACGTTCGACCGCATCCGGGAGGGTGACGAGGTTCGCCAGGCGATGGTCACGGTGTCGGATGTCACCGCAAAGGTGGAGCTGGCCCGCGAGCTCGCCGAGTCGAAGCAGCGGATGGAACGTCAAGCCGAGCTGCTCCTCTCGATCATGCACGTCGAGCCCGAGATGCTCTCCGACTTCATCGAAGGGGCCCACGCCGAGCTCGAACGGGCCAATGCGATCCTCCGCGCCGGGCGCGCCGAGGGGCACGGCCCCACCGAGCGACAGGCGGTCTACCGCCGGCTGGCCGACCAGGTCTTCCAGAGCGTCCACACGATCAAGGGCACGGCGGCGATGTTGCGCATCGACTACTTCTCCCAGGCGGCCCACCGCTTCGAAGAGAAGCTCGCCGAGCTGCACCGCCGACCGACCCTCGAAGGGAACGATTTCCTCCCCATCGTGCTCGAGCTTTCGGAGCTGGTCGACAGCCTGACCGAGGTCCGCGGCGTGATCCAACGGTTCAGCGAGGTCCAAAAGAGCGGCGAGGCGACCAAGAGCGACGGCGAAGCGCTCGCGGGGGTGGTCGAGCGATTTGTCGCCGAGCTGGCCATCAAGCAGGGCAAGAAGGCGGTGTTCCGCTTCAACACCGACGGCGTCCGGATTCCGTTACGTTTGAAGTCACCGCTCAAAAACGCGCTCGCCCAACTGGTGCGGAACTCCATGGTCCATGGCCTCGAGAGCCCGGCCGAGCGGCGGGCGGCCGCCAAACCGGAGCAGGGCACAATCCAACTCTCTGCCACCGCGCGGGACGGCAAAATTGAAGTGGTGTTTCGCGACGACGGCCGCGGTCTCGACTACCGCCGGATCGTCGAGCAGGCCAAGGTGTTGGCGCAGAGCGAGCCCGGCCTGCTGGATCGCCTGATCGACCGCGAACAGAACCGATGGAAGGCCGAAGAACTCGATGCGCTGGTCTTCCATCCTGGCTTTTCGACCGCCACCGAGGTCACTGAAGACGCCGGTCGGGGCTTTGGTCTGGCCGCGCTGCGCGACCAGATCGTAAACCTCGGCGGCCAGATCCGTATCCACCAGAAGCCCGGGCATTTTTTCGAGCTGCAGATCGTTGTTCCAGCCTCATGATCCAACCCAGGGCGCCCAGGGCGGAGATATGGCCTTGAAACTACTCATCGTCGACGACTCGAGCGTAGTCCGCAGGTCGATCGAGCGGCAACTGAAAATGCCGAAGATTTCCAAAATTTTTCAAGCCAGCAACGGCCGGGAGGCGATCGAGCTGTTTCTCGAACATCGACCCGATTTCGTCACCATGGACATCACGATGCCCGAGATGGACGGCCTCACCTGCGTTTCCAGGATCATGGCGATCCAACCGGAAACCCGAATCATGGTGATCTCCGCCCTGGGCGACCCGGAAACCGCGATCGAAGCGGTCGAGCGGGGGGCCAACGAGTACGTGTTCAAGCCGTTCTCTGAGACCGATCTCAATCAGGCGCTGCGCAATCTGCTCGAGGCCCCGCAATGACCGACGAGGAGATCAAGGTCTTCATCGACGGCGCGCTGCACTACTTTGAACGGGTGACCGGTGCTCCTGCTGCGATCGACGCGCCGTTTCTCAAAGGGGACGACGCGGTCGCCCTCGAATACACCGGCGTGATCGGGATCTCCGGCCGCCACCGGGGGGCGGTCTATTTCACCTCGTCGAGCGAGCCTTTGGTCGGACTGCTCCAGAGTTTCGGCGAGACCGATCTGGGCACCGCGACCCAAGCCGACCTGGTCGGCGAGATCGCCAACACGATCGCAGGCAACGCCCGCCGCTACTTCGGCTCCGAATTCCTGATCTCGGTGCCGATCGTCCTGCGCGGCCAGCTCGACGAGATCACGCTCCCCCGCCACATGAAAACCGTGGTCATCCCGATCCAGTGGCGCACCTACCGGAGCTACCTGATGGTATCGCTACACAAGAACCCGGGGCTGCTCGACGACACGGTCAACCGAGTCCGCAGGTAGCGGGCGGAGCCACCCTTCGACTTCGCTCAAGGCTCGGGCACACCCCCCTACTTGCCCCCCACGACCTCCTGCCAGTACGCCTCGAGCTTCGCCGTGTCCGCGCCAAGGTATTTGATGACGTGGAAGGGTAGGTCCTCCGGCAGCTCGTAAGAGGGGCTGTCGAGCACTTGTCGGTCGATCATCGGTCGGGCGGCGGGAACGGTGGTCGGGTTGCGGTTCGCGTTGGTCAGCTTCGCCGAAACCTCCGGCCGGAGCAGGTAATCGATCAGCACCTCGGCGGTCTTCTTCTTCGTGCTCGCGGCGGGGATCGCGAGATTGTCCACCCAAAGCATGAAGCCCTCTCTGGGCAGGGCGTACCCTTTGGTCGCATCCGCGGCGAGGATGCGCGCGAGGTCGCCGCTCCAGCCATGGGCGAGGACGACTTTGCCGACGCTAAGGTTGTCCTCGTAATCCTCGCTGTCGAATCCGGAGAGCGCCGATTTGGTCGCGATCAACAAATCGCGAGCTTTGATCAATGCGGCGGGATCGGTGGTGTTCGGGTCGTACCCCAGGTAGATCAAGGCGATCGAGAACGCCTCGCGCATATCGTCGAGCAGGCTGATCCGGCCGGCGGCCCGGCCACGCTTCTTCGGATCGAACACGAAGGCCCAGCTCTCCGGCGGTGAGGAGAACACCGTCTTGTCGTAGCCGAGCCCCGTGGTGCCCCAATAGAACGGCACCGAGTAGCGGAACTCCTGATCGTAGATCGCGTTCTGGTACCGCCGGCCGACGTTGACCAAGTTGGGGATCGCCCCCTTGTCGAGCCGGGTGAGCAGATTGCGCTCCGCCGCCGCTTGCACCGCGTAGTCGCTCGGCGTCCAGACGTCCCAGACCTCACCCTTCGCCAGCCGCTCCAGGATCTCCTCGTTGTTGTTGACGAACTCGACATCGAGCCGGACGCCGAACTCCTTCTGAAAGTCCTGGGCGACCTCCGGGGTCACGTAGTCATCCCAGCAGACGACCTTGAGCGAGTCGGCGAGCTTCTCGCCCCCCGGGTCAACCGCAGCCGCCGCTTCGGGTTTGGCGGCTTCCGGTCCTTCGCTCTTCGGCGCACACGACGCCGCGAACAGGGCGATGCCCAGGACCACGAAAGCGCGGTGGAAATCGGTCGAACGCATGGCGAAATTTCCTCCCCACAAGGCTGGCGGTACGATGGACGCCAACATAACACGGAGCCCCAGGATAGGATAACGGCCTCAGAATCGAGTAGTGGTTTCGGATTCGCGCGGCACTCCTCCCCTCGCCGCCTCAACCTCTCGGAGATCCAAGCGTATGGGATTGCTCTACGGTGCCGTCGCCTGCACCCGTTTCAATGCTGCCGTTCCGCCGGAGGGTCCGGACTTCGAAGCCGCACCGTTCCGCGAGATCGAGCCCGGCTCCGAAGTTCGGGAGCGGATCGGTTTTGTTCCTTTCGAGCCGGACGCACCCTACGAGGTCGGCGTTCGCCGCTGGGCGTT
>JANNIH010000068.1:0-2562 GCA_031404815.1 Holophagales bacterium | reverse complement strand
GTCGACGTCTCCAACCAGGAGCAGGCGAGCGTGCCGCAACTGGTGATCGATTTCGATCGCCGCGCGATGGCGCGCCATGGGATCAGCCCGGCGAGCCTCTCACGCACGGTCGAGGCGCTGTTCCAGGGCACACCGGCCGGCGAGATCGTGACAGGAGGCGTCGTCTCGCGGGTGGTCGTCCGTTTCCCCGAACGGCTGCGGGCATCGGGCCAGGATCTGGCGGCGCTTCCGGTCCCGACCCCGTCGGGACGCATGGTGCGCTTAGGAGACGTGGCTCGGCCCCGTTTCGATCTCGGCCCCGGCCTGGTGCGGCGCGAAAACGTCGAGCGGGTCGCGATGGTCACCGCCAATATCTCGGGAGCCGACCTCACGGGTACCGTCGAGCGGGTGCAGCGCAAGCTCGATGCCGGGATCGTCCTGCCCGCGGGATATCGCATCGCCTACGGCGGCCAGTTCGAGGAGGCGGCGCGCAGTGCAAAGAACCTCGCCGTCCTCTCGGGCCTGGTGCTGATCGGCATGTACGGACTGCTCTTTTTCGCCTTCCGGAACCACCGCCATGCGCTGATCGTGCTGGTCAACCTGCCGCTCGCCCTGGTCGGCGGTGTCTTCTCGGTGGCGCTCGGTGGCGGCGTGCTCTCGGTCGCCTCGCTGGTCGGCTTCATCACCCTGTTTGGCATCGCCACCAGGAACGGCGTGCTGCTCGTCTCGCACTACCAGCATCTGATGAAGGAAGAGGGACTGGCGCTCCGCGAAGCGGTGGTCACCGGCTCGCGCGAGCGGCTCGCGCCGGTTCTGATGACGGCGCTCACCGCGGGCTTGGCCCTGGTGCCCCTGATCCTCGCAGGTGACCATCCCGGCAACGAGATCCAGAGTCCGATGGCGGAGGTGATCTTGGGAGGATTGCTCACTTCGACGTTCTTGAACCTGATTCTCGTCCCCGTCCTCTTCGCCCGCTGGGGCGGAGAGGCCGTTCCACCCGCCCTCCCCCCGCGGTAGACTTGATCGAAGTCGTCTCGAACAGATCTCCTCTTTCGACTGGAACCTCGGGGGCACGCGATGAAGATTCCTGGCTTGATCTTGAAGCAGATGTACACCTTGGGCAGCCTGCAAAACGTCGACGACGGCGTTCGATTCAGCTTGAAGAACCGTCTGGCGGACGCGACACTCACCCGTTTGCGCCTGATCAAGATCAACGGCAAGGCGGTGCCGATCGAGGGGCTCACCCTCCACCTCACCGACGGCCCGGTCGCCGCCGCCGCGATCGGACCGGAGCGGACGATTCCGTTCCCGCTCGCCCGAATCGTCCAGATCGAAGCGCGGTTCGAGGCGTTGCCCAAGGGGCAGCACGAGATCGAGATCGAGTTCGACGCCACTCCGTTCGGCAGCCTGGCGTTCAAAGTGAAGGACGCAATCGCCGAGGAGAAGCCGAAACGCAGCTCGGTGCCGCTCGATAAAGAGAACAACTTCAGCCCCGCAATCGTCAAGGCGCGCCAGCAGTTCGTCGAGGAATACGCAGGGATCGAGCTCCAGCACATCGACAAATACTCGTTCGATCCGGCGGTCGCCCAAGGGAACATCGAGAACTTCACCGGCGTCGCCCAAGTGCCGATCGGCTTTGCCGGCCCGCTGCGGGTGAACGGCGAGCACGCGGTCGGCGAGTTCATCATCCCGCTCGCGACGGCGGAGGGCACGCTCGTCGCCTCCTACAACCGCGGCATCAAGGTGCTCAACCTGTCGGGCGGTGTGATGGCGACGGTGGTCGGCGACTGCATGCAGCGGGCGCCCGTGTTCGTCTTCGATTCGGCGCGCGGGGCGCGCGATTTCGTCACCTGGGTGGACGAGAACCTGGCGACCATCCGCGAGCATGCGGAGGGGACCTCTTCGGTCGCCAAGCTCCTCTACATCGACCCCTATCTCGCCAACAAGATGGCGTTTCTCCGTTTCAACTACTCGACCGGCGACGCGGCAGGGCAGAACATGGTCGGCCGCGCGACCTTCGCCGCCTGCTCCTGGGTGCTCGAAAACGCCCCGGGCATCCGCCACTTCTATCTCGAATCGAACTTCGCGACCGACAAGAAGGCATCGCAGATCAACATCATGCGCACCCGCGGCAAGCGGGTCACCGCCGAGGCGACGATCCCGCGCGACGTGCTGATCCAACACATGCGGGTGGAGCCCGAAACGCTTCACTACCACGCCGGGATCGCGAACGTCGGCGCCTTCCTCTCCGGCGCCAACAACAACGGCTGCCATAGCCCGAACGGCATCACCGCGATGTTCATCGCGACCGGTCAGGACGTGGCGAACGTCTCCGAATCGTCGGCCGGCGTGGTCTACACCGAGGTCACCCAAGAAGGGGATCTCTACATCTCGATCACCATCCCCTCGCTGATCGTCGCCACCCACGGCGGCGGCACGGCGTTGCCGACCCAGAAGGAGTGCCTACAGATCCTCGGCTGCTCCGGCAAAGGCAAAGTCCAAAAGCTCGCCGAGATCATCGCGGGCGTAGTGCTCGCGGGCGAGATCTCGCTCGCCTCGGCGATCTCCTCGCTCGATTGGGTC
>JANNIH010000067.1:0-17703 GCA_031404815.1 Holophagales bacterium | reverse complement strand
AGCCCGCGTCTGGGTTCGATTCACCCAGTTTGGCCAACAGCTCGACGTGCCGATCGTCCTGCTCAAGCAAGCCGCCGTGCGCGGCCGGGTCGAAGATGCGAACGGCGTTTTGATCCCTCGGGCGGATGTCCTCCTGCGCGGCGCGCAGTTCCCGGACCAGGAGTTGCGCCAGCAGACCGACGACGGCGGCGCCTTCTCGTTCACCAATGTCTTCGAAGGGCCGGTGACGATCACCGCCACCGCGCCTGGCCTCGGCGGGCTCTCCGGCAAAACGGCGACCGCCGTCGTCGCCGAAGGCGCCGACGGGGAAGGGGTTGTGGTCCGGCTCGAACCAACCGGCGAGATTCGCGGCCACTTGCGGTCGCCGATCGATGGCTCTGCGGTATCGGGCGCGAGCGTGATTCTGGTCCGGTTCGGCAAGTTGCTCGATTCGGCGACCTCGGACGACCAGGGCGGGTTTACCTTCCGTCTCCTGCCCCTCGCCCCCTACCGGATCGAGGCGTCCGATCCGCGCTCCGGGCGCCAGGGACGGAAAGAGAACCTGCTGCTCACCACCAATGGCCAGGTGATCGATACCGACCTCGTTCTCGAAGCGCGCGGCGAGGTGGTCGGGCATCTGTCCGACCCCACCACCAATGTGCCGGTGCCGGGGGCGTCGATCCTGCTCTATTCCACGGGAATCGTCGCGTTCAACACCTATTCGAGCACCGATGCCCAAGGCGCTTTCGAGTTTCTCGGCGTGCCGCAAGGGCACTTCACACTGCTCGCTTCCGAACCGGGCGGGCGGCGGAGGGCGATGGGCGCCGGCGCGATCGCTACGGAAGGGGAGCGGGTCGTGGTCGAACTGGCGCTCGATCCCCAGGGGGTGGTGTTCGGCTCGGTGTTGCGGCCCTTGGGCCAACCGGCGGGGTTGTTTTCGCCGTCGAACGTGGTCGTCATCCAAGGCGCCGGCCGCATCGCCGCGACGCTCGACAACCCGTTCCGCTTCGAAGGGGTGATCGTTGGCATTCCGTTCACCCTGATAGTGACCGAGCCGGGCGGAGACCACATCGGCAAGGTGACCAGTGTCGTCACCGCGGCCGGGCAGGAGCTCCGGGTGGACGTTCCTATGCAGTCGGTGGCCACGGTCGAGATCGAGGTCGTCAACGGGGCGGGCACTCCGGTTGGAGGCGTCGAAGTGCGCGGCCTGACCAAAATGGTCGCCCTCAACTCGCCGCAGATGTTCGGCAACGGCGTGGTCAACGGGACCACCAATGCCCAGGGGATCGTGACCTTTCCGCGCCTTCTTTCGGGGTCGATCGATGCCTATGCCTACGATCCGGTGAGCCGACTCCGCGGCGCGGTTTCCGGGACGATCGACTTAGATGGTGTGACGACGCGCCTCCGTCTGATGCTCGAGCCGTCCGGAACCGTCAAAGGGCGGTTCGTCAACTCGGATGGAGTCACCCCCGCGGCAGGGGCGTTGGTGGTGTTGACCGCTCTGCCCGGGAGTTTCTTCAGCACCACTTTGCGCCAAGCGGCGGCGGAGGATGGCTCGTTCAGCTTCCCGGCGCCGCTCGGCATCTTCACGATCGATGCGACGCAGAGCCTGGGTCCTGGACGCTACTATGTGTTCGGCAGGATCGAAACCAACGGTCAGGTGTTCGATTTCGGCACTCGGCGGCTCGACGATGAGAGCCCTTCTTTCTTGAGTGTGGAACCGGCCAACGGCGCGATCGGCGTGCCGGTCGCGCAGGCGATCCGGATTCGGTTCACCGAGCCAGTGCAGCCTCTAAGGCTCCTCGGGAACATGGCCTCTCTCGAGCGAGTCAGCGCGGACAACGCTGGACAACAGGTCATCCCCGTGGAGTACACCTTTGCCGACGGTGGTGCCACGCTGGTGCTCGCGCCGGTGGTTCCGCTGGACAGCGACCGCCGTTATCGGGTGACGGTCTATCCCGAGAATATTCTCGACCACGCGGGTCGTGGCCTCACCGGCGGACGGGTGACCAGCTATTTCAACACCGCCGACGTGATCGCGCCGAGCGTAGTTTCCGTCTCACCGGTGGCGGGCGCCATTCAGGTGGCGGTCAACGCGGTCGTGCGCCTGGTGTTCAGCGAACCGCTCGGCGCGGCCAGTCTGGACGGCTCACCGTTCCAGCTGTTCGACCAAACCATCGGAGCCGGCGTTTCGACCGGCTTCGGGGTCGCCAACGGCGGCCGCGAGGTGGTGCTTACGCCGCTTGCAGCGCTCGCCGCCGAACATACGTTCGAGGTGCGGGCGATCGGCGTTCGCGACCCTTCGGGCAATGTGATGCCGAGCTTTGCCTCGACGTTCATCGCGGTCGATTCGACGGTTCCGATCCTCTCTCTCTCCGCTCCGGCCAACGTCATCCGCGAAGTTCCCTTCCAGCTTGTCGCGACGCCGGTCGCGAGTCCGGACATCGCCCTCGTCCGCTTCTATCGCGCCGACCAGCTGTTGGGCACGGTGAACGCGCCGCCCACGGCGCCGCCTTTTACTTGGGTCTACTCGCCGACCGCGGCGGACGCCGCGGCGGGAACCGTGACGCTCTCAACCGAGGCGGTCGACCGTTCGGGTAACGTCGGACCCAGAGCTTTCGCGACCGCCGCGGTCGATCCGAACGCGCCATCCAAGATTTCGATCTCGACCTTGCCCGCAACGGAGGTCGGTGTCGCGGGGCTGCTCGGAATCACCGCCACCCTCTCGGATTCCAACGGCATCACCTCCTGGTCGATCCTGGTCTCGGGTGGCGTCACTCAGACGTTCGATTCGGGACCGATCTCCGGCACGTCCTTCCTCGCCTCGCGCACTCTCACCCTGCCGATTCAACCGCCGACTTCGACGGTGGAGATTCGGGTACGCCTGGTCGATGGCCTCGGCACCGAGGTCGTCTCACCTCCCCGTATGCTGACGATTCTTCCGGACACGGTGCCGCCGTCTTTGACCATCAGCACGCCGCGCAATGGCGACCTGGTGCTGAGCGGTGCGGTCGTGTCGGTCACTACGAACGCCACCGATGCGGTACGCCTGGCTACGGTCACTTTGCGCGTCCCCGGCGCTCCGGATCTCGTCCGCGATTACAACCCCTTTGATGCGCGGTATACCTTTACGTTCACCGCACCCCAAGTGACCGGGCCGACTCCTTACTCGATCGAGGTCGAGGCGCGCGACCTCTACGGCAATGTGACGACGAATACCCTGTCGCTGGTTGTGAGCCCCAACGACACGGTGCCTCCGAGGATCTCTTTCGTCTGCCCGGCACCTTCGGAATTCGACTTTCTCTATCTCGTGCCTGCGCAGCGGCTTCATGTGGTGATCGATGCGGCCGATCCGAGTGGAATCGTGAGCGTTTCGACCTCCGGCGATTTCGGTTCGGCGACCGATACCACAGCGCCGTACGAATTCAACCTCACCTACAACGGGACCCGAACCTTCGGCGGTCAGACTTTCGAAGCGATCGATAGGTTTGGCAATCGCAGCTCTCTCCATCGGAGCGTGATCGTCGTCCAGGGGGCGGCGGTCCTCGCGGCGAACGAGACGCTCGGCGGCGAACGGCCCAATCCCTACTCGGAATCGATCGCTCTGGTCGTTCCGAACGGCAAGACGCTCACGATTGACGGTGTCCTCGATCTAGCGTCCCTTTTGGTGGCGGACGGCGGCAAGGTGGTGGTGTCGCCGGCGACCGGAACGGAAGCCATCTCCGCCGAGCTGTACCTGTTCGGGGAAGGATCGGCGCCCTCCGTGTGGGTCGCTTGCCAGGGCGCCATCGACGCGAGCGGCCGAGGGTACCTCGGCGGCGGGGCGGCTTCGCAGTCTTCGGCGGGCGCACCGGGCCGCGGCGTCGACAACGATCCGACCGAAGGGGCTCCCGCGGGCACGGGTGGCAGCCACGGCGGGCGCGGTGGATCCGCAATTGCCAACAGCGAGCCGCTGGCCGGCGCGCCGTTCGACTCGCCGTACCAGCCGATGACCCCTGGCGGTGGTGGCGGTGGCGGTGCGAGCGCGAACGGGACCGCCGGTGGTGGCGTGCTGTTCATCTATGGGTCGAGCAACGAAATGGTGATCGACGGTTCCATGCTCGCCAACGGTGCGAGCGGTGCGGGTCCGACGGGGGCCGGCGGCTCGATTGCGATCCAAGGTAGTGTTCGCGGGGCGGGGCGTCTCGAGGCGTCCGGAGGTGCCTCGACCTCGAATGGTCCGACGGGCGGAGGTGGGCGTATCGCGCTGTTCGGGTTGTTGGAGCCGCGCTTCCGCGATCGAGCGATCGCCGCCGGAGGTGCTGCGGGAGCGACCACTCCGTCGGCGGTCGGTGGCGCAGGTACGATCTATCACTTCGGCTCTTACCTGCCGGAGAGAAACCCGGATGGCACCCCCGCGCCCTTGCCGCCGACTGGGACGCTGATCATCGACAACGCAGGGCGCATCACAGCGAACACGACCGTGCTCCCGAGCGTCGGCATGGGCTTGGTGACGGCGTTCGATCTGGATCTGTCTCAGTTCACCGATGCCGCGGCGGACTTCCGCAGCAGTCAGTCCGGAGGCCTCCTCCAGTTCGGCACCGATTATGTTACGGCCTACGGGATCGGTGATCACCCGCACCACGCCGACACGCTCGGCATCGGTCAACTCGATTTCGATCAGCCGCCGGCCACGATCGAGCCGGGCGTCGCTTACCGCGGTTTGGTGCGCCTCGACAGGCTCATCGTGCGCGGCGGCGCATGGTTCGACCCGGCGGCCCGTTGTGAGGTCCTGTCGACGAGCGTTGACGCGCTCTCCCAGCTTCACTCCGACTGCACTCCGCCGGTCGGGCTCGCAACGCCCTTGCCCGACCAGCGCTTTTTGCCTGAGGAAACGGTCACGGTTCGCCTCGCGGTGCGTGACGATGTGACTCTCACCTCGGCAACCTTCGACAACGTCTCCGACGAAGTGGCGCCTTTTGAATGGACGTTCGTCGCAATGGACGAGTTCCAGACCGTTGCCCGTGAGATCGCCGTCGATGCGGTCGACGACCACGGCGTTCACCACGTCCTGCGAACCGTCATCTTTCTCGACACAGCACCCCGCCCATGAGCGACCGAGCCCCCATGAGGATTCCCATGCCTTCGTTCCGTACTCTCTGTTCGCTGTTTTGGGGCCTCGCGATCCTCTGTTCCGGGGCGGCGTTCGCTCAGCCGCCGGTCTACACCGAAACGTTCGAGTCGTACGGCGCACCGGGGGAGCCTTCGGGTTGGTTCGATAGCTCGCCGGGCAATCCCGGCAACGAGGCGCCGGGGCAGTTCAAGGTCTGGAGCGATCCGATCGTCGGCGGCAACCGCGCGTTCGGCCACAAGGGGGCGTCCGAGTCGTACTCGCACTACCGCGCGCGGACGTTCGCCGCGGCCGATGGCTTCCGCTTCGAAGGGCGGCTGATGCGGACCAAGTCGAAGGCGCACCTGGGGGTGACGTTCCTGTCGGATTTTCCGCTTCGCGACGAGCACTATCGGTTGGCCCTTACCAACGACAACGGCACGGTTCGGCTGGAAGGGCGCGGCTCGGGCTCGGCTGGCGGCGACACCGAATCGGGGGTCTCGATCGACCTCAAAAGCTGGTACCGGTTCGTCGTCGAAGTGACCCAGGTAGGTGCGGTTCAAAAGATCCGGGCGAAGATCTGGAAGCAGAGCCAGAGCGAGCCTTCGGCGTGGCAGATTGATGCCTTCGACGACAGCGGGGAGCGTCCGAGCGGCTGGATCGGCGTCTGGGCCGAAGGGAGCGGCGAGAAGCACTGGGATGATCTGAACCTCCGCAGCACCGCAGTCACCGATACCGATCCCCCGGCGATTCAGATCACCGAGGGGGGCGTGGCGCTCGTGGACGGCGCGCTGTTTGCTCGCGCAGTGGTGCCGACGGTTCAGGTGATCGACGCCTCGGCCTTCACCTCCTCGGCAACGCTCGACGGCCAGCCGTTCACCTCAGGTACATCCGTCGGCGCCGAAGGGGTGCACACGCTCACCGTTTCGGCCACCGACGCGTTCGGCAACGCGGCGACGAAAACCGTCGCCTTCACGATTGACCTGACGGCGCCGCAGTTCGTTTCGATTCTGCCGCCGAGCGGCAGCCTGACTCTTGAGGTGAGCGTCATCCTCACCGGTCAGGTGACCGGGGCGACCGCCCTTTCGATCGATGGCGTCGCGGTGACGCTCGGCGGTGGATCGTTCACCAGCCCACCGTTCGCGCTCGGGGAGGGGGATCGCACCTTCTCGCTCACCGCGTCCGATGCCGCCGGCAACTCGACCACGGTTCTGCACACCGTCGTGCGCGATGCCCTGCCGCCTCAGATCTCGATCGCAACCCCGGCGGGCTCGGTGGTCGCGGCGTCGCCGATCGAAGTCGCCGGCTCGGCGATCGATGCCCATCTCGCCTCCGTGACCGTGAACGGACGCCCGGCTGCCCTGGTGGGTGCCTCGTTTTCGCTCGTCGGCGTGGTACTCGCTGAGGGAGCCAACACCCTCCTCGTCCGCGCGACCGATGCGGCGGGCAATGTGGGTGAAGCGACCCGGGGGCTCGTGCTCGACACGATCGATCCGGTGGTCGCGATCTTTGAAGCGGGGCAACCGCTCGCCGAGGGGGCGCGCTTCCATCGCGCTGTCGTCCCGGTGATCATCGCCACCGACGCCACGGCGCTCGACCTGATCGTGCGCCTCGACGGCGCGGCGTTCACCTCAGGCACGACGATCACGGAAGAAGGGACCCACGAGCTGGCGGTCGAAGCGATCGACGCGGCGGGGCATCGCACGGCGCTTCTCGTCCATTTCGAGATCGACCGCACGCCGCCCACCCTCACCGATCTCGATCCGGCCGACGGTTCACTGGTCGGTGCGGCGCAGATCGTGGTGCACGGTCGGGCGGCGGGCGCTATCCGGGTCACGGTCGGCGGCCAGGCCGCGGCGCTCGACGGCGCGCTGTTTGCCTCGCAGCCGGTGACGCTTGAAGAGGGCGAAAACACGTTGGCGCTGGTCGCCGAGGACGCGGCGGGGAACCGCGCGCTCGCCACCCTTCGCTTGACCCTCGATTCCGTCGCTCCGGTGCTTTCCATCTCCGAGCCCGCGGAGGGCGCGATCGTCTCGGCGCGCGAGATCTCGGTGGTCGGCCGAGCGGTCGATCCACACCTCGAAAGCGTGCGGGTCGGCGGCCAGCTCGCGGTCCTGGCGGGAGAGGCCTTCCGCCGCGATGCCTTCGGGCTCAGCCTCGGTGCCAACACGATCGTCGTCGAAGCGCGCGACGGCGCGGGCAACCTCGCCCGTCTGGAACGCCACCTGGTGCTCGACGGCGAGCCGCCGACCGTGCGCTTCCTCGAATCGGGCGTCGAGCTCGCCGACGGCGCGCGCTTCGCGCATGCGATCTCGGTCGCCATCGAGGTGGCGGACGCGACGGCCACGACGCTCGAAGCCCTGCTCGACGGCCAGCCCTATACCTCCGGCACACCGATCGCGGCCGATGGCGTGCACACCCTGGCCGCCTCCGCAACCGATGCCGCCGGCAACCGCACCTCGCGCGCGGTCGAGTTCGAGATCGATTCGTCGGCTCCCGTCTTCGAGTCGTTCGAACCGGCGGACGGCGCGCTGGTCACCGCGGCCGAAATCCGAATCACCGGCCGGGTGCGCGGGGCGACGTCGGTCCAGGTGGACGGCGGCGCGGCGGCACTCGCCGGAAACGATTTCACCGCCGGGCCGTACTCAGTGGCCGAAGGGTCGCGAACCTTTCAGGTCGTAGCGCTGGACGCGGCGGGCAACCGGGCCGAACAGGCGATTACCCTCATCCGCGATGCCACCGCACCCGCCGTGTCGATCGCGCTCCCCGCCGCGGGGGCGCTGATCGGCACTACGCCGGTCGCGGTCTCCGGGAGCGCCACCGACCCGCGTCTCGAATCGGTCGTGGTCAACGGGGTGGCTGCGACCCTCTCCGCCGGAGGCGCGTTCGTGGCCGGGCAGGTGCCGCTGGTCGAAGGGAGCAACGAGCTGGTAGCGCGCGCGGTCGATCGAGGCGGCAATGCGGGCGAAGCGCGCCGGAGCGTGGAACTCGACAGCCGAGCGCCCGAGATCGCGATCCTCGATCCGGCGGTCGGAACGATCGTCGCGGCCGCTTCGATCGAAGTCTCCGGGAGTGTCGCGGACCCCCATCTCGATCGGGTCACCGTCGGGAGTGTCGCGGCTCTGGTGACCGACGGTTCGTTCCGGGCGACGGTGCCGCTGGTCGAAGGGGTGCAGACCCTGGTGGCGCGGGCGGTCGATTCTTTAGGTCACGCGGCCGAAGCGACGATCTCGGTCGAACGCCGTTCGACCGCCCCAAGGGTCGAGATCGACAGCCCGGTCGAGGGGTTCAGGACCGCCGCCGCGACGGTAGCGGTCAGCGGCACGGTCGAGACGCGCGAGGGGCTGGTGGTCACCGTGGCCGGAGTCGCGGCGACCGTGGTCGATGGGCGCTTCTCGGCGGCCGAGGTACCGCTGGTCGAGGGGGAGAACCGCCTGATCGTCCGCGCCCGCGACCCGCAGGGGAATGAGGGCGTGCACACCCGCGTCGTGATCCGCGATGCGGAAGCGCCGCGCTTGCTCGCGAGCGACCCCGCCTCGGGCGCCCTCGCGATCCCGGTGGCCTCGGTCTTCCAGTTGACCTTCTCGGAAGATCTGGCAACCCCGGCGCCCGGCGCCGTTCGCCTGTTGGCGATTCCTGCCGGGGGAGGGAACGGTGTAGAGATTCCGTTCGACCTCGACTCGGCCGGAGCCCTGCTCACCGTTCGACCCCGTTCGCCGCTGCCGGCGAGCGCGAGTCTGCGGCTCGAAATCACCGCCGCCCTGGTCGACCTGGCGGGCAATGCGCTCGGGAACCCCACGCTCATCGAGCTGCGCGTGGTCAATCAGACGGCTCCCCTGGCGCCGGTTCTCTCGCCCCAGTCGGCTTCGGCGCTCTGTGCCGAAACGATCGTCCTCACCGGAACCGCGGAGCCGAATGCGGCGCTGGTCGTCGAAGGGGGGGCGGGGGTGGTGTCGGGGCGTGCGGATGCCGCAGGCGCTTTTTCGCTCGTCGTGCCGCTCGCCTCGGACGCCTTGAATCGCCTTCGGCTCTACGCCCTGGATGCGCTGGGCAATCGCTCGGTGCCGGCGGCGGCGGACGTGCTCGCCGATTGCGTCCCCCCTGCGGTGCTCTCCGCCGAGCGGACGGTGACCGGCTTTCTGATCGCCCTCTCCGAAGAGATCGAACGGCTGAGCGCGGCCGGTGCCGTGACTCTGGAGGGTGCGGCGGGACCGATCGACGGGGTGCTCTCGGTCGAGGGGGGAAACCGCTCGCTCCGGTTCGTGCCGGGTGCGCCGATCCCTGAGGACGCCGCGGTGCGCTTGGAGGTCGGAACCGCAATCCGCGATCTCGCGGGCAACGCGCTTGCGTATCCGTACGTCCGCCGCTTCGGCGGTTCGGCGGGGGAGAGCTTCTTTGCCGGCACTGCGCTCGACGTGGCGACCGGGCGCCCGCTCGCCGGAGTCCGGGTCGAAGTCGAAGCGACCGACGGCCTGCCGCTCGACGTCCACCCCGAGCAGACGACCGGCGGGGACGGGCGCTTCCAACTCGCCGTTCCGGTGGGTGCCCATCGGGTGTCGTTCACCCGAGAGGGTTGGACGCCGGCTTATCGGATGATCGCGACGAGTGTGCCGAGTGGGAACACCGGGCTCGATGTGTTCGATCCGCGTCTGGCCCCGAGCGCCCCGGCGGTCGCGCTCGGCGCCGCGGGCGGTCGCGCGAACGGTTCGGGCAGCGCCTGGCTCGATCTTCCGGCGGCTGCGCTCGCCAGTCCGGCCACCCTCTCGGTGACCGCGCTCGACGAGCAGGCGCTCCCCGCGCCGCTGCCGTTCGGCTGGTCGCCGCGCGGAGGCGCCTGGATCGAGATCTCCACAGCGCTCTCCTCGCCGGCTGCGCTGCGCCTTCCGGTAGAAGCCCAAAACGGCGTCGAGCTGGTGCTCGCGGAGCTCGATTCTGCGACGCTCACCTGGCGCGCGATCGGGTTTGTGCAGGTGGCGGCCAGCGCGGTGACGATTCCGGTCGGCGGTCGTGGCGGCTACGCCGCGCTCGATCCCGATCGAGGCATCACCGCTCCTCCACCGGCGGTGGCGGGCGCTCCGCTCGGAGCGGCTTCGCCGGGTGGCGAGGTGGCGAGCGCGAGTGTCGGGTTCGATCCGGAGCAGGTTCTCCCCGGGCAACGCTCGTTGGCGACCGTCGGCTACGACCTCGGGGCAAACCCGGCGGCCTTACCGAGCGGCACGCCGCTCACGTTAGAGATCCGGGAAGAGCTCCGCCTGCTCGGCGGCGAGATCCGGCGCGAGGCGCCGTTCTTTGCCGACCTCGCGATCTATCGGACGGCCGAGGGTGCCCCGCGCTCGCGCTTCTATCTCCAGCCCTCGGAAGCGGCGGAGCTGCTGCCGATCGAGCTCGGTCGCGACGATGTCGAGGTAAACCTCTACGGCAGCGGCGGTAGTGCCGGCAATGTCATCGGGAGCGCCGGTGGCAGCGTCTCGTCCGCGGAGGGGGATCGGCTCGATGTGGCCGCCGGTGCGCTCGATGCGCCGACCGCTCTCGTAGTGGTACGGCGGGCGATCGCCGATCTGCCGCTCGCTCTTCCCCCCGGCCTCGCGCCGGCCGACATCGCAGGCGTCCTCCAGTTGGATCTGGGGGGCCGGACGCTGCGCCTGCCGGCGGCGTTGACGCTCGCTTTGGGGAGCGCGCCGCCCTCGGGGCAGGATGGCCTGCTGCTCGCGGTGGTCGACCGCGGTCGCGGTCCGGTCCTCGAAGCGGTCGCGCGCCTCGTGCCCACGGCGGAAGGATTCACCACCGCGTCGATCGATCCCGCCGATCTGCCGTTTTCGGGCGTCCGGCGCGGCGGGTTCTATCTGTTCGTCCGCACGCCGCCGCTCGGCTTCTTCCGCGGCACGGCGTTCGGCACCAATGGGGTCGCCCGCGGCGGGATCGAGATCGCGGTGCGCGACTCTTCGCTTCGCCCGTGGCTCCAGGCGAGCCTCGATCTCTCCGGTCGCTATGTTCTGCCCTCTCTGGTGGGCGCGGTCACGGTCCTCGCCCGCGATCCGGTGATCGGGAGCGGTGGCGATGCGATCGAGATCGCGCAGACGGTTCCTGCGGCCAATGCCCGCATTGATCTCGATCTTCAGCTGCAAGTGGTCGGCCCGCGTCTGCTGGCGACGACACCGGTTGAGGGGGCCACGGCGGTGCCGCCGGGGATCGAGCCGACCGCGACGTTCAGCGAAGCCGTAGCGCCGACGTCGCTCGCCGGCTCGATCCGCCTGATCGAGATCGGGGCCGGTGGTGTGGAGCGCGCGCTCGACGTCTCGATCGAAGCCCAGGGCGCGCTGGTCCGGGTGATTCCAACCGCCACCCTGGCGCCCGAGACGCTCCACGAGCTGTCGATCGGTACCGGCGTGCTCGATCTCGAAGGGAACGCGCTCGAAAACGCCACCGCGATCCGCTTCACCACCGCCGCCGCCGCGCCTCCAAACGGTGCGCTCGACCTGTCGAAGATCTCGTTGCTGGAGCCCGACCCGTCCGGTTTCGCGCAGATCTTGGGCGCCCCAGGCGCCGTGCCCGCGGGGACGCTCCTGGTGGCCGAGAACGCGACCGCGCTGGTCACGGTCCCCTCGGCCGAAGCGAACCTCGACGGCTCGTTCTCGCTCGCGATCGAGGCGAGCGTGCGCGACACGCTGTTGCTCCATATCTTGCGCCCGGGAGCCAACGAGCTGGTGATCGAGCTCGGTCCGTTCCTCGAGCGCGATCGGCGCGGCGCCCTGGTCGGGCCGCGCGGGGCGCGGTTCACTACGATCGATGGTTTCGAGATCGGAGTTCCCGCGGGGACGTTCGGCGACGTCACCCGGGTCCGTTTGGTGCCGGCGCCCACCGGAGTTGAGCCGCCCGCGCTCCCCGCTTGGCTCGGCAACGGTGCCGACTTCACACTCGACTTCGGCGGCACAACCGCCACCAAGCCGCTCGAAGTCGCGCTGCCGCGCCCCGCGGGGGCGGTCGGCGATGGGCCGTTCCTGCTGCTCCGGCAGATCGACCTCGAAGGCGGCCGGGTCTGGATGCTCCACGACCTGATGCGCCTGGACGGTGCGCGCTTGACCACGGCGGAGGCGCCGGCAGGAACGGCGGCGCCGTTGCGCGTCGCGGCGTTCTCCGCTACGGCTGCCGCGCCCACTGCTCCAGACACTCTCACCGCCAACGCCGCGCAGCGGCCGAAGGCGTACCTGCCCGGCATGGCCTTCCCGGGTACCTACCGGATCGCGGCGCCGGTGGTGCCGATGGCGTTTTTTGCGGCGTCGTACCCGCCGGGTGGGGGAGTCTCGTTCGCGTTTACCGAAGACGACTCGCTCGGCGCCTCGGTCGATGCATCGATCGCGCGCCTCCTCTCGTTCGACGCCATTCTCTTGCCGGCGCGGGTCGGCCACCCAGTCCACCTGGTCGTCCGCGATCTATCGAGCGGCAACGTCCGCTTCGACGGCGATTTGGGCACCCCGGCCGCCGCCGGTGAGGTGACGGTCCTTCCGATCGATGCGCTGGGCGACCACCGCGCCCCCTGGCCGGTCGGCGGCTCGCCGCTCCGATTCTTCGCCCTCTCTACCTCGGATGGCGACACGGAGCTGCTGCCCGGACTGGTCGTCCGTTTCCTCGGCGGCCGGCTCTCCGTGGTCGGCCAAGACGGGAGCGTCCTGCCCGCCTCTCAAAGCCGCCTCGTCGGGCTCGATGACGGCGCAAACGTCGCGGTCGATAGCTCGGCCGCAGGCGCGCTCGCTCTTTCTGTTCCTTCCGCGCTCGGACGTCGCTACGTCTTGGGGCTGGGCGGCAAGATCGATCCGCGCCAGGCGCTCGAAGTCTCGTGGAGCGAGTCGCTCGGCGATGCGGCGGTCGGGATCTCGGTCCGCGACGCGCAGAATCGCGAAGTCGCCGTGCGCGAGGATCTGCTCGGCACGGGGAACAGCGTGCGCCTGATGGCAGAGAGCGGCTGGCACGCGGGGGAGAGCTACACCCTTCGCTTGGGGCCGGCCGTCGCAGACGCCGCGGGAAACCGGTGGGAGAAAACCCTCGATCTCCGCTTCGAGATCGCCGGGAGCGAGGTGCTGGACACCTACAGCCCGACCGCCACCGTGCGCGAGATCGCCCGGCTGGGCAGCTGGCTGTTCGTGGCGGCCGACGCGGCGGGCCTGATCGTGCTCGACGCGTCGGACCCGAAACACCTGCGGAACGCCGTCGCGGGGGACGTGACGTTTCCCTTCGCGCTCCAAGATCCCGTCCGCGCGGTGGCGATCGACGCCCACAATCGCGTGCTCATCGCCGGGGGCGGCGTTCACGGCTTCGGTCAGCTGAAGATCCTCGATCCTCTCCGCTTCGACCCGGAAGCGATCGCGGCGAATCCCAACGATCCGGAGGTCCGGTACGCCGCGTTTCGTGGCACGGTCCTCCTCTCCGATCGGCTCGGCGCCGACCCTGGTACTGAGCTGTTGGAAGGGACGCCGCGCAAGATCGCGATCCTTTCGAACGACCGGACCGATCGCTGGGTCGCGGGCGCTCCCGCGCCGAGTCCGCTCCAGGCCACCCTCGGTTCGGTCGGTGCCGATGGTCTCGCGACGCTCACGGTAACGGGTGGCGAAGCGGCGGCCCGGGCGCCGGTCACTCTGCGCAGTGCCGGCCGTTGGCTGCGCGTCGCGGCGGACGCGGGCGGCGCCTTCTCGGTCGCACTCGCCGTGCGCCCAGGCGAAGAGGTGGAGCTCAAGCGCAACCAGGAGACGCTCGCCTACGTGGCGACCCTCGGCATCGGAGTCGAGGTCGTCGATGTCAACGCGTTCTTCGAGCGGCCCGAGCCGTCCCAGCCGCGCCTTTCCGACCTGCTCGGGATCTACACCGGCTACCAGGACCCGACGCTCGCGCTCTGCGGCGAAGGGGTGACCGACCTCGGCTCGGCGCTGATCGACCTCGACGGTCTGTTCGATGGCGCGAACGCCCATCCGTTGACGGTGGTCGGTGCGGTCGGCAACCGGGGGCTCGCGATCCTCGAAAGCAATCCGGCGGAGCCGGGTGTGGTCTCGTTCTTGTCCCAACAGTGCGCCGAGATCGACGGTTCGCGCGCGATCGCCTCGCTTGCGGTGCTCGCGGGGTATGGCTTCGACCGCAATGGCAACGCCGTGATCGCGCCGGAGGAGCGGCGCGACTATGTGCTGGTGGCCCATCGCGTCGCGGGGGTTTTGGTCTACGACGCGACCGACCGCGCGTTGCCCTTCCTGGTGGGCCGAATCCGCGTCGGTTCCGCCAGCGCGATCACGGTGGATCGCGCCGGCCGGCGGCTGTTCGTGTCGACCGGTGACGGCATCGCGATCGTCGATTTCGATCGCCTGCCGAACCTCGATCCGCTCGACAGGGACGGCGATGGACGCGACGACCGGGTGATCGAGACGATCGCTCTCGGTGGCCTCGGTGCCGGCAACATCAACGCCCCGGTGTTCATCATTCCGGAGCTTGGGCTCGCCTTCGCGGGCGGGGTGGATCGGGGGATCACGAGCATCGCGATCGGGTCGCGTGTCCTCTCGGCGATCGACGCCCGGGAGGGGATCGGCTTCGAGGTACTCCCCGGCGACGGTTCCGGCGGTCCGATCGACCACCTGGTGCCGATCCCGAACGGGGGCGCGGCCGGGAGCGGCGCGTTTCGCGTGGTGGCCTACCTCCCCGGGGCGCTCGGCCCCGAGGTCACGGTCGATGTCGTGAGTTTAGGACCCACCGGCACGCCCATCCCGCCCGCGGCCCCCGCCGGAATGGGGAACGTTCCGCCCGTGGCGCTCACCGGCGCCACGGCGCTCAAGCTCCGCCGAGAGAGCGATGACCCGCGCGAGGAGGGGATTCACCGCTACATTTCCGACCCGATCGTCGTTCTCTCGGATCTGCGCGCTTCCCGCGCCTGGCGTCGATCGAGCGGCGAGAACGAGGTCTGCCCGGGCTGCCCCGATCCGAGCCAGGTGCCGGCGAACGCGGTCGAGATCCTCTCGGGGGACACGATCTCGATCCGCCCGAGCGCGGCGCTCCTCACACAGCTCGCGGCGATCTACGGCGCGGAGCGCGCGGCGGCGATCCGGCTCGATCTCCCCTCGACCCGCTGGGAGATGTCCCCGTCGTTGCAACAAGAGCCGCGCCGGGGTGCCAACTTCGGCGCGGGCGAAGCCGCACCGGGGACGTTGCTCGCTTCGGGCGAGATGACGTTTTTGGCCACCGATCTCTACGTCCGCGGTCGCGGCCTCGACTTCGCGTTCACTCGGACCTACCGCAGCCAGACGGTCGGGAGCGGTCCCTTGGGACCCGGCTGGGATTTCGGCTTCCGCATGCGCCTGCGCGAGCTGTCGAACGGCGATGTCGAGTTCTACGACGGCCGCCTGCGCCGGGAGCGCTTCGCAAAAAACGACGACGGCACCTTCAAGGCGCCCGCCGGGCTGTTCGCGGTGCTGACCAAGACCAACGCGGGCTTCCTGCTGATCGAGAGCGATCACTCGTTGGTTCGCTTCGACCGCTTCGGGCGCCTGGTCTCGATCGTTGACGGCATCAAGGATTCCGAGGAGAGCGGCAACGAGATCCGCTTCGAGTACGACGCGAAGAGCCAGCTGGTGGCCGTGGTCGATGCGCTCGATCGGCGCTACAAGCTGACCTACGACGGCGACGGCCGGCTTACCCGGCTAACCGATTTCCTCAGCAGGGAGGTCCAATACCGTTTCGACGACCTCGGCCGGCTCGAAGAGGTGGAGCTACCCGCCGTCACCACAGGCGTCGTTCCCGGAGTTTCGACGCGCATCACCCACTATTCCTATTCGAGCGTCGCAACCGGCGACCTCGCCAGCCGCTGGACCACCGCCGACAACCTGACCCAGATCCGCGACGCCCGCGATCTGGTACCGCTCGAACTGACCTACACGGATGCCGACGGCGATCAGCGCGCCGACGAGGTGACGAGCCAGCGCTGGGGCACCGGGACGGTCACTTTGGCGTACGACTTCGGCGGAAAGAAAACCACGGTCACCGACCGGCGCAACCACGCCACGACCTACCTCCATGATGACGCCGGCCGGGCGCTGCGCCGCGAAGACCCGATGCGCGCGGTCTGGACCTGGGACTACGACGCCGAAGGGTTGCCGGTCGAAGCGACCCTGCCGCTCGGCGGCAAGACCGAATGGGCCTATGGCACCCCAAGCAACCGGCGGGCGCGCGGCAACGCCACCCGGATCATCGAGACGCCCGACGATCGAGGCATGAACGGCAGCCCGACGACGCGGACGACCGAGATCACTTACCAGGGGTGGTCGAACGAGCCGATCCGGATCGTCGATCCGCGCGGAACGGTGACCACGATCCGCCGCACGCCGACCGGCCTGCCGCGAGAGATTCATGGCGCGATCGGCACCCCCGAAGAGACGATGACGCGGATCGCCCACAACCCCCACGGGCAGCCGATCGAGATCACCGACCCGAACGGCCGGCGCAGCACGTTCGACTATTTCGGCGCCGGTCCGAGCCAGGGGTATCTGCAGCGTCTCACGCGCGATGCCGGAGGGCTCGACCTGTCGATGTCTTACCAAGTCGATGGACGGGGCAACGCCTTGGAGCAGGTCGATCCCCGCGGCGTCCGCACCGAATTCGCCTGGAACGAAGCCGACTGGCCGGTCTCGGTGATGACCGCCGCCACGGCGTCGAGCGATGGCGCGCCGCCCCTGCGCTACATGACCCACTACATGCACGACGCGATCGGGCAAAGGGTCGAAACGCAAGAGCCCGACGGCGACGACGGCAGCGCGATGTTGAAGGTGAAGCAGACCTACGGCCTGCTGGGCGAGCTGCGCGAAATGCGCCGCGAAATCGGCGCCGGTGCCGAGAGCGCGATGACCTACGACTACGACGAAAACATGAACCGCGTCCAGGTCACCGCGCCGAACGGCCAGACGACCCGCTGGGCCTACGACGAGCGGGATCTTCCGCGCGAGATCAAGAATGGCTTCGGCACGCCCGATGTCGTCACCGAAACGTTGGGCTACAACGCGGAAGGTCGCCTGCTGACGCGGACCGACGGTCGGTCGAAGGTCTGGCCGATCGAGTACGACGGTTACGGACGGACCAGGGTCACGCGCGACCCGCTCGGCAACGCGAGCGAGGTCACCTACGATGCGGGTGACAACCCGCTCTCGGCCTGCGCGCGCGACGCCAATGGCGTCATGCTCGCGGAGACCAAGTTCGAGTACGACCCGCTCGGCCGGCGCAAGAAGTCGATGGAGATGCTCTGGGATTCGGGCATCGCACGCGACGCCGCGCGGGAGCTGGTGACGCGCTACGACTACGACCGGGTCGGCAACTTGATGGGAATGACCGACCCGCTCGGCCACCAGACGACTTATCACTACGACGGCGCGCACCGGCAAAAACAAGTCCGCGATGCGATGGGCAACGAGCACGAGGTCGAGCTGGACGGCCAGGGGAATCCGATGCGGTTCATCCGCCGCGAGATGATGCCCGACGGCTCGATGGTGGAAGTGGTCGAACGCGCCAAGTACGACGCGCTCGGCCGCTCGATGGAGCAGAGCGACGCGCTGGGCAACACCTGGCACACGACTTGGGATGCGCGCGGTCGCCCGCGGATGACGATGGACCCGGAA
>JANNIH010000066.1:0-81598 GCA_031404815.1 Holophagales bacterium | reverse complement strand
CATTCTTCGATGGTACAGGGCAATTACTGTGCAGTGCCCTTGATCTAACTCCTGTTTCAGGTGCTGGGAGACGTTAGGCCGCTCTAGACATCACGCTCCAAGGCAAGCTCGGCATCAGCTACGACGCAGCGCGCGAGCTATCGGGGATCGTCGGCTTCAGCACCGTCTCCGCCCTTTCGGACGGCCGGGGCTTTCTCCGCCGTCTTTCGAACACGAGCACGCTCGCGAGCGTTACGCCGACCTATGGCTCGGAAGGGATGCTCTACCACCGCAAGAATCAGAGCGGCGCCAACACCCAAGACACCTCGATCTTCTATTTCGCGGGCCGCCCGCTCGCGACCTACGAGAAGTTTTCCTCGGGCACGAATCGCCTACTCTACCTGACCACCGATCACCTCGGCACCCCCGCGCTCGCGACCGGCAGCACGGGCTCCCTGATCTGGCGCGGTGGCTTCGAACCCTTCGGAGCCGACTACGCCGCCGCGCAAGACTTCGGCGTCTTCCTCAGATTTCCCGGCCAATGGTCCGACAACCTCTGGTCCGGCCTCGCGAGCAAGCACGGGGAGCTGTACTACAACGTGAACCGTTGGTACGACACGGTGACGGGGCGGTATACGGCCGTGGATCCGCTGCCAGTTTGGGGGCTGGTCCTCGCATATGACTATGCTCGACAAAGACCGACAGCCGGGGCTCGCGGTGGGTCGTGGCCTTGGAAGCTGATCGTAACCGGGGGTCAGTTCCCGGGATCGGATCCGGCCTTCAAAGGCTTCGAACAGGATCTCGGCTAGAAGGTCCCGGCGATCCTGCGCTCGCGAGGGCCAGGTCCTGGCCGCCGATCTCGTACCGGAGACGGCCGCGCAGGTCGCGCACCGCGCGCCGCCGGTGAAGACGAACCGGGGCGCGCAACCTTGATTCGATCGCCGCCCGCTCCCTGCGCCAAGCCCGCCGCGCGCGAGGCGCGTGCTACAAAACGCTCGTCCCGTTCCACATTCGTGGCCCTTTCACCCCCTGTTTCGGCGTTTTGATGTGCAACACTGCAGTTTTGACCCACATCTCTGCCCCATTGCACCTGTGCACAGAGAAAGTGCTGTGCTAACTTTTCTCCGTAATGTGCAACTATGGCGCGCAGAACCTGTTCTCGGAACCCGCGCCCTCCTTCCAAAAGGCTGAGACGCACAATAATTCTCGCCGAACGCACGTTACGCCAAACGGCAACCCCTGCAGTCCGTCCATGTTGCACATTCGGCTCAGAAAAACGTACGATTCAACCTCCGAGATGCACAACAGGGATCTTGAGTTGCACAAACGGAGCCGCTAGCGCAAGGGATAGAAGTCATTTTTGCACAATAGTGCGCCGACTACGCACAATAAGAACGCACAGCAGCACGCGACGACTCGATGGGGAACATCCTCGCGCAACTAGTTGCACATGAAACATGCTGAGGCGCACAACCCGCGCCCAATCCTGGCCTCCAAGGAAGGCGCGCCGCCGGTCTTGCGCCGAACCTCTCCGGCGCACCGCGGGCGCGCCTCGCGTGTCGTCGTCCCGCCCTTTCCCGGCACCCACAACACACTGCCGCTCTTCACCCCGATCTCTGACGCGGCGCCCGACGGACGGGTGCTACGATTGTGCCGCACTCTCGACTCGGAGGTCTACAACTTGGTGTCACGATCGCCAGCCCAACGTGCGCGCCATGGCGTCGCGCTCCTCTTCTCCGGAACTCTCGGGCTCGTCGCGTCAGGCGCGGCGCCGGCTCTTGCCCAGAAGGCGCCGGCCGAGAAAGCCGAGGTCACCGAGGAATCGACGTTCTTCGCTTCGGTCGATGTCCGGGTGGTCAACATCGAGGTCGTGGTCACGGATCGGAGCGGGCAGCCGGTGCCGGGGCTTACCGCGTCCGACTTCGAACTCTACGAAGACGGCAAACGGGTCGAGATCAGCCACTTTTATGGCCCTGGTACGGCGGGCGGCGCGGCTCAGGAGAGTGAGGCGTCGGCGCCGACCACGACGACCACGCTCGAGGCGCCTGCCGCTCCGACCGAACCGGGCGTTCCCCGCACCGGCAGCTTGGACGACACGCCGGAGGGCCGCTTGCAGCTCGCGGTGTTCGTCGACCACCTGAGCCTCCCTCCGTTTGCGCGCAAGCGGCTGGGCGATTCGCTTCAGACGTTCTTCGACTCGCGAAGCGGGCGCAACGACCATGTCCTGCTCGCCGGGTACGACGGCGGCCTGCGCTTGCGCGAGATCCCGCCGGGCGACGGCGAGGCTCTGCGCGCCGCGCTGCGCGAGGAGATGGACCGGCCGGCGCGGGGGCTCGATACCGCGGTCGCGCGGCGGCGGGTGCTCGAAGAGATCCAGCGCGCGAGCCTCCCCGGAAACGGCGCAGGGCCGGACAGCTCCGCGGCCGAAGCCGATTCGGTCCAGGCCGGAATTCGTCTCTACGCGCAGGCTCAGAATGCCCAAGACCGGCGGACCCTCGCGGCACTCTCCTCGGTGATCGACGCGATGTCCGGTTTGCCTGGAAGGCGGGCGCTGTTGTGGGTGGGCGGCGGGCTGTCGCTCCGCCCGGCCGACCTGTTGATCGAGGCGTTCCGCCGGAAGTACGAGAACACCCCGTACCAAGACTTCATGACCACGATCGAGGCGTTTCAGGACGACACGACGGGCAAGATCGAAGAGCTGACGGCACATGCCAACGCGCAACGGGTCACGATCTACGGGCTCGCCCTACCGGACGGCAGCCTCGGGGTCTCGGCCGAAAATCCCGGCGACTCGCTGCTGCCGACCGATCTGGGGCGCAACGAGGAGTTTGCGCGCACCTTCGGGATCGAGATCGCCGCGGCGGGCACGGGGGGCTTGGCCGCCGCCGCGAACGCCGATCCGGGCCGGTTCTTGAACCGGATCAAGAGCGAGCTGACCAGCGCCTATCTGTTGAGCTATTCGCCGCTGCGCCCACCCGACCGGCGGTTTCATTCGATCGAGGTGCGCCCGCGCGACCGGCGGTTGAAGATTCGCCACCGCGAGGCCGACCGCGACCAGACGACAGACGAGCGGATGAAGGAGCGCACGGCGACCGCACTCCTGCTCGACGCTCCGGCCGGCGCGGACCCCGACGACAACCGACTCCTGGCCCGGGTCGAGATCGAAGCCGAACGGCCAGGCACGGGGGGCACGGTCGAGCTCTCCCTGCTGGTCAAGGTGCCGATGGCGAAACTGGTTCTGCTGCCCCAGGAGAACGTGCACGAGGGGAAGCTGCGGATCTATGTCGGCGCAAAAGACACCAAGGGCCGGCTCTCCGAGATCACCATCGTCGATGCGCCGATTCGGGTGCCGAACGAAAGCCTACTCACCGCCCTCGGCCAGATCGTCGGTGTCCGCGTAACCCTCGTCCTGCGCGCCGGGGCGCACAAGATCGCCGCGGGACTTATGGATGATCTCGGGCGGGCCGAGTCGGTGGCGCTCACCCGATACGCGCCCGCAGGACAATGATCTCGATCCGTTGGCGCCACGGCACGCTTGGGCTCGCGGTCGGACTTGGAGTGTTGGCCGCAACGGCTTCGGCCCTTCGAGCGGCAGGAACGGTGGATGAGGTTGGAATAGCTACGCCGCCTTGGGAAGCTCGCGTCTTGCGCACCGGCGGCCTCCGGGTCGAAACTGCGGCGCTCCTTTGGAGCGGCCAGCAGGGAGGCCCCATTGCGCTCGCAGCCCGGGCGGTTGTATTTCCGGGGGGTGACCCAAAGGCGCCCGACAAGGTAAAGATCGCGCTCGTGGTCGAGGCGGCAGGCGGTGCACTCGCCCGAGCCGCCGACGACGCGGGAGTCGATTCCGCCCTCCCCGTGGATATCGCGATCTACGCGCTCGATGCGCGCGGCGCGCTCGCCACGTCGTTGCTCGAAACGGTAGAGATCCCCAATCCGAAAGAGACGCTCCGCAACAAGGGGCTCCGCTTCGTCGGCGGCTTCGCCCTCCGGCCCGGAAGCTACCGCCTGCGCATCCTGGTCGGGCATGCGGCCACAAAGACTTTTGGCCTGCGCACGATCCAGCTCGACATTCCGACCGGCGGGGCTGCTTACCCTTTGGTCGCCGCTTTCTCCGCGGGGAGCGATCCCGGCACAGGGTGGCTCACGGTTTCCTCGATCGACGCCGCGGCGCCGGCCCTCCCCTCGTTCTGGCCGCTTGCGGCGCGCCCGCTCATTGCCGTTTCAGGCGATACACCGCTCTCTCTGTTCGCCGTCGGCCTGCCCGCCGGCACGACCCAGAGGATCGAGCTGCGCGCGGTGGGCGCGTCCGCGGGGACGGAGCTTTCGGTTCGTGAGGTGGCGCGGGCACCCGACTCTGGTTTCGAGCGAATCGATCTCGCCTTCTCGACCCTCGACCTCCCGCCGGGGAGCTACGAGCTGCGCACGGCTCTTACCGGTGCGCCGTTCGGTTCGACCGCCGATCTGACTCTCGATCTGGTCGCCGCGGGCGATCCGGCGCGCACCTGGGTCGAGCGCGAGGAGGCCACGGCCGGAGCAGAGCCCGCGGCAACCGGCGGAGCAGAAAATCCGGACGCTCCGGGCCGTTGGCGGCGCTCGGAAGCCGCCGCCTTGCGCGCCGTCTACCGCCGCGCCCTGGTGCTTCTCGCCTCTGGCGACGAGGAAGGTGCGCGTGCCGCGGTCACCGCGTTCGAGGTGCCTCTCCTCTCCGGCCCGAACGCCGCCAACCGCGAGGAGCTCGCCGGGCTCCTTGGGGAGGTGCTTCGCTCCCTCGAACGGCGGAATCCGGAGAGCCTGGTGCCCCTGATGGCGCTCTACCGGATCCTGCATGGCGAGTACCAGACGCGTAAGCTACGTCACCCCTCGATGCACGCCGCAATTCTGGTCGGCAGCTTGGCGGAGCTGTATGCCCGAGCGGTCCCGACAGCCGAAGGGCGCCGGCTCGCGGCCGGGTTTCTGATCAGCTTGACGCCGAATCTCTTTCGCAGCGGCCTGTCGAGTATGGTCGAGGCGGAGTTCCGTCGCGCCAAAGAGCTCGACCCCGACCACCCGCAAGCTCTGCTCGGGCGCGCTCTGGACGACGAACGCCACGGGCGCTACGCCGAAGCGGAGAGCGCACTCGAACGGCTCGCGGCCCAAAGCCCGAACGACGGCCAAGTGGCCGTCCGGCTCGCGATCAACACGGCACGGTTGGGCCAGACGAAACGAGCTCGCGAGCTGTTCGGCAAGCTCGTGGCTCCTTTGAGAGCGCGATCGACGGGCAGCCCGAAGATCGAACCGGAAGCCTGGCCGGTGGCGCTCGCCTGCCAGGAACTCGCGCGGCTGGAGATCGCGGCCAAGGAGTGGCAAGCGGCGGCCGGCGCGATCGATCTGGGGCTCTTGGCCTTTCCCGACGACGAGAAGCTGCTGCTTTTGAGCGCCGCGCTCGCCGACCTGGATGGTTCGTCGGTGGGCAACGACACGGCGGCGAAAGCGAGGCTCGCGCAATGGGCACCGCAGGCGACCTCCGAAAGCTCCCCGCGCCTGCGCTACGGCGAGCTGCCGAGCGCAGAGATCGAGGCGCTCTGGCAGCTCCTCCGGCGTGAAGCGACAGAGCGTCTCCCGGCGCTCGGCGCGGCGCTTGGCACCCCGTCGGGAAACCAAGGGAAGGTCGAGGGAACGCCTTGAGCCTCCGCACCCGGCTCGCCCGCCTCGATGGTCGCGCGCTCGCCGTCTGGATCGGCATTTCGATCCCAGCGGCGGGGCTCGCCGCGCACGCGCAGAAGATCGCGTTCACCAGCCCATCCGCCGAGGAGGCCGCTTTCGGCCCGGTCGAGGTACGGGTCGAGACCGGGACCGGCGGCGCGATCTCGCGCGTCGAGTTCTTCCTCGACGGCAAGCCGGCGGGCAGCGCAGAGAAGCCCCCCTTCAGCGTCGTCGTCGATGTCGGCCAGGAGAACGTGGAACATCGGTTCGAGGCGGTGGCGTATAGCGCGGGCGGCGCGGCGGTCGCGAGCGCGATGATCCGAACTCCGAGCATCGCGACCGACCTCACGATCGGCGTCAGCTTGCGCCAGCTCTATGTCACGGTGTCCGGGCGCTCGGAAGGGCTCGCGCGGGAGGATTTCGTCATCCGCGAGCGCGGCGGCGGCCGGCCGGGAATCGTCACCTTCGAGCGTGGCGACATTCCGTTCACCGCCGCTCTGCTGATCGATGCGAGCACCAGCATGCACGGCGCACGCCTCGCCGCGGCGAACGAAGGCGCGCGCACCTTCGTTCGCACGATGCGACCGCTGGACGAGGCGAAGCTGCTCTTGTTCGCCGATCGCCTGGTGCTCGAAACCCCGTTCACCAGCGTACCCGCGATTCTCGACCTCGCGCTCTCAGGCGCGCGCGCAGGGGGCGGCACCGCACTCTCCGACGCCCTCTATTTCGCCATCGAACGGCTCACCTCACGGCAGGGCCGGCGGGTGATCATCTTGCTCTCCGACGGCGAGGACATCGAGAGCGTGCTCCCCATGTCGCTGATCCGCAAGCGGCTGGAGCGCGAGCCGATGGCGATCTATTGGGTGCGCTTGCGCCGGGACGAGGAACGGCAAGGGCTCTTGAAACGCTGGTCGATCTGGCGCGACGCCCAAGGAAACGAGCGGGAGGTCGAGGGGCTGCGGCTGGCGATCGAGGAGAGCGGCGGCCGGATCGAGGAGATCGACTCGATCGACCAGGCCGCCGCGGCGTTGGCCGAGATCCTGGACGAGCTGCGCAACCAGTACGTCCTCGGCTACTACTCGGAGCGCCCTTCGAATGAGGCCTGGCGCGGGGTTTCGGTCGCAATCCGGGGCGGCGGCAGGGCGCGCGTGCAGAAGGGGACGGCGCGGCGGTAGGGGTGGGCGATTGGAGGGCAGACAACGTAGGTCTGCCCCTATTTGACGTTCGCCGGCACCACCCCCGGCAGGCGGACCGGCCGCGATTTTCCGAGGTCGTAGTCGCGGAGGATCTTCTGCTGGGTGAAGCCGGCGGGGACCAGCAGATCCATGATCGGCGGCTGAAGCTCGTCGTCCTCCTGGCCGCCGCCAAGCTTGTCGTCGCTGCCACCCGCCGCGACCGGCAGGATGAACAGGTTGTCGCCATTGCGGCGGGTCGGCAGCCGGTCACCCAGATCGAAGCGCTGGTCGATATCGCAGCCGGAGACGACCACGACGTAGGCCCAGTCGGGGCTCGCGACACCGCCCAAGAACGCCTCGGGAACGAAGAACTTGATCGTCCGGCCCGACGCTTTGATCCGATTCGGGAAGAAGATGTGGCTCTCGAGGTCGCCCGGGAGCGTCGTCTGGATCAGCTCCGCCTGGTCGCGCGTGAGGCTCCCGTCCTTGGAGCGCAGCTCGTCCTTGAGCGAACGGAGCAAGATTCGCTTCAAGGTGGTCTTGGCGTCGAACGGCCGCGGGGTCAAAGCGACCGCCTTTTCCCAGGCGAACGACGGGTCGATCTCGGCGCGCCGGCCCGGCAGGGTGTTGGTCGCCCCCGAGCCCGTCTTCCGGTCGATATCGATATAGAGATCGACGTTCACGGCATAGAAGCCAAACCGGGCGATCGCGTCGAGGTTCGTGCCGCCGATGTCGATCGTCCGCCGGCCGGTCGCCCGCACCGGATTGGCGAAGCCGAATTCGAACTCGGTGCCGCCCGAGACCGCGCGTGCCGAAAAGGACGTCAGATCGAGATCGCCGGCCGCCATCCCGTAATAGCTCAGGGGGTAGCGCAGCGAACCGTCGCCATGGTCGTCGCCACGCGGGTCGGTCAGCTCAAAGATGCGATCCTTTGCGGCCACCGCAGGAGCCACGGCGAGCAGGGCGAAGAACAGGCTCGAACCGAGCCTCAAGGCGAAGCGGCTTACGGTACGTCGAGGTGCGCTCATAGGTTCTCCCGGAAACAGCTGGATTCTATGCCGTATTTCAGATCCGCTCGCCGGCCCCCGAGACCTCGATCAGCTTCTCCAGGCGCTTCTCGCGCGTCTCTGGCAGAGCGCCTCGTCGACCGACTCGGGCCAGGTGAGGCTCGGTCGGCCGGAATCTTTCTTGTGGAAGCCAACCATGAGCTCGCTCTCGTTGGCGTGATAGGTGGCGAGCCAACGACGGAAATCCTCGGGAAGCGCGAAGAACTGCGGCTCGGCGTCGGTCCTGCCCATGGCGATCGGTTAGACCCCCGGTAAGGTGCTCAGATCCGGGTCTAGCAGATCCGGGATCAGCCCATCCTTGGCCAGCTCCGGGTGCAACTGAATCGTCCGCTCGCGCAACCGGGCCACTTCTTCGAGGAGAGCGGCGCGCGCGAGCGGATCACGGGTGATCCGACTCTTCTCCTGCAAGAGAAGCGCCTTGAAGACCAAAGCCTCGAGGCCATCCGGCCGAACCTCGAGCGCACCCACCTCCGCTTCGAGCGCCAGCTCGATGAGCTCGGCACGGCCACCGCCCTCGGCTTTCGGGTCCTGATACAAACGACTCCAAGTGACGGCACCGGCCTGGTAGAGAGCCTGGTACTGGAAGTTGCCACGATAGGTCGAAATCACTTCCAGGCTCTCTTTCAACCGACCCTGCTCGAGAAAGACCCCGAAGACAAGGAAGGGTATCTCGGCAGGTTTCGTCCTCGCCCCCGGGCGCTCCTCAAGAATCTCGGCGACGTCCGAGGCGCTTTTTCCTTGCAGCTTCTTGGCCAGAACCGGATTGTCGCGAAGCAGCCATTTGAACTGACTCTTGATTGGAGAGTCACCCTCGACCTGGAAATTTACGGTCACGACATAGTAGACCTTGACCGGCTTGCCCTCGAAAATCGCCGGCGTGAATCTCCACCCCAAGATGCTGTCGACGGCCGCCCTGCTGAGACCGAGCGGCAGCCCCTTGAGGACTCTGACTTTTGAAACCTGCCCTGTACCGTCAATGATCGACTCGACAATGACCGACCCTGCGAGGCCCGCGATCCGCGCCAACGGGTGGTAGACCGGAGGCTCGCCCGAAATCTTTTCAGGGCGGGTGACATCCTCGTTGATCCGAAGTGGACCCTCGATCGCGGGGGTCTTTGATGTCTGCGCTGCGACCTCCGCCACAGCCAGAAAAAACAAGAGCCCGGTGATCGCCCCGCGCGGCAGGAACGATCGAATCTCGGTCGTCATAGAAGCTCTCCCCTCAAACATTCCGTGGTGCCACTCGGCCTTCATTTGCGCGGCGCTCTCATGTCCAACCCGTTTTGATGGAGGGTGACCGCCACGATCTTGCCGTCCGGATCGCGCTCGAACGAAAGTGCCGCCACGACCACGTCGTATTCGAACCGATCCTTCGCGGTGGCGAACACCGGGAACGCCGACTGGCCGGTGAGCAGCGCGAAGAGAGCGTCGGCTTGGACGGCCACTGTGATCGTGGAGCCCTCATGGTACTTCCCGAAATCGTAGGTACCCACGTATTCGGCAAGCGCCGCGGCGTTGGGAAACTCGATGTGAGGGGCCGCAACGGCGTCGCGCCTGGCCGGCAGGTCGCGGCCGTTCTGGTGGAGGGTCAGGCCGTCTACCTGCCCCGCGGCGTTCCTCCGGATGCTGATCTGCGCGTCGACGACCTCGTAGAACAGCTCGTCGCGCGCGCTCGCAAAGAGCGGCACGAACGTCTGCCCGGTCAGGCGCGCCACCAGGCCATCCCCTTTGCGAACCAGCGTGAAACGGGCACTCTTGTCGATCGAATAGACGCCGACATATTCGTCGAGCAGGGCGGTCGGCAGCACGAACTTCGTGCGCACCACGGCCGGAGTCGCAGCCGAGGACCAGACCGCGAGCCAACCTTGCGGATTGGCCGCCGCGTTGCTCGCGAGGACGATCGCCCCGCGGTCGCTGCCCGGACGAACGTGGATCACGCTCCGGTAGCCCCCGGTTCCACCTTCGTGGGAATAGCTGTCCTCACCGCGGTCCTGGGCATGGATCAGCGCGAGCCCGATCTTGCCGCCGGCCGCGGGCATCTCGGCGAAATCGCCCGCGAGCAGCGGCCAGGTTGGGCCGAGCGGCCCTTTCGTCCCCGCAAGCAACGCGTCGGCGAATTTCGCCAGGTCGGCCAACGTCGAGCGCAACGCCCCCGCGCCCGAAATCGCCTGGAAGGTCCACGGCTGTGCCCGCTCTTTTGCGGTCCAGGGCTCCGCGAAGCGTGCCTGCTGCTCGACCGAAAGCTCTTGGACGGTGTCTTTCATGCCGAGCGGCCCGGTGATTTTTTCCTGGATCAAACCGGCCCACGGCTTGTCGTACGCCACTTCCAGCACCACTCCGAGCACGCCGAAGCCGAGGTTCGAATATTCGGCCTCGCACGGGGCCTTCCCAGCAAGCTTGGCGCTCGCGAGGTATTCGAACATCGCCTTCCGGTCGTATTGCGCGTAGGGGTCCGCACCGGCCAAATTCATCATGTTGTCGGGCAGCCGGGGCAGGCAGGAGGTGTGGGTCGCCAATTGCTTCAGGGTAATCGCGCCGGTCTCCTCATAGCCAAACTCGACCGGCAGACGCTTGGACAACGTGTCCTCGAGCCCGAGCTTGCCGTCCACGACCGCGTGGGCGAGCAGAGCACCGGTGAACACCTTGGTGATCGAGCCGATCTCGAACAGCACCCGCTCAGGGGCGACCGCGGCATGCCCCGTCGCAAACGGCTGGCCGCCGAGCGCAAACGTCCATTTCCCGTTGCGCTTCTCGGCGGTCGCGACCGCCCCGGCGCCGGACGAGGCCGCCCACTCTGCCGCTTGGTTTCCGAGCGGCGGCAGCTCATCCGCACGCGCAGTTCCACCGAACAGCCCGAACACGAAAGAGAGCAGGACGAAAAGGCTGAGCGACCGCATGGCATTCTCCTCTTGAACCTTCAAACGACAGCTGAGTCTCAAAGACACGGTGCGTGTGCACCGGGGGTTAGTTAGAGCGATCTTCTCCTCGTCTGCAAATGTCTCTCCGTCCGACCCAGATCCTGTTACCTCTCCTCCTAAACTCCCTCGCCCAAGAGGTCGGCGTCGAGGCCCGCGCCATCGGAACCACCCCCGGCCCAAAGCTCTTCCGCCCGGCACCGGGTGTTTGCCGCCTCTTCGAGGTCGCCCTGCGCCGCCTGGGCGTTGGCCAGGGTGGCCAAGGCGTAGGCCTGGAGGCGAAGTCTTGCCCGCTCCGTGCCTAGGTTGAGTTCGGCCACGGCGAAGGCGATCTCGGCCAGCTCGAACGCTCGGTCTGGGTCGGCGGCGGTCGGCGCGCGGCTCGCGGTGCAGAGCCGCTCGCAGACCGCCCAGGTCCGGTACTCGCGGCCATGTTGAATCACCAGACGGCGCTGGCGTCCGGAGAGCGGCTCGAGGCGCCGCCAGAGCTCCGCGGCTCGGCCGCGTTCTTCCATGGCCGAGAGCGGCGGCGGCGGCGCTACAGCCAGCGCCTCAAGCTCGGTGAGCGCTTCGTGAATCGAAGGTTCGAGGCTCTCGGCGATCTCGGAGGCCACGTGGGGAAGATCGCCCGGTGCGGCCTCTCCCGCTCCGGAAGCCGCCTCAGGGCTCGACGAAACCGCGGGGCGGAGCGCCTGAGCGCTATGGGCCGCGGACTCTTCGCAGATCTGGCTGCACAGGGTGAGGAGCTGGTCGAGGCGCGCCGGGGAGATCCCGACGGCACCGGCGAGTCGTTCGAGAGTCGGCCTCCGTGGCGTCACCTGGCCGAGTTCGTAGCGGGAGATTCGTTTTTGATCCACTCCGGACACGGCTTCCAGCTGGCGCTGGCTCTGGCCGTGAAGGTGGCGTAGGAGCACAACGGCCAGCTTGGCCGCGTTGCGTTCGGAAGTGCGTTCCATCACCGCCATGGTATGGCTTCCTCTACGATTTCAGGTGCCGAGCCCGCATCTCTAGGCTCCAACGGCAACATTTCATTCAAAATGGCTCCGGTCGGCGCACCGCAGCCCTATTCTTTGCGTATGATCGGCCGATCAGACGCCTCTTTTCGCGAGAATTCGCGATTCAGCCCCCTCGCTCGCGTTATCGAGAAGTCTCGGAGGGCGCTGCGCGGCTATCGGAGTCGCGCCGGCCAGCCCTCTTCAAAGGAGCTTTGCTATGAAGTCTGTCCTCTCTCCCCGCCGCTCACGCCGTCTCGCCGCCGGTCTCGCCGTTGCCCTGAGCGCAATGATCGCGCTCCCGCTCTCAGCCGGCGCCGTGCCCTTCGACCCGGGCGCTCTGCTCGGCAAACTGCGCGGACTGTTCTCCTCGCTCTGGGGCGACCCGGCGCGCGAAAGCGCTCCAGAGCGAGTGAGCGCGCCGGTTAGCAAGCCGAAAGTCTGCCCGTTCGATGCACCCGGCGGGGTCTGCCCGCCGGTCTCGGGAGAATTCGGCTGCGAGATCGAGCCCAGCGGTATCTGCCGGCATTGATTAGACCCGTGGCACGGCCCTTCACGAAGCGAAGGGGCCGTGCCGCAAACGGGTGAAGTCGTTCAGGAGGAGACGAGCCGCCGTGACTGCGGCCGCTTCCCTTCGCGCCGCTTGCCAGAAAAGGGCGCTGCTCGCGAGCAGTTTCTCCGGCAGCGTCAGCGCGGCAAAGACGGGGGCGGCGGCGCTCGCCAAGGCCTTGACCTCGCGCGTATTGCCTCGTTCGAGCTCGAGCGCCGCCAGTTCGAGCGCCGCGATGGCGGCATCGAAAGGCATCCTTTGTTCGGCGAACGCCTTCCAGACCGAGTCCAGGATCTGCGCGGCTTCCGCCGAGCGGTGCCGCCCTTCGGCGATCCGGGCATCGAGCCAGCTCAACCGCAGCAGGTCGAGCGTACGCCCCGACTCGAACGCCGCCGAGCGAAGTCGATCAATCCGTCCGACCGCCTCGTCGATTCTCTGCAGTCGGCAGAGATAGGAGGTCCGATTGAACTCGAGGGCCCACAGGAGTCGCACGTCGCCGGCTTCCTGAGCTCGCGGCACCGCGGCTTCCAGCGCTCCGAGAGCCTCCTCGAAGGCCTGCAGTTTCTCCAAGACGGAGGCCTTGTTGATCCACAATCGAGCGGTTTGTAAAGCGCCTGGTCGCATGGCGAGCGCCTGATCCGTCAAGAGGAGCGACTCGTCGTACTCCTCCTGATACTTTAGCAATACGGCATACAAAAGGAGCGGCAGTGTGCCGTCGAGCGGTTGCACCTCGAAGGCCGTCGCCTCAGCCGACTGTAAGACGCTTTGCCGTAGCATTCGATTCGCGCGCTGAAAGTCGCCGAGAACCCGCCAAGCATTCCCCACGAACGAGAGCGCATACCCCTCGACGCATCGGCGCCACGGCGGACCACCCGGCGCCCGTTGCGCAGCCGCCTGGGCCAACTCGGCGAGGCGCAGGGAGTCCTCGGCATCGCGAGCCACCGCGCGGTAGCTCTCTTCACACAGCCGCTCGCAGACCGCCCAAGTCTGGAAATCCTCCACCGTGGCGACCAGCACGCGACGATCATCGACCGGGAGACGGCGGAGTTGTCTCCAAGCTTCGGCCGCAGCAGCGCGCTCGGCCTGCCAACGCCGGGCGACCAGCGCCGCCCCGAGCTTCTCACGCACCGCCTGCCCGAGCTGGCGCGAGAGGCCACCGGCCATCGCTTCGACCGCCCGGCTCTCCGCCGAGGTCAACGCTCCGGGAGAATCGTTCGGAGCCTGACGCCGTGGTAGTTGTTCGACTGCCGCAAGTGTCCGATCGATCCAGCCTCCGTCGAGTCCCAGAATGCGGGCAAGGCGTTCCACTTCGGACCGGCCGAGGCTATGGACTCCTCGCTCGAGCTTGGAGAGTACCCCCGACCCCAGTCCAGCCTGGGACTCCAACTGAGCCTGCGTCCATCCCGACTCTTCACGGAGGTGGCGCAGCACGAGGGCGAGGAGAGGCGGAGTGGTCCGCGGCATAGAACGATCCTCTTCGGCTAACGGCTGGTGGGACTGGCTCGCAAGTGTACGGTACTTCGCGCATCCTCTGCGAGATCTGGGCCAGGGCATTCCGCCCGGCCGGATCGAACACAGCGAAAAATCGCGAGAAGGCACCCCCTGGAACGCCTGCCTTCCGACGAGTTACCGCCGGACGCCTCAGAATCCTCCCTGGCGGCACCAATTTTGGCCGATATGACCCCTCGGTGACGCCTTTTGGACAACTCCGCATCGACATCGACGGTTACGTGATTTAACATCTCCCCATGGAACACATTCAGTTTTCTGGGTCGGGAAAGGGCAGTCCCTTGCACCGGAGCGGCCCGGGGCCCACTGATTCGGTGCCCTCGCCTCTCTCTAGTCGGTTCGCCCAGGAGTTCATGCTGCGTGCCGAACGCGCCTCTCTGGAGGGAGACCACCTCCGAGCCGCCGCTCTCTTCGAGCGCGCTGCGCTGACGTTCGAAACGACGGGGGACCCGATCTGCGCCGCCGACGCCTATTTGGAGCTTGGTGTGTCTCTGCTCTATCTGGATCGCGGTGCGGAGATTCCACCCCTCGCCCAGCGCGTCACCCGCTTGGTCTCGGGCGCGACCGACCTACCCGCCGGCAGCTTTCTCTTGCTTCGCGTATTCGCCACCATCCTGGTCCAAGCGAATGAGAATCGCGGCCCGTTCGTCGACCTGGCCTACCGGCGCAGAAGGATCCGACACCCCAAGTGGGGCTCCGCCCGGCTTTCCGAGTCGGTGGCGCCGGAAGCCGAAAACGCCTCGTAGGGCGGCACCTACCCTTCGCACCGGGCTCCGGGTCGGTTGTCCCGATTTCGACCGGCGCTCAGGCGAGCTGGCTTCGACATCGTTCAAGCCAGCAGGTTGGCCCGAGCCCTGAGCGAAGTCGAAGGGCGGGAGGCGGCGGTCCTTGCCATGACTATGCAGCAGCTACATAATGTTCCTGCTACATAATCTTTGGCCGGGACCTCGCGATGAAACTGCCCTTCCTCGACCGCCACGAAGAGACCGCCCGATTCCGGAAGCTGCTCGGCCAGGCCGAGGGCTCGCTCGGGGTCATCTATGGGCGCCGCCGCTGCGGCAAGTCGAGGCTGTTGCGCGAGATCCTGCCCCCCGAGCGGGCGGTCTACTACGTGGGCGACGACCGCGAAGGGGATCTGCAGCGCGCGAGCCTGGCGACCGAGATCGGCCGCGTGCTACCGGGCTTCGAAGCCGTCACCTACCCGGACTGGGACGCTCTGTTCGCCCGCTGGTGGCGGGAGGCGCGACCGGGGACGGTGCTGGCCCTGGACGAGTTTCCCGCCATGGTGGCGGTCGCCCCCGAGCTGCCGAGCCTGCTGCAAAAGCACCTCGATCGCGCGGCGGATTCCGGCATCCATCTCCTCTTGAGCGGCTCGTCCCAACGGATGATGCAGGGGCTCGTGCTCGACCGGACAGCGCCGTTGTTCGGCCGGGCGCGGGAAATCCTCAAGATCTCGCCGCTCCCCGCGGGGTGGATCGAGGAAGCGCTCCACTTGAAGAGCCCTGAACAGGCGGTCGAGGCCTACTCGATCTGGGGCGGTACCCCGCGCTATTGGGAGTTGGCGGGCGACCACCCGAACCTTACGGAGGCGATCCGCTCGCTCGTGCTCAGTCCGATGGGCGTGCTCCACGAGGAGCCGTCGCGCCTGCTGCTCGACGACCTGCGCGACACGACCCAGGCCGCATCGATCTTGAGCCTGATCGGCCAGGGTTGCCACCGCATCTCGGAGATCGCCGCCCGCTTGGGCAAACCGGCGACCGCGCTGTCGCGACCGCTCCAGCGGTTGCAGGAGATGGACTTGATCCGCCGAGAGCAGCCGTTCGGCGAAGCTTCCCGCGGCGGCAAGCGCACGCTCTACAAGATCTCCGACCCGTTTCTGCGCTTCTGGTTCCGCTTCGTCGATATCGACCGCTCCCGCCTCGGCGCCGGCCAACTGAACGCCGTCGCCGCGGACATCGAAAAGAGCCTCCCCCACCACATCGGCGAGATCTGGGACGAGCTGGCCCGCGCGAGCGTTCCGCACCTGACCCTCGGAGGCAAAACCTGGGGCCCCGCCGGCCGCTGGTGGGGCGCGGGCACAGACCACAAGCCGCTCGAACTGGACCTCCTCGCCTTGAGCAACGACGACAGAAGCGTCCTGGTCGGCGAAGTGAAATGGACCACCGCCCGCAACACCGACCGCCTGCTCGCCGAGCTCGAAGAGAAAGCTCGGCGGCTGCCGGAGGTTGGCGCGCGGGAGGTGGTGGCGGCGTTGTGGTTGAAGGCGGGGGGCGAGGGTGGGGAGACTGAGCGGCTGGTGGGGCCGCGGATGGTGCTGGAGGTGTTGCGGTGACTTGGACGACGCGCGCGGCGGCAGCTGGAATTAAGAGCGCGAACAGGGCATGATGCTTCGATTATGGCAAAGGGATCTCCCGTCACGGTCGATGAAGAAGGACAACTGGTCCTTCCGGAAACGATCCGGCAGGCGATGCACTTATCGACCGGAGACACCCTCGTGGCTCGCCTCGAGGGCGAGCGTCTCGTGCTGGAAAAACCCAGCGCGGTGCTCGAAGGGTTGAAGACTCGCTTCGCGGGGCTCCCTCCCGGCGTGAGCCTGGCGGACGAGCTGATCGCCGAGCGGCGCGAGGAGGCGGCGAGGGAGGCGGGGTGAGCAGCTGGAGCGGACACTGGGGTGACCTGCGGCACCTTCAGCCTTCAAAGCGCGGCGGATAGGTATTCCTACCGATCGGGCAGATGGTCCCCAAATCCGGCAGAGATCGCGTTAACTGGTTAGGACGGCTTACACCTCTCGCCAAGCACCTTCTCGATAGCTCTAGGAGAAGACATGGGATGGCAATTTCGCAAGAGTTTTAGACCACTCCCGGGTATCCGTCTCACGCTGTCGAAAAGCGGCATCAGCACATCTGTGGGAGTAGGACCGCTTCGCTTTACAGCAAGCCCGCGGCGATCCTCCTTCACGGCAAACATACCGGGAACACCGCTTTCCTTTCACCAATCGCTCCCCAGCCCGTCAACCCCAGACGTAGGATCTCGGTATCCTTCGTCAACGCCCGTTCCGGCACCAATACCGGTTGCCAATTCTGACCTCGAAGATATCCGGAGCTCTGGCTCCGGGGTGCTCACCACGCCCGGCCTGGCCGAGTTCAAGCGCTTGGTCGAGCAAGCTCGACGCGAACACGGAGAGATAACACGCGAACTCGTCGGCGCTCACACTCAGGAGCAACGCTCCGTAGGCAAGTACACTCGTTGGAACAACGGGTGGGTGCTGCGCCGCATCTTCCAGACAAGGTTTCAACAGCTCGCAGCTACTGCGGAAGAGGCAGTAGCACGACGCGAAGAACTGCAGGAACAGGAAGGCCTAGCCCGCCTCAACACGCAGATTGAAATGCCAAAGATTGTCTCTCAGGCATTTCACCGTATGTGCGACGAGTTCTCCCTCCTTGCAAAGTCAGCGCGCATCTGGGATACGGTAGGTCAACGCCGTACGAATAGGATAGCCGAACGGACCACCGCCACCCGAACTATTGCACGTGAACCTGTGTCATTCCGCGTTGGTAAGTGCGACGTGATTGAGTCGGAGTGGAACGTGCCACATCTGGCCAATGCCAATGGCGGTGATATCTTTTTCTATCCGGCGTTCGTTCTCTATTTCATTTCGCCCGAAGCCTTCGCGCTGCTTGAGTACAAGGAAGTTGATCTGACCTACTCTCCAACCGGATTCATTGAAACTGGGACCGTACCGCCGGACTCGAAGGTTGTTGGGCAGACTTGGGTGAAGACCAACAAAGACGGTTCGCCCGATCGAAGGTTCAAAGGTAACTACCAGATTCCGGTCGTTCAATACGGAGAGTTCGTTTTCAAATCAACCACCGGTATGAACGAGGAATATATGGTCAGCAACGCAGGTCAGGCCGAAGCGTTCAACAAGTCCTGGAAGCATTTCGTCGACGCCGTCCGCTCGGTCGCCTAATCCTTCTTTCGAACAGAGGACCGCCCCTGCTCCCAACTCCCTCACGCCGCACGCGCCTCGTCGGCCTGCCGAATCAGCGATTCCGCAGGGATTCCAAGCACCGTGTGAAGCTTCCAGATCATCTTGAGGGTTAAAGGCCGTTTGCGGGCGAGGACTTCGTAGACGCGATTGGATCGACCGATCAGGGGCTCGAGGTCCTTGACCGTCAAGTCGCGCTGGTCCATCACGAACCGGATCGCCTCGATCGGATCGGGTAGATCCATTGGGAAATGCTTGCGCTCCCAAGCCTCGACCAAAGTGGCCAAAACGTCCAGCCTCTCACCTTCGGGCGTGCCCAGTTTGGCCATCATGAGCAACTCGATCTCTTTCAAGGTCGAGCGGTAGTCGGCTCCGTTACGGATAGGCCGGATGTTCATGTCCGTTCTCCTTCAAATCGTTTGCGCGTCAATCCGGTCGTACTGGGCATGGGTACCAACGAATCGGACGTACAAGATCCGGTGCTCGTAGTTGATCCAGACCACCAACCGATACTTGTTGCCCGCCATGTTGAACACCACTCGACCGTCTTTGAGGATGCTCGCCTTGCCGAAATCGTCCTTCACGTCCATGGGTGACGCCCAGTCCGCATGGAGTGCATGTCGGTACCAGGCCAAGAGGGGCTCCCTTGCGTCCGCGAATCCGGAATTCTGCTCCCAGAACGCCCGGAGTGTGGAGAGGGTGAGCACGCGCACCGGCCAAGAATAGTCCCAAATCGGGACTGCCTGCAACACCAACCTGAGAGCGACCGTACTTGTGCCTTGCAGCTGGCCCCACCTGTGCCATGCTCCCCGCACGCCATGGCCACCGAAAACACCGCGACCCCCACCGCCCCTGCCCTTCCCCGCCCCTCCTCTTCCGAGATCGCGTCGTGGGTTCTCGCGGTGATCGGGTTGTTCTTGGTTCTACACCTACATCTGTTGGCCGCTCTGCTGGGCGGCCTTGCGGTGTACGAGCTGGTGCATCTGATCGCGGGGAAGCTGCCGTTCTTGAGGGGCCGGGGCCGCGGGCCGCGGAAGGCTTTGGCGGTGACGCTTCTTTCGGCCATCGTGATCGCGACGCTCGTGCTGATCGTCGTCGGCGGGATCGCATTCTTCCGGAGCGACCAAGGGAGCCTGGCCACGCTGCTCGCGAAGATGGCCGATGTTCTGGAGAAATCGAAGGAACAGTTGCCGGTCTGGCTGGCGAGCCAAATCCCCGCGAATGCGGCCGAGCTGGAGCATTCGGCGGTCGTTTGGCTGCGGGAACACGCGGGTGAGCTCCGGACCCTCGGCACCGACCTCGGCATGACGTTCCTCCATGCTCTGGTCGGCATGGTCCTCGGCGCGCTGATCTCGCTTCACGAGACTCTCGACCACGGCAAGCGGGCCCCCCTCGCCAAAGCGCTCACCGACCGCGCCGAGCTGCTCGGCGAGTCGTTCCGGCGCATCGTCTTTGCCCAGGTGCGAATTTCGGGCCTCAATACCGCCCTCACGGCGATCTACTTAGTGGTCGTCCTGCCCATCCTGGGGGTCCACCTGCCGCTCACCAAGACGCTGATCGCGGTGACCTTTGTCGCGGGGCTCGTGCCGGTAATCGGCAACCTGGTCTCGAATACGTTCATCGTGGTCGTGAGCCTCTCTCACTCGCTGGGCGCGGCGATCGGTTCGCTCACCTTTTTGGTCGTGGTTCACAAGCTCGAGTATTTCCTGAACGCGCGGATCGTCGGCACCCAAATCAAGGCGAGCGCCTGGGAGCTGCTGCTCGCGATCCTGTTGATGGAGACCGCCTTCGGCCTGGCCGGGGTGATCGCGGCACCGATCTACTATGCGTTCTTGAAGATGGAACTCGGGGCGCGCGAGTTGATCTGACGAGGCGATCGGAGATGACCGAACCGGCGAGCCGTCCCGCGGGTGGGTTGGTGCTCGAACACGTCTACCACTGGGAGCGCACCCGGGCCGACCGGGTCTTCCTCACCCAACCGCTGGGCGGCGGCGCGGTGCGCGATGTCACCTGGCGGCAGGCGGTGGGCGAGGCGCGGCGGATGGCCGCGCACCTGCGCTCGGCTGCGCCCCCCGGAAGCCACATCGCCCTTTTGGGCAAGAACTCCGCCCATTGGCTGCTCGCGGATCTGGCGATCTGGATGGCGGGCCACGTCTCGGTTCCGCTCTACCCCACGATGGCGAGAGAGACGGCGCGGCAGATCCTCGAACACAGCGAGGCGCGGCTCTTGTTCGTCGGCAAGCTCGACAGCTGGGACGCCCTGGCCGAGGCCATCCCGACTGCTCTGCCGCGAATCGCCCTGCCGCTCGCTCCCGCGATCGACGCACCGCGCTGGGACGATCTGGTGGCCGCGACCGCACCGATCGAAGGCGACCCGGTGCGCTCCGCGGACGAACTGGCCACGATCGTCTACACCTCGGGCAGCACCGGAACGCCCAAGGGCGTGATGGTGACGTTCGGCGCCATCGCCCACGCGTGCTCGGGAATGGACCAAGCCTACGGCCTCTTCCCCGAGGACCGCATCCTCTCCCATCTCCCCCTCGCCCATGTGGCAGAGCGGCTGGTCGTTGAGTGCTGCGCGTTCTTCGTCGGTTTCCACGTCTATTTCGCCGAGAGCCTCGAAACGTTTGTCGACGATCTGAAACGCGCCCGGCCGACCCTGTTCTTCACCGTCCCCCGGTTGTGGCAGAAGTTCCAGCTCGGCGTCTTCACGAAGATGTCGCCCGGCAAGCTCACGTTCCTGCTCGCGATTCCGCTGGTCTCTCGCCTCGTAAGGCGCAAGGTGCTTAAGGCGCTCGGGCTCGATTCCGTGCGCCTCGCGGGCAGCGGCTCGGCGCCCATGCCCGCGGAGCTGCTCTCCTGGTATCGCCGCCTCGGGCTCGAGCTGGTCGAAGGCTACGGCATGACCGAGAACTTCGGCTACTCGCACGCCAATCGCATCGGGCGCGTGCGACCCGGCTACGTCGGAGAAGGCTACCCCGGTGTCCTGTGCCGGATCAGCGCCGAGGGCGAGGTCCAGGTCAAGACGCCGGGCGCGATGAAGGGCTACTGGAAGGCCCCCGAGCTGACCGCCGAGACCTTCACCGCCGACGGCTACCTGCGCACGGGCGACCGCGGCGAGATCGACGAGATCGGGCGGTTGCGCATCACCGGCAGGCTTAAGGAGCTATTCAAAACCAGCAAGGGGAAGTACGTCGTCCCGGCCCCGCTCGAGAACCGGATCGCGGGCCATCCGCTGGTCGAGGCGGTGTGCGTCACCGGACCCGCGCGCCCCCAGCCCTACGCGCTCGTGATGCTCGGCGCAGAAGCCTGGAAACACGCCCAGGCGGGTGGGCGAAGCGAGATCGCAGCGAGCCTCGAAGCGCACCTCTTGGCGGTCAACGCGGGCGGCGATGCGCACGAGGCGCTCGCCTTCTTCGCCGTCGTGCGCGACGAGTGGCGGATCGACAACGGCTTCCTCACCCCCACGCTCAAAGTGAAGAGGGCGGCGATCGAGAGCACCTACGAGGGAGAGGTCGACGCCTGGTACTCCACGGGGCGGCCGATCGTCTGGCAGGACTGAATTGAGAGGGCTGTAGATCGGCGGCGATCACGGCCTACGCGGGCCGTGCTATTCGGGTTTTCCCGTCTCGGCGAACGCCTTCAGGCGCGCAACCTGTTGGCTGAGCACCTGGTCGACAAACGGGGCGACCTTGTCGAGGCTGTGGGACGAATCCCCGCTCAGGCGATAGGTCACCTCCAGCCGGGAGCCTTTCTCGATCGACTTGAGCGTAAAGGTGATGACCCCCGCAACCGCCATCTCCTGGAGCGGCCCCAGAGCGCCGGCGAGACGCAGAATCTCGTCCTTCTTCACGAACACGACCCGTGCGTGCTCGACGCCACCACCGGCCCAGCGCTCGCAAAAGCAGGCCCCCGCTTCGAGCGGCAGGCTCAGGTTCTTGGCGTCGCCCGACCAGGTATGACTGGAGCTCCACCAACCCGCCACCTGTCCGAGCGCGGAGTAGACCGCGGCCGGTGGTGCTGCGATCTCGGCCGAGAGGGTGAGCAAAAATCCGTCTGGCTTGGCCTGTGTGACCAGCGCCCGCGCGGCGGCGCACGGGATGGCGAAAACCAGGGCGCAGAGCGCGATCGAACGGGTGACCGGATGCATCGGGTTTTTCTCCTCGACGGGCTCCTCGAGGAAGGATCTTATCCCGATCGAAAGGGCCGCGGGCCGGCTCGCGAGAAACGGCGGCTCGACCAGGGTTCGCGGGTGTAAGCTCGTTAGATCGAGCGCCGCACGCGGCGACCGGGAGCCGACCATGACGTTGCTACTCGTGTTCATCACGTACTCCTTGCTCCTTTCGATCGCCCTGGCCCGAGCCGGGTACCGTTCGCGGAACGAGCCTTCGGCCGGCGCACCCCGCCCTCGGCCCCAACGGATCTTGATCATCGGCGCGACTGGCGGAACGGGCCGACAGCTGGTCGCCAAGGCTTTGGAACGTGGGTACCTGGTGACCGCCTTGGTACGAGACCCGGCGAAACTGGGGATCGAGCATCCGAAACTGACCGTGGTTCGAGGCGATGTCCTCGATCCCCCGTCCGTCGAGTCGGCGATGCGCGGCCAGGAGGCGGTGGTCTCCGCTCTCGGACACAAGCGGTTCTTCTATCCGAATCGCATTCAGTCCGACGGGACGCGAAACCTCTTGCGGGCGATGGAGACGGAGGGCGTCCGGCGGCTGATCTGCGCAACCGCACTCGGGATCGGCGACTGTGCTGGGCGTATGGGGCTCTACTACACCTTTTTCACCATCCCGATCATCTTGCCGTTCTACTTCTGGGACAAAGCGCGGCAGGAGCGGATCGTCGCGGCGAGCGATGTCGAGTGGACGATCGTTCGGCCCGGGCTGCTCACCAACGGCGCCGCGCGGGGTCGCTCTTCCCACGGTAGGCAGGTGGGGAGCTTTCTCCTCACCGCGCGGATCTCCCGCGCGGACGTGGCGGACTTCATGCTGAATCAGTTGGCGTCCGATACCTACCTTCGATCCGCGCCGGGGGTCTGCGGCTAGGGCAAAGGCGACCGCGATAGGATTTCCCGCATTCTTCGCCATGGATTGATGAGCCGGTTCATCCGCCGGTCGATTGAGTCGCAAGAAAGGGGAATCGAATGGCGAGCGCCTGTGCGCAGCACCCTGAGGCGACCGCGCTCTACGAGTGCGACGGCTGCAAGCGCAACCTCTGCTCGGATTGCATCAGCTCCGGGCATGCGCTGCTGTTCTGCAAAATCTGCGGCGAGCGGGCACTGCCGCTCGAAGGTGCGCCGCTGCGGGCCGGGGCCTCGAGGGAAGAGGTCAAACGCCTGGCTGCCCTCCGCCAGCCCTATTCGCTGGGCGAAGCGTTCCTCTATCCGTTCCGCGGGCTCGGCAAATTCCTGTTCGTCGCGGCGCTCGTCTGCAAAGGGGGCATCGAAGTGATGCTGCGCTACGGCACCGGTTGCTTTCGTTTCGCCCTCGCGGCCGGATTCTGGTCGCTGATGATCGGCCTTCAGTTCAAGATTGTGCGCACCACCGCCAATGGGCAAAACGAGCTACCCGATTGGCCCGACTATTTCTCGTGGGGTGAGCGGTTCTACGACATCCTGGTCTACCTGATCCTGATGCTCTGGCAGTTCGGACCGGCGGCGCTCTACGCATTCGTCTTTCGCGCTCAAATCTTCACCACCGAGCCCAATCTGCTGTTCTGGGTCGGCTTCGCCCTGCTCTCTTGGGTGGGAATCGCGGCCGGCGCGATGGCACTCGGATCGGTGGGCAAATTCATGCCCGACAACGTCCTGCGCATCGATCGCCACGTGCGGGCGTTTCGCGCCTGCGGTCGCGACGCGGTGATCTATACCAACATCCTGTTCGGGCTCGGCGCGGCGGTCTGGCTGGCACGGCTCGGGCTCGGCCAGGTGCCGTTCGCCGGGAGCGTGATCGGTGGCATTCTGGGCACCCACTGGCTGTTCGTGAGCGCCCATCTCTCCGGCCTTATCTTCCGTCGCCACGCCGACGCGGTCGCCGAAATCTACGGTTGAGCCGGGGCGGGACGGCCACCTACTCAGGCTCGGCGCCCGACCTGCCGACCTCCGCCTCCTCGGCGTCGAGGTGTGCCGGATCGCCGTCCGAGGCTTCAGACATCCCGCCGAGGTCGTTGAGTTCCCGCAGCGCTTCCTTCATCTGCGGACCCTGGGGAGGTGACATCTCGGGCAGCTCGGAGCCGCCGAATCCTCCGGCCGTCCGCACATAACCTGCCACCGCGCCGTGCAGTCCAAAGAGGGCGATTCCCAAGCCGAGACAGAGACCGGCCGCCACCAGGAGTGGCGCGGTGTATGAGCTGCTGTCGCCTGCGGCCCCGGCGCGAACGCCGGCAGGGGCTGCGGAGGCACCGGTCGGCGGTCTGGGCAAGGCTCCCCCCGCCTCTCGACGGCAGATCACACAGCCGGACATCTTGGCCGGGTCGTAGTGCAGACCGTGGCGCTCGCATTTGGCCAGGTTCGTCCGTTTCGGCGAGTCGGCGGGATCGATGGGTTCGTTCATGGGCGCCCCTGGGAAGTTTGGCCGCTGGAATGGTTTCATATTCGACAGGCGAGATTCCGCCTCGGGTCCGATCAAATCGGCGAAACGGGGCTCCTACCCGGACCCATCCGCTCGGCTTCGGTCCGCCGCACCCGACAGAGCTCGACAGCGAACAAACTCCAGAGCAACCCGTGCTCGAAAACCCGCGGGAGCACCCCTTCGGTGCCGTCGATGTAGACGAGATAGGAGACGAATCCGAGCGCGGAGAAGGCGAGCCCGGCGCGGCCATTGATCGCCACGGCGAGCGGCAGGAGGCCGACCGCATACCAGGGCATCACCGCAGGGCCGAGCAGCAGGAACGCGAGAAGCATGGCGTAGATGGCGCGCAGGGTGCCGCCGAGGCTCGCGTCGCGGAGCGACCAGGCGCCCACGCCGAGCGTGCCGCCGAGCGCGAGCGCGAAGGCGAGCGGCCGACCGGCCCCCACGGCGAGCGCCTCGCCGAGCGCCACCGCGAGATCCCAGACCCCCGCGTTGAAGCGCCACTGCGCCCCCATCGAACGGAGGCCTGCCACTAATCCCGAGAGGTCCCAGATTCGAACGACGAACGGGAGGCAGCCCAGACCGAGCGCCGCGGGCAGCGCCCACCACCGGCGCCATGGTGTGCGCGCCAGAAACACCGGGGTCGCGGCAAACGGCGTCACCTTGGCCAGGCCCGCAAACGCCAACCCGGCGAACCCGGCCGGCCCGGAGTGCGCTCCCCGGGATGCAAGAGCGAGCGCCGCAGCCGTGAGACCGAAGGCGGCCAGCGCATCGACATGCCCCGACCCCGCGACCTCTTTGAGCACGAGCGGATTCCAGGCGTAGAGCAGCACCTCCCAGCGGCCCCGTCCGAGGCGCGCGAGCAGCAGCGCGAGGAGACCACAGGTGGCGAGGTCGATCGCGATCAGGAGGAGCTTCCAGGCGAGCACACTCCCCGGGGCGATCGCCGCGGCGAGGCCGAACGCCGCCTGGGCGAGCGGGGGATAGACCGAGCGGTGGTCACGGAAGGCGATCATCTCGAACGCATCGGGCCAGGGGGGCGCATCGAGCAGCGCCAGCGCCCGGCCGTCACCCCCCTCCGCGCGGCGCTCCCACTCTTCCGGCGTCCGTTGGTACGGATCGGCGCCGTGGGCCACCAGATGGCCGTCCCACAGGTAGCGCCAAACGTCGTGGTCGTAGAGGAGGAAGCGCTGGAAGCCGACCGCCCGGCCATGCCAGTCGTCGGCCGCCGCGCCGCGAGAGGGCGAGAGCCCGACCGGCACGAGCAGCAGCCGAAAGATCACCCCGGCGGCAAAGATCAGGTGGAACGTTCGCTGTGGGTCGAGCACCGCGAGCCGCCGTGCGGCGAGGAAACCCAACCCGGCGAGCGCCGTGAGCGCAGCGATCAAACCGAGAAAGACCCCCACGTCCCGCCCGCCGTTGCCGGCCCGAAACCCGAGCGCGAGGTAGCCCCAAAGGGTCGCCGACCCCAGCGCGGCGAGCCCGAGTAGACCCGTGGCACGGCAGGCCGAGGGCGAGGATGAGGGCGGCGAAGGAGACATTGCCCCATTCTGGCGAAATCCAAGCTCTCGCGGGAAACGAAGAAATAGGAAAGACTCGCGACCGCGGGACCCGCGACCCCGCCCAACAACTTCCGGAGAATCGACCGATGCGCCGAACCGCCTGGCTTCCTCTCGCCCTTTTGTTCGCCCTGCTCCTTTCCCCGCTCGCGCTCGATGCGTCCGGCCCGGTTGCCGGTGCCACACTTGAAAACGAGTCGTACGCCCAGTTGCGCTGGGTCAAGGGCGAAATCCTCGCCGTCGGCCCGGCGCCGGGATACGAAGTGCAGATCCGTCTCGAAGACAAGCGCGAGCTCGCGTTCGTGCTCCCCGACGGCATCAAGCTCCGCTCCGCCGACAAAGCGGCCTTCGACGGCCGCAAGAAGCTCCGCCCCGAAGACCTCACCGTCGGCCAGGCGATCCGCCTGAGCTACCGCGAGCAGCCGTTCAAGATCCTCGAGATCAAGGTGCTCAAAAACGCCAAGGATGCAGGCGACGAGGAATCGCGGTAGGGGGCGGTGCCTCGCGGTTCGGCTACCTGGATCGATCGATTGCGGAACGGGTCGCCCGGCGACTACCCGATTCCCGACCTGCTCGCCAGCGTGTAGCTCGTGCTCCGCCCCCCTTCCAGGCTACGGGCAAGAATTCCGCGTTCGACCAAATCCAGGAGATCTCGCAGCGCCGTGTCGGTCGAGCACTTTGCGATCTTGGCCCATTTCGAGGTCGTGAGGGAGGCCTCGAAGCCGTCTAGGAGCCGATTGAGCACGAGACGCTGGCGGGCGTTGACTTCGACGTTCGGGACCGCCTGCCAGAAGCGCGCTTTGGCGAGGACGAGGGCGAGCGTCGTCTGCGCGCCGTCGACGGCGCGACCGAGGCAGGCGAGAAACCAGTCGAGCCACGGAGTGACGTCCAGGGTACCCTTCTGCGTCTGCTCCAGGATGTCGTAGTAGGCCTTTCGCTCCAGACGGATTTGCGCCGACATGCTGTAGTAGCGCTCCGGGCTCCCTTCGGAGCGCGCCAACACGAGATCCGCGATCGCGCGGGAGATGCGGCCGTTGCCGTCGTCGAACGGATGGACCGTCACGAACCAGAGATGCGCGAGCCCGGCCTTCACCACGAGATCGATCTCGGCGTCATGGCCGGCGTCGTTAATCCAATCGAGAAAGGCGCCCATTTCCCGGTCGAGATCCGCGCCGGCCGGAGCTTCGAAATGTACGCGTTCGCGCCCGATGGGCCCGGAAACAACCTGCATCGGCCCGGCGTTATCTTCGCGCCAGGCGCCAGCACGAATCTTGCGCAGCCCGCTCTGGCCGGTGGGAAACAGGGAAGCGTGCCAGGCAAAGAGCCTTAGGGCGGTGAGCGGCTGGTGGTGGCATCGTGTAGCGTCCAACATCATTTCGACGACGCCCTCGATGTCGCGGCCTGCGGCCCCCAGGCCACCGACATCCATGCCGAGACGGCGCGCGACCGACGAGCGCACTTGTTCAGCGTCCAGCACCTCGCCTTCGATCTCGCTGCTCTTGACGACATCTTCGGTCAGGGTTTGGAGGACGGCCTCCTGTCGTTGCGGGAAGCCGAGCGCTTCCATCTGGCCGATCAGGCGCCCCTGTTGATGGCGCACGGAGGCGAGGCGCTTCGCCACCTTCTCGTGATCCCAGCGGAACCTGGGCCAGTCGGGTTGGTCGCGGATGTACAGGCTCTTTCGCCGCATAATATGCGGTGATTGTAGCAGTGAATCACCGCACTCCCTCACCTATCGCCCGGCACCTGGGAGGCGCAGGTCATGGCCTTCATCCTGCGCCGGCCAGATCCCCGAGCAAATCCGCGAGCACCGCCTCCTCCTCGACCGCGACCCCTGCCTCCGCCATCGCGGGCGCGAGGTCGGGGTCCCAACTCGCCGCGGGGACCGCGCCGAGGGTGAGCCGCTCGCCCGCGCGGGGGAGGACGGCGCGATAGTCGGCAGCTTCGAAACGCCAGGGGCGGAACCTGGGGAAGCGGCGGGCGATCGAGTTGGCGATCGCTAGGCCCGCGCCGTCGAAGTCGCCGTGGTAGGCGATCTCGGCGCCCTGCTCGGCGAGGCGGGCGAGCAGCGTCCAGGCCGACTGGTTGGGGATGCCTGCGACGCAGACGAGGGGCGGGCAGGCGGCGCCGAGCCGGTCGGCCGCGGCGGCGATCACGGCCGGGTTTTCGCAGACCCAGACCCGGGGCAGCGGGGAAAACGGCAGATCGCCGCGGGTGAGCTGGCGGAGGGTCAACAGGGCCGGCTCGCCGAGGGAGGCGAGGGCGCGGAGCGACCCGGCAAGCGGCCCGGCGCCCGCGGGGCGGAGACCGAGCGCCAAGACGTTGCACAAAAGGTCGTCGGCGATCACCCCCGCGGATTCCCAGAGCGCCCGCCGCTCTTCTGCGGTGCGCGGCGGCGGCTCACCGCGCAGATGGGCGAGCGCGCCCAAAGTCAGGGTCGCAACGGGCTGGCCGGGATCGAGGGCGTGGCTCGATCCGAGAGCCCGGTTCGCCGCCACCGCGAGCGGCGCGGGCTCCGCAGCAGCGTCGAGGAGGGCCGAAAGGACAGTCAGCGCGCGTTCGAGCACCGCCCCTTCCTCCCCGGGCGCGAGCCGGTGGAGCAACCCCGACCGAGCGAGATCGTCGAGCCAGGCCCCAAGCGCCGGCCGGCCGGACCCGGCATTCCCGGCGGCCACCGCGGGGTGCTCCCGCGCCCGCCGCCAGATCCCTGCGCGCCGCTCGGCTTCGGCCCCGCGCTCCGCAGGCAGGTCGCGGAGCGGGCCGAGCAGCATCATCGCTGCGGGCAGATCGATGGCGAAGCGCGAGGCGCGGAGCGCGCCGTCGAGCGCGGCGAGCCGCACCTTGAGGGTTCCCCGCGGACCGCGAGGGAAGGATTTGAGGCCGAGCAGGTTCGCGATTGCCAGGCGTTCCGCGTCGGTTGCGTCCGCGAGGATCGCCTCGCCGCCGATCCGACCGAGCCGTTCGAGCTTCCTCCGCGCCGCGGCCCAGAGGCGCTTAAGCTCCGGCCGGGAGAGGTAGGCGAGCAGCTCGGCCTGCGAGTCGGTCGGCGGGTGCTTCATGCTCACCCGGCCGCCTGCTCGACACACCTCCGCCCATCCCAGACGAAGCGGATCGCGGCGATTCCGCGCAGCGTCGGATCGCGGAAGAGCTGGTAGATGGCCACTCCCGGCAGCTCGGCGTAGCAGCCCCATTCGTCGTGGCTGGTGATCAGGAAATCGAGCTGGAAATCGACCAGCAGCGCCATGATCCGCCCGCGCATCCCTTCGTCGATGCCGGCGAACGCCTCGTCGAGCAGGATCAGCCGCGGCGCGGTCGGCAGCGCCGACTCGTAATGCGCGGCGGCGGCGGCGAACAGCGGCAGGTGGAGCGCCACCGCCTTCTCGCCGCCGGAGCTCGCCTCGTGCCGCCGTCGGGTGAGATCGCGCCAGCTCTTGTCGCCCGCCTCGCGCTGCTGGATTCGGAACTCGTGCCAGCGGCGGTAGTCGAGCGCCTTCATCAGATGCTCGCGCCAGGGTACCGACTGGGCGTCGCTGCGCGCGGCGTCGATCCGGCCCTGGAAAAACGTTTCGAGCGCGCGGCGGTCGGCGTCGGCGAGCAGCTCCGGTTCGGCGCGCAGCCGGTGCACCGCGTCGCGCACGGCTTCGGCCGTCTCCTCGCCCGGCCGCCAGGAGAGGCGCAGAGTCAGGCCCGAGGCGGTCGCCGCACGGGCGAGCAGGCCGTTGGTCTTTTCGACCAGCTCTTCGGCCTGGCGCAGGAGCTTCCTCAGATGGTCGCCGACCTCGCCCAGGACGTAGCGGCGGAGAATCTCGCGCTCCTCTTCGAGCAACAGCTCGCGGCGCTTCGCCGCCTCGCCGCCTAAGAGGTCGAGCATCTCGGCCACACCCCGGTCTCGGTTGTCGTGGTGGATGCTCGCGACCCAGAGGTTTTTGTCTTCGGGGTTCAAGCCGGCCTGCATCTCGGCGCCCAACTCGCGGCTGAGATCGAGGTGGCGCGCATGCATGCGGTTGAGCCGCTTGGTCGCCGCCTCGTCGGACGAATCGATGTCGCCGGTCGCGGCCTCCAGAGCGCGCGCCAGCTCCAAACTCCGCGTGAGCGTCCAGGTGGCGGGCGCCTCTTCCGGAAGCGCCCCGAAAGAGAGCGCGAGCAGGCGGGTCTCTCCGAGGCGCTGGAGGCGAAAGACCGCCCGACCGCGTTCCCGGTCGCGCTCCTCCCGCTGTTCGAACAGTTGGCGCAGGCGTTCGAGCAGGGTCGCCCTTTCCTCCCCTGCGCCCTGGCGCTCGCGCCGCAGCGCCTCGCGCGCGGTCTCGATCCGGGCCAGCTCTTCGAGTGCCTCCTGGTGGCGGGCGACGACCTCGCGCACTTCGACGCCGACGGTCTGTTCGAGCACTTCCAGCTCGGCTCTCGCCGCACGGGCGCGCACCCCGCTCTCCCCCGCCCGGTCGCGCGACTCCCGGGTGCGCACCGCCGCCTGGGCGAGCCGCGCCTCGGCGCCTTCCTTGGATCGCGCCGCCCCGCCCGCCGCCTCGGCGGCGCGCAGCAGCTCGTCGAACGCGCCCCGATAGTGCCCAAGGCGGCGGCGCAACTCGTCGAGCGCCTCGACGTGGGATAGAAGCCCGAGCTCTCCGGCGCGGCGGTCGAGGCGGCGCTCGGCCTCCTCCCGCACGCGGCGCGCGCCCGCCGCTGCCGCTTCGGCTTCGGCCAGCGCGACCCGCTTCGAGCGTCAGCCGGTCCAGGCGCGCAACGATCTCCCGCCTCTCGACCGCGAGGCCGGCGAGCCGTTCATCCAGGGCGTCGAGAAGGGCGTCGAGCTCGGCCAGGCGGCGGACCCTGGTCGCTTCGCGCGCCCCGGCCCCGACGTGCTCGGCGACCGGTTTCGTCCAGGCGCCGTGGAGCGGCCCGAGCCGCCAGCCGCCCGCCAAATCCACCTGCGGAAGGCGAACGCCGACGGTAGCGATTTCGTTGCCCTCCTCGCTCCTTCGGGCGCCTTCGGCAGCAGCCGGTCGCTGCGGGACCAATGAAACCGCCACCTCCGGGAGCGAAATCGAATGGAGGACGGCGGCGATCGTCTCGCGCTCGACGCCATGGCCCGGCACCGGCACCAGTCGGTCGGCGAGCGTCGGGCCGGTGTGGCCCGGGGTGATCGGCACCGGCACCAGCGCGGCGTCGTAGACCCCTGGGTCGAGCGGCCGACCGTCGGGGTGGATCCAGGCGTCCAGTAAGCCCGCCGCTTCGAGCGCCGCTTCGAGCCCGGCCGCCTCCCTCGGGTCGAGCCCCGGGGCAAGGTCAGAGAGCAGGTAAAGCGGCGCGCCCGGCCGGTCGCCGCGGTTGGCGGGGCGGGTGCGCAGCGGCTCCGGGCCGACCTCCCGGGCGCTCGCGATCTCCTCGCGCCGGGCGGCGGAGAGGGCGCGCTCGGCCTCGACCCCCTCGGTGTGCCGCTCGCTTCTCGTTCGCGCTTCGACAAGGGCGTCGCGCCGCGGGCGCGCGAGCGCTTCGATCGCGGCGGCGAGGCCGGCCGGCTCTCCGCCCTCCCGGCGCTCCCCGAGGTCACCGATCGCGGCTTCGAGCCGCTCGATCTCCTCTTGGGTCGGGCGCAGTTCGACCAGTTCCAGGCCCCAAGCCGCAAGCGACGCGAGCAAGCCGGCGCGTTCGGCCTCCACTTTCGCTCGCCCCTCGGCGGTTCGCTCGACCGCCGCGCGGGTCTGGGCGTCGGCGTCCTGGCGGCGCTTCTCGGACGCCTCGTGCTCGGCGCGGGCGGCTTCGCGCCGCCGCCGCAGATCGGCCACCTCGTCCACCTCGCCATGGCGCTTGCGCAGCGCGGCCTCGACCGTCGAACGGGCCGCGTCGGAGTGCCCGGGCGGGTCGAAGAGCGCCGTCCGCGCGGCCGCTTCTGCGGCTTCGAGCCCGACCTCTCCGGCTGCGGCGTCGGCCCGGGCGAGCGCCTGGCCTTGCCGCTCGGAGGTTCGCGCCACCTCGCGCTCGGCGGCTTGGAGATCGCCCCGGAGCGTCGCCTCCGCGGCCTCGTCGCGTTCGAGGTCCAGGCGCCCGCGCTCGGCCTGGGCGGCGAGGTTGCTCGCCAGCTCCTTCTTCACTCCGAGCGCCTCGGCCTGGCGCATCGCGTCCGACTGCTCCAGGGCGCGGACGTTGCCCTGGAGCTCCGCGACGCCCAGATCGGCCGCCGCCGCGCGCGCGTCCAGATCGGCGATACCGGCTTCGATCCGCGCGGAGTCCTCCTCCGCGGCTCGGGTCTCCGCGGCGGTCTTGTGGAAGCGGCTGTCCGCCTGGCGCACCTCGGCGGCGCGGGCGCGCGAGATCCCGCGGGCGTATTCGGTGTAGACGCCGAGAAACTCCCCGACCGATCGGGCCGCCGCCTCGATTCGGGAGAGCTCCGCCTGGTCGTGCTCCAACCGCTCGTAGCCCTCGGAGATCTGTTGGATCAGGTCGGCGTCGAGCGGCGGCAGGCTGTCGGAGAGCAGCCCCGAAAGCGCCAAGGGATCGAGCTTTTCCGACAGGTGCGGCCGGCGCAGCTGGAGCAGCAGCTCGCGCAACGCGGCGAAGCGTTCGGCGCCTAGCCCAAAGATCTGCGCATCCAGCCGCTCGCGATATTCGCGCCCCGCGTCGAAGATCTCGCCGCCGTCCCCGAGCGCCGCGCGCAGGGCGTCCTTGGCCCACGGCACCCGGTCGACGCCGAGCAGCGCGAGGTCGCGGCCGATCCGCCGCTCGGCAAGGAAGTACCAGGAGTCCACCCGGCGCGTCGAGCGGCTCGCGCGCAGGCCGCAGCCGAGCGTCCGGTAGACCTCGCGCGGCCCCTCCTCGACGCCCTCGTCGTTCTCAGAGTTCTCCAGCCGGCCGAGCTCCAACCAGACGTAGCCGATGCGGCTCGCGTGGAGATCCCCTTCCAGCAGGTTCCACTCCATCTTCCGCGCGGTCGAGGCGAAGGGATCGAGGCGGTGCGGCGACAGGTCGGCGTCGAGCAGGAACGGCAGCAGCAGTTCGAGCGCTTTCGATTTGCCCGAGCCGTTCTCGCCGCGCAGCAGCAGGCGTCCGTCGTGGAATTCGAATTCCTGGTCGTCGTACTGCCAAAGGTTCAAGATCCCGGCGCGTAACGGCTGGAAGCGCGCGCTCGTCGGCCGCGGCAGCACCCGGCGCCGGGCCTCGCCCGCGGCGGAGAGCCGCTCAGGGAACAGCGCGACTTGATCGGACCGATCACTCATCGCCCACTCCCGGCTCGGTCGCCTGGAAACGGGCGATCGCCGGCAATGGCTGAAGGCCCTCGGGATGGAACGCGACGAGACCCATCGCCCTTAGCCGATCGAGCGCTTCGCGGCGCAGCCGGCCGGCATCCTCACAATAGACGCGCGCCCAGAGCTTGCCGTAGCGCGCGAGCAGCGCGTCCAGGTGGGCGGCGACCTCGCTTTGCCCGACCCGCACGGAGTCGCCGCCCGCCGCCCGCGCCCGGGCGGCGAGGAAATCGGCGAGCAGCAGCGCGGCGTGGCCGACCGTGCCCGGACCGGGAAAGGTAAGGTCGGAGGCGGCCCCTTGCGGGTCGACCGCCGCGAGCCCTTCGGCGCGCACCTCGACGGAGAGGCCCACGGCGCCAGCGACCTGGCGGATCAGGAACGGCCGCTGTTTGGCCAGGTAGTCGCGCTCGTCGCCGGAGAGGTCCGCGAGGTAGAGGACCGGCTCTTCCACCAGGCGGCGCATCAGGCGGTGGCGGATGCGCCGGTTCGCCCCGTCGTCGGTGTCGGGATAGACCTCGGCGCCGATCTCTAGAGGGCCGTCGGCCATCGACGGCGGCACCGGCGCCGCGAGGAGCTGCGCGAGGCGCCGGCTCTTCACGTCATAGAGGACGTCGCCGCTCCGATCGAGAAAGCTCTGTTCGTCGCCGTCGGCGCGATGGAGAACGCCCAGATCGGACAGAAGGCGCGCGGCATCGACGAACGCCTGGCGCTCGGCGTAGCGGTCGAGGTCGAGGTTGCCGATTTCCGGCTCCGAGGCGGCGAGCAGCTGTACCTGCTCGGCCAGCTCGGAGAGCACGGTCTGGATTCCGGATCGTTCGAGCGCGGCGGCGAGCAGGCAGAAGAGGGCGTAGCGCCGGGGGTCGAATTCGGTGTCCGAGCGGTTTCGTGCCGGGCGAACGCGGGCGCCGGGGGCCGGGCGTTTGTACAGCCGCGCCGCTTCCGGGTCGACCGCCAGCCGAAGCCCGAGGTGATCGGCGAACCAGGCTTCGAGCCACGGTTGGTGGCGCCGCACCAGGGCGAACGTCTCGGGGTCGGGACCCCGGTCGCTCGCGAACGGGAAGTTGAGCAGCAGGCGCACCGCCTGCTGCCGCTCTTCGGCGGTGCGTTCCTCTTCCGCGCCCTCGATGTCGGCCCGTTCCATCCGCGGTCGCTCCACCTACCCCGCCGCCGCGAGCCGTTCGGCCAGCCGGTCTTCGACGGTCAGCACCCAGGCCGGCAGGGTCAAGCGGCCGAGCGTCGTCTCAAGCGTCGCCAGCTCCCCCGCGGCGGGCGGATCGAGAGTGAGCAGCAGCCGGCCGTCGCGGCTCCGGGCGGTCCGCCGTCCGTCGGGGCCGGCCGGCCGCGCGAGCAATCGATCGAGCAGGCTCAAGAGAAGTTGAAATTCGCTCGGGGCGAGGGGCGGCAGCTCGGCGAGCGCCAACGGCCCGCGGCCGGCGAAGCGATCCAGAGCGGCGAGAAACGCGTCGCGCTCCCGGCGATGGCGCTCGGTGAGCAACAGTTTCTCCCGCCGGTGGTCCTCGATCTGCACCGGCCGGCCGAGCAGGCTGGTGCGCCCCATCTGGCGCAGCACCGGAGCGACCGGCACGGGAGGCGCCTGCCACCAACTGGCGCCGGGTCGAATCTGCTCGGGATCCTCGTGAAGGCCGCCGAAGTGCCGGGCGCCGAACAGGCCGAACGCGCTCTGGTAGAGCCGGTGCGCCCCCTCTACTTCGCCGCGGGTATCGAAGTCCGTAAACCAGGCCGCCAGACGCAGCAGGTCGGCCGTGCGATCGATCCGCCGGAAGCGTTTCTCGTGCAGGCGTTCGAGCACCAGGAGGATCCGGTTGATCGCCTGAAGCGCCGCGCTGCGCAGGTTATCGACCGTCGGCCGCTCGCGTCCCTCGCCGACGAACCAGGCGGAGACCCCCCGCCACTGCTGGGCGAGCGCCGCCGCCGGTCCGGCGCCCCGCCCGGCTTCCAAACTGGGCGCTCGGTCCGCCGCGGCGGCGATCTCGATCATCCGGAGGACCCCCGCGGCCTCGATCCGGTGCACCTGGCGGGTGACCTGCGGCGCGATCGCCGCCAGCTCGCCGACGAACCGTTCGAGGTAGGCGATCACCGCCTGCTTGTAGACCACGAACGCCTCGGCCTGGACCTCGCCGGCGTCGATCGCCGCATGCAGGCCGGTCAAGAACGTGCTCGCGTTTTCGGTGAGAGCGCGGAACTGCTCGGCGACGTTGAACAACGCCTCGAACAATCGGGTCGGCGCGGGCTCCGGACCGGCCAACTCGTCGGCCAGCTCGGTCAGGTTGCGCAGGATCGCGCCGAGCATCACGGTCTGGAGCGAGCCGCTGCTCTCGATCGCCGCCAACACCGCGCCGCCCGCGCGCTCGGCGGCCTCCCCCGCCGCCGTGAGCTGATAGACGAAATGGCGGCGGCGGAAGTCTTCGAGCGACGCGACCCGGCCGGTGTCGTGGCTGCGCCGCAGGTTGCCCCACTCGACCAGCTGATCGAGCGCCCGGTCGAGACCGTCGGCCGGCAGCAGGTCGCCATAGCCGAGCCGCCGAACTTCCGGCCCGATTTCGTCGGGCCGCATCTGCACCCGATAGCGAGCCTTCGCCTCGGCGAACACGCGGACCACGACGCGGTAAAGCGTCGCCTGCGCCTCGACCGTATAGGCGAAGACCCGTAGCGGGCGAAGGTCCGGAGCGGCAGGCGGAGAGGGTGATTCTGAGATCATCGGCGAGGCGAGGGTGTCGGGTTTGCGCGATCGTAGCATCGACGGGCGCGACGGACTCGGGTTCACGATTCCCGCTCGACCTATGAGCCTCGCTCTTGCCTGCGGGAGAGCGAACTGGGATAGACCTCCAGTCTCGCCAGATCCAGAACGACTCCTGCCCGAATGAAGAAGTCGGTGCCGAGCAGACCCTGAATCGGAAAGCCATAGTCCATCGCACCCATTTGGATAGGAAATTCTGGCACCTCGATCTCCCCGAGGGCGATCCTCTCAATCTTCTTCGCCACCACGAACTCGGATCCCCCTACGCCGACCACCCGGCGCAGAGCGTCGTTCGGTTCAGGAACGATCCCGAGCTTGGCCAACTCATCGACGGAGAACATCGTTCCCGCGGAACCTGTATCGAGCAGAACGTGCTCCAGAACGATTTCTCGCTCACCCTGGCCCAGGGTGACCGCGACGAAGGGAAGCCGGTCCTCGATCCGAATCTTCAAGCAGCCCGGATCCCCAGCCAATGCACCTCTGTGACTTTCAGGTTCGAGCGATCCGTGTGAAGCACATACAGCTCGCGCTGCGGGGCGCGCCGGTGGAGCGCACTGTAGCCGTTCATCGCCGCGACTCCGTCCGGGTAGGTTTCCAGCACGGCCAAGTCTTCGAGGATTCGCTCGCCTTTTTCAGAGCGTGCGGCGATGGCCTCGGTGAGGAGCCACTGGTGCGGATAGCGATCTCGTATCTCTTCCCACTGCATGTCGGCTGACTCCCGATCAGACTATAGATTCTAACGTAGCGCGCGTGTCTATTCCGAACCGAATTCGGCCAGCTCGTCGAGCGCTTCCGGGAGCAGCTCGGCGGGCACCGCGAGCACCTCCGTAGCTCCGACCACCTGGCGCTCCGGTTCGCCGCGATGGACCAGGAGCATGCGGCGGGGCTGGTAGGCCTCAATGAAGCTGTGCATGGAGCGGGTGACCTTCATAGTGCCGCCGGTGCGCGCCTTGACTTCGATGCCCACCAGAACGCCCGGGCGAGGCTCGAGCACGAAATCCACCTCGGCTCCGCCGGTCGTCCGCCAGTAGCGCACCTCTCCGGGCTCCGGATAGCGCTTGTGAAGCTCTGAGGCGACCCAGTTCTCCATCAGTTTGCCCAGGTCGGCTCGCTCTTCGATGGGCGTCAGCCCGCCGACGAGCAGGTTGCGCAGGCCGTTGTCGAGGAAGTAGAAGCGGGGCGCCTGGGTGAGCTCCGCGCGTTTGCCGCCGATGAAAGGGCGCACCCGCCGGACGAGGTGCGTCTCTTCGAGCAGCGCCACGTAGTCGGAGACGGTGGAGACGGCGACCCCTAAGATGTGCGACCACTCCGAGAAGCTCGCGACGTCACCAACCTGCCCCGCCAACAAGCGCAGAAGCAGACGGAAAGCGTCCGGCCGTTCGATGCGGAAACGATCGGACGCATCGCGCAGAACGAAAGCGGTGAGCAGCTCCTGGAGTACGGATTCCGGGCGCTGCGACGTCCATACCTCCGGATAGCCGCCGACCAGGAGCTGTCGTTCCATCGCCTCCCGGCGGGCGCGCCGAAACGCGGCCGGGCTCGAATCCGACGTCGGGACGACTTCGCGAAGGGACAGCGGCCACAGCGCATGGCGGGTGGCACGCCCCGCCAAGGATTCTCGGGTGCGCGCGAGCAGGTGGTAGGACGAACTGCCGGTGACGACGATGCGCCGGCCGGTCTGGGCATCAACCAGCCCCTTGAGGAAGAGTCCCGCCTCGTCCAGCCACTGCGCTTCTTCCAGGAAAAGGACGCCGTCCTCCGGCAGCCATTCGGCCAAGTCGCCGACGAAGAGCGCAGGCGAATCGCACCACTGTCGGACCAGGGTCTCCTCGCAGTTGAGGAAGAGCAAGGGCTGCGGCCGGGCCGCGAGCAACGACCAGACGAGGGTGCTCTTGCCGGCCTGGCGCGGACCGATCACTAGGTGCGCCCGGCGCTGGTCAAGAAGCGCCGCAGCCAGGCCCGGCGCGGCGGCGCGGGGCAACCAATTCTCAGGGGTACGACGCCGCGCGGCCAGCTGGGCGGCAACCGGGTCGCCCAGCCAGGGGTTGGTCAGTTCAAGCAGTGCGCGAAGCTCAGGGGTCATGACAAGCTACATTATCCTTCGAACCGTAGCCTCACGCCAAACGTTATCCTTCGGAACGTTGGATCGACGCCTCCGAGCAAGGAATAAGGAATACAGCGAGCCGTCGGCTCTACCCCTTCAACAGCAGGTGATGCCGCCCAGGCAAGGCGAACCGCCGCAGTCTGCGCTGGTGCGGCAATTCTTGATCCGCGAGCAGCTGCAGCGGCAATAGCCGGTGAAGGTCACCAGGAAGTCGGGCGCGGCGGGCGCCAGCGTTTCGCCCTGCGGCAGCGCGGGAGAGGCGAGCGTTTCGACGAGCGGCTGGGCGACGGCCGCCAGATCGATCCCGCAGCCCGAGGAGGCGGGCTCTGCGGCTGCGGCCGGTTGAACGGCGGCGAAAGCCAAGGCGATGGCGAACAAGAACAGCGGCAAAACCTTCGAGCGGCTCATGGCGTCTTCCCTTCTCCCCCCTTGGGGGAAATCGGGGCGCGGCCTCCGCGACCCCTTACGAAGACAGTGCGGCGGGCGGCGAGAAGGGCGACGCACAGCGTGGCGGGTCGTGCCTCCCGTACAGGCCGACACCGCGCGCGGTATCCTTACCAGATATGGCCGGGAGGGTCACCTGGCACCTCGACCTCGGCGACTATCCCGAGATCTCGTACGCGGCCTGGAGCCAGGAAACCAGCTCGGCGTCAACGTCCGCAGGGGAGGTTAGGAGCAACTCCAAGTGCCAGCGATTCGCCGACGCCTGCTCGTGCTTCTTCACCCGCGAGCTGCGAAGGTCTTGGGCCGACTTAAGGGTCAAGACCAGCGAGCTTTTGCGGGTAGCGACGCCCGCAAATGCCGTCCGGCGATTCAGATGAATCGAGGTCTTTTTGGGGTCCTCGGCAAACTCGCCGAGCTTGCCGATCTCAGCCAACAGCCGATCGTAGATCGCGCGAACCATGGGGTCCTTGCCTTCGAAATGCTGTTCGACGGTTGGAGAGGTTGGCGGCATGGGTGGCCTCCGGGAAAGTTCAGGGGAGATCCTATCGTGGGAATTCGAGAGTCGAGGGTCCCTCGGACGCGCGTAGGGGCACTAGCGCCGGGCCGTCCCAGAATTTCACCGGTCGTCCCGGCGCTCCTCAAGAAGGGCGGCGAGGACACTCCCGCTCTCGGAGGGCCGCGGAGGCGACGCCATGAGGATATCGCGGGGGAGCGGAGCCGAAGCCCGGCGCAGGAGCACCTGGCGCTCCAGCCGATCCAGACGCCCTCGGGTGTTAGAGGTCATCGTGAGCCTCCTCGCTCTCAAACCAAGACTCCAGGACCATTCAGCCATAGCTTGGCAATTTCCTTCGAGATCGTGGTTCGGCTTTCTGCGGCACCAGCTTGACTTGAATGTCGCAGCCAACGGCTTGTGCATAACGCCGGAGCGTCGAGAGGGATGGCGCATGTTTCCCGGCGGATTCCAAGCGCGAGACCGCGCTCTTCGTGGTTCCCATCCGCTCGGCGACCGCGTCTCTGTGCCACGAGCAGGCGGTCGAATGGATCCCGATGGTGCAAGGGAAGCGCCTCCAGCGCCAAGACATGCGCCTGGACGATCGGCAGAATGGCGAAGCCGTTGGTCTCTTGCTGATGGGCCACAATCTCAGCCAGAGGTAGCCGCAAATCCAGTTTCCCCAACTGCCGTTTGATCTGGATCTCCCAAAGGCTGGTCACGCTGAGAACAAGCTGGTTGGCCGGGTCCCGGCAGAGGGCCAGAGCGGCCGCCGAGAGCTTCGCCGGGGCGCTGTCCCACCAGATAAATGTGTGGGTGTCGAGGAGAAGCTTCACGCCGCCCCAAGCCAAAAGTCATCCGGCAGCGGCGCATCGAAGTCGGCGGCGGCTTCCATGCTACCGGGATGTAGGCCAGGCACGCGCCGAGCGCCAGGCGGTGCCAACGCAACCAGCCGCGCCCGCGGAGTGCTGCCCTCCGCCAAAACGATTTCCGTTCCGGCTGCGGCCTGCGCCACCAGGGCTGCCAGTTGGCTCTGAGCATCGGAGAGCTCAACCGTCTTGGTCTCCATCCTAAGTACCTCTCTCACGGGTTGAACTGCGGTAGGCCTGCAACATTCCTACGTGCCGATCCAAAATCCTAGCAGACTCGCCAGGCCATAGCTCGTGCTTCGCCCGCCTTCCCCCGCCTTCCCGGCCACGGACGAGAAGGCCGTGTTCGACGAGGTCGAGGATGTCTCGCAGGGCCGTGTCCGGCGAGCACTTAACGATCTTCGCCCACTTCGATGTCGTGACCTCACCCTCGAAACCGTCCAGTAACCGATTGAGGACGAGCCTCTTGCGGGCGTTGAATCCGCTGTCCGGAAGCGCCTGCCAGAAGCGGGCGCGATCACGCGGGCGATGCGGCCGTTGCCATCGTCGAACGGATGGATCGTCACGAGCCAGAGATGAGCGAGACCGGCCTTCACCACCAGGTCAGGCTCGGCGTTATGGTCAACTTCGTTGATCCAGTCGAGGAACGCGCCCATTTCACGATCGAGGTTCGCGACGGCCGGAGCTTCGAAATGCACCCGTTCGTGCCCGATCGGGCCGGAGACGACCTGCATCTTTCGCCGCATAATCTGCGGTGATTGTAGCAGCGAATCACCGCACTGACGTCGAAACCGCCCAAGCCGATACCGTGTCTGGTTACCTCGGAGCGGAAAATAGGGGAAATCTCCCCTCGAAACGCCTAGTTTCTAGGCGACGGGGCGGTAGGAATGATTTGGCGAACTCCGAGCCGCGCGGTCGCCAGCGTCACCCCTTCGGCCCGGCCTACGCCTTTTCCGGCGCCTTGCGTTTGCGGCGGCTCCAGTCCTCCGAGCGGACGCCGAAGGTTTCGAGAGCCGGGTTTTCGAAACCCATATGGCCGCGGGCGACGGAGGCGAGGCGTCGGATCGCCCGGCGGGTTTCCTGGTCGAGCTCCCGCCGCTTGAGGATGAGCTCTCTCCTCTGGCCCTCAATCATCTGGATGGCGTTCTGCGTCGCGAGAAACTCGGCGACCTTCTGTTGCGCGTCGGCGAAGGGGACGTCCGCTTCCGGGATGTTGGGCAGCGATTCCTGAATGTTCTGGATCATGCTCTGCCACTGGTAGAGTTTGCCCGCATAGGATCGGTCCTTCATGGCGACCTCCCGAGTTGAGGGCCGTGAGGACTGTTCCCCGGCCCGATCGCGCGCTTCGGGAACTATATGGCGGGTTCCGGCGTCCCCGAACCGGTGCGACCGATCGGAACACCGGTGGTTTCCCCGCAGCCACCGGTGCTCCAGCTCAGCGCACCGGTGGTACGCCCAGCTCACCGGTGCTCCGGCTCAGGGCACCGGTGTCACGGCCCAGCTCACCAGTGCTCCGGCTCGGCGCACCGGTGTCACCGCCCAGCTCACCAGTGCCCTGGCTCAGCGCACCGGTGGTACGGCCCAGCTCACCGGTGCCCTGGCTCAGCGCACCGGTGGTACGGCCCAGCTCACCAGTGCTCCGGCTCAGCGCACCGGTGGTACGGCCCAGCTCACCGGTGCCCTGGCTCAGCGCACCGGTGGTACGGCCCAGCTCACCGGTGCTCTGGCTCAGGGCACCGGTGTCACGGTCCGGCCCGGCGGTGTTCTGGCGCAGCTCACCGCTGTCACGACCCGGCTCGACTGTGCGCTGACTCAGGGCACTCGCGTTGGGGGTCAGCCCACCGGTGATCTGGCCGGGCCCGGCGATGTTTTCCCCGGGCACACCCCTTTGGGCCTACCACCGTTCGCTGTTCGGGCGCCGCCACGAAGCAGCGCCCGCGGGCTCTCTACCTCAGGAGCTCACCACCACCCGGCGGAAGTTGCCGACCGTGACCTGGCCGGCTTGGTTGCCGGCGGCGGGGAAGTAGAAGATGAAGAACCAGAGGTCGAAATAGGGAACGTTGGAGGCATCGGCGGCGAGGGTCAACGAATAGGTTCTGAACGGATGCGACTTGCCGTCCAACACCACCGTCACTTCCTGGATCCGCTCCTCGCCCGATTCGCCGGTGATCACCAGATAGTCGCCATCCGTGGCACCGTCCCAGGTGAGGTCGAACGCCAAGCCGTAGCCGCCGGATTTCGCGCCGTTCATGTAGCCGCCTTGAAACATCGAGTAGGTCTGCGGGCTCACCGGTGCGCCGAAAACCAGGCCGCTCGCGGGCGAACCCGTGACGTTGCCTGAGGTCGCCAGGGTGTCGATCGAGAGCGCGGGCGCCGAATAGAGAAAGAGATAGGGAGGCGAACCCGTTTGGAGAGGCCACTGACTGCGAAAGGTGGTGCCACCCGGCCAGGTCTGGAGCAACGCCGGCTGGAAAGGCGTCAGCGGCGGGGGCCAAGCGAGACCCAGGCTTGGCAGTCGGTAGGTCTGCGCCGCCGCGGCCGAGGCGCCGTACCAAGCCGCGGCGTACGAGTGTTTGTCGCCGGGATCATCCTCGTCATAGATCTTCGAAGGATCGAGCGCCACATCGACCACGTTGGCAAGCCGGCGCGAGCCGCCATAGGCGACGCCGAAATACGAGGGGTAGTTGTCGATGAACGTGCCCGCCGAGCCGGGCTTCGTCGGATCGGCGATCGCCATCTGCTCGAGGAAGAAACCCAAGAAGTTGGCGCCGTTGCCGACCTCTGTCGCCTTGCTCTCCGGCGCGTCGAGGATCGTCAACCGGGCCACCGGGAGCCCGAGATTCTGAAGCGTCAGAGCCGCCACGGTGACCACCTTGGAGCCATGGCTGTGGCCGATCAGGTGCAGCCGGTTCTTCGGGTTGGTCCAGAATTGGGGCACCAACATTCGCAATAACGCGTTGGCCAGGCGGATGCCGTTGATCTGCGTGTAGGCTTCCGATTGATAGACCTCTCCGAGGTCGTACCATGAGCCGTCGGTGGCCGAATCATCGATCCAGGAATAGGCGAAGACCCAGGACTTGGGGTCGAACGCCTTGATCGATTGCAGCAAGCCGGTTGGATTGACGGGCAGAGCCGGATCTACTCCAGAGAACGGACACCAGGCCCAATTGGAGGCCCAGATGCCGCCGCTGTGGGCGTTGTCGTCCCACCACCTCAGGCGCCCGCCCTCCGCGTCGACGACGGCGCGCCAGCCCGGCGCCCAACCGTGGGCCAGGACATAGACGTGAAACTCGTCGTCGTTCGGCTCCGCGCCCACCTGAGCGTCGGCCATCGCCTGGAAATAGCGGCTGGGCGACTGATCGGTCGCGACCGGCAGAGTGCCGCCGACCCAGAGACCCAGTCGGGCGAGATTATCGAAGCAGTTGGGATGCACCGCTGCGCCCCAATCGGTCGAGCCCTCGCTCGGCACGGGAGGCGGAGGGGTACAACCCGGGGCGACACTCCTGGGGCGATCGGGTTCCGGATGGGCGCTCGGGCTCTCGCGGGTTTCGCTCATAGCCAACATTCTACGCCGGCCAAGCCCACCTGCAACTCCTCGGTCACCGCTTCCTATTCGACCCCCATGCCGGCCGGCTCGGCTCAATCCAACGAAGCTACGATCGTCTGGTTCCGTCCCCGGCGTTTGGCTTCGTAGCAGGCTTCGTCGGCCCGGCGGACCAGGTCGGCGGGATCGCAGGGGAAGCGGGCGGTGGCGACCGCGCCGAGGCTTGCGGTGGTGGCGAGGATCGCCCCTCCGGGGAGGGCTGCGAGCGGCTCCCGTTCGAGCGCCAGGCGGACGCGCTCGGCGACCTCGCCGATCTCTTCCACGTGGGTGTGGGCCATCAGGACCACGAACTCTTCGCCCCCCCAACGAAACAGCAGGTCGGTCTCGCGCAGCGCCGACTCGATCCGCCGGGCCGCCCGGGCGAGTGCCAAATCGCCGGCCTCGTGACCGTAGCGGTCGTTCAGCTCCTTGAAGCGGTCGAGATCGAGGAAGAGCAGACCGAGGCCGAGGCCCAGGCGCCGGCTCCGCTCGGCTTCGCGGGTGAACGCCGGAGAAAACGAGCGTCGGTTGTTGCAGCCGGTCAAGCCGTCGATCGAGGCCTCCCGCCGCTGGCGCTCGCCGAGCGTCGCGAGCGCGGTCGAAAAGATTCCGGTCGCCAAGATCAGCGCGGTTGAAAGGAGGCCCATCGCGAGAATGATCTCGCGCAGCTTCGGCAGCAGCAGCTCTCCCGTCGCGGTCCGCGCATCGAGCGCCACTTCGATCGAGCCGAGCGCCTGATGGACGCCCAAGAAGACCACCAGCCCGAGCACGGCGAATGCCGAGACCGCGAGCCCCGCGCCATGCTTGGCGTTCAAGGTCCGGATCGGCGGATTGACGAACTGCCGATCGATCCAACCCTGAGCGGTCGGTCCGGCCAGCCAAAGGATCGGCAGCGCGAGGACCACGAGCTGCAAAAGGTCGCCGATCACCCAGCCGCGCCAGATCCGTTGGCTCATCGCCGGGTCGAGCCCATGGCTGGAATTCCAGAGGATCGCGGCGAGCGAGCCGGTGACCGCCGCGACCAACCCCGAGGCGACGAACCAGGCGACGTCGCGCCAGCGCCGCAACGAGGGATCGACCCGCAGGGCAACCAGCGCCCCCCAGAGCATGAGCGTCTCGATCACCCCGGCGATCGCGAACAGCGCACTCATCGGGAACGACATGCCGGAGGCCAAGGCGCTCGCTAAGTTGGCGACATAGATCGGCACCGCCGCCCAAGTCGGGCCGATCCAGAGCGCGAGCAGCACCGAGAGGACGAAGGGCGGATAGACCGTCACTCCGGCCGGAACGCCGAAGACCGAGATCTCGATCCCGTTCCACCCCATCGTGACGTTGGCCACCCCGAAGGCGGCCGAAACGATCACCGAGAGCAGCCACAGCACGCCGATCCGCCGCGACCGGCCGGCGCCCGCCGTTCCCCACAGCTCCCCGATTGGCCACCACCCCGGCCCGCGCTCTGAAATTTCAGGAATCGAGGTCGACAGCAGGGTACGGTACACGAAAGGGCGGACCTCCAGGGGTCGAGGGAGAGAAATCCGGAATCGCGACAGTCTAGGCGCCCAGGAGACAGAAGGCCAGAGGGCGAAACGGGGCTCGGGCGTCGAATTCGCGATAGCCTTCCCCCAGACCACTCCTTAGGAGGAAAGGCATGCGACCGAAAGCGGCAGGTACCCTGTGGCCGGTTTGTCTCGTTGCGCTCACGCTTCTCGCTTTGCCCTGGGGCCTCTGGGCGCAAGCCGCCGATTCGAGTTCCACGAAACCTGTGGCCGCGGCGCCAGCTCAAGCGATCGCTTCCACGGCGGCCCCGGTACCGAAGGTGGTCGACTTAAAAGGCAATCTCCAGCTCGACGACATCATCCAGGTCAAGGTCGACCGCCTGGCCGAATGGTCGAAGACGAACGATCCGGGCAAGCTCGTCCCTTACATCAACGGTCTGGCCATCCGCGGCAACTATCCCGTGGAGATCGAGCCGGCGCGGAGCCTGCTCACCTTCCACCTCGAGCTCTCCCCCGAAAACCGGGAGATCTGGACCGATCTGTTGGGCGCTCCGACCAGCCTTGAGCATCCGGTCACCTTGAGCGTCGGGCTCGAAGACGACACGCATTCCTCGTTCGACACCGTCTACGGCGACAGGAAGCGTGTTCCGTTGACCGTGATTTCGCCCGCGTACGGCGTGATCGCTGCGGTGCTCACCCTGCTGACGATGGTCCTTCTGCTCTGGCTCGCCCGCACCTCGAACTTGATCCGCGAAACCGGTCCGAGCCCTGTGGGCGGCAAGCTCCGGCCCTACAACTTGGGGCGCGCGCAGATGGCGTTCTGGTTCTTCCTCGTCTACGTCTCCTATCTCGGGATCTGGCTGATCACCGGATCGCTCGACACGATCACCGCCTCGCTGCTCGCCCTGATTGGGATCAGCGCCGGCACGGCCTTGAGCGAGGAGATGATCAATTCCGGCAAAGACACCGCGAACGCAACCCAACTCCAAGAGCTCTCCGCCGAGAAGACGGCGCTCGAACAGAGTCTCCCGGACCTCCAAGCGCAGGCCGCCGGGCTCAACGCGCGAGCGGATCTCTCGCCGAACGACCTCTCCAACCGCGACAGCCTGAACCGCCAGAGCCAGGACGCCCGCACCCGCCTCGCCCAGGTGAACCTACAGATCCAAGCGCTCACCCCGACGGCGGCCTCGGGCGTCACCCGCGGCTTCCTGCGCGACCTCCTGGCCGACAGCTCCGGCTACAGCTTCCACCGTTTCCAGATCTTCGCCTGGACCCTCCTGCTCGGCATCATGTTCGTCTCGACGGTCTACAACAACCTAATGATGCCGGAGTTCAGCGCCACGCTCTTGGGACTGATGGGGATCAGCTCGGGGACGTATATTGGGTTTAAGTTTCCGGAGCAGAAGTAGCGGGGGCGGCACGGGCGAAGGTACAGGCCTCGCGGCGATCAGAAAAGGGGTCACTCGACGGGCGCCGAAACCGGCCCCGTCCCCACCTCAAACAACTCCTTTACCGAGGGCCGGAGCAGTACGATCAGAGTGAACACGCCGAGGATGGTGCCGAAGGGCATGAAGGCGCAGGAGATCGCCGCGATGACCAGGCAATAAGTGTAGCGGCGGTGCTTGGCGAGCGAGCGGCCCGCGAGGATGAGCAGGGCGACCATCGTCCAGCCGAAGAGGAGGATCACGCTCGCTACCGCCACCAGGACCCCGCCGACGAGGCGCCCGCCGTCGTCCGCTCCCTGGGTACCTTCGAGCCTGCCGGTCAGGAAGGCGATCCCGAAAAAGAGATGGATCAGCGGTAGGCAAGCGAACATCGCCGCGAACCCGGCGACCACGAAGTGAAAGATGGAGAGTAAGCGGAGGTGTTCCTGGTCGTTGGTCATGGCTTCGGTGTCCGTTTGGGTCACTCCTCGATCGCCGCAGCGATCGCCGCCGGAGTTTCTTGCCCCGCGCGCGAAAACCCTTTCCGACCGGCGCGCACCTTGTGCTCCCCTGCGATCGTATGCGCCACCAACGCTTCCGCCATCGAGACCGAACGCTCGACCAGCTCGCGCGCGGCGTCGTGCAGCTCGGTGCTCTTCTTGACGAACGCGACGTTCTTTTCCATGTCTTCCGCGGTCCAACCGCGCGAGTGCGCGATGTAAGGAAACTGCGGGAAGACGCAGCCGACCTCGGCGAAGAATCCGAGCATTTGGCCCGCGACCGCCTGAATGTTGTCCTGCCCTCCGGTGATGATCAACCCCACGACTTTGTTGCGCAGCAGCACCCGGTTCGACAGCGTGACCTGGTTTTGCACGCAATTCATCCGCTCGACCATCTTGTAATAGAGCGAGCTGGCCGAACCCCAACGGATCGGGGTGGAGACCAGCACCACGTCGGCCCAATGGACGAGCCCTTCGTAGACCCGATCGAGCTGATCGGCGGGGTCCATCTGGGTGATCGAGCAGGGCCAGGTGCAGGCGTGGGAGCTTTTGGAGTAGTACCCTTCACAGGCGCGGAATTCGAGCTCGCGCAGGCGAATCAAACGGGTCTCCGCACCTTGGGTCGCCGCATGCGCGAGCGCGGTCTCGAGCAGATCGTCGGAGGTCGAGTAACGCGGGAACGCGTTGTCCATCGCGGTCGTGGCGATCCCCAGCACGCGGATTGGCCCAAGACCGCGCTCGACCGGCCGGGCGAGCGGATGATGCTCGTGCGGCGCCTTCTGCCGCTTCGTCGCCGCAGTAAGATCGACCCACAGATGCCCGCCCTCCTCGCGCAGCGCATAGCGCGGCACGCGGTCCGCCTCGAAACCGGGCTCCCCTTCCCCGGTCTCGCGGTGGAACTTCCAATGGTGCCAGGGGCAGACGACGTACTCGCCGTCGAGATGCCCCTCGCCGAGCGGCCCGCCGACATGGTTGCAGGCGCCCGAGACCGCGCCGAACTTGCCGTCCCGATACGACAGCGCGATCTTGGTCCGGCCAATCACGATCTGCCGCAGCAGCTCGGTCGCCAGCTCTTCGACCGGTCCGAGGTCATGCCAGCGGTTCTCTTCGCTCGTGCTCATAAAGGGACTCTCCGGGATCGACGAAACCAGGTGACGTTCCGACAAGTATGCCAGAGCGCCCGGTCGGTCGCGCAAACCCGCCCTGGCGTTGGTTTCTCTATCCCCGTCGGCTCCAAGCCTAGAACTTCAAGACTCACACCTTCTCGGCAAGATTGTGTCTTGACGGTCGAAGGTATCGCCTTCCGACTGGGCCTCCAGCCGAGAACAGGACTGTGCCGCCCCGAGGACCGAGGCGCCGCGCTTTGCCCCACGGGGGATCTCCATGACTTCTCGAAACCGCTCCTTCCCCATTCTCAATCTCATTCTGATCGGACTGCTCGGACTCGTTTCACCGGGCGCAGCGGTCGCCCAGATGGCACGCCAGCCCGGAGGTCCGTTCGCGGCTCTGGTGCGCACCGACGAAAGGCTTCAGCCGCACGAAGCGCTCGAGGCGCTCGCCGACCTCCCCGGCCGAGCCGCCGCCAATTTCGACAGCGCTTGGAGCGGCTTCTCGCTCCAGCACAGCGACTGGAACGCCTACATTGACCTTCGAAACGGCCGCCTGGAATCGGCTGAAGGCACGGGCATCCCCTGGATCCCCGGGGCGGGCAACCAGCTGCGCAACCAAGACCTCGGCGAGTTTTTGAAGGCCAAGGCCGAGCCGGATCTCTCAGTGCTCGAAGCGCTGGCGCGCAAGTTTATCGGCGAGAACGAGGCGCTCTTCGGCGTCCCGGACCAGGAGTTGCGGCTCGCTTCTGGCCGCTCCGGTCGGGCGTCAGACTCGCTTTGGCTGGTCGATTTCGATATCGCCCGCGGTGGTTTGGCCATCGAAGGCGCCCGGATCGTCTTCCGCATCGGCCACGGCAACCTGATCCAGATGGGCAGCGAGCTGCTGCCACCGCCCGGAGCAACGGCGCCGCCGGTTCAGTTGACCCAGGAAGCCGCCTACGCCGCACTGTCCGCGTACATTGGCGGTGTCGATCCCCTGACCGACACGATCATCGATCGTGGCTCGCTCCACTTGCTGCCGGTGGCGGTCCGCGAGGCCCGGTTCACGGACGGCTTCGAGCTCGCCAAGGGCTATGGGCTCGCGACAGTGTGGGAAATCGCCCTCCGCCGCAAAGGGGTTGCCGGCACTTGGCGCGGCCGGATTGATGCGACAAATGGGGAGATCGTCGAGTTCATCAATACCGACCTTGATGCTCGGGCAACGGGCGGCGTCGCCGCCGATACCGCCGCGGGAATCGAAACGATCCGCCCCATGCCCTTTAGCGATTTGGGAGGCAGCCTGTTCACGAATTCGGCCGGCGTCTTCAACTACTCCGGCGTACCGCAAACCTCTGTCCTGAATGGCCAGTTCGTCCGCATTGCCGACCTCTGTGGCGCGATCTCGCTCACCACCAACAGCTCGGGCTACCTGCCGTTCGGCGCGACCTCAGGCAGCAACTGTACAACACCGGGAATTGGCGGCGCCGGCAACACCCGCTCCTCGCGAACCGCCTTCTACCACGTCAACCGAGGCAAAGAGATGGCGCGCGGCTGGCTTCCCGGCAACCCCTGGCTCAGCGGACAAATGACCGCCGTCGTCAACAACTCCGGCACCTGCAACGGCTTTTGGGACGGTAGCTCGATCCAGCTCTACCGCGCCGTAGCGGGAAGCTGCGGCGCGAGCGGCGAAGAACCAGGGTTCATCCTCCATGAGTATGGCCATGGCCTGGATCAAAACGACGGCAACTTCGCGAGCACCGCGAGCGGCGAGGCCTACGCCGACGTGGTGGCGGCCCTCACTCTTCACAACTCCTGCATCGGACCCGGCTTCCGCTCTGCCAACTGCGGTGCCTACGGTGATCCGTGCACGGCCTGTACCGGCCTGCGCGACATCGACTGGGCAAAACATAGCTCGGGCACGCCGCATACAGTGAGCAACTTCACCCAGTTCAATTGCGGCAGCGGCAACGGGCCGTGTGGACGACAAGTGCACTGCGAGTCCTATGTCCAAACCGAGGCGGTGTGGGACTTCGCAAACCGAGACTTACCCTCTCCTGGCGGCGCCGCTGCCTGGAACGTGCTCGAACGGCTCTGGTACCTTTCGCGACCGACCTCGGGCACTGCGTTCACCTGTACGGCCGGCGCGGTCTTCACCTCTAGTGGCTGCAACGTCGGCTCCTGGTGGAAGACCATGCGCGCGTTCGACGACGACGACGGCAATTTGGCGAATGGCACTCCCCATTCGTGCAACCTATACGCGGCGTTCAACCGCCACGGCATCGCCTGCTCAACCGACCCTGGCGCCAACACCTGTTTCAGAGGCTGCGTTCAACCCGCAGTTCCATCGCTGACGCTCACCCCGGGGTCCAACTCGATGACCCTCACCTGGACCGGCCCGAGCACGGGAAAGGTCTACGACGTCTACCGGAGCGACATCGGCTGCAACGCCGGTTTCGCGAAGATCGCCAACGACTTTACTAGCACTACTTTCGTCGATTCAGCGGTTACCAACGGCGCAGCATACTTTTATCAGGTGGTCACCCACCCGAAATCCAACGAGGCCTGCCACTCTGCCCCAACATCTTGCCTTAGCGCCGCACCTTGCGGCGGCAGCTTGGACATCTGCAGCACAAATGGCGAGTGCTGCTCCTCAAACTGCTTCTACAAGTCGCTGCCTCAGAAATGCCTATGAGCCACTTCGGCCATTCGCCGAAAGCGGTCCGCGCCTTCGAGCCCGCCTAACTCATTGCGCACCGCCTGATTGAAACGCTCGCCGCATGGTCGCATGCGGCGGGCGTGGGTAGTCCTAGACCGATTCCTGCCGCGGCCCTGGTGGAATCGGTCGGATCGACACGCCGCTACCGCTCGACCACTACGCCGCGCCAGAACGCGACATGGCCGCGAATATTGCTCGCTTCAGGCTTCGGGTCGGCGTAGTACCAGGCGGCGTCGCGGTTCTCTTCGCCGTCGACCACCACCGTGTAGTAGTTCGCCGTCCCCTTCCAGCCGCAGACCGTGGTGGTGGCGCTCGGCGCGAGCCGCTCCTTTTTGACCGCCTCGGGCGGGAAATAGACGTTCCCTTCCACGACCTCGAACCGTTCGCTCTCGGCGATCGTGGCGCCCTTCCATACCGCTCGTGCCATCGCTTGCGTCTCCTTATTGAACCGAAGCCCTGGATTCGATGTTCTACTCCCTCGCGAGCTTGCGGCGCAAAGGTGGCGTCCGTCAAGCGCCGCCGAGGTGACGGGAGTGAAACCGCCGGCCCTACGCACGGGGCCGGGGATGATGAAAGCGATGGCCTGGTTCATGAGCGCGATGGGCAAAGTGTTCCCGGTGCCCGAAAACCTCTCCGGCGAATCGATCCGCATCGTGGCCGGCACCACCTATGTCGGCGATAATGCAAAGGCGAAACGGGAATTGGGCTTCGACCCGAGACCGCTCCGCGAAGGACTCGCCGAAGCGTTGCGCTGGGAGATGGCGCAGTTGGGAAAGCGGGGGTAGGGACAGCGGGCGACGCTCAGGGCAGCAGCGTGAACGCACCTTTCCGGGGGAGGCGATAAACCGAGAAGTCCCGTTGATCTAAAGTCAGCACTCGACGGAGGCCCTCTCGTTCCGCCACCCACACGAGCGCAGCATCGGCGAGATCCATCGGCAGATCCTGGTATTTCTCCATCAGGCCCTTCATCTTTGAGAAGTCGGCTCCATCGAGAGGCAGGAGCTGAACCACTTCCGTCTCGAGAATCTCCCAAAGCGCCTTTTGCGCTCGAGAAGAAAAGGAGAGGAGGTACATCGCTTCCGACACAACCGGCCAGACGGTGACCAGCGGGTCCGCCACTCTCCGCAGAGTTTCGGTGACGACTTCGTGATACTTGTCCCCGCGGTCCAGAAGAGCGACGAGAGGTCCGGCATCAACCAGGACGGCGCGCATCCCGTTTCTTCTCCAGAATCTCGCGAAACCGCTTCCCCGTCTCGGTCGAAAGCTGGAGTCCCCCACTGTCTACGATGCCCGCAAATGCCTGCAACCTGTCGTAGGCCGAGCGAGTCTCACCCTCTTCGTCGGCAAGGCGGGTGATCGCATCGCGGATCACTTCGGAACGCGTTTGTCCTCGGCGCGTCGATAGCTGGTTCAGAGCCGCTTCGGTCGTGATGTCCAATCGCACGGTCGCCATTGTTTGGAGCGCTCCTCTGTAACACAGTAACGGTATCACGACCTCGCAAGAGCACGCCGAGCCGGCGGGGAGGACGGCGGCGCGCCCACCCCGTCCAGGACGAATCAATAGTCGAATCGGTTCGTGATGTAGCCGGAGAAATGCCAGATCTCGCCGTAGGCGGACGGCGTTCCGACGTAGATCTTGAAGTAGTCGCCGATCGAGCCGCTCAGGCCGTAGACCTTGCCGACGCAGTCGTCGCAGGCGAGCGTGCCGTCCTTGTAGACGTCCCAGAGCTTGCCGATCTCGTCGTGGTCGGAGGTCGAGACCGTCACCAGCCGGAACTCGTAGAGGTGGCCGTCGCTAAAGGCCACGGCGTGAGAGAACGCCTGCGCGGTCCCCTCTTGCCAGTTGGAGGAGGAGTAACCCAGGTCCGGAGTCGACCAGACGCCGGTGTCGCCGTCGCGCACGGCCAACGGCGAATTGTCCGACCAGACGCTGTGGACCGGAACCCATTTGGCCTCGGCTGCGGCTGCGGCACCGAGCAGGGCGAGGGCGGCGAAGGCGGTGCGAAGCGGGCTCTTCATGTCGATCTCCTAAAAGGAAGCTCGTAGGATTTCGAGGCGAAAGTTACCGCTCGTCACGCGCGAGCGGTAACTTTTCGATGCGCAAAGAGAGAAGCGCGCATCCGCCTCAACCTTGAGAGTGCCGCAGGCGACAAAACCGAGACGAGACAAGCGATGGCTCAAACCGGCGCGAGCCGCGCCGTGGCAAACCCGGGGAAGCGATCGAAGTCCCGGTCCTCGGTGAGCAAGGTCCGGGCGCCGAGCTCGCGACAGACTGCGACGATCTGCGCATCGAAGACCAGGTTGCCCTTCGCTTCGGCTGCGCGGATCGCCTCGCCGAACAGCGCCGGAAAGCGCGGCCCGGGATTCAAGATACGGAGCGACGGCGACGCCGTCAGCCGCTCGATCGCGGCGGCCGCCTCGCTCGGCGTGTGCGGCGGATCGAACAGCTTCGGGTGGGTGATCACCCGCGCCAGCTCGCCCAAGCAGAACGCTGGGATCGCCCAGACCTCCGGCGATTCGGCGAGCGCCGTCAGCCGGGCGAGCGCCGCCGTGTGCTTCGGCAGCTCGGCGCGGTGGGCATAGACCAGGATATTGGTGTCCACCGCGATCATCCACGCTCCTCCATCCGCTCGTACAGCGTGTCGCGATCGTCCCAATCGACCCCCGCGGTGGGGCGGCCGCTCTTGATCAACGGGGCGAAGAGGAAGGTGGGCTCGGGCGGTTTGCCCCCGTGCAGATAGAGCCGGATCGCCCGCTCCAGCAGGCGGGTGAGCGGCTCACCTTGCTCCGCGGCGCGGGCCTTGGCTTCACGGAAGAGATGGTCCTCGAAATCCAGAGTCGTTCTCATGCAGAGATCTTCCGACAGAATGCAGAAATCTGTCAACATGAGACCACCTCCCGCGGAGAGCGCGAATTCTCGACCGCGGTGGCCACTCCCGTCGGAGAGCTTTGAGCTCTTTGAACGTGGAGGCGTCCCGGTCTCTCGTCCGTGCGGGCGTAGATCAACCGGTCGAGCCGGCCCGCGAGATCGACGCTCGCCGCGAGGCCGAGCTCGAACAGCTCCAGAGCCTCGCAGGCATTGAAGGTTCCAAGGCGCTCGCCGAGATCGACGTAATAGGCGACCTCGGCCAGCCGGCTGCGCCCTTCGGCGAGCTCACCCAAGCGGAGCGTCCGCGGCCACCCGTCCGCGCGATCCGGGTCGAGGCGGGAAAGCAGATCGGCCGCACCGACCGAAGCACGGCGCAGCCGGTCGCCAATGCCGTGCCGATCGGGGCGCGATTGCGGCCGGGTGAGATCGTGGATCGCGAGCACCAAGCGATCGACCGCGGCGATCGGCGGCGGTGCCGAAGGAGGAGGCGGTGGGGGAAGCGGAGGGGAAAGGGGCGGCGTGAGAGGTGCGGTCTTCGGGCTCGCGGCGGGGCGGGTGTCCATCGAGTCGTCTCCGTTTCTGGGAGCAAAATGGCTCCTGAAACAGAGAAGACGTAATTGGCCTCGTCAATCTAGACGATTCGGCGCAACGAATTTCAGATTGCCTCCGAGCGCCTCCTACGACCTACCCTTTCCCGCTCCATTCGTTGCGCTGGACAACCGGCAGCTGGAGCGCCCGCTCGCGATCGAGATCGAGCGAGCCGACGTGGAGGGCGAGCGGGGCCTGCACCCATTTGTAGATCGAGCGGGTAAAGAGCGTCGCGAACCGCTCCGCCCAGGCGGCGAGCCGTTCGTACGGAATGTCGGGAAAGAGCGATGGCAGCGCCGCGGCCACCTCGTCGGGCGCGAGCTTCTCCCCCGCATAGAGGTGGAGGCAGGCGTCGAGCACAGGAAACGGCATCAGCTCGCTCTCGGCGGTCTGCGCCGCGGCGAGCTCCGGACCGGGCTCGGTCGCGAGCGTCATCGCGACACCTTGGAAACCGAACCTCTGGTGCAACCGTTCGAGCAGCGCCACCACCACCGTCTTCGGCACGTTCGCGATCACCGAGAGCGCCCCTTCGAGGTCGCCGCCGATGGTGGTGTAGCCGACCGCCTTCTCGCTCATGTCGCCGGTCTGGAGGAACAAGAACCCGGAGGTGTTCGCCCAGTTCCACATCCGCCCGGCGCGCAGGCGCGCCTGGACATTCTGGCGGGTGATCTCGCTCGGCTGCGCCGCCTCGTCGCTCACCCCCGCCTCCCCCTGGCCGAGCATCGCGCGGGTCGCTTCCACCTCGCGGTCGAACGCCTCTTCGATCGCGACCGTCCGGAGCGGAACCCCCAGCTCCCGGGCGAGGGTCGCGGCGGCGTTCTGGGTCGCATTCGCCGAGTAGCGGGTCGGCATATAGAACGCCTGGATCGTCTCGCCGAGCCGGCGGGAGAGCGCCTCGCCGGCAAGCCCGCGGGCGGCGAGCTGCGCCGCCCGCCAGGCGACCAGGATCGTCAGCATCGAGTCGCGCCCGCCGGAGAGTGCGATGCCCAGTCCTTTGAACGCACCGGTCTTCACCCAGTAGTCGCGAACGCCGAGCGCGAGCGCTTCGAACAGCTCATCGAGCACCTCTTCGCGCGCCGTCGGTTCAGGCGCCGCGGACGGATCGGAAGGGGCGGGCAGGAAGAAGCTCCCCCCGCGCGGCGCCGGGTAGGCGAGCCGCGAGCGCTCGGCGGTCGGCTGGCCGCGGCGATCGATGGTCGGAACGCGCGGGTGCGCGCGCTGGAAATCCTCGCAGTCGACCCGCCATGTGGTGTTCTCCTGGCGGATACGCCGGGTCCGGTCGAGGTCGATCACGCAGGCCGTCCAACCCTCGTGGAAACGGGCGAGATCGAGCGCCCGACGGCCGTTCTGGAACACGAACCCGCCGCCGTCGAAGATCAATCCGTCCTGGCCGCCGACCGCATTGGCATAGACCAACGTCGCCTCGTTGTCGGCCGAGCGGGTGGCGAGCATCTCGCGCCGGGTACCGACGAAGCCGACCCGAAAGGGCGAGGCCGAAATGTTGACGACCAGCTCGGCCCCCGAGTAGCAGCGTCGCCGCATCGGGCCGTCCGGCGACCAGGCGTCCTCGCAGACTTCGAGCGCCACGGTGCCGAAATCGAAATCGAACAGGTAGTCGCCGAGCGGCACGCCGCCCGCGTCGAGCGCCAAGCCACGCGCCCCTTGGGAGAGCGTCCGCGCCTCGTAAAAGACGTTGTAGGTGGGCAGCTTCTCTTTTGGCACGAAGCCGAGGACCGAGCCGCCATGGACCGCCGCCGCGCAGTTGAAGATCTGGCCGCCGACCGGCACCGCGAGGCCCACGGCAAACACCGTCCGCAGCTCTCGGGTCTCGTGGGCGAAGCGCGCGAGCTCGGTGCGTTGGGCGGCCAGGAACGCCCGCCACTGCACCAGATCCTCGGCCGGATAGCCGCCGATCGACTGCTCGGTGAATGCGCCGAGCGTCACGTCCTCGGCCGCCATCTCGCGCGCCATCGCAAGCATCCGGTCGGTGTTCGAGCGGACGGCGCCGACCGTGGCGTCGAGGCTTGCGATGGCGATCTTGATCAGCCTCATGGTGCCTTTCCGGCGCCGGCCACGGCCGGCAGCTCGTCTTTGCGGCGATCTAGAGGGAGCGCAAAATCGGTCGCCGCGGGTGTAACGAAGCGGACGTTCTTCAACCGCACCCGACCGATCGGATCGCCGACCGGGCCGCGCTCGGCATCCCACCCATAGAGCGCCCAATCGGTCGGAATCGCCACCCCTTCCACGTCGGTGAAGCCGCCGTAGACCAGGGAGTGCGGCTCGTTGTTCGCGGCTTCCAGGCTCTTGCCATAGGTCACGATGTAGGCCAGAGCGCGCAGCCGGTCGGTCGCCGGATCGCGATAGACCACGTACCAGTCATCGGGGGTATCCCCCGTGCCGGGCGCAAAGGTCAAGCGCGCGGTGGGTGCGTTGCCACCGAGCAGCGGGCGCTCGCCTTCCACCGCGAGCCGGGCGCCGGGATCGCGCAGCTTGTGGGGCGCCGCCAGGAAATAGGGCCACGTGAGCAGGTGGAAACGCGCTTGCGGCACGGGCGCCGCGGCGGGAGAGACCCAGGCGTCCGTTCCGTCCCAAATCATCACCGGGCCGCTCGCCAGATCGATCCGCACCCGCGACAGGTCGGTCCGCGTGAGCACCCGCCCGGCGAGCACCAGCTTGCCGCCGAACTCCAGCTCGAAGTCGTACGACACGGCCGCCTTGGCGCGAAAGATCGCACTACCGTGCGCCCGCTCGATCGCCTGAGCGAACGCTGTGCCGTCGGTGGGGGTGGCGGCGGAACCGGGGAGCGAAGAGCACAGGGCGAGGGCGGCGAAAGCGAGAACGAATCGCCGCGGGCTTAGAGGGTGGGTGGAATTGATCTTCCCGAGGAGTTGCACGCTTCGAACCTCCAAGTACGGAGAAAGAGCCTTCGGTGTGCTGAGCATAGCAGCCGACTTAACCCGCGAACGGCTCATCGAACCCGCCCCCCGCGTCGAGCAAGCGCCGCGTCAGGCCGGCGAGAAGGGCACGATCCGCGGCCCCCCGCTCGGCCTCGGCGGCGAGGTGGCGGAGGGCATCGCGCGGGATGGCGGCCAGGTCGAGCGCCGCGAAACGGGCGGCCTCGGAACGCGAGATCTCGATCAGGGCACTTGCCCCCCCACGATCGAGCGCGAGGCGCGCCCGGTCGAGTATCGCGAGCGCGGCGTCGTAGGATCGGCCGCGGGCTAGGCTCGCGTCGCGCAGGTCGTCGAGCGCCGCTTCGATCTCGACCGACAGGGCGTCTTCGGCGACCTCGGAGAGAGAGTCGGCGTAGGCGGGGATGCCCAACGGATAGGAGTCGTCGCCGGGAGTGATGGGGGTGGACGAAGGGGTGGGCGAAAGCCGCCGCCGCGCAATCTCGACATCGATCTCGCCGGCCCGGCGGGCGATTCGGTTCGATGCGGCGAGGTGCTGGAGCGCGAGAGAGCGCAGACCGCCGAGGCGCTCGTCCCCGCCCGGGGAGGGCGTCAAGCTCTGCGCGACGAGCACGGCGAGCTTCGCCGCCTCGACCGCGGCGCCGAGATCGCCGGACCATTCCTGACGGCAGCGGGCGAGCAGGCGGGCCGCGACGTCCTCCGTGAGTTCGGCCGGCTCGGCGGATTCGCTCCGGATGGCCCGCCGCCGTTCGTGCTCCGAGAGGGCGAGCAGTCGATCGACTTCGCGCTCGCCGCGCACGGCGAGGGTGCGACCCAAATCGCCCAGGAAGTCGCGGACCGCCTCGCGCCGGAGGGCGGCTTCGGGATCGTCCGCAGAGCCTGGCGCTTCGGTATCCGCGGGCTCGCTCCGAACGAAACGTTCGGCACGCCAGAGGACCGGAGCGGGTCCGGTCGCCGGCTCGGTGGCAGTTCCGACCGCGCCGCGGATCGACTCCCGACAGCTGATGCAGCTCGCGAGGTGCGCCTCGATTTCGCGCGCATCGACCGCATCGAAGTCGCCCGCAAGGTAGCGGGCAACGGCCGCGGGATCGAGATGGTCGCTCAAGGTGAGGGCACCCGTTCGAGCGCTCGCCGGATCATTCGGCCGCGGGCCGCTCGGCCGCCGGTTGCGCTTCCGGCAGAGGCCGACCCGCAGAGGCACCGGTAAAGGCGAACAGGATCGCGCCGGTGGTGAGGCAGAGATCCGCGATGTTGAACACCCCCGTGCGCACCGGGCCTACCCCCAAGATCATGAAGTCGACCACCGCACCGCCGAAAAAGACGCGGTCGATCAGATTGCCGAGCCCGCCCGAGATCAGCAACGCGAGCGCCAGCGCCGGCCAGCGGGTAAGGTCTTTGCCGCGCGCCAGGTAGACGGTGAGGCCGGCCACCAGCAGGATGTTGAGACCGGTGAGCAGCCCCTCGCGCCAGCCGGAGGGGAGGTTGGCTCCCAGGCTCAAGAACGCGCCCCGGTTCTCGGCGTATTCGAGCCGCGCGATTCCGCCCAGATAGCTCCGGCCCGGCTCGTAGGCCAGGTGCTCCCGCGCGAGGTATTTGGTCGTCTGATCGAGTGTCACGACGACGAAGAGGACCGCGAACAGTTGGCGGAGGCGCTCGGCTCGGCTCAAGGCGTGGTTCCTTTCGGTGGGGCCGATTTTGATGGGGCCGATTTTGATGGGGCCAAACTAGCGACGCCGCGCCGCTCCAACTCGGCGAGCAGCACCTCGGCGTAGAGCCGGTGGCCGAGCGCGTTCGGATGGCCATCGCGCGGAATGCGGAACACGGTCACCCAATTCTTCCGGTCGTTTTGAAGGTCGTGGGCCACCAGATAGTCGTAAAAGTGCGCCGCCGCGTTCAGGAACGTAAAGCCGTTCGCCTCTGCGGTCTCGCGCGCCAGTTTGCCGCGACCCTCGTCTCCCCCCAACGCCAGGACGATCACCGGGATTCCGCGCGGTCGGGTGAGGTCGCCCAGGTGCCTGAGAGCCTTCACGAACGCCGCCTCGCCCACGATCCCCTCGTACTGCTTGCGCGCCTCGTAACGTTCGCCCGGCGCGCCGCCGTTCGAATCGTGGCCGATCAGGTCGGGATCGACCTCGTCGTCGGGCGAAGGGGGCGTAAAGCGCATTTTCAGCAACTCGACCAGCAGCCAACGTGAGGGGGCAACGCCGCGGGAGAGAGGAGCATCCGGTCGGCGCAGGAAATGCGGCAAGCCAAAGTCGTTGCCGACAAAGTGGAGGACCACCAGGTCGGGCGCCAACGGCAGCGCGCGATGCTCGAACGCGGCGACCTCGAGCGAGGTGTTGTAGCCCGGCACCGCGAAGCTCAAGACCTCCGCCGGTCGCCCCCGGGCGATCAGCTCCCGTTCGACGATCTCCAGATACGGCTCGCCCTCCCCCACCCCCCAGCCGAACATCACCGAGTCGCCGAGCCCGGCGATCCGGAACGTACCGGCGGGTTTTGTGGCGGCATAGTCCCGCGCCCCCCGCAACCCCCGCGCGTTGGTGCGCAGGCTCTTGCCCCGAAAGGTCCCGGAAACGTTCGGTTTCAGCTCATAGACGACATCCGGAAACGCGCTCGCCTTGACCAGACCCGAGAGCGAGAACTTGCCGCCGTGCTCGGCGTTGTCCGCCACGGAAGTCTGCGCCGACTTGGCGAGAACCGACCGGACGTCGCCACCGTCACCCGCCTTGGCTCGGAAGTAGAGGCGCACGACCCCTTCGGCGGCGAGGAGGGTGAGGGCGATGGTCGCCAGGACGACGAGCAGGCGGAGGGCGAAGCGGCGCATGGGCGGGGGGATTGTATGCGAATAGCCTACATCGAGACTATCAATCTACGCTCAGCGGCGCCCCACCTAGCCTAAATACGTCGGTAGGCAGATACAACTTCTTCTTTGATAAGGCCCTTGTGCCCAGAGCGTTTCGGTGCGAGCAGCCGGTCACCAATCGGATCTTTGAATCGGTCAAACAGGCAAAAATCTCGCTCCTCGAGAAGACATTGGAGCACCCGCCATGTGGGGATGCGGATTCCTCCGACAAGATTGTCACCGCACACCAGCACAAGATTGCCCCGGCTTTCAAGACAATCCCTCAGAATGTCGAAGGCCCGCGCCATGTCGTGAAAATATCGATGTACAACAGCCGCCAATCGAGCGTCAACGCGCTCCAGTGCCTTCAATTGAGGAACGGCGTCGATGTTGCTCGCCAGCATTTCACTAGAGATGCCCCGGAGAAGATTGCCTCGCTCTGTTCCAATGAATCTCTCCCGAAGATCTTCCGTAGAAAACGGAAGTATCCCTTCGAGCAGATAGAGTTCGAGCTTAAAGTTCCGAAAATAATCTTGAGCGTTTATGTAAGGTGGCGACGTTATGACGTGTGTATACTTTCCAGTTCGGCGGACAATTTCTGTATCACGCAGTAAATCCGCCAAAAAGAAGCATGCCGTCGACACTTGGACTTTGTTCCCGTAGAGCTCCGACAACTCCTTCAAGAGATCGATAATAGTTCGATAAGGATCGAAGTGTCGGCCCTTTCTCGACTCCTTCGCTCGCTTAGAGATGAAAGGCTTAGGGCTACGCTGATCCGCCCTGGAACAGAGGCGAACAGCAAGCGAATAGCACAGAAGCAATACTATTCCCTCGTCGTTCTCACTTAGCTGGAGTCTCTGGCCAATGAATCTCAGGCGCTCAAACTTAAAAATCACTCTCGGCGTAAACCAGTACCGCTTACCGTCCCAGTCAATTGGGAGCGTCTGGTCCGTCGTTTGTGCCATTCGGATCCATTTCGCCGCCAGTTCCTTCGCCTTGCTAACGTCGAAGCTATTGAGCTTCACGCGACACAACAAAGCAGCCACGGGATTCACGTCGATCCCTGAAACATCGAGACCTTGACGTTGCGCCGCCACGAGAACTGCGCCTGAACCGCAGAATGGATCTAGAATTCGCTTCGCACCCTGCGCGTACTTCTGGATGAGTCGGTCTGCGAGTTTCGAGACCATCTTCGCCGGATAGCGATCCAATCGGGTAGGGAGTCTCATCCTTCCTGGGCTCGCTTGAGTATCCATGTCGTTGCAATACAATGAGAAAAGAAGTCGTGATTGTGCCGCAGGGGACCTGCATAAACGACAGCCGGCGGATCAACGCATCTGCGTAGGTAACTATAGACCCCAAGTGCCTGCGGCTTTGTACCTAGCGGGCATACAATCTTGGCGTGGTCACCTCGCGTACCGCTTTCGCCGAAAATCGACGTCAGGATCGCGCTTGTTGACTCTGGATCGATCGAATCGGCCCTCTCAACGAGGCCGTCACCTACCAGCGCAAGAAAATCCGCATTAAACTTCTCCGTCCTGCCTAACCAGGAAGACCTGTAAGGAGGGTCTGGAATCACGAGCGTAGTACGCATCGGCTGTATATGTTCATAAACGGCTAACGCTCGATCTCCTTCATATCCAAGGAAGAGCGCTAGATGAACAGGCCGACTCAGGTCCGCACAGCTTGAGAAACCTGGCGCCTGTTGGATTGAGGCGATGCCAAATGATAGTGGAATGAAAAGAGATACGTCATAATCTTCTGGTTCAGTATAGACTACTACTAGTCGATCCCATAGACCTTCGTCATCCAACCACCGCAGCATCATAAGGAGATGACGTTTTGTGAAGACCGAGATATCCAAAACGATCTCAGCGTCACCAAGTCGACTAAGCACCGAACGGAGTACTCGCATATTGTCGTGTAGACTGCGAACAGGGTTCTTTTCCGTGAACTGCAACACGCTTGGAGGCACGGCAACGGCAAGGAAACTCTCTTCCATGAGTACCTGATTCTGTTCCCGCTTGGGGTTGTAGTCATCGTAATGGAAGAGCACGACTTCCGCTGGCCTCCAGCTATCCAGCTGCGACAGGAGTCCTTTACAGCGGCTCTCGTGACTCGAGCACGTGATGAGCAGAGCCTTCGAGGGTAACAAACCAGGGGAGATTCGCTGCTTCATTTCTCCTCCGGAACCTGAGCCCATAAATCACTTTGCGTAGATTCGCCTTTCTCCTTTACAATGGTCGCCTTCAGCAGCTGTACGGCCTGCGCGCGCCCACCTGGCTTTAATAGGCCAGCCAATAACCGGCTCTTGACATTAGTTCTCCAACGTAACCGCGGGCTTATCTGGAGAACCGGAGCGTAGATCCTACAGATGTTGAATTCCGAAGGTTGTGGATCTGAGCTGTGTTTGGGCTTGAAGGCAGGGAGCCCTTCCTTTGCTTGGAACACTCCTTCTCTAGCTCCAAGAGTTAGCAGATTTCTCAGACCAAACATTTCGTTGTCTTCTAGCGTTTCTGGATCTTCGATTGTCAATCGCGCCGCCTCCGGCTCACTCCCATGCTTCAGAAGCTTGTATCGTAAACAATCACCAAGATCCAAGAGAAAATACTTGAGTTCTTCGCCATGATGCTCTACATTTCGGCTCAATGTAGTGAGATTGTGTTGCGAAACGAAATGCACAGCTCGCGACTGTTTTTCGGTCGGAAGGACGAGGTCTACGCCACTTGGCGCTTCTCCGCCGAAGGTAAGATGGTACGCGACACCGAGAATCTCCTGAAAATATCGGATCACACCAGAACTGAGGAACGCTAGCTGACTGAACCCAGAAAACCGTTTGTCGGGATGACGGCCCTTTTGCCCAAGAAGGGCCCGATACGTTGCCGCTTCGCCATAGTAAACCAACTTCTCCCTGCGCTTCTCCTCACTCCAGGAGTCGAACTCGGTAGACGTAACCTTACAGAGTCTCGTGACTTCAGCTTTCAACTTTTCCTCAGGGACCTCTGGCCCCAATGCCGGAGGAAGAAGCTTGGCAATGCTCATAGGACTTAAATTCTCAGATCGGAAGATGTTCTGAACAATATGTTCCAACAGAACATAATAGGAACTTCGCTGGGTTGCGTCCTCTACGTCGTAAACCAACGGAAGGCGTGTGTAGTCGTGGGTCTCCTGTAGTTCTTGGCCTGCCGTCGTTGCGGACGTATCGCCGCTCGCCAGCTTTTTTGCAATCTTCACGGAGAACTCCGGAGGACCGAGCTTTACGAGGCCGTTGACAATTCGCTGCTGATATGGAAAGAGATTCTCGTACTCATCGAATAGCGCGACGAACATTGCCGTTTTCAACGATGGCACAAATTTACGAACTGCTTTGATGGCGCGCTTGAGTTGCTCGAGATCGAAGGTAGTTACCGGTACAGTTGGCTGCTCTCCATAGATAAACCGCCGTCGAATGAAGTCGGCCACGCGTTTGTGCAAGTGACCAAGTTTATCTAGCAATGAATCGATAGTTTCCGCCGAACTCTTGGTGTCATCGAGCAGGAGGTGATCAGCTTCCTCCACGAGAGCTTTTTCTCGCATTCTGTCGCAGTCAAGTAGACCCTCAGCAAGACAGTAGCCTAGTTCGGAGAAGAGGCTTTCGAGAGTCTGAAGGAAAATCTCCTGCGCAGCAATGTCGCTGATCTGTACGGAATGGGGGCCTTCCACTTTGTTAGGATCCACACCTGAATTGCAGACCGCCCCACGGCTTAGCTTGAGGTAGAAGCCGAATATTGGAACTTCGGCCTTAACGCTTGGCTTTCGAAGCAGCAGATTTCGTGCTCGGAGCGAGAGCAGCAGCATCGATTTCCCAGTACCCCTCGACCCCTCGAGGAAGCATGGCTTCATCTCTTCGAGAGCTCCAACCGTTAGGGCGTCGGGCGGTGCGAAAGCTTTAGCGTGAAGGTCTGGTCGGTTTTCAAAGAATTCGGCGCGAAGATGTCGAAAAGGATTTCGCGATTCTGCTCGAAGCGCGACAGAGACGACAGAAGATGCGGTGCTGGCGGGCAGGACAACTCTGCAGATATCCTCGATTAGTCTTTGAAAAGATGCGACGTCGTCCGGATCCAGCGTCCCATATATCTTGGGTCCGAGCACGGGAGGGACGGGCGCATCATCCAGGCGAACGACGATACAGCGACCGCCACTCCCCGTTACCTCGCTCCATACGGCGGAGTCCATCTCCAACTTTTGCCATTTCGCGTGTTCCGAATGCTTTGAAAAGAGGACGATCACCGTATGAGCATTGGCGATCGAGTCATTGATGAAGGCGATTGCATTGTCCCCGAGGTTCAAGTCATTTAGGTCAACTTTCGTCTCATGACCGGCGTTTCTTAAGTGCTCATCGAGCCGAAGGGCAATCTGGTGGTCTGCGCCAGCATGCGAGATGAAGATATGCTTTATGCCCATACGCGAATCTCTCTTCCTCTATACGAGTATTCGGCCGAAGCTTGCCTGGCACCCAATGAACGCACTGACTCTAATACAGCGGTCACAATACGGCCGAGGCAAAGGCTAGCCGAATTCCGCACAGCTCGCCGATTGGAAGGACGCGAATAACCCGGGCGACAGGATCGCGAGGCAAGTATACGGCCGAAGTTCCTCACGGGCGACCGGCAGCGAAGGGATAGCGCCTCCCCGTAATTGGATGCCCTTCCCCAGAGAAGTCGCTTCTCCCTTCGGAGGCCAGGAATTCTGCAAATGTAGAGGCCCGTGACCCGAGGCAAAGTTTTCAGCGCGCCTCTCCCCTTGTGCCGATACCAGTTCAAAGAGCCGCGACCGCTCGGTACTTCGCGGTCTTTGCGGCGTTTTCGTCACAGCCAAGTCTGGAAGGTCCCGTCGCCGGTAAGATCCCTGCGTGCTCCCTCGTTCGACTGCTCTCCTAGTGCTACTTCTGCTCGCCGCTTGCGGTCCTTCACCCCGCGAGTGGCCGGTGGCGCGCGATCTGGCGGCGGAGCTGCCGATCTGCGAGGTGCGGCGCGAGGCCGACCCCCTCGGCCCGCCCCGCCCGCCGGGGCCGGTCGATCGGAACCTGGCGGCGGGAGTGGCGGAGGGGATCGCGCTTGCGGGCGGGGTGCGGATCGACGGCTATCTGCAAATGAAGGGGAACGCGGCGATCGGAGTGGCGGGGATCGCCTCGCGCGGCGGCGCGCCGCAGGTCGAGATCCTGGCCCAGGTCGAAGGGGGGTCTGAGAAGCTGCTGGCGCGGCTCGCGCCCGGCGCCAAGGCCGGGGCCTGGGAAATCCCCGGGACGGGCGAACGGCTGGTGCGCTGGTCGTTTCGCGCGACGGGAGACGGGGCGTCCTGGGCGATCGTTCGGCGGCCGGTGGTGCGGTCGCGCAGTCTGCGCCCCTCCCCTCCGAAGGCCGCACAGACGAACCCGGCTCCCCCGAAGCGCCCAAACCTCCTGCTCTATCTGATCGACACGCTACGCGCCGATCGAGTGGGCGCCTACGGCTCGACGCGCGGCCTCACCCCGCGGATCGACGCTTTCGCCCGGCAAGGCGTCGTCTTCGAACAGACGACCGCCGCATCGTCCTGGACCCGGCCCTCGACCGCGACGATCCTCACCGGCCTGCCGCCCGCGGTTCATGGTGCGACCCGGCTCGACCGGCGGCTCCCCTCCGCGGTGCAAACGCTCGCCGAAGTGCTTCGGAATGCGGGGTATCGAACCGGCGGATGGAGCGCGAACGCTCATGTGACCGCGGCGACCGGGTTTGACCAGGGGTTCGAGCGCTTCGAGTTCCTCGACGAGTTGGCGCGCGCCGAGGCGCTCGGGCGTAGGGCGCTCGCCTGGCTCGACGAGTCGGCTCGCGCCTCCTCAGGCTTGGATCGAACCCAAGCTCCGCCGTTCTTCCTCTATGTTCACGCGATCGACCCCCACGCACCGTACGAGCCGCCAGAGGACCTTCGGAGGCGTTTCGCCCCGAACGTGCCCGCCGGCTCCGGCAGCCTCGGACAAGTCGAGGCCGTCTACCGGGCGCTCGATCGAAAGCATCCGGAGGCCAAGGCGCTACTGGCGCGGATGCCGCCGCTCTATGACGCCGAGATCGCGGGCATCGACCGGAGCTTCGGCGCGCTGCTCGACGAGCTCGATCGGCGCGGCGAGCTCAGGCACACCCTGGTGGTCGTGATCTCGGATCATGGCGAAGAATTCGGCGAGCACGGCGGGCTCGGTCACGGCAAGACGCTCTACCGCGAGGTGCTCGATGTGCCATGGATCGTCCGGCTCCCCGGGCAGAGCGCAGGGCGAAGGATCGCGGTCCCTGCCGCCCATCTCGACGTGATGCCCACGATTCTTGCGGCGCTCGGCATTCCCGCAGGAGCTGACCTCTACGGGGTCGATCGGCTCGCGCCGGAAGCGAGAGAGGGCCCGAGGTTTTCTCACCTCGATTACGAAGGGCGCCAGGGGGGAAGCGTCGAGTTCGGAAATTGGCACCTGATCGAGCCGTGGAGCCGCAAATTTTCCCGCGCGGGCAAGCTGTTCAATCTCGCCGCCGACCGGGAAGAGGCGCGCGATCTCGCGGCCGAAAATCCGGTGCGGGCCGGGTACCTGCGTTCGCTGCTGCGCGCCGAGCAGCTCGCCGAACGGAGGCGCTTCGCGGTTTCGGCACCGCTCGGAGCGGAGGAGCGCAAGGCGCTCGAAGCGTTGGGTTATCTATGAGCCCAGAACCAGAGGTCGCGGGCGCGCTATCATCGGCCCGCTTTTCTCCGCGAAAGGAACCGCTTGACCTCTAGCGTCACGCTCCCGCTCTGGCTGGTCGTCGTGCTGGTCTTGCTCGCCGTCTGGTGGGCGCTCGAACGTTTGTTGGTGCCGAGCGTACGCTGGTTTCTGCGCCGCCGGGTCAATCAGGCGATCGAGGAGGTCAACCAGCGGCTGCGGATCGCGATCCCGCAGTTCCAGTTGACCAAGCGCCAGGTGCTGCTCGACCGGCTGCTCTACGATCCGGGTGTCGTGGTGGCGATCGAGGCGTTCGCGCGGGAACAGGGGATGCCGCGCGAGGTTGCAGTGGCCAAGGTCGAGCGCTACGCCCATGAGATCGTGCCGTCGTTCAACGCCTACGCTTATTTCCGGATCGGCTATTGGATCGCCCGCAGTGCGGCGCGGCTGCTCTACCGGGTGCGCCTGGGCAGCTCGGACGAGGTGGGGCTCGCTTCGATTCCGCCGAACGCGACGGTGGTCTTTCTGATGAACCACCGCAGCAATATGGATTACGTGCTGGTCTCGTACCTGGTCGCGGAGCGGATCGCGCTCTCCTACGCGGTCGGCGAGTGGGCGCGGATCTGGCCGCTCCAGCAGCTGATCCGCTCGATGGGCGCCTACTTCGTCCGCCGCAACTCGCGCGATCCGCTCTATCGCAAGGTCCTCGAGCGCTACATCCAGATGGCCACCCACGGCGGGGTGCCACAGGCGGTGTTCCCCGAAGGGGGATTGTCGCGCGACGGTCGGTTGCGCGCGCCGAAGATCGGTATTCTCGACTACATGCTGCGCACCTTCGACCCGGAGGGCGAGCGCGATCTGGTGTTCGTGCCGGTCGGTTTGAACTACGACCGGACGCTCGAAGACCGGACCCTCCTGCTCGACGTCCGCGACCCGGGTGACCTGAGCCAACCGGGTGCGGCGGAGACCGCCAAACCGCGCGCCCGGGGCTTCGGCGCGCTCACCAAAACATTCAGCTTCGCCGGACGAAATCTCTGGCAGATGGCGCGCCAGCGCTGGCACCGCTTCGGCTATGCCTGCGTCAATTTCGGCACGCCGTTTTCGACCCGCGCCTACCTCTCCCGGGCCGGTTTCGATCCGCGAAAACTCACCCGCGAAGAGCGGATCCCGCGCATCGAGGAGTTGGCGCGCGAGCTGATGGTAGAGATCGGCAGGGTGGTGCCGGCGCTGCCGGTTTCGTTGGTCGCCACCGTGCTGCTCGCGCACCCGGAGGGGCTCTCGGAGTTCGAGCTCAAGGCCGAGGTGCACGACCGGATCGCGGCGTTAGAGAGCGTCGGCGCCCGAGTCTACGTGCCGCGCGGCGACCGCGACTATGCCATTTCATTCGGCCTGCGTATGCTGACGCAGCGCCACCTGATCATCGCCCGAGACGGCCTGTTCCTGCCGGCCGAGAGCGAGCGGGCGACCCTGGCCTACTACGCGAATTCGATCATTCACCTGCTACCCCAAGGAGACACCTGATGAACCGATCCCGCCTGCCGCTTCTCGCCCTGGCGCTCACCGCCTTCACCGCCGCCGCAATCGCCGCTCCGGCGCGCGCAGCCGAGGCCGCCGCTCTGCCGGTCGTTTCGGCCTTCCTCGCCGACGCCGAGGCCAACCTTACGGACGCCGAACAGCAGTTGGTCGACCTCGCCGGGGCGATTCCGGTCGAAAAATGGAGCTGGCGCCCCGGCGAAGGGGTCCGCTCGTACAACGAGGTGACTCTTCATGTCGCCGGCGGCAACTACTTCCTGGCCCGGATGCTCGGCACGCCGACCCCCGACGGGATCGATTCCCGCGGAATCGACAAATCGACCACCGACAAAGCGAAATCGATCGAGACGATGAAAACCTCGTTCGTCTTCATCAAGAAGGTGATCGCGGGGCTCAGCGAGGCGGACCTCGATGCGAAAGTGGACTTCTTCGGCACCTCGGTCAGCAAGCGGGGGATCGTCCTGCGGGTGCTCGGCCACGCCCACGAGCACATGGGCCAGTCGATCGCCTACGCCCGGATGAACGGCATCGTGCCGCCCTGGTCGAAGTAGCCGCGTTTTCAGTCGGCGAGGATCGGCAGCAACGACGGCACTCTCGCCACCAGGTCGTGCGGCACCATGATGTTCGAACGCAGAATCTCATTCTGCCGTACGACCAGGTCTTCGAGGGTGGTTCGGGCCAGGATGCGCTCGACGGCGTCCTTGACCTCCAAGAAGACTTCGCGGATCACGCAGTGGTCGGTGCCCAGCTCGATCGTGCAGGGGAGGGCGAGGATCTGATCGATCGCCGTGGTCTGCCCTTCGAGCGTGACCATGATGTCGCGGACGGTGATCTGCTTGGCCGGACGGCCGAGGATGTGCCCCCCCTGCGGACCGCGGTTCGAGTAAATCAACCGGTCCTTCGACAGCAGCGCGAGAATCTGCCGCAAATAGGGCTCGGGAATTCCCTGGTGCGCCGCGATTTCGCGGCTGGTCACGGCCCCCTCGTCGGCGTGCATCGCGAGGTAGAGCATCGCCCGGATGCCGTATTCGCCTTTGGTCGAGATCTTCATGCAGGGTCCTGTTGAGCTATCCGATCACCTATCTCTCGATAGCCTCTGGCGGAGTGTAGCACGCGCCTCCCACCGTCACCGCCAGCCTGAGAAACCCCCTCCCAGGCCGATGGCCTGGGACCGGCGCGCGCAAGACCGTGATACCGTGCCTCACGATGCTCTCCAAGCTCTCCCCCACTCTCCGCGCGGCGCTCGGCCTGCTCGCGTTTTCGCTCTGGCTCACCGCCCTATTCTGGGGAGGAGCCCTGCTGGGCGGCGCCACCCATCTGCTGCTGCCGATCGCAGCGGTTCTCTTCCCGTGGCGCTCGCTCGGGCCCTCTCCCGCATCATGAGCGAATCACCGGTCGAAGTGCTCACCGTCGCCGGCCTGTGGAACTCCGGCCCCGATCATTGGCAGAGCCATTGGGAGGCGGCGTTTCCGACCTTCCGCCGCGTCATCCAGAGCGATTGGGAAACCCCTGTCTGCTCCGCTTGGACCGCGGCGCTCGAAGCCGCGGTGCGCGCGGGGGGCACCGGTATCGTGCTCGCCGCGCACAGTCTCGGTTGCGCGACCGTCGCCCATTGGGCGACCCAGAAGCGGGAGGGGGGAAGCTCACCCGTGCGCGGCGCGCTGCTGGTGGCTCCGAGCGATGTCGAATCCGATCTCTACCCTCCCGGAACGACCGGTTTTACGCCGATGCCGCGCCGGAGGCTGCCATTCCCGAGCCTCGTGGTCGCGAGCAGCGACGACCCTTATGTGTCGATCGAGCGTGCGCGCGAGTTCGCGAAGGCATGGGGAAGCGAACTGGTCGAGGTCGGCCCGTTGGGGCACATCAATTCGGCCAGCGCGCTTGGGGACTGGCCCGAGGGCCTGGCGCTGCTCGCCCGGCTGCGCGGCGACGGCCAGCACGGGCGCACGTCCCTCCAAACCTAGAACCTCGCTCGCAGCGGCTCATTCGTAACGCAGGGCTTCGATCGGATCGAGCCGGGCGGCTTTGCGTGCCGGCCAGAGCCCGAAGAAGATCCCTACCGCCGCCGAGAACGAAAACGCGAGCGCCACCGCCCCTGGCGCCACTTCGGCGTTCCAGCCGGCGAACCGGCGGACCGCTTCGGCGGCACCGAACCCGATCGCGATGCCGACCACGCCACCCGCCAAGCAGAGCACCAGCGCTTCGATCAAGAACTGCAGCAGGATGTCGCGTTTGCGCGCGCCGAGCGCTTTCCTGACCCCGATCTCGCGCGTCCGCTCGGTGACCGAGACGAGCATGATGTTCATGATGCCGATGCCGCCCACCAGCAGCGAGACCAGAGCGATCCCGGCGAGCAGAAACGAGAAGGTCTTGGTCGTCGCCTCGAAGGTCGAGAGCAGCGTCGCCTGATTGCGGATCGTAAAGTCGCTCTGCGCCGCGGGGCGCAAGCGGCGCTCGCGCCGGAGCACGCTGTCGATCTCGGCGATCGCCCCGTTCACTTCGCGCTCGCTGGTCGCCTGAACGTAGATCGCGTTCACCCGGTCGTCCCCGAAGATCCGGAACTGCGCGGTCGAGAGCGGCACGTACAGGCCGTCATCCGGACTGGAGAAGCCGACCGATCCCTTCTCGGCGAACACCCCGATGACCTGAAACGAAACGCCGGCGATCCGCACGCTCTGCCCGAGAAGCTCGGCGGCGGTCGATTGCAGCTTGTCGGCGACGGTGGCGCCGAGCAGGACGACCCGGCGCCGACCGCGCTCTTCGGCTTCGGAAAAAAGACGTCCGACGGCGAGTTGATGGTTCTGGATTCCGAAGTAGCTCGGCCAGACGCCCGAGACCTGCAGGCTCGCGTTCGCCTCGCCGAACTCGACCTGCACCCGCCGCTGTAGCTCAGGGGAAGCGGCCCCGATCGCATGGGGCGCCCGTAGCAGGGCGCGCGCCTCTTCCGGGCGAAGCCGCGCATCCCCCCGATCGACGCCACCACGCATCTCCTGCCCGGGGCGGACGGTGAGCACGTTGGTGCCCAGGGTGCGCAACCTCGCCTCGACCGCGCGCTGCGCCCCCTCGCCCAGCGCCACCATCGTGATCACCGAGGCGATGCCGATGATGATCCCGAGCGCGGTCAGGAACGAGCGGAGCTTGTTGGCTCGGATCGCGGACAGTGCGACGCGGAGGATCTCGGTGATCAGCATGGGCTCGCTCCCTTTCCTGCGGGCGCTTTAGCGGGGGCCGCCGGGGCGGCCGCCGCCACTCGCGCCGAATCCCGTCGATTGCCGCATCCGGTCGTTGAACCGCTGCTGTTGCTGCTGCATGCGAGCCACCGAGATGAGATAGACCGGATCGCCCTTGGACACCCCGGTGATCACCTCGGTGAAATCCCAATCCGAGACGCCGAGGCGCACCGCGCGCGCCTCCGGCCCAGCCGCTCCTCGGATGAAGACGAACCCGGATCGACCCGTCTCCTCTCCCGCGCTCGCGGGGGCGCCTGCGCTCGGCGGCCTCGGGGGCGCCGTTTCGCGTCCCGCGCCGTCTTGGGGCGGACCGAGCTTGCCGCGCAACGCCGCGGCGTCGAGACCGAGCATAGTACCCACCGAAACCAGGTCTTTGACCGCGACCACCGCCGAGTTCGGCACCGCGGTCACGCCCCGCCGCTCGGTGATCGCGATGGCGACCTCGGCGTTCATCCCCGGCTTGAGCAGGCCTTCCGGGTTCGCGAGCCGGACGAGCACGGGAAACATCGTGATGTTCTGGTCGACCACCGCCAGCGGCTCGATCTTTTCCACCTCGCCTCGGAAGACGCGCCCGGGGTAGGCCTCGACCGTCACCCCGACCGTCTGGCCCGGGCGAATGCGGCCGATATCGACCTCGTCGACCAGCGCCCGCGCCTGCATGACCGACAGGTTGGCCATCTTCACCAGGGTCGTGCCGCCCGACACATTGGCGCTCGCCGAGGTGACGATCTGCCCCTGCTCGACCGTGCGCTCGATGATCGTGCCGGAGATCGGGGCGCGGATCTTGACATCACCGAGCCGCTGTTGCGCAAGAGACAGGTTGGTCTCCGCCTTGAGCAGGTCGGCGCGCGCGTTGGTCGCGGCGAGATCGGCATTCTCGCGATCTTGAGCAGGAATCACCCCCTGGACGAACAGCTCGACCGCCCGGCGCGCTTGGGCGGAGGTGGTCTCAACTCGGGCCTTCGCCACTTCGCGATCCGCGGTCGCCTGTTCGAACGCGTTGTTGACGTCGCGCGGGTCGATTTCGGCGAGCAGCGCCCCCTCCTTCACCAGTTGATTGGTGTCGGCCATCAGCCGCTGCAGCTCGCCCGCGACCCTCGATTTCACCTCAATGACTTTGAGCGGCTGGATCGTCCCCGCCGCTTCGGCCCGCACGTCCAGATCGCGGATCTCGACCTGGGCGATCTCCGGCGGCGCAGCGGTCTCCGCAGGGGCGCGGCTCCGGCCACGGCAACCGACGAGCAAGACGACGGCGGCAAGGCCGAGTAGTGCGTACGGCAAGCCGAACGGGCGGCGGCGGTTCAAACACATAGCGGGAGATTCCTTGCGGGATGGGCTTTTAAGAGTTCGGCAAAGCGCCGACCTCAGCGCCGTTCTAGAGATGTTGAACCAGGGAACGAACCTAAACGTTCCCCGCCGCCCCATGTTAGTCTCCAAAGGCACCCGCTCGCTCCCCACAGCCATTTCTTCCCGGAGGTTTCGCCATGCTCAAGCGCCTCGTTCCGCTCGTCGCCACCCTTGGTCTAGTCGCGTCATCGCTCGTCGGCTGCGACAAACTGAGCTCGGTCGGCTCGAAGGGAGATCCGGAAGCGGCGAGCGCGGCGGACTCTGGCAGAGCGACGAGCAAGATCGATCTGGACCGGAAGATCGAGGATAAGAAGGCCGAGATCGAGCGCGTGACCGCCGACCTGCCGAACCTCACCGAAGAGCAGGCGAAGATCGATGCGGTCAACAAGATGGAATCGCTCCGCCAAGAGCTGAACGATCTGGTGGATCAGCGCGGCCGGATGTAGCGACGGCGCAGCAGGCTCCGGTGCCAAGTCCCAAGAAGAGGGGGGCCTAATCCCCACGCAGGGCAAGCGTCGGCGCCACCCGGGTGGCGCGCCAAGCTGGAATCAGTGCTGCGAGCACGGCGGTCGCGAGAATCACCGTAGGGACTGCGAGGTAGGTCGCCAGGTCGTACGTCTCGACACCGTAAAGCAATCGCTCGACCAGGCGACCGGCGGCGAAGGCGCCGAGAACGCCGAGCAAAGCACCTAGGCCGGCGAGCCGCAAACCCTCACCGAGCACCAGGGCCAAGACCTGTCGTGGCGTAGCGCCGACCGCCGTCCGTACCGCGATTTCAACCGTGCGCTGCGCCACGCCGTAGGCGAGGACGCCGTAGACTCCGAGCAAGGCGAGGCAGAGCGCGAGACCACCGAACAGAACGAACAAGAGCGCTACGAATCGGGGCTGGGCGAGCGTCTGGTCGAGGCGATCCAGCATCGGCACAACATCGGGTATCGCCTGTTCGGGATCGACCTCGCGTAAGGCTTTGTGGACGGTCGATGCGAGTGACGCCGGCTTGCCGACCGTGCGCGCGGTGAGCCAGAGGCCGGGAAACGCGACCTGCTCCTGCGCCAGATAGATGACCGGGCGGGCGTCTTCGGCGAGCGAAAGCGGGCGGATCGCGCCGACCACTCCCACCACGGTCCGCATCTCCTCGGAAACGTAGGGCGTTCCGAGCAAACGCAACCTTTTCCCCAGCGGGTCCATCCCCGGCCAGAATTGGCGGGCGAGCAACTCGTCGATCACCGCCACCGGCTCGGCACTTGCGGAGTCGCTGTCCGACAGGCCTCGGCCCGAACGGAGAGGAATGCCCATCGTCTCGAAGTATTTCGCGGTTGCCGCACGCCAGCAGACCTCCGGTCGGACCTCTCCCGGCACCGGCACCACCCCTTCGCGGATCAGGAAGCCGCGCTCGTCGGAGCCACCGGCGATCGGCAGATCGCTCACTCCTCCGGCCACCACCACGCCGGGGATCTCGCGCAATCGTTCGACCAGTGCCCTTTGTTTCGCGGTGACTTTCGCTCGGGTCATCTGCGGACCCTTCGCGAGGTGGAGCTTCAAGGTGAGCACCTGGTCGGCACGAAAGCCGGGATCGACCTGTTCGAGCGCCAGGAGGCTCCGCGTGGTGAGCGCGGCGCCGATCAGCACCAGAGTGGTGAGCGCGACCTCGGCGACGATCAGGGCGTGGCGCGGCCCGCGCCGCCCGCGGCCCGCGCCCGTGGCACCGGAGCCGGCGCGAAGCGCTCCTGCGAGATCGGTATAGAGGACGCGCAAGATCGGCGCGAAGCCGAACACGATGCCGGTTGTAAGCGCGGAGGAGAGCGCGAACAACAAGACCATCCGGTCGATCCCGACCCGGTCGAGCAGAGGGATGCGCGCCGGGGCGTTCGCCACCAGCACGCCGATCCCCCAATACGCAAACAAGAGACCGAGCGCCGCGCCCGCGAGCGAGAGCACCAGACCCTCGGCGAACAACTGAGAGAGCAGGGCGCGCCGCCCGGCACCGAGCCCCATTCGCAACGCCATTTCCCGACCGCGGACGACCGCCCGGGCGAGCAGCAGGTTGGCGACGTTGATGCAGGCGATCACCAAGACTCCCAATGCCGCGACGAACAGCGCAAGCAAGGCGGGGCGCACGTTACCGGTCAGCTGGTCGCCCATCCGCAGCAGTCGAATACCCCAGCCGCTCGCCGCCGGATAGAGATCCGGGTGCTCTTCGGCGAAACCGCGTGCGACTTTGGACACGTTCTCGCCCGCCTGTTCGAGCGTCACCCCGGGTCGCAGGCGACCGAGCACCATCAGGCCGCGGGCGTCGCGCGGCGGCAATCGGTCGAGGTTCATCGCCAGCGGCACCCAGAAATCCACTTTGACCCGCAGCGGACGAAAGCCGCGCGGCAGCACGCCGATGATCGTGTATGGCGCGCCGTCCAGCAGCAGTTTCTCGCCCAGAACGTCAGGCCGCGCACCAAAGCGGCGGTGCCACATCTCGTCGGTCAGAAGTATGACGAAGTGCTTGCCAAATCGGTCCTCGTCGGCACTGAAAACGCGCCCGAGAGCAGGTTGGACTCCGAGCATCGCAAAGACTCCGGAAGAAGCGCGCAAACCGTCCGCGAGCTCAGCCTCGCCGCTGCCGGTGACGTTGTATTCCTGACGGAACAGCGCGATCAGGGTCGAGAACGCTTCGTTGCGGTCCGAATAGTCGAGGAACTCCTGACCGGAGACCGGCACGCGCTCCTGCCCATCCGCCAAGAACTGCTGCCAGAGATAGACCAGTCGATCCGGCTCCGGAAAGGGCAGAGGCTCGAGGAGAATCGCGTTGACGAAGCTGAAAATCGCCGTATTGGCACCGATGCCGAGCGCCAGGCAGAGGATCGCTGCGGCGGCGAATCCAGGCTTGCGGGCGAGGCCGCGCACGGCGAATCGCAGGTCACGAAGGAAGGTGCTCATGATTCGTTTCTCCTCGGTTGGCTCGGGCGTCGATCGATGGCGGCGGCTCGCTCGAGATCGGAAGCGCTGGCGAGCGCTGCGGCCAATGCACGCGCCACGGTTGCGCTGGCCGGCGGGCTCAGCAGTTCCATATGGCCGCAAGCGACCGGCCGGACCTCGATTCCACCACCGGCCAGTGCGCCCCAACCCAAGGTCGGATCGAGCGCGCGATCTCTGCGCTCGAGTGCGCGCAACAGGAGCAGCCGCCCCGGGTAGTAGCCAGGGCGATAGTTCTGCTGTGCTCGCCGGCTGGCCTGATAGACCGCGAAGAAGCGGCGCGCCTGATCGAGGTCGAAGCCCGTCTGTCCGAGCGCATGAGCCCGCTCGACCAGCCGGGCGAGACGCGCGTCGGGATCGAGTGGTCGTAGCTCTTCGGCGCTCACCCCGAGCTCGGTCTCGAAGATGCTCGCCAACAACTCTGCGTCGTCCAGATCCGAAGGCGGCGCCGCAAGCTGCTCGGCGCTCGCATCGAGCAGACCGACCACGCCGACCCGATCGGCCGCGCCGTGGCGCCCGGCCAGTTGGCATGCCGCTTCGTAGGCGAGGTAACCACCGAACGACCATCCGGCGAGGTGCCACGGCCCCTGGGGCAAGATCGCGATCAACTCGGCAACCGCCCGCGCGGCGATCTCGGCGACCGACTTCAGAGGCGACTCGCCGGGCGCCAGGCCGATCGCTTCGAATCCGAAGACCGACCGGTCCTCCGGCAGCTCGCGCGTGAGGCCCCGGTAGCAGAGCACGCCACCGCCCGCCGGGGGAAAGAAGAAGAGGGGGGCCAAGCCGGCGGCATCGGGCGCCGAGACTTTTCCGGGCGCCCCCCGCAGGGTGGCGATCCGGAGCCGTGAGGGGGCCTTGGGAACCGGCGCTTCCGCCGGCAGCTCGTAGCCGAAGCGCTCCGCGAGCGCCACGGTCGCCTCGCCGAGCGGGTGATCGGCAAGACCGCGCCAGCGTTCGGCCGACGCGGCATCGACCCCCGAATGCTCGTGGAACTTGACGTCGCCGAGCATTTTGGCCAGCGGATGGATCCCGTCGGTCATCCGCTGCTCACGCTCCGCGTAGGGCGAGAGCATCGCCGGATCGAACTCGATCCCGAGAAACCCGCAGAGCGCTTGGAGCGTGCGCTCCGGCTCGCGCACCAAGTCTTCGAAGCTCACCCGGTGGCAGCGCCTTCCCCGTTCACCACCCAGGCTCTCGAGGAACGCGAGGATGTTTTGGTGCGACAGCGCCCACACCAACTCCGCCAGTTGGCGCGGGGCAAATCGATGCGGATGGCGGAAAAACGTCTGCTCGATCTTCGCCTCTTCGAACGAGCGGATCATTCCCAGGGGATGGCGAACCAGATGGATGAAGCGCGCCGACGAGAAGTCCTCGGTCGCCCGCGCGAGGATCGCCGGATCGAGCGCGTACGAGGGGGTCTTGTCGACCAATAGGCGGTCTCCTATCCACTCCTGAAGCTGACGGTAGACCGCTTTGACCGGGACCGCGTCGCGCTCGGACGGTTCGATAAGGGCACGGGCCTCGTCCGCGGAGACCCCGCACGCCGTCATCACCGCCCGGAGCAGCCCTTCGAGCCAGAAAGAAAACTTGCCCGAGAATGCAGCGCGGCGCTCCGCCATGGTGTTGAACGAGAGCAGGTCGAGCTCCGGCGGTGCGAACAGTCCGGAGTGCCCGGCGAGCAAAACGCGCAACAGGGTCGAGCCCGAGCGCGGCGGCGAGAGCACGAAGAGCGCAGGCGGGTTCGCGGCCGACGGGCGCGCGGGAAACGGCGCGAGCGACGGGATCAGCGCCCGCAACTCGGCGAGATCCGCCGCCGTCGAGCGGCGCACCGCGCTTCCTGACGACTCCCCGGCAGGCGTCGAAATCGACACCGGTACCGACTCCGACCCGAACCGCGCCGTGACTTCGATTGGAAACTCGCTCGCGAGCGCCGCCGCGAAGCTCGCGACATCCGGAGCATCGAACAGCAACGTAACGTAAACGTAGCGCCCGAGCGCTTTTTCCAGTCGATTGATCAGCACCGCGGCTTTGAGCGAATCGCCGCCGAGCTCGAAGAAGCCGTCGTGGATGCCCACGCGTTCGACCCTCATCAGCTCGGCCCATACCTCGGCCAGGAACCGCTCGAGCGGCGTCCGCGGCGCCTCGTATGCCCGACCGAGCGCTAGACCCGAGCCTTCGGGTGCGGGCAGCGCGCGGCGATCGACTTTGCCGGTTGATGTCCGCGGCAGCTCGGCGAGCGCCACAAACACCGAGGGGACCAACGGCTCGGGTAGGCGGGCGAGCAGGAAGGCGCGCAGCTCCGCCACGGTTGGAGGAGCAGGCGGCGTGGCCTCGTCCGACCGACCGCGCGGCACCGGGCGCGCGACCAGATAGGCGGCGAGACGGCGATCGCCCGGCCGGTCCTCGCGCACCGTCGCGACACAGTCGGCGATCGCCGGATGCGCGCCGAGCGCGGCCTCGACCTCGCCGAGTTCGATCCGAAAGCCGCGCACCTTGACCTGATGATCGGTCCGGCCGACGAATACCAGCCGGCCGTCTTGCCGCCACCGGGCCAGGTCGCCGGTGCGATAGAGCCGCGCACCCGGCTTGGGCGTGAAGGGATCGGGCACAAAGCGCTCGGCGGTCAGATCCGGCCGACCGAGATAGCCGCGGCCGACCCCGGGACCGCCGAGGAACAGCTCGCCCACGATGCCGATCGGCTGCGGCGCTCCAGGCCAGGTGGGAGCGGACGCAAGCCCCGTGTCGAGCAGGTACGCCGTGGCGCCGGAGACCGGCCGGCCGATCGGGATGCGAGACGCGGCAAGAAACGCCGCCTGGTCGGGCACCATCCGCTCCGCCACAGTCAGGATTGTCGCCTCGGTCGGACCGTAGACGTTGAAGATCGTTTGGAGTGCCCGGCGACCGCTCGCCGCAGCCGCGGCGGCGATCTGCGCCAGGCGCTGCGGCGACGGGCTCTCGGCTCCGGCCACCAGGGTCGTGAACGATTCGGGCAGCTCGGCCCCTTCCGCCAGTGCATCGCACAGCTGACCCAGGAGTGCGGCCGCCGCGTTGATCTTGGTCACCCCGCTTCGCCGGCACGCGGCAAGGATCTCAACCATGCCGGCACCGCGCGGCATCAGGACCAGCGCGCCGCCGACCACGAGCGGCAAGAAAATCTCCTCGACCGAGACGTCGAAAGAGAGCGACGCGAGCTGCAGCTGGCAGAGGTCCGGGCCGGCGGCGAACGAATCGACCATGCCGACCGTGCGGGCCGCCAGCTGGCGGTGCTCGATCAATACCCCTTTCGGCTGCCCGGTCGAACCCGAGGTGTAGATCGCGTACGCGAGAAAGCCTCCGAAGTCGTCGCCGGCCTGATTCGACGAAATAAGATTCGCCGCGACCGCCCCCTTGGGCGTCGGGCCGGCGCACGAAACGGTGACGACGATCGGCGGGATCGGCAGCTGCGCAGCCAGGAGCTCCGCGCGCTCCCGGAGCGGTTCAATCGTCACCAGCGCCGCCGGCCCGGCATCGCCGACCAGATACGCGAGCCGTTCCTCCGGATACCCGGGATCGATCGGCACATAGGCGCCGCCGGCCTTGAGCACCGCGAGGATCGCCACGATCGCCTCGGGCGAGCGCTCGACCAGCAGGGCGATGCGCGATTCCGGGCCGACGCCTCCGCCCGCCAGGCGATGGGCCAGCTCGTTGGCGCGCGCGTTGAGCTCGTCGTAAGAGAGGGTACGCGGCTCGCTTGCAGCCGCAGCGCTCCCGCCGGAAGCGACCAGGAGTGCCGGAGCGTCGGGCCGCAGGGCCGCCTGGCGCTCGAACCGGCGATGGACGGCGAGCGGCTCTTCGGTCAGCTCCGGACCGCGCGAGAGCGCCATGATCTCGACTTGCTCGCTCGGTTCGAGCATCGAAAGATCGCCGAGCCGAGCTTCCGGTTGAGCGACGAACGCCCGCAGCAATGCTTCCAGATGGCCCAACGCCCGTTCGATCGCCGAAGCCCCGAAGCGAGTCTCGTCGTAGGCGAGGCGAAGCTCCAGCCGTTCGCCGGGGAGCGCCACCAGGGTCAGCGGATAGTGCGCTTTCTGGAGCGATTGGACCGCCGAGACCGTCAAACCGCCGAGAGCGCCTCCGGGCTCGCCGGCCCTCTGAGCGAAACTTCGTTCCGCCGGGTAGCTCTCGAATACCGCCAGGCTCTCGAACAGCGGCAGACCGCGCGGGATCTCGCTCCAACCCTGGACTTCGACCAGCGGCGTGTGCTCGTGCTCGCGCAGCCCGCCGAGGCGCTCCTGGTGCGCGGCGAGCCAGGCGCCGACGACCGCCGAGCGCTCGACCCGGACGCGCACCGGAAGGGTGTTGATGAACAGGCCGACGATCGTCTCGACTCCCGGCAGATCGGCCGGACGCCCCGACGAGGTGGCGCCATGGACCACGTCGTCGCCGCCGCAATAGCGGGCGAGGAGCTGCGCCCAAGCGGCCTGCACCAGCGTGCTCAACGTGAGGCGGCGACCGCGGGCGAAGGCTTCGAGGTCGGAGGTTGCCACAGACGAGAGGAAACGCCGACGCCGGCCGTAGCCGCCGACGCCGAGCAGCGGTACCTCTTGCGCCGTCGCCCCGCGGCCGCTCTCCCCGGCGGAACCCTCAATGCCAAGCGGGGTCGCAGCGCCGAACCCGGCGAGGTTGGCGCGCCAGAACGCCTCGTCGCCGCCGCGGTCGCGGCGTTGCAACCAGAGGATGTAGTCGCGGTATGGGCGCACCGGCGGCAGGTCGGCCGCACCGCCCCGCACCAGTGCCCTGTAATGGGCGAAGACCTCGCGGAGCACGATCGGCAGCGACCAGCCGTCGAGCAACAGGTGATGGAACGTCCAGATCAACTGGCGAGCTTCGCCGCCCAGGTTTAGCAGAGTCAAGCGCAGCAGCGGCGCGCGTTCGAGATCGAACGCGCGCTGTCGGTCTTCGGCAAGAAACGTTTCGAGCCGTGCTGCGCGCTCATCCTGCGACAGCCCTCGCCAGTCCGCCTCGTCGATCGGCAGCTCGACCTGGCGCTCGACCACCTGCAGTGGCTTGTCCAGCTCGCGCCAGTGGAACGAGGTGCGCAATGCCGGATGTCGGGCCAGCGTCCGCTTCCAAGCTTCGGCGAGCGCTACGCGATCGAGCGGCCCGTCGAGCCGACAGGTGAGCTGGTTCAGGTAAAGCCCGGTCTCACCGCCGTAACGGCTGTGGAACAGCAGGCCCTGCTGGAGCGGTGACAGCTCGTAGACGGCCTCCAAGTTCTCTCGTGCTACGCGGATGATCCACCTCCGGAAAGCGAAGCAAGGAACAGATCCATTTCCTCATCCGTAAGATTCGCTGCCGCGAGATCCGCACCCGAGGAGTCGGCCGACGTGATCGGAGCCTCGGTAATCGGTTTGGGCGGCGCAACCTCGAGCGCCGCGGCCACTTCGGCGCGGCGGGCGAGCGCCGCGATCGTCGGATGACGGAACAGGTCGAGCGGCACGATCGCGAGGCCCGCCGCGCGCGCCCGGGCCGCGATCTGCACCGCCACGATGGAATGACCGCCGAGCGCGAAGAAGTCGTCCTCGACTCCCACTCCACCGGTCGCTCTGCCCACGCTCTCGACCGCACCCGCCGTGAGACCGAGCGTGTCGGCCCAAATCGCCGCGAGCGTCGCCTCGGCCGGAGTGCGCGGTGCAACGTATGCGGCCGCGCGACGCTCGGGATCGAGCGCGAGGGCCGCCAGAGCCTGGCGATCGACCTTGCCGTTGGGGGTCAACGGCAGCTCGCTCAAGCTCACGAAAGCTCCCGGCACCATCGGCTCAGGCACCAGGCCCTGGCAGTGCGCGCGCAGCGCACTACCGATCGAAGCGGCATCTAGAGAAGTATCGGTGCTCAAGACGACAAACGCGGCGAGCGTCCGATCCTGGTCGGCGCCGCGTGCC
>JANNIH010000065.1:0-17704 GCA_031404815.1 Holophagales bacterium | reverse complement strand
CCCCCCACAGACCCGTACGTGCGGGACTACCGCATACGGTTCTTCAGGTCACGGGTTCGCTACGCGGCTTTCAGGCCGCATGACAGATTCTCAGGTTGGGTAGCGGATATCGCTTCAGAAGAAGGTTGAACCGCTCCCAGGTCAAGGCGGATTTTTGCGAGCGGCGACTGAGCCACTTGCGCCATATCCTCTTGACCCAATGATGCACGCTGCTGAGCGCCTTCGAGTTCCCGGTGATCCCGTAGTACCCGCTGTGCCCGCGCAGCTTGCTGAGAAGCTGTGACTGTTGCCGAGCTATGGGTGCATGCCGATTGCCCTGACACCACTGGTTGAGTTGCCGTAGGAACCGGGTGATCCGGTCGGAAGCCGTCCTACGTTTGACCAGCCAAGTGCCCCGCCGAGACCTCTCCCAGAAGTGGGTGAAGCCAAGAAAATCGAAACTCTTTGGCTCCTCGTGCGGTTGCGTTCTCCCAGGCCCCGCCTTACGGCCGGGCTGTTCGAAGCGCACCAGACGGGTCTTGTCGGGGTGGAGGCTCAACCCGTGCTTGCCGAATCGCTTCGGCAGCACCTCCAGCACCCGCCGGGCATCGCTCTCCCGTTGGAACACCAGCACGAAATCGTCGGCAAAGCGGATCAGAAAGGCCTCCCCTTGCAGCCGGGGCTTCACCGCCGCCTCAAACCACGTGTCCAGTACCTCGTGGAGGTAGATGTTCGACAGGAGCGGAGAGATGACTCCCCCCTGCGGTGTCCCTGTGGTTGGGTGGCTGAGGGTCCCCCCTTCCATCACTCCCGCCTTCAGCCACTTGTCCAGGGTGCGGCGTATCACCCCGTCGCGTACCCTCTGGTTCAGAAAGCCCCTGAGCTGACTGCGATCCAAGTTGTCGTAGAAGCTCTGGATGTCCGCCTCCAAAACCCAGCCTCCCCCCATGGCCATGAGACCTTGCCACAGCTTCCTGATCGCCTGGTGCGCCGATCGCTTCGGGCGGAATCCGTACGAGCAGTCCAAGAAGTCCTGCTCATAGACAGCTTCGAGCACCATCGTGACCGCCCTTTGAAGGACTTTGTCCTCGAAGGTCGGCATCCCGATCGGCCGCTTCTTCGACGGGTCACTCCCTTTCGGAATGTAGACCCGGCGAACCGGCGGTGCTTGGTAGCGGCCCGACTTTAAGCGGTCCAGGAGGCTCTGGAGATTCTCTTCCAGTTTCTCCTGGTAGGCCGCCGCCGTCTGGCCATCTACCCCCGGGGCGCTGTCTTTGCGCGTTCGGCGGTAGGCTTCTCGCAGAAGGTCCATGTCGATGTGGTGAGCCAAGCTCATGAAGGCCCGTTTCGGGTCTTCCCTCGCCAGTTGTGCTATTCGTTGAAGTCTCGTTGAGACACCTTCAAGGTTCGGCGACCTCTTCATCTTTCCCTCCAACGATTCCGTGACCCGACACCCCTCTTCCCTCCACGGGGTCCCTCGGGATGGTTCCCCCGCTTCCTCGGTACTATTGAGGTGCTACGACTCCCCTGAGTCCATCCCGCCGCACTTCGTTTCCTTCGCTTGGCGGTACCGCGGGCGCGCCCGCCGATTCGTTCCCACAGAGTGCGGACGCCCTCTCCCTGTGGGCCTGGACTTTTGGTCTTCCGGTGCCCAGCCGGAATTACACCGCGGAGATTTCAGGGTTCTCCCAGGTTCCTGGGCGGACCCCCTTGTGTACATGCCCTGGGCTGATACCCCGGGGGACCCCCGACGCCAAGCCATCCAACGCCAGAGATGTTGCCTTCCGATCGCCCCACGACGTCGGCTCCCCGTTACAGTCTCTCGAGGCTGATTACCACGGCCTGCACACTCGCTGTCTACGCTTCGTGACGTCGGATCTCACTAGCGCCACGCAAGACTCGCTTCCGGTGGGTGGCTAGCCCTTGCCGGGTAGGATTCGGACCTACTGGGTCCACATCAGAGGGTTTCAGGTTCTTACTGCATCCTTCCTCCCTCCCCAGGCTTTGCCTGGCGCAAGGAGCGTCCCCGGGTTCTGGCGGGGTCCTTCCCAGATGCCGTCTCGTATGCCCTTCCACACATTGGCCGCGAACATCAAGAAGGTGCTATGTGAGCGACAAAGGTGCCCATTTCTTCCGCTGTGACCTCCAGGTCCATACACCCCGCGATATCAACTGGACCGGCTTGGGTTCTGTTACCGACGACGAACGGTTGGCATACGCTTCTCAGCTTGTGCTGGCTTGCCGTGAGCGTGGACTGCAGGGCATAGCGATCACCGATCACCACGACATGGCGTTTGTGGAGTACGTCCGGCGTGCCGCAGCCGCCGAGACAGATCAGGAAGGCAAGCCACTCCCCAAAGGTCAGCACCTCACCGTCTTTCCTGGTATGGAACTAACCCTCGGCGTGCCGTGTCAGGCTCTACTGATTTTCGATGCAGACCTCCCGAGCGACATGTTTTCGCTTGCGATGATGGCGCTAGCGATCACTCCTAACCCGGCCACGGAGGCGAGAGCAGCGCCCATCGAACGGCTCACGCGTATCGAGTCTCTCCGCCAATTGAAGGACGAACTAGACAGACACACGTTCCTGCGCGACCGATATATCATCTTTCCCAATGTTGGAGAGAACGGGCAGTTTTCCCTCATTCGCTCAGGCCTCGCAGGAAAATACATCGAGATGCCCTGCGTCGGTGGTTACCTCGACGGCGACTTCGGCAGGGTCGGCCTCGGGACCCAGAAGATTCTCGCCGGCAAAGCGAAGGAGTGGGGACACAAGCGAATTGCGCTCTTTCAGACTTCCGATAACCGCCATGCAGATCATCGTGACCTCGGCCGGGTGTCAACGTGGATCAAGTGGGCGGTGCCAACGGCCGAGGCACTCCGCCAGGCATGCCTTGCCCAGGAATCCCGCGTCTCTCAGGAACCGCCGCACCTTCCTGCGGTAGTCGTCGCCGGGCTCAGCGTCAGCAACAGCGCGTTTCTGGGGCCAATCGATCTTGAGCTCAATCCTCAGTACAGTGCGCTGATCGGTGGGCGCGGCACCGGTAAATCCACAATTCTGGAGTACCTCCGGTGGGCCCTCTGCGATCAGCCACCCGGTATCACGGACGAGGAAAGCCCCAACTATCAGGCTCGCCGGAGTCGGCTAATCGAGCAGACCCTGAAGCCCGTTAATGCAACGGTGCAGGTGAGATTTGAGGTCAACGGCGTGCCCCACGTCGTCCGGCGCAACAGCCAGGATGGATCGCTCCTCATCAAGATCGCCACGGACGAGATGCGCACATGTACGGAAGACGAAGTCCGATCCCTTCTTCCCATCCAAGCTTACAGTCAGAAACAGCTCAGTGACGTCAGCGTCCGTGTCGAGGAACTCTCTCGTTTCATTACGGCGCCGATTCGGGCCGAACTCGCCCAGATCGACCGTCAGGCGGCCGACCGGGCCGAACGCATTCGCCAATCGTACGGCAGCAGACTCCGTCAGGGAAGCCTTTCTCAGACACTCCAGAGACGGGAGCTTGAAGAAAGGTCTTTGACGGGACAGGCTGACACGCTCCGTGCTGGATTGACCGGGCTCTCTGAGAATGACCGTGCGCTGCTCGACAGAGGTAAAGTATTTGATGCCGCGGACCGGTCTGTCCAGTCCTGGCAGGAAGGCGCCACCGCGCTTCGTGACGATGCATTGAGATTCCGACGGACGATCGAGTCCCACCTGACAGCGTTGGACCCGCTGCCTACGGAGCCCGAACCAGACATTCTGCGCGCCGCGCAGGAAGAGTATCGGACGCTGGTGATCGACGCGAAGGCGAAACTCGATGAACTTGTCAGACGCGCGGAGGCCATCGCAGCATCGGTAGCGAACGCGCCTCCTGCAGGCCCATGGCGCCAGTGGGCGGAGAAAATGGCGGAGTTCCGAACCACCTATGATGCCGCCGTACAACGCTCTTCGGTGCACAGCGAGAAGATGAAGCAGCTCAAAGACATTGAGGAGCAGCTCAGCAAGCACGCCCGCGAAACAGCTCGTGTCCGCGAGGAACTGCGCACCCTCACCAACGCCGAGGCTGCTTACCGGAGCGAAAGGGACGCCTGGAACTCCTTCCTTAAAGAACGCGATGACCTGCTTGAAACACAGTGCAAAGCCTTGAACGAAAGCTCTGGCGACGCTATTCGGGCAAGCGTCAAACGCCACGCAGACGCCTCCGACTTCGTCAATAGCCTGCGCCAATACCTCACCGGCTCGCGCGTGCCTGGGGCCAAGGTTGAGGCCCTCGGAGAATCGATCGCTTCTGCGGTGGACGCCAGCGCACAATGGAACGCACTCTTGAGCGACCTGGAGAAGCTCGCAGAGTTCGATGCCGACCTCGATAGCAAGGAGCGACGCTCGGAAACGCCGATCCTCGCCGCGGCCGGTTTGACGGCGGGCGACCTCGACCGCATTGCTCGCACTCTCAAACCGGAAGACTGGCTCGCGCTATCTCTTACGCCGGTCAAAAGCGTGCCGGTTTTCGAGTATCGCGCGCGGGAAAGCGAATACATACCGTTTCGGAATGCCTCCGCAGGCCAGCAAGCGACCGCTCTCCTCAAGACGCTCCTCAATCAGGCCGGCGCCCCGTTGATCATCGACCAGCCAGAAGAAGACCTCGACAACCCCGTGATGCTTGAGGTCGTCGAGCAGGTCTGGCGGGCCAAGCAAAAGCGCCAGATCATCTTCGCGAGCCACAACGCCAATCTCGTCGTCAACGGCGATGCAGAACTCGTCGTGTGCTGCGGCCATCGCGCCACCGGCGACCAGTCCCGTGGGACGGTAGTCGCTGAGGGCGCGATCGATGTCCCGGACGTCCGGGAGGCCATCAAGCGGATAATGGAGGGCGGGGAAGCGGCCTTCAATCTACGAAAGGCAAAGTACGGCTTCTGAGAGGCTGAGCGTTCGGCTTCAAAGATTGGGAGGTTTGTGAGTGGATCAACCAACGGCTACTTTTCTTGGGGCACTCGTAGGTTTCATAGGTGGCCTAGTAATGGCCCGAGCGACCTACCAACAGAAGTCCGATGAGCTTTTTTTCAAAGCGCTAGACTTTCTAGGAGGTGGTTCACAAAAGCGTAACCTTGGCATCGCTGCTATCGAGCTGTATTGGTCCAATAAGAGGCATCGGCCAATTTCCGTGTCACTGCTGATTGGCTCAGCAATCTACTTGCTGCTCGAGTCGGGACAGGAAAACGCAGCCCACGAACTGCACAATCTCGACCGGATCATGACCCGACTGTCACAAAAGGAATCTAGGCTATTTACCTCCCGCTCGCAGTACAATCGCCTCCTCACGGCGGTTCGTGCAGCTCGGGACCCCAACAAAAGCGGCGGCGGCCTTGTTGTGCCAGACTCGCAGTTAGCAGCCTGGGAGAGCGTTCTCTTGAGTCTTGTAGGCCTGGTCAAATAGTCGCATGGAGATCCCGATGCAACACTTAATGGTTGCGATAGAGGAGGAGGCCGCCGGATACTGTCGGCGGGTCCCGACAGCTTCAACTTGGACCCTAGGAAGCCGCTCGCCAGGTTAAGCCGCCTGCGCCTCGCTGGTGTACAGAAGAGTTTCTTCGGCCGGTTCGAATCCGAACTCGCGCAGCAACTCCGATTCGATCTCATCCGGAGCCGCTCGGGCCAAGACAAGCGCCGAATCGCCAGCCAGCCCCGCCAGCTCGTCCATCACGGTCGAAAACCCCAATCGGCCGAGCGGTCCCTCCGCCAAACCCACCACGAAGATTTGCCACGGCTCGCCCACCTCCGAGCCCGCCTCGTAGAGCGCCCAGGCTTCAATCCGTTCCTGAGAGTGAAACGCCAAACCTTCAAGCGCCCGCCCAGGTTTCGTCAGGGCCGAGACATCTCGCTGCCAGCAGCGCAAGCCGCTGCCGACCAGCCCGGCGGCTTGAAGCTCTTCGAAGCTCACCGGCCCCAAAGCCTCACGCGCTCCGCCCGTGGAATGGCTCGTGGATCCGCCCCCCGGCCGACGCCAGTCACGTAAACTGGCTGTCAGCTTCCATCCGCAGGCCTCGAACACAGCTCCCGCGGTGCCGCGGCGCTCGGCCGGAACCTCCGCCACCAACCCCGGAGGCCCAAGAATCGCAAGCTTTGAGCTAAGAGAAGTCAGCAAATGCCGAGCATGCCCCCGCCGCCGATGCTCGGGGTGAACCCGCAGCCCATAGACCAACGTGGTCGTAGCCCTCTTCGCCCCGAGCAGCACGCCCACCGCATCCCGCCCTTCGAACGCCACCATGCAGCTGCTGCACCAGAGGTCGAGGTCGCGCACCAGCCGCTTGAAGCCCTCGTTGTCGAGGGTGGGCTCGGCCTCGTCCTCCGGGCCGCGACAGCTTTCAAAGGCGGCGACCAGGAGCGCCCGGTCGTCGGTCCGGCAGAAACGGTACGCCGTCACGTCATTGCAGTCAGGCGGCGCGGCGCTTATGACGCGCCGTCCAGCTCGGGGTGCGGTCCGGCGCGGCGGGCCTGGAGGGCGGAGGGGGAGCCGACCTCGTTGATCGGCGGCTTGCGCTCGTCGACCGTAAGCGGCGCTGCCTCCGCGCCGTTCGCCGAGCCGTTCCCGTTCGCTCCGTGGCTGCTCTCTCCGGAGGCCGACGTTCCGTTACCTTCCGGATGGGGAGCCGTCGCCGCGGCCTTTGCAGCCACCTGGTTCTGGAGCATCTCTTCCATCATCTGGCGGCCGACCGCGATCCCATCTTCGACCAGGGCGAGCGTGATCATGGAGCTGGCCCGCTCCGCGGCGAGAGCTTCGATCCGGTCCTGGGTCCGGTTGCGCATGAAGCCCGAGGGAACGCGCAGGATGCGCTCGACCGCCTCGCCCGCCCACGGGAACGGGGAGAGGAGCGGAACGTTCTTGCCATCCCGCGCGATCAGGCGCTTCTCGCCGTTGACATCCGGAGCGGAGGCGGAAGCTTGCGCCTCGAGCGCCTCCGGCGCCTCGTCCATCGAGACGGTGACCGCAGCGTCGCCCGCAGCGGCGATTCCGTCCGCCAACGGCACGCCCGTCTCTTCCTCGACCACCTGCTGCGCCAACTCCAGCGTGATCGTCGGGAGCTTGCGGGTGCGCGCGGTCTTTTCGATCCGCGCCTTCGCCCGCCGCCGCTTGTAGGCGTCCTTCAGAGTCCACAACGCCCGGCGCGCGCTCTCGGTCCACTGGAGCTTCTTGCCGTCGTAGGTGACCTCCTCGGTCAAGCCCCCTTCGGCGCGGGCGATCCGTTCCAGCATCTCGCGGTCGATCCGCTCCAGCTTGTCGCTGCCGCAGACGCCGCAGCGCACCGCGTCCGGCTCGCTCGCCGCCACGCCGCAGCTCTTGCAGATGGCGACCGGCTGGCGGGAGGCCAGCTCCAGCGCCATGCGCTCGGCCAGCTCGAACGTCAGGTCGCGCGACTGCTTCGGCATGAAGCGATCCATCGCCTCGTCGATCACCGAGTTGGTGACCACGCTGTGCCCCTTTTCGAGCGCCAGGCGGAGAATGCCGGTGCGCGCGATGCCCTTCACCTGGGGGGGGACGCGCTGCATCCGCTCTTCCGCCTCCGGCGTCCACTTGATGCTCTCCTCGGCGCGAACGTCGATGTCCGGGTAGGCGAGCCGGGTCGAAAGCAGGATGTCGCACGGGCAGCGGCGGAGGAGATTCTCGGTATTGCTGCCGAGTCCCATCTCTTCGGCCGGGCTGTGCACGCCGATCCGGCCGACGATCAGCAGCCAGGGGTTGGTCTTCCGCGCATGGTCGAGGATCTTTTGGAACGCCTTGCCGTCGAGCAGCGTCTTGCCGACCACCGTGCCCTCGTCGAGCGCCATGCGCTCCGCGACGTCCAGGTGCGACTGGTAGATCTGCGCTAGTCCCGTGTCGATGATCTCCTCGTGGAGCTGGTTCTGCTCCTCGAAGCGGAAGACCTTCGAGGCCTTCTCGGAAAGGACGCCCACGATGCCGTGGAACACCGAATAGTGGAGATACGGGTCGTAGACGCCGATCAGCTCCACCTTCTTGTCGAAGCGCTTCGCCAGATCCAAAGCGGTCTTCAAGGCCCCGAACGACTGCGGGCTGCCGTCGACGCCGACCAGGATCGTGTCGCCTTCGGGCTCGTCCTTCTTGTAGAGGCGCTTCACCACCCAGACATCGCGCTTGGCGCTGCGCGTCACCCGCTCGCAGACCGAGCCGATCTCGCTGTCTTTGACCCGGCCGATCCCTAGGGCGCCCATCACCACCAGGTCGCAGTCGACATCTTCAATGTCGCGCACCAGTTCGGTGTGGTGCTTGCCGTCCATCATCCGCGGCTCGAAGGGGAGACCCTGGTCGCGACAGAGGTTCTGCATCTGGTCGAGGTAGCTCTCGGAAATCAGCTTGAGCCCCAACGTGATCAGGCTGTCGTGGATCTTCCGCTGCCGTTCGAGCTCGACCTCGTCGAGATACTCCTCGGGCAGCGTGTACTCCATCTGCTTGAAACGGTAGTCGTGCATGCGGGCGGCATAGACGTGACTCCCGACCAGCGAGGAGCCGAAGGTTTTGCCGAGCGCCACGCTGTTGACGATCGCCCGGTTCGAATGGTCCGAGTTGTCGACCGGGACGTAGATCTTGCTATACATGGGCTTGGACCTCTCCGTTTGGGCCGGCTCGTTGTCGCCGCCGTACCCAGAATACCAGCAGGATCTCGACCGCCAGCACCGCCAGGGCCGCCTTGAGCATCGGGCCGACCGGCGAGGGCGCTTCCTGGGGCAGGGTGTACAGGTACATCCACTGCGTCAAGCCCCGCTTGCTGCCGCGCTCCCGTTGGTAGCCATCCCAGATCGAGAACGCCACGGGGACGTATTGTCCGGGGGCAAACGTCACGCTGCCGCTGCCGCGCAGGGAGCGCTTGAGCGTCACGGTCCACTCCCCCCGGTCGTAGCTCGCGACGGCGGTTACATCCTCGCCTTCGACCCCCGTGACGCCGCTGCTACCGGCACCCGCGTAACGCCGCGCGATTTTGGTCGCAAGGTCGACGAACCAGAGGTCGACCGGATTTTGTGCGTCACCGAGCAGGAAATAGGGCTTGCGGATTCCGCTCGGCAACTGTGCCGGCAGCTGGAGAGCGACGGCGTCCGAGAATTCGTTCTCGGGCGTGGTGGCCGCTCCCGCGCCCGCCCCTTCTTCGTCGCCCCAGAAATCTCCGCTTTCCGCAGGGGCCGCGGCGGCCGCAGGGGTTTCGGCCGCTTCCTCGCCGCCCCAGATGTCGCCTTCGTCCGCCGCGGCGGCCGGAGCCGCGGCTTCGGCCTGCTCTTCCTCCGGCGGCACCACCAGGTCGGGGGCGTTCCTGCCGGTCACGTCGGCCCGCATGTCGTGCCAGGTGAGCTTGAAGGCGATCTCGCGCGCGTTGTAGATCGCCCGCACCGTTACGCCGTTGGCGGAGGGGTGGAAGGCCCGCCCAGGCTCGGTGATCTGGCCGACCACGGGAAAGTACGCCGACGGCGCGCTGTCAAAAAGCCCCTTGCCCTTTTCGAGATCGATCTCTTCCGAGGTCCACTGCACTTGGAGCAATTCGGAGTAGCCCGGGGTGTCGCGCGGATCGAGAGAGGCGATGTAGTCCACCAGCTGCCAGCGCTCCTGGTCGCTGAGCGACTCGGCGAAGGCCGGCATCGGCGTACCGTTCAAGCCGGTCGTGAAGGTGCGGTAGATGTCTTCACGGGTCGAGCCGCCGCGGTAGGTCCAGCGCTTGGTCAGGTCGGCGGCCTGGATCGGGTGCCCCCAGTCGTCCTTGAGGGAAGGAGCGGAGGTGCCGTCACCGCGGGCGAGTTCGCCGTGGCAGGCGGCGCAGCCGATCTTGGCATAGACCTCTTTGCCCTTTTTGGCCGAATCCGGCGAGTATGCGGGGGCCTTCGGAATGGGGATCGGGGTCGGCTTCCTCTCCGGGTTGGTGAAGTCCGGCGAGAACGACTTGACCGCCGCGACCAGAGTGTCGATCTCGGCGTCGGAAAGGTGTTTCCAGGGGGGCATCGAGGTGTAGGGCATGCCCTCGCGGATGATGTAGCGAAGATCGTCGTCGGTCGGCAGCGCGCCGCTCGGCGTGTGGCGGATCTTGTATTTGCCGGCGGTGAAGTCGCGTGGACGCGGCGAGAGTCTCGATGCCGCTACACCCAACCCGTCGCCCTTTTCGCCGTGACACTGCGCGCACAGCTTCTGGTAGAGCGGACCACCGGGGACATCCGGAGCTTTTTGCTGGGCTCCTAAGCCGGGCGTCACCAGAAGTGCGGACGCCAGGGAGAGAACGACGGCAGCCAATTGGCGAATAGACCGGCAAATAGACCGGCGAATCGATTGGCGAATCGATTGGCGAATCGGGAGTCGAGCGCTCATTCGTGCACCGTCTCGCGGGCTCGCGGCTTTTGTCCGGAAAAGTCGTAGAGAAACAGGACCACGTCCCAGATCTCTTCTTCGGTCAAGAACTTCTCCCATGCCGGCATGGCGGTATCCCAGGGGCCGGCTTCTTCGGGCAGCCCGGGACCCCCTTTCGCGATGCGCCAGAAAAGGAACGACTCTTGGAGCAGGGCGATCGCGCCCGCATCGGCGAAATTGGTCGGGATCGGGTTCAAGCCGCGGGCGTACATTCCGTCTCCCCGCAGCGCGTCGCCGTGGCAGTAGACGCAGTTCTGGTAGTACACCCTCCTGCCGTTGGCCAGGTGGCCGGCGAAGGCGCCCGGGTCGCTCGCCTCGAGCGGACGGAAAGGGTTGTCGAGTTTTGCCATGTCGAACGGCTTCTCGTGCACGGTGATCGAATCGGGCGGTGCGGGGTGAATGGTGCGACCAAAGGCCGGCGCCTCGAGCTTCACGTTCATGCTGCGATAGACCCCGAACGCGACGAGCGCCGGGATCAGCAGCATCAGCGCATAGAGAAGTGGACGTCGGCGCGGCTCCAAGCAGAGGCGGACCAATGGGCCCGTGAACGCCGCCAAGCGCTCTCGATCCGAGGTGACGTAGGCGACAGTCGCCAAGGTGACGATGCCCATGTAGAGGGTGACGACCGATTGCGGTACCGGGACGGTAAATCCAAAGCGCAGGAAGACCCAGATCGAGGCCCACGAGAGAAGGGTCCATAGCAAGGTGCCGGCCCGGCGCAGACGCAAGAGCAGTTGGAGTGCCACGAGCGCCAGCACCACCCACAAAACGATCGGCAGGTTCATCGCGTCATTATCCCTTCGATCTCCTCGAACCGGCCATCAGATGCCGGGGGCCGGCGCGGCTTCGGCGGGCGCGGCATCTGGTGCGACGGGTGCGCCATCAACGACGGGTGCGCCATCAGCGGGCGCAGGTTCGGCAGGTGGCGCGCCGCCGTCGGCTGCCACGGCCGCTCCGCCGCCGCCCGCCTGCCACGGTAGTTGGGTCTCCATGGTGACGGTGGTGGTGCCTCCCTGGCTCTGGAGATAGGCGATCACAGCCAGGATCTCGTCGTCGCTCAAGCCGATCGGTGGCTTGCTGATCTGGGGCATCCCCTTGCTGAAGCCCGGCACGATGAACGTATCCGGCTCATACAGCGACTGCGCCAGGTACTCGACATCGGAGAGGCCCGGGACGGTGCTGCCGGCGCGCGAGCCGATGCCCTGGAGGTTCGGGAAGCGCGCCGATCCGTTGTGGCAGGTAGAGCAGAGCCCCTTGCCCTCCATGATCTGAAGGCCCACCTTCTGCATCTGCTCGGGCGTCATGTCCTTGCTCACCACCACTTCCACCGGCGGATGGACTTCCTTCTGGGGCACCATCTGGCCGATGTAGGTGTAGAAACCGGTCGTGGCGACCGCCAGCGCGGCGATGCGGAGGCTTGGCGGTACTTTCACGAGGCGGCTCCGAGATCGTTCGGTCTAGGCTTCGGTTCCCAGTCCTTCTTGCTGCCCAAGTTGGCGAGCCAGAAGACGAAGCTGATCAGTAGGAAGAAGATCAGGACCGTGGCCGAGACCACCATGGTGGCGAAACCCAAGGTGGGCGTGAACGCATCGACCGAGGTGTCGCGCACCACGCCGTAGACGTGCCAATGTTGGCGCAGGCCGGAGCGCACATAGCCCATCAGGCCCATCAGCCAGGTAAAGGTGACGGCGATGAAGATCAACACGTACTGGGAGATCGGCGCGATCTGCCCCCAGCGCGGCTCACCCGCCTTCTTGGCGTTCTTGAACAGGAAGACGTCGATCACCGTCACCGAGACCATCGCGAACAGCACCGACAGCACCTGCGGAATCGAGAACGCGATGCGCACCGAGGCCTCGACGAAATAGCCGTAGACGCCCAAGAAGATGACGAAAGCCGCGACGCCGACGAAGATGCCGAGCTGCGCGCGGTTCCCCGCCTTCGCCCACTTGACGGTCGCGGTCTTGCCGCTGCGCCGGTAGAGCAGGAAGCTGACGAAGGTGGTCAGGATCAGGATGTTGACCGCCGTGTTCTTGGCCGACATCACGCCCAGGAAACCGAGGGCGGGGTGGGAGGATCCGCCCATGGCGCGGATCTCGGAAACGGTCGAGATGATCGAGCGCGGGGTGGCCCAGACGGCGAAGCAGATCGCGACCAAGATCAGCAGGTACTTGATGTACTTTTGGAACTTCTCGGCGCCCGCGATGCGCCCCATGCCCAACCAGAGGTAATAGTTGGCGGCCAGGAAGAGGTTGCCGATCAACACCGCCTGGATGATGAACAGCCAGGAAAACGCACCGCCCATCATGGTCAGGCCGAGCGTCTGGGAGTACGCGTAGATCTCTTTGGCCAGGTAGTAGCCGGCGAACGGGAGCGGCAGGAAGGCGCAGATCGCCACGAAGTTGCCGATGTAGCCCATCCAGTCGTAGTGCGCGCGCTCTTCGTCGCTCTTGGCGCCGAGGAACTTGTAGGCGGCGTAGGCGGCGGCCACCGAGCCGCCGAACGCCACATTCGCGATGATCCGATGGATGATGATCGGCATCCAGGTGTAGTTGCGCACGGCATCCCAGGTGCTGATCAGCGCGCCGGTTTCGGAGATCCCCGACGGCGAGGTCATGAACGTGAGCCAGGCGTTGGCGATCAGCATGATCGCGGTGCCGACCACGTTGAGCCCCAACCCCAGGAGAAGATGGACGCGGGGCGAGAACTTGCCCCAGCCGTAGTAGTAGGTGTAGAGGAAGAACGCCTCGAAGAAGAAGAGGCCGACATAAGGGAGGAAAGTCGGCGAAAACACGCTCACCAGGTAGGTGGTGAACTTCGGGTAGAGCACGATCAAACCGAAGGTCAGCATCGCGCCGAAGGTCGCGGTGAGCGAGAACGAGACGGACAACAGCTTGGTGAACTCGTGCGCCAGGCGGTCGTAGCGTTTGTCCTTGGTGCGGTAGCCGATGAATTCGATGATCAGGGCAAACATCGGCACGGCCAGCACGAACGCGGCGAACAGCAGGTGGAGCTGTGCCGCGATCCAGACCGCCACCCGGCTCCCCACTTTGGGGAACGGGCGATATTCGGCCTCGACGTAGGGCTTGGCCTTGTCTTTCGCCTCTTGCTCGGCGCGCTGGTCGGCGAGACCCTGATCGCGCGGCGTCCCGACGACTTGCCCCTCGGGAGCGAGGTTGGGCGCCTGGTATTCCCGCTTCATCAGGAACGCGGAGACCCCGACGATCAGTCCCAATCCGAGCAACGCGACCAGGGCGGCGGCGAGACCCTTCTTCATCATGGGGTCACCTGCTGCGGCGCAGCCGGGTCGGTTTCCGGGGTTGCGGCTGGGGTTGCGGCTGAGGTTGCGGTAGAAGCGGGAGCGGCATCCGCCGTGGGCGCCGTAGGAGTGCCGGTGCGTTCGAGCCGGCGCTGCTGGAGGGCGCGCAGGTGGACGATGATCGCCCAGCGATCTACCACCGGGACCGGATAGCGGTACGCGGGCATCAGGCCGAAGCCGTTGGTGATCGTGTCGAAGATCTGGCCGTCGGGCATCTGGCGCAGCCGATCGCTGTGAAACGTGGGGGTGGGTACTTTGCCGCGTTCGAACAGGATGCCTTTGCCGTCACCGTGGGTGTCGTGGCAAGCCCCGCAGTAAATGTCGTAGCGCTCTTTGCCGCGCGCGCGCACCGCGTCGGTGACCTCAATGGGCACACTCGTTGCGAACTCGCCCGCGGTATCCATCCCGGTCCACAAGGGACTCTCGTTGATGAGGTCGCGGTATTGGCCGCGCGCCACCGTGCCGGGTACCGGCGGCCGCATCGCCGAGCCGTCATAGAAGAACGCGCTCGCCGCTTGAGGTTCGTAGCGGGGTTGTACGTCCATGTTCGGGTTCAAATGAATCGGTGGCCGGCTGGAGGTGCTGCCGCGGGCACAACCGGCCAGGGCGACCAAGACGAGAGCGAGCGTTGTGTTGCGCTGTTGCACGGCTCAGGCCTCGGCCGGTTGCCCGAGCAGGTCGGGATGTGGGTTCTTGATCCGTGCCAGATAGCTGGTGCGCGGCTTGTTGCCGAGCTCGGCCAGCAGCACGTAGTTGCGGCTGCTCAGCTTGCGCTCGCTCACTTCGGCCTGCTGATCGAGGATGTCGCCGAAGACGATCGCCTGGGTCGGGCAGGTCTGCTGGCAAGCGGTGCGCACATCACCGTCGCTAAGCGGACGCTCGGCCATCTTGGCGTCGACCTTGGCGCGCTGAATGCGCTGCACACAGTAGGTGCACTTTTCCATCACCCCGCGCGAGCGCACGGTGACCTCCGGATTGGCGGCCAGCTTGAGCAGCTCCGGCGTGTCCTTGGTGTAGTTGAAGAAGTTGAACCGCCGCACTTTGTACGGGCAGTTGTTCGAGCAGTAGCGGGTGCCGATGCAGCGGTTGTAGACCATCGAATTCAACCCGTCGGCCGAATGCACCGTCGCCGCGACCGGGCAGACCTGTTCGCACGGGGCGTTCTCGCACTGCTGACAGGGCATCGGCTGGAACACCATCTCCGGTTGCTCGGGCGAGCCGGAGAAGTAACGGTCGATGCGCAGCCAGTGCATCTCGCGCCCGCGGCGCACCTGATCGTGGCCGACGATCGGCACGTTGTTCTCGCTCTGGCAGGCGATGACGCAGGCGTTGCAGCCGGTGCAGGCGTTCAAGTCGATCGCCATGCCCCACTGCGGGCCTTGGTCGTACTTGTGCGGTTCGAACAAAGGCTCACTGTGCGGGACTTCAACCATCTCAGCGGCGAAATGCGGCTCTTTCCGCCACTCGGAGAGGGAGGCCTCGCGCACGACCGGGCGCCCCTCCATGCTGCCGTGATCCTGGGTCTGTGCGATCTGGTGGCGCGCACCGGAGGTCTCTAGCTTTGCGCCGGAGACGAATCCGAGCGCGGCGCTCTGCCGCAGCGGATAGACGTTCGCGCCGACCCCCGTGCCGACCCGGCCGGCCGCCTTCCGGCCATAGCCGAGGTGAACGACGACGGTCTCTTCGGCTTGCCCGGGCACGATCCACACCGGCAGCTCGACGACCGCACTGTTCGCACCGTCCTTTCCCTCACCGACCCGCAACTTCGCGCCGTCCTCGTTGCTGAGTCCCAGGCGTAGGGCGGTCTTTGGCGCCAGCAACGCGGCGTTGCCCCAGGTCATCTTGGTCACGGCGTCGGGCAGCTCTTGCAGCCAGCCGACGTTGGCGAAGCGCCCGTCATGAACGGCAGGCGAGGGGCGGAACGACAGTTCGAGGCCGCCCGGCGCCGGAGCGATCAGGGCGGCAACCGCTTCGGCCGGCAGGGCCGAAATTGCCGAGGTGACTTGCGGCGGCGCACTCCCGACCAGCAGGCCATCGTGCAGCACCTTGTTCCAGGCGTTCTCGAACGCCGCGTCGAGGTCGGCGGCGTTCTCGATCGGCGGCAGCAGCGCTCTCCAGGTTTCCTTCACCAGGTCGTTCGCCGTCTTTTCCTCGCCGGTCGCGAGCAGTCCGACCAATTCGATCGCGCCATGACCGCCGAACAGCGGCTCGATCAGCGGCTGGACCACGCTCGCGCTGCCATCGGTCGCCCGGCAGTCGCCCCAGGCTTCAAGGAAATGGGCTTCGGGGAGGTGCCATCCGGCATGCGCCGCGGTTTCATCCGTAGCGAGCCCGAGGTGAACGACGTTCTTGCACTTAGGCAGAGCACCTTCGAAGTCGAGATCGGCAGGGGCGTCGTAGCAGGGGTTGCCGCCCAAAACGACGAGGGTAGAGATCTGACCGTCGCGCAAGCCGGAAGCCAAAGCCGCGAGGTCGGCGGTGTTCGCGGCCAGCACATCGACCGGCTCGCGCAACAGAACCGTGGTGCCGAGGTTGCCGAGCGCGGCGTTGATCGAAAGCGCGAGCGCATGCACGGCGGGCGGCTGATGACGGCCGGCGACCACCAGACCGCGGCCGAGATGGCCCGCCAGGTCCTTGGCGAGCGCCTCGATCCACCGCGGGGGCACCCCGCCGACCCCGCCGACCGACTCGTCGCCTCCCGCGGAAGGCAGGGCCAACGGCACGCCGGAGGCGACCAGCGCGCGCCCGAGGGCCAGCGCGAAACGGCCGATCTGGCCGCTCGGCAGGGCCAGCCGATGATCGGCCATGGCGCCGGTGGTCGAGTGGGCGCTTTCGACCACCCACAGGCGGTTCATCTCGTCTTTCTCGGAGGTGAGCCGGCGACCGGCGGCGAAGCCGCGGGAATGCGCGACGGCGTTGCTCTCGCCGAGCAGCAGATCGGCATCGAGGCTGACGATGACCTGCGCCGCGCCGAGGTCGTTCGTGGTTTTGAGCGGCCGACCGGCGACCAGAGCCGCACCGGCGAAGGCGTTCTCGTCGCTCACCGGCTCCCAGGTCGCCCAGCGCACCTGGGGAAAGCGCTCCCGGAGCAGCCCGGCGAGCCGAAAGAGGGTGGGCGACGACGAAGGAGGTGAAAGGACCGCCAGACCGGCGCCTCCATTGGTGAGGAAGTCGGCTTCGAGCGCCTTCCAGGCGGTGACGAAATCGGCCCAGGTTTTATTCTGGGGGTTTTGGACGCCCGCGGTGCCCGCAGCGGTTCGCTCCAGCACGTGCTGCGAACGGTCGGGATCGTAGAGCCCGAGGATCGCGGCCTGCATTTGTGCGCTCGCGCTGCCGGCGGTACCGGGATGGAGCTCGTTGCCCTCGATCTTGGTCGGTCGCCCTTCGTGGCTCTCGACCAGCAACCCGTAGCCGTCGGTGCCGAACGGCATCGTCGTGGCGTAGTGCATCGGTACGCCCGGCACCATCTCCTCGGGGGGTTTGACGAACGGCACGATGGTCTCGACCGGCCGGCGGCAGCCGGCGAGGCCGGCGAGCGAAAGAGAAGCCCCCAGCAGTTGCACCAGCGTCCGGCGATCGATCCCCTCGGGCAGCTCTGAGGCGCCGACGGGGAACTCGCGCTCCAAGAACGCCTGCGATTCCGGCGTACCGGCCAACTGATCGAGGCTGCGCCAATATTCTCGGTATTCTCGGTCGGTTCCCTGCGGCCCCGGAAGCTCGGCGGTTCCGCCACACCCGCAGCCGGAGCCGCAGGTGCCGACGTTCGCACCCGCCTCGTGGTTGGCCTCGTGGTTGGCCTCGTGGTCGGCCTCGTGGTTGGCGAACTGCTCTTCGGTGGGTGCGATCATCGGTGGCACGCCGCGCAGTCGAGGGGTGGGTTCAACTTCTTGGCCTTCTTGATGAGGGCGGCGGATTGAAGCTGATCCTTAGGGGGGCTCCAGTCCATGTTGGTCACCTCGTGAGAAGGGCGCAGATGGGGATCGGGGTTGCGGTGGCAGTCCAGGCACCAGCTCAT
>JANNIH010000064.1:0-23277 GCA_031404815.1 Holophagales bacterium | reverse complement strand
CACGGAGATGGTGATGCCGGGGGACAACATCAACCTGGAAATCACGCTGATCGCTCCGATCGCGATGGAAAAAGGCGTTCGCTTCGCGATCCGCGAGGGCGGGCGCACGGTCGGTGCCGGTACCGTCACCGAGATTCTGGCTTGAAATTAAGAAGAGTCAGGGGCGAAGGCCAGTAGCTCAAGCTGGTAGAGCACCGGTCTCCAAAACCGGGGGTTGGGGGTTCAAATCCCTCCTGGCCTGCCATTTTCCTGCTCGTGAGGGTGGAGTTTAAGAACGCCAATGACGCCGATGATCGGTTGGATCGCATTGCTCGTAGTGGTAGCCGGCTTGGCCGGGCTTGGCTGGTGGCTGGTCAAGGTCGGTCACTGGGCCAAGGCCCAAGTGTTTGTCGGCGAAGTTCGCTCGGAGATGAAGAAGGTGACGTTTCCGCCTCGCGACGAGGTGGTGGCGACGACGATCGTGGTCATCGTCGCGAGTGTCATCTTTGCGGTCTATCTCTGGATCGCGGACTTCGTGATCATCAAAGGCTATGAGGGCCTCTTCAAGGCGCTGAGCTCATGACACAGGCGGCAGCGATCGACAGGAAGTGGTACATCGTCCACACCTACTCCGGTTTCGAGGAGCGGGTGAAGGAGACGTTGCGCCAGCGGGCCGATGCGCTCGACATGGGCGATGCGTTCGGCGATGTTCGCATTCCTACCGAGACCGTGGTCGAGTACAAGAACGGCAAGAAGAAAGAGACGCAGCGGAAGTTTTTCCCCGGTTACATTCTGGTCGAGATGGTGATGTCCGACGCGGCGTGGCATGTGGTCAAGAACACGCCGAAGGTCACCGGTTTCGTCGGCATGGGCAAGAAGCCGACACCGTTGTCCGAGGAGGAAGTCAACCAGATTCTCGAGCAGGTGGTGACCGCGAAGGAAAAGCCGAAGCCTAAGTATCTCTTTGAGAAGGGGGAGCAGGTTCGGATCACCGAAGGCCCCTTCAGCAATTTCACGGGCTCGGTGGACGAGGTCAACCTCGACCGCAACAGCCTGAAGGTGATGGTGACGATCTTCGGCCGGCAGACGCCGGTCGAACTGGACTTCTCGAAGGTTCAGAAAATCTGAAGGTTGAATTGGAAGTCGAGAACCTCGGATTCCGTTCCTAGAGGTTCTGGATTTCAGATTCGACGTTCTCGACATTCGACATTCGTGCGGAGCGCTAGCGATGGCTAAGAAAGTTACAGGGCTGGTCAAGTTGCAGATTCCGGCGGGTCAGGCCACGCCGGCGCCTCCGGTTGGTCCGGCGCTCGGTCAGGCCGGCGTCAACATCATGGATTTCGTGAAGAATTTCAACGCCCGCACGCAATCTCAGATCGGCCTGATCATCCCGGTGGTGGTCACCGTCTATTCGGATCGCAGCTATACCTTCATCACCAAGACGCCGCCTGCGGCGATCCTGCTCAAGAAGGCAGCGGGGATCGACAAAGGCTCCGGTGAACCGAACCGTACCAAGAAGGGCTCGGTAACCCAGGCACAGGTGGAAGAGATCGCCAAGACCAAGATGCCCGACCTGAACGCAGCAAGCCTCGAGGCCGCGGTGCGGATCATCGCAGGCACTGCGCGTTCGATGGGCGTCGAGATCATCGGCTAGCCCTCTAAAGACCAAACGGGAGAATTGCGTCGTGGCGAAGCACGGAAAGAAGTACACACAATCGGCAGAGAAGGTGGACACGCAGGTGCATCCGCTGGCCCAAGCGGTCCACATCGCCAAAGAAGTTGCGTTCGCCAAGTTTGACGAAACGCTCGAGATCGCGATGCGGCTGGGAGTCGATCCCAAGCACGCCGATCAGATGGTTCGCGGTACCGTCGTCCTGCCGCACGGATTGGGCAAGACGGCCAAAGTGCTCGTGTTTGCGAGCGGCGAGAAGCTCCGCGAAGCCGAGGCGGCAGGCGCCGATTACGTCGGTGGCGAGGAATTGGCGAAGCGGATCGAGGGCGGTTGGCTCGATTTCGATGCCGTGGTCGCGACCCCGGACATGATGCGCGTCGTCGGTCGTTTGGGTAAGGTGCTTGGGCCGCGCGGCCTGATGCCCAACCCGAAAGCCGGTACGGTTTCGCTCGACGTAGCGAAAGCAGTCGAAGAGATCAAGGCCGGTAAGGTCGAGTTCCGGGTCGAAAAGACTGGAATCATCCATGCGCCGCTCGGCAAGCTCTCCTTCAGTACGGAGCAGCTCGCGGAGAACGCCAACGCCTTCATCGGCGCTGTGCTCAAGGCGAAGCCCGCCGCAGCCAAGGGTAAGTACGTGAAGTCAGTGAGCCTCTCGTCGACCATGGGCCCTGGAATTCGCGTGGACGAAGGTGCAATGACGGTCGCTGCCGAAGCCTAGGAGAGGGAACGATGCCGCTGAAACGAAACGTCAAGGAAGAGATGATCCAGGACTACACGGAGGGCCTTGCGGCGGCGCCGCATGCCTTCGTCCTGGGCTACAAGGGCATCAGCGTTCCGCAGGTGACGGCGCTCCGCGAGAAGGTGCGCCAGAGCGGTGGCCACTACTTGGTGGTCAAGAACACCCTCGCTCTGCGTGCAATCGAAGGCGGCCGGCTGGCGGACCTTAAAGATCACTTCGTCGGACCGACCGCGGTGGCCTACTGTTTAAAAGATCCCGTGGCGCTCGCCAAGGCGTTGACCGATTTCGCCAAGAACGCGCCCGCCATCGAGTTCAGGGCGGGGCTGGTCGAAGGGCAGTCGATTCCGGCGAACCAGATCAAAGAGATCGCGGAGCTGCCGAGCCGGGAAGCGCTGCTTTCGAAGCTGTTGTTCCTGCTCCAGTCGCCGATCGCACGCTTTGTGCGGACGCTCGCGGCGGTGCCCCAGAGCTTCGTTGTGGTGCTCGACCAGGTGGCGAAGAAAAAAGAAGAGCAGAGCGCATAAGAGAGGCCGGATTCCGGCCCCGCGCCCGCACGAGTCGATACGTTCTCAAGAGACTGAAAAGTCCTGGAAGGAGAAGAAAATGGCCATTGCAACCGAAGATTTCATCAAGCAGATCGACGATCTGACCGTCCTCGAGCTCAACAATCTGGTCAAGGCGCTGGAAGATCACTACGGCGTCTCCGCAGCGGCAGCGGCTCCGGCGGCGGCGGCTGGCCCGGCGGCGGCGGCGGCTCCGGTCGAAGAGCAGACCGAGTTCACCGTGGTCCTCAAGGACTTCGGCGCGAACAAGATCAACGTCATCAAGGCCGTGCGTGAAGTGACCAGCCTGGGCCTCAAGGAAGCCAAGGACCTTGTGGAGGCCGCTCCTTCCAACATCAAGGAGGGGGTCTCGAAGGAAGAGGGCGAGACGATCCGCAAAAAGTTCGAAGACGCCGGAGCGAAGGTCGAGGTCAAGTAGCTCGTCCGCCGTGCGCTTAAGGAAGCGCACGACATCGCTTCTTCGTGTTGCAACGGCAGCTTCTCGACCCGCCGGTGAGGGTGGTACCCGCCAAAGCTCGGCTTCGGCGTTTGCTTCCTTGCCGCGGGAGGGCCTAAGGATCGATCTGGACAGACCTCCCTTGGAAGCGAACTACGCCATGCCCTCCGACCCATCGATAAGTTTCGATGGAATGGGCATGGTGTCTTCTGCTTTCCGGTCGATTTCTGGGCGGCCTTCCCGATGGAAGACGGCTCAACCACTTTGCCGGCTGCAGCAGATCGCCACCGCACGTCACGCCGCGGACCAGCAGCTCGGACTACGGAGTTAGCAAGGACCAGCCATGGAACGATTTGCCCTCACTACCCACGCCCCCACCCGCCCCGGCCAGGAAAGCCTCGGCACGGAAGGTCATCGCAAAGATTTCTCGCGCATCGCCACGTCGCTGCCGATCCCCAACTTGATCGACGTTCAGCGGCGTTCCTATGAGCGCTTCCTCCAGATGAACCTGCTCCCCGAAGAGCGGGCCAATCAGGGTTTGCAGGCCGTATTCACCGGCATCTTCCCGTTCTCGGATTTCCGAGAGACGTGCTCGCTCGACTTCGTGAAGTACTCGATCGGCGATTGGCAGTGCAAGTGCGCGGAACTGAAAGGCCTCGAGTACCTCCGGATGACCTGCACCAACTGCGGCTCGAAGATCATGACCGATCATCCGCACGAAGAGACGGTCACCTGCACGTCCTGCGGCTTCGTCAACAAGAACCGCGTGACCAAGTGCGACATCTGCGGCAATCCGGTCGACCTGCAGCTTAAGTACTCGATCTCCGACTGCGGCGAGCGGGGTATGACGTTCGCGGTGCCGCTCAAGGTGACGTTCCGACTGTTCGTCTACGACAAAGACCCCGAGACCGGGACGCGCATGATGCGCGATGCCAAGGAGGAGGAGGTCTATTTCGGTGACATTCCGCTGATGACGGACAACGGTACGTTCATCATCAACGGCACCGAGCGCGTGATCGTCTCTCAGCTCCACCGGAGCCCGGGCGTCTTCTTCACCAAAGAGGGCGCGCGCGCCTACCTGTCGAAGATCATTCCGTACCGTGGCTCCTGGGTCGAGTTCGAATACGACCAGAAGGATGTCCTCTCGGTGCGGATCGATCGCAAGCGCAAGTTCCACGGCACCGTATTTTTGCGCGCCTTGGGGTTGGAGTCGGACGAGTCGATCCTGCGTCAGTTCTATACCGGAGTAGGGCTTCGGCCGGATGGCGAGGGGAAGTTCACCCTCACCCTGCCGCCGCGGGTGCTCGAATCGGAGCGGCTGAAGGATCGCCAGAGCCGCGGTCGGCGCGAGGCCTACCCGGTGTTCGCCGGCATCACGCTCAAGAAAGACCATTTCGCCAAGTTCGATGGCGGCGAGTCGGTCTCCTTCGAGGTCGACACCGAGGATCTCGAGCGCGCCTTCTTTATCGCCGACATCGTCGATCTGGATACCGGCGAGGTAATTTTCGAAGCGAACGAGCTCGTACCGGAAGCGATCACAGAGCGGCTCGAAGGGCGTAACCACACGGCGATCGAAGTGTTCTTCCCGGATTGGGAGTTGGTCGGGGCGACGCTTTCGAACACCCTCGCCAAGGACACGACGAAGAGCTCGAAGGAATCGCTGATCGAGATCTATCGCCGCATGCGCCCGGGCGATCCTCCGACGCTCGAAAGCGCCCGGTCGCTGTTCTACGGGATGTTCTTCGACGCCAAGCGCTACGACTTCTCGCGGGTCGGCCGGTTCAAGTTCAATATCAAGTTGGACACCGACGTCCCGGTCGAGCAGAAGACCATGTCGGCGGACGACTTCTTCCGCGTGATCGAATACCTGCTCCGTTTGCAGAAGGACGTGGGCCGGGTCGACGATATCGACAATCTGGGCAACCGCCGCGTCCGCGCGGTGGGCGAGCTGCTCGAGAACCAGTTCCGGATCGGATTGGTCCGCATGGAGCGGGCGATCAAAGAGAAGATGTCGGTGCACCAAGACATCGACTCGGCGATGCCGCACGATCTGATCAATAGCAAGCCGGTGATCGCGGCGATCAAGGAGTTTTTCGGCTCGTCCCAGCTGTCGCAGTTCATGGACCAGACGAATCCGCTCTCCGAGGTCACTCACAAGCGGCGCCTTTCCGCCCTCGGACCGGGCGGTCTGTCGCGCGAGCGGGCAGGTTTCGAGGTGCGCGACGTCCACGCTACGCACTACGGCCGCATCTGCCCGATCGAAACGCCGGAAGGTCCGAACATCGGCCTGATCTCGTCGCTTGCGACCTACGCTCGAATCAACGACTACGGGTTCATCGAGAGCCCGTACAAGAAGGTCGAAGGCGGTCGGGTGTTGAACCACTACCGGGTGATCAAAGTCGCCGACGGCCCGTTCAAGCTGGGTCAGATCGTGACCGGGGATGAGCTGGAGACGGAGAACACGACGCTCCGGAGCGGGAATAAGCGGCTGGTCGAGGTCGAGGCGCACGCCTTCTACCTGTCGGCTTGGGAAGAGGAGAAGTACATCATCGCCCAGGCCAACGCACCGTTCGACGAGCGGGGCTTCTTCACCGGTGAGCGTGTCATCGCGCGGGCCGGAGGAGATTTCGTGACCGTCGAGCGCGACCGGATCGACTATATGGACATCAGTCCGAAACAGTTGGTTTCGGTGGCGGCCGCGTTGATTCCGTTCCTTGAAAACGACGACGCGAACCGCGCCCTGATGGGTTCGAACATGCAACGCCAGGCGGTGCCGCTGCTGCGCAGCGATTCGCCGATCGTCGGTACCGGGTTAGAGGGAATTGTCGCCCAAGATTCCGGGGCGGTCGTCCTCTGCAAGCGGGGTGGTGTAGTCGACTCCGTCGACGCCGAGCGAATCATCGTTCGCGTCGAAGGCGAAGACATCGATACCGGCGAGGCGAAGGAGTTCGGCGCCGACATCTACCAGTTGATCAAGTTCCGTCGCTCGAACCAGAACACCTGCATCAGCCAGAAGCCCATCGCCTACGAAGGGCAACGGGTCAAGAAGGGCGATGTCCTGGCCGACGGGCCGTGCACGGAGCTCGGTGAGCTTGCGCTCGGTCGCAACGTCTTGGTCGCGTTCATGCCCTGGCGCGGTTACAACTTCGAGGACGCGATCCTGATCTCGGAAAAGCTGGTCCGCGAGGACTACTACACCTCGATCCACATCGAGGAGTTCGAGATCGAAGCGCGCGATACGAAGCTTGGGCCCGAAGAGATCACGCGCGACATTCCGAACGTCTCGGAATCCGCGCTCAAGGATCTCGACGACAGCGGAATCGTTCGCATCGGTGCGACGGTGAAAGCGGGCGACATCCTGGTCGGCAAAGTGACGCCAAAGGGTGAGACTCAGCTGACGCCGGAAGAGAAGTTGCTCCGGGCGATCTTCGGCGAAAAGGCCGGCGACGTTCGCGACGCTTCGCTCAAGGTTCCGCCGGGGATCGAAGGGACGATCGTCGATATCAAAATCTTCTCGCGCAAGGGTGTGGAAAAAGACCAGCGTGCCAAGGAGATCGAGAACTACGAGATCAGCCGGCTCGAAAAGAACGTCAAGGACGAAGTGCGCATTCTCACCGAGGAGCGCAACAAGAAGATCAAGGAGCTGCTGGTCGGCCAGAAGGCCGGTTCGGCGGTCAAGACCCGCAGTGGCCAGGAGCTGCTGGCCGGCGGTGCCAAGATCACTTCCGAGGTTCTGGAGCGGTTGTCGCGTCAGGAGATCCTCCGCCTGCCGATCGCCGAAAAGCGCCTCCTTGATGGGGTCGAGATCGTCTATCGGAAGACCGACTCGCACATCGAGGTTCTGCACCGGGTCAACGACGAGCGGATCGGCCTGCTCCAAAAGGGCGACGAGCTGCCGCCGGGAGTGATCAAGCTGGTCAAGGTGTATGTCGCCATGAAGCGCAAGCTTCAAGTCGGCGACAAGATGGCCGGTCGTCACGGTAACAAGGGCGTCATCTCCCGCATTTTGCCGGAAGAGGACATGCCCTACATGCCGGACGGCTCGCCGGTCGAGATCGTGCTCAACCCGCTCGGTGTACCCAGCCGAATGAACGTTGGGCAGATCTTGGAAACCCACCTCGGCTGGGCGGGCAAGGTGCTGGGCTTCAAGTTTGCGACGCCGGTTTTCGACGGTGCGCAAGAGTCCGACATCAAGGATCTGCTCGCGATGGCGAAGCTCCCGAGTTCGGGGAAGACCCCATTGTTCGACGGCATGACCGGTGAGCCGTTCGAGCAGAAGGTCACGGTCGGCTACATCTACATCCTGAAGCTGTCCCACCTGGTCGACGACAAGATCCATGCTCGTTCGATCGGACCGTACTCGTTGATCACCCAGCAGCCGCTGGGCGGAAAGGCGCAATTCGGCGGTCAGCGTTTCGGCGAAATGGAAGTCTGGGCGCTCGAAGCGTACGGCGCCGCGTACACCCTCCAGGAGCTGCTCACGGTCAAGAGCGACGACGTGGAAGGGCGGAGCAAGGTCTACGAAGCGATCGTCAAGGGTGATGTTCCGGAGCCGCCGGGCCTGCCCGAATCGTTCAACGTTCTCGTGCGCGAGCTCCAGAGTCTCTGCCTCGACGTCGAACTCCTCAAGGCTTAGGGAAGGGAGGTCTAAGAGTGCAACCCTTCAACAATACGGAAAAGAACCAGGCCCCGAAGGATTTCAACGCGATCAAGATCTCGATCGCGTCTCCGGAGAAGATCCGCGCCTGGAGTCACGGCGAAGTCACCAAGCCCGAGACCATCAACTACCGGACGTTCAAGCCGGAGCGTGACGGTCTCTTCTGCGCCAAGATCTTCGGTCCGATCACGGACTGGGAATGCTTGTGCGGCAAGTACAAGCGGATGAAGCACCGCGGCGTGGTCTGCGACAAGTGCGGCGTCGAGGTCACCCGTTCGCGCGTTCGGCGCGAGCGGATGGGCCACATCGAGCTCGCCTGCCCGGTATCCCACGTCTGGTTCTTCAAGGGTCTACCGTCCCGGATCGGACACCTGCTCGATATCACGCTACGCGATCTCGAACGGATCCTCTATTTCGAGAGCTACGTCGTCATCGATCCCGGTGAGACCGAGCTCAAAGAGAAAGAGCTGCTCTCGGAAGAGCGTTTCCGTGAGCTGCGCGACAAGTACGAGGACGGTTCCTACGTCGCCAAGATGGGTGCGGAGGCGATCAAGGAGCTGCTCGCGCGGATCGAAGTCGACGAGCTGTCGGAAGAACTGCGCATCGTCATGCGCACGGAGACCAGCCAGATTCGCCGCCTGAAGGCCGCCAAGCGTCTCAAGGTGGTCGATGCGTTCAGGCGCAGCGGTCACCGCCCGGAATGGATGATCCTGGACGTAATCCCGGTCATTCCGCCCGAGCTGCGTCCGCTCGTGCCGCTCGACGGCGGTCGGTTCGCGACCTCGGACCTAAACGACCTCTATCGCCGCGTGATCAACCGCAACAATCGGTTGAAGAAGCTGCTCGAACTCCGCGCGCCCGACGTGATCGTGCGCAACGAGAAGCGCATGCTCCAAGAGGCTGTCGACGCCCTGTTCGACAACGGTCGTCGCGGTCGCGTCCTCAAGGGTTCGAACAACCGTCCGCTCAAGTCGTTGTCCGACACGCTCAAGGGCAAGCAGGGGCGCTTTCGGCAGAACCTGCTCGGCAAGCGCGTCGACTACTCCGGCCGTTCGGTCATCGTGGTCGGGCCGGAGCTCAAGCTCAGCCAGTGCGGTTTGCCGAAGAAGATGGCCTTGGAGCTGTTCAAGCCGTTCATCTACAACCGGCTCGAAGAGAAGGGTTTGGTCGGTACGATCAAGGCCGCCAAGGAAATGGTGGAGGCCGAAGTCGACGAGGTCTGGGACGCTCTGGAAGAGGTCATTCAGGACCATCCGGTGCTGCTCAACCGCGCACCGACGCTCCACCGGCTCGGTATCCAGGCGTTCCAGCCGACGCTGATCGAGGGGAAGGCGATCAAGATCCACCCCCTCGTCTGCGCCGCGTTCAACGCCGACTTCGACGGCGACCAGATGGCGGTGCACGTGCCGCTCTCTCCGAAGGCGCAGATCGAAAGCCAGATTCTGATGATGTCGGCGAAGAACATCCTTTCGCCGGCGCACGGCCGGCCGCTCACGGTCCCTTCGCAAGACCTCGTGCTCGGCGGATACTACCTGACGCTCGGCAAGCCGAACGCCAAGGGTGAGGGGCGAATCTTCCCCGATTTCGATACGGCGTTGCTCGCGCTCGAAGCGGGCGAGGTCGAGACTCTGTCGCGGGTGAAGGTCCGTTACTCCGGTCCGTACATCAATCTGGAGAAGGAATACGACAACCAGAGCATCGTGCATGCCGAACTCGAGACGATCGACCGACAGCTGATCGATACCACGATCGGTCGGATCATTCTCAACATGAACCTGCCGAAGGAGATCCCGTTCATCAACGGGGTGCTCAAGAAGCGGGGTCTGCAAGACCTGGTGAGCTACTGTTTCATCGCGCTCGGCAACGAGAAGACTGTCGATATGCTCGACGAGCTCAAGAACATCTGCTTCCTGTTCGCGACCAAGGCGGGCATCTCGTTCGGCGTCGACGACATGGTGGTGCCGCAGCGGAAGAAGGAACTGCTCGACCTGGCGCGCACGGAAGTCATCGAGATCGAGAAGCAGCGCACCTCCGGTGTCATCACCGCAGGTGAGCGGCACAACAAGATCATCGATATCTGGCACCGCACGACCGAGCGCGTTTCGGAAGAGATGTTCAGCGACATGAAGCAGGCCGAAGAGGAGTCGGGAGAGTTCAACCCGATCAACCTGATGGCCGACTCCGGCGCCCGAGGCTCGCGCGAGCAGGTCCGGCAGCTCGCCGGCATGCGCGGTCTGATGTCCAAGCCTTCGGGCGAGGTCATCGAGACGCCGATCACTGCGAACTTCCGCGAGGGGCTCTCGGTGTTGCAGTACTTCATCTCGACGCACGGTGCAAGGAAGGGTCTCGCCGATACGGCGCTCAAGACGGCGGACTCAGGCTACCTCACCCGCCGGCTGGTCGACGTAGCGCAGGACGTGATCATCAACGAGGTCGATTGCGGCACGATCGACGGCATCACGGTGACCGCGATCATGGAAGGCGGCGAAATCCTCGAAGCTCTGCGCGACCGCATCGTCGGTCGTACCTCGCAGGAGGATATTTACGATCCGATGTCCGGTGATCTGATCATCGAGACCAGCGTCGAGATCACCGAAGCGCTCGCCAACGCCGCGCAGGCTGCGGGCATCGAGCGGGTGAAGATCCGTTCCGTGCTCACCTGCGAGACGCGGCGTGGCGTCTGCGCCAAGTGCTACGGCCGGAACCTGGCCTCCGGCAAGATGGTCGAGATCGGCGAGGCGGTTGGCGTCATCGCCGCGCAGTCGATCGGCGAGCCGGGCACCCAGCTCACGATGCGTACCTTCCACTATGGGGGTACGGCTTCGCGAGTCTCCGAGCAGTCGAAGCACGCGGCGAAAAACCCCGGTTGGGTCAAGTTCCTGAACGTTTCGACCATCGAGTCGAAGCGGGGTGCCTTGATCGTCGTCAACCGGAACGGCAAGCTGCTGATCACCGACGAGAAGGGGCGCGAGCGCGAGCGTTACGCCCTGACCTACGGTTCTCAGCTGCTGATTCACGAGGGGGCCGAGGTCCAGCCGGGCACCGAGCTGGTCACCTGGGACCCGTTCACCTATGCGATCCTGGCCGAGATCGGCGGCAAGATCGAGTTCCAGGACATCGTCGATGGCGAGAACGTCCGGGAGGAGACCGACAAGGTCACCGGCCTCTCTCAGAGGATCATCGTCGAAGCGTCGGCGAACGAAAAGCGGGTTCCGGCGATCCTCATTCGTCAAGGGGAGCGTGAGAAGCGGTACATGCTTCCCTCCGGCTCGCATCTCGTGGTCACGGAAGGCCAGGCCGTCTATCCGGGTGACACGCTGGTCAAGATCCCGCGTGCGACGACCAAGACGAAGGACATCACCGGTGGTCTGCCGCGCGTCGTCGAGCTGTTCGAAGCGCGCAGCCCGAAGGAGCCGGCGATCATCACCGAGATCGACGGTTCGGTGCGGTTGGGCGACGTCCACAAGGGAATGCGCAAGGTGATCGTCGAGAGCGACACGGGCGACACCCGCGAGTATCTGGTGCCGCGCTCGATCCACATCAACGTGCAGGAAGGCGAGAGGATGCGAGCCGGCGATCCTCTGATCGACGGACCGATCAACCCGCACGACGTTTTGCAGGTGCTCGGCGAGAAGGAGCTGCAGCGCTACCTGACGGACAAGATTCAGGAGGTCTACCGGTCGCAGAGCGTCGCGATCAACGACAAGCACATCGAGGTGATCGTGCGCCAGATGATGCGGTCGGTGAAGATCGAGGAGGTCGGCGATACGGAGTTCCTGATCGACGAACAGGTGGATCGCTGGAAGTTCGGCGAAGAGAACGATCGAGTGATCGCCGCCGGCGGTCGCCCGGCGGTCGGTCGCCCGCTCCTGCTCGGCATCACGAAGGCGAGCTTGTCCACCGAGAGCTTCATTTCGGCCGCAAGCTTCCAGGAGACCACGCGAGTCCTCACCGAGGCGGCGATCAGCGGCAAGATCGACTACCTGCGGGGGTTGAAGGAGAACGTCATCGTCGGCCGGGTCATCCCCGCCGGTACCGGCATGGCGCACTACGCCAACTTCCACATGGAAGAGGAGCAGTTCGAGCACGACCAGGAGGCCGAGGAGGAGCTCTTCTTCGAGTTCGGAGACGAAGAGATCCGCACCCTGCCCCAGGAAGTGATCGAGGCCGAGTAGGCACTCGGGCAAGTTCCAGGAGAAACATGACGGCCGGCCCGGGAAGGGTCGGCCGTTTTTCTTGCGTCTGGGTTTGGCGGCGTGTACCCTCTCCAAGTGAAAAGAACAAGGCTTGTTCTGGACGAAGCGCTACTCGAAGAGGCGACCCGCCTCAGCGGGGAGCGTACCTACTCGCGTACGGTCAACCGGGCACTGGGGGATTTCGTACGCCGCGCCAAGGCGGGGCGAATCCTCGAACTCGCAGGGAAGGGCCTCTGGGAGGGCGACCTCGGCAAGATGCGCAGCTGATTTGCTGTCGAGCCCTTTCGGAATGAAGGCCTTCTTCGCCCGCCTGCTCCGCGGTCTCGCCGCCCCTCGCTGGCCCTGGTTCGCCGCGCTGTTCTCCGCTTTGCTGATGCTCCCCTCGCTCGATCTCGGGTTTCAGCTCGACGACTTTCCGCAGCGGCTGATCTGGCTGGGGGCCACCGAGATCCCGATCCATCCGTTGAACGCCTTCGCCTCGGTGGACGGCTCGGATGCTACAAACGCGACGTTCCGGGATCTCGGGTTCACGCCCTGGTGGTCGCCTTCCGACCTCAAGTTCGCGTTCTGCCGGCCGCTCTCGGCGGCGACCCACTGGTTGGATTTTCAGCTTTGGCCGGAGTGGCCGGTGTTGATGCACCTGCAAAGCCTGGCCTGGCTCGCGGGTATGGTGCTCGCCGCGGGCTTCGCTTACCGCCGGATCATAGGGCGTGCCCCCGGTTCTCTACCTTGGGTCGGCGGCCTGGCGGCGCTGCTGTTCGCGCTCGACAATTCGCACGCCCTGCCGGCCGCTTGGCTCGCCAATCGCAACGCGTTGATCGGCGGGACGTTCGGGCTTCTCGCGCTGGTCGCGCACGATCGTTGGCGCCGAGACGGTTGGTGCGCCGGTGCCTACCTCGCGCCGGTGTTCCTGGTGCTCGGGTTGCTCTCGGCCGAGATCGCGCTCGGCGCAGCGGCGTTTCTGCTCGCCTATGCGCTGACGATCGAACAGGGGCCGTTCGCGCGCCGGATCGCCTCGCTCGGCCCCGTTCTCCTCGGGCTCGGTGCCTGGGTGGTGTTTTACAAGCTGGGCGGGTTTGGTGCCCGCGGGTCGGGGCTCTACGTCGATCCGGGGACCGAGCCGCTGCGCTATCTGGGTGCTCTTCGAGACCACCTCTCCGCCCTCTGGATCGGCACCTGGACGCCGTTTCCGGCCGATCTGGTGAGCGCGCTGGCCGGGCACGCGGGCTGGTTTGGGCTGATCGGCGCGACGCTTACGCTCTTTCTCGCCTTGCTCTTCCGGCCGCTCCTCAAGAGCGATCGAGCCGCCCGCTTCTTCGCGCTAGGAATGCTGCTCTCGCTGATCCCTTCGGCTGCCACCACCCCTTCGAACCGGCTGCTTCTGTTCGCCAGCTTCGGCGCGCTCGGCCTGGTCGCCCGGCTCGCCGGACAAATGGCGACGCTTCCGCGCGATCGTTCAAGCCGCTGGTCGATCGCCGGGCTCGTGATCCTGTTGATCTTCCACCTGCCGCTCGAAATCCTCGCCGCTCCGTTTCACTCGACATCGCCGCGCCAGATCGGCGATCCCGTGGTCGCTGCGGTGACCAGCTTCCCGAGCCCCCTGGAGGTGGTAGGGCAGGACGTCTACGTGTTGAATCCGCCCGACTTTCTGTTGAACCTCAGTTACGTTCCCGCGATCCTGCATTTCCAACATCGGCCGCTTCCGCATCGCGTACGCGGCTTGGCGGCCGGACCGGTGGCTCTGTCGGTGGAGCGCCCGGATGCCCAAACGCTCACCCTGGCGGCGCGTGAAGGGTTCTGCCGTGGTCCGCTTGGCCGCCTGTTTCGCAGCGAGGTCCGTCCGCTCCAGGTCGGAGACCGGGTCGAGCTACCGGGCGTTACGGCTCACGTTCTCGAAACGACTTCAGATGGGGCGCCGGCTCGCGTGGAGTTTCGTTTCGACCGGGCGCTTGAAGATCCAGTGCTCCGTTTCTTGATCTGGCAGGGCAATGGGTACGCGCCGTTCGGTTTGCCGAAGGTCGGGGCGCGGGTCGAGATCCCGGCGCCGCGCGGGGCGTTCGAGAGGCTCGCCGAAGGGATGCGCCGGAACCGGAAGTAATCGGTCTACGTTTTGGGCTTGCCGACCGCGGCGACAAGGTCGTTGAGAGCCTCTTGCCGCGAGCGCTCGCCCCGCAGCCGATGGCGAACAGGAGGAGCTTGCGACGGATCATCGCTCGCCCTCCTACTCGTCCTCAATCAGCTGCTCGAAGCGCTGCTTGTCCGCCGCCTTCATGTAGGCGTCGCGCGGGGTGATTCGCTTCTGTTGGACCAATGCAGCGAGGGCGTCGTCCATTCGCTGCATGCCTTGCGAGCGACCGCTCTGGATGATCGTGGCGATCATCGGCGTGTTGCCTTCGCGGATGATGTTCGGCAGGCCGGGGGTCTTGAGTAGGATCTCGTTGACTGCCACCCGCCCTTTGCCGTCGGCGGTTTTGAGGAGAAGTTGGGAGACGACCGCGGCGAGCGATTCGGAGAGGGTGGTCCGGACCTGCGCCTGCTCGTCGGCAGGAAAGGCGTCGATCAGACGGTCGATCGTGTTCGCGGCGCCGTTGGTGTGGAGCGTGCCGAACACCAGCGAACCCATTTCGGCGGCGGTGATCGCCAAAGCGATCGTCTCCAAATCGCGCATTTCGCCGACCAGGACAACGTCGGCATCCTGGCGGATCGCGGAGCGGAGCGCTGCGGCGAAGCTCTCGGTATCGGTGCCCACCTCGCGCTGAGAGAACAGGCAGCGGCGGTTCTTGTGCACGAACTCGATCGGGTCCTCGATCGTCACCACGTGCTTCGCGTAGGTCGAGTTGATCTTGTCGATGATCGCGGCGAGCGTTGTCGATTTGCCCGAGCCGGTCGGTCCGGTCACCAGCACCAGCCCCTGGTGAAGATGGGCGAGACCTTCGATCGCGGGCGCCAGGTTGAGCTTCTCGAGCGAGACGATCTCTTCCGGGATGATCCGGAAGACCGCTGCCGCACCGTTGCCCTGTTGCAAGAAATTGGCGCGAAAGCGCGCGATCCCTTCGAGGGAATAGGCGAAGTCGAGATCGCCGGACGCGGTGTAGCTCTTCCATTGCGCCGCGGTCGCGATCTCGGAGAGGAGCGACCGGAGTGCCGGATCGTCGAGCACCGGCCACCCTTCGATCGACTCGAGCGAGCCGTGGACTCGCATCCGCGGTTCGAGGCCGGCCGCAAGGTGGAGGTCGGAGCCGCCGCTGTCGCGCAGCAGATGGAAAAGCTGGTGCAGGCGCGCCATCAGCGGGGCCCTTCCCCGGGTACCACCGGAGGCGGCGGGAGCATGAACTTCGCCGGATCTTCGGCGTGCTTGAGCCCTTCCTCTTTGGTGATCACCCCGGTTTTTACCAGGTCGGAAAGCGATGCGTCGAGCAGGAACATACCGTGGGTGCTGCCGGTCTGGAGCACCGATTTGAGTTGGAACGTCTTGTTGTCGCGGATCAAGTTGCCAACCGCTTTGGTCGCGATCAGAATTTCGAGCGCCGCCACGCGGCCGTTGCCGTCGGCGCGGGCGACCAGGCGCTGCGAGATCACGGCGCGCAACGATTCTGCGAGCATGGTTCGAATCTGCTCCTGCTGGTTGGGCGGAAAGACGCCCAGGAGTCGGTTGATCGTACGGATCGCGCTCGAGGTGTGGAGGGTTGCGAGCACCAAATGGCCGGTCTCGGCGGCGGTGATCGCGAGCGAGATCGTCTCCAAGTCGCGTAGCTCGCCGATCGCGATCACGTCCGGATCTTCGCGCAGCGCGGCGCGCAGCGCGCGCGAGAACGACTCGGTGTGGTTGCCCACCTGACGTTGGTTGACCACACAGGAGAGCGACGGATGGAGAATCTCGATCGGGTCCTCGATCGAGATGATGTGATCGCGCCGTGACGAGTTGATCTGGTGGACCAGGGCGGCCAGGGTGGCCGACTTGCCGCAGCCCGCGGGGCCGGTGATCAGGACCAGGCCCTGGTGATGGTCGGCGAGCCGCGCGAGCGATGCCGGGAGGCCGAGGGTTTCGAGCGTCGGCGGTTGCGCCGGAAGGGCGCGAAAAACCGCATCCGTGCCGCGCGCCTGGCGGTAGACGTTGGTGCGGAAACGGCCGAGGCCCGGCGCGTCGTACGCCAGATCGACCTGGCCGGTGCGCTCCAGGATCTCTTGTTCGGTGGGCGAAAGAATCTCCGCGATCGCGGCTGCTGCCATCGTCCGGTCGGTCGACTGACCCTCGGTTTCGATCATCCGACCGTGGCGGCGGTAGCGGATCGGAGCGCCGCTGTGGAAGTGGATATCGCTCGCGCCCTGGCTCAGGCCGAACGCCAGGATGCGGTCGAGCCGCCGCGCCGATCGCGGCTCATCGCCTGCGACGCTGGGCGCGCTTGGAGCAGCCGGAACCGGAGTAGGAGCAGAGAAGGAGGCGGCTGGTGCGGGGGCGGCCAATCCGGGCGCTCTGGTAGCCGACGGCGGTACCCCGGCAGGTTCGAGCGCGGGCAGAGGAGCCGGAGGTGCGAGCGGAATCGCGGTGGGCGCTTGGACTGAAACAGACGGCGGAGCCGGGGGAGTCGGGCTCGTGGCCGGTCGGGCCTCCGGTGCGGTGGCCACGGGTGCGCCACTCGGTCCGCTTTGGCGGCGCTGAACCTCGGCGCGCGCCGCTTCGAGCTGCGCCAAGCGCTGTGGCGAAAGAACCCCGAGAGCGACGAGCGCCGCGCCGAGATCGCTGCCGGTTGCCTCCTGATGCCTGCGCGCCGCCTGCAGCTGGTCTTCCGCCGCCAATTTGTAATGGAGTGCGAGGCGCCCGAGGAGCGCGTCGTCGACGCTGGTGATCATATCGAGGCAAGGCTAGCAGGCCCTCGAACGGTGCGCCAGCCGGAGGGCCGGAAAGCAGCTGGAATGCGATTCGACGGTGCTAGGATCAGAGCTACGCGCCAAGGAGACCTCGCCATGCGACGCTCGCTCCTCTTCTTCGGTCCCGCCGTTCTCTTCGCCCTCCACCCCGTCGGCGTCGCCGCGGACGATGTCTACCTCAAGAACGGAAAATCGTTTCGCGACGTGATCGCGACCGAAGACGGAAACCAGGTGCGCCTGAAGATGCCGGGCGGTGAGTTGGCGATTTCCCTGGCTCAGGTGTTGCGAATCGAACGCGGGAGTTCGCCCTATGGCGAGTACCTCGTGCGCAAAGGGGCTCTCGGTCGCACGGGCAGCGCCGAAGGGTGGCTCGGCCTCGCGCTTTGGGCGCAGGGTCAAGGGCTCGAATCGGGAGTCCGCGAAGCGGCGCTGCGCGCGGCCACACTCGATCCCAGACTCCAGGGGCTCGCCCCGGTGATGCGCCGTCTCGACTACGTGCTGGAGAGCGATCTCGGACGGTGGATCCCGTACGAAGAGTCGATGCGCCGCAAGGGATGGGTGAACTTCCGCGGCGAGTGGATCACCGCCAGAGAGTTAGAGGAGCGGGAGCGGACGTTCGAAGAGGAGCGGAACCGAAAAGCGGCGGCGCGCGAAGCGGAGGCGCGCGACCGTCTCACCCGCCAGCTCGAACTCGCTTTGCTCAATGCGACCCTGGAGCGGCAGGAGGCTCTGAAGCCGGCCCTCGCACCGGTTGCCGCACCGGTGTTCGTCTCGTACGGTTGGCCACTGGTCTACCTGCCGTCGCCGGTTCAGCCCAATCCTCGACCGCGCGTCGAGCCGGAACCGGTGGCTCCGAGCCCGACGCCGGTTCCGGGTTCGCTTGCTCCCTCTCGACCTGGCAACCGGTTCACCAGGGTTCCGGGCAGCCTTTTGCCGGACGACGGCAGGTAGGCCGCGTCGGCCTCAATTTTGATGCACCTGTCGACCAAGTCGGGCCTGGATCGGACGGTGACGCCGTTTTCTCGTACACTGTCGCCGGGTTCGCGGTGAGCCCGTTTTCGAGGGACCCCCCATGACATCTGTCGACTCCGCCGCGCCGAGTGCGCCCTCGACCGCCCACGCCTCCAACCTGGCGATCGATGCGCGCGATTTACGCAAGACCTACTCCGGCGGCATCGAAGCTCTCCGCGGAGTTTCCTTTTCGGTTCGCCCGGGCGAGGTGTTCGGCCTGCTCGGTCCGAACGGCGCCGGCAAATCGACCGCGGTGAAGATTCTCACGACACTTTCCATACCGACCGCCGGAACCGGCAGCGTGTGCGGATTCGATGTCGTGCGCGATGCGTGCGAGGTGCGTCGTCGCATCGGTTGTGTAGCCCAGGCCTCCGGAGTGGACCTGACCGCCACCGGGCGGGAAAACCTGGAGCTGCAAGGGCGGCTGTTTCGCATCGCGGGCCCCGACCTGGCGCGCCGGGTGGACGAGCTCCTGGCGCTGTTCGCGCTCACCGACGCGGCCTTACGACCGGCCAGAACCTACTCCGGCGGCATGAAACGCCGGCTGGATGTGGCCATGGGGCTGGTCCACCGTCCCGAAGTTCTGTTCCTCGACGAGCCGACGACCGGCCTCGATCCGGAGAGCCGCGCGGTGCTCTGGCGCGAGGTGCGCCGCTTGGCCGAAAGCGGGCTCACCCTCTTGCTCACCACCCATTATCTCGAAGAGGCGGATCATCTCGCCGACCGTTTGGCGATCGTCGATCAGGGCCGGATCGTTGCGGAAGGTACGCCGGACGAGCTCAAGGGAAAACTCGCGGGCGACCGGATCTCGCTCCAGCTCGCCCTCGCCTCGCGTTCGGAGACGGCACGACAGCTGCTCGCCGGCCTCGCCGAGGTCACCGGAGTGCTGGCCGACGCCGAACGCCCGGAACGGGTATATGCCCATGTGGTCGATGGTGCGCGCGATCTGCCGATGGTGCTCGGCGCCCTTGAACGTAGCGGAATCGCGGTCGCCGGGGTCACCCTCTCCCGCCCTTCGCTCGACGATGTCTATCTGAACGCCACGGGCCACGCCTACCGGGAGAGCTGACGCATGGAATTCCTTCGCGACACCTGGATCCTCTTCCTCCGACTGGTCCGCGCGACGATGCGCATGCCGGTGTTCGTCCTGCTGTCGATCGCCCAGCCGATCCTCTGGGTCGGCATGTTCGGCTCGCTGTTCCGTTCGGTGGTCCAGATCCCGGGCTTCGGCGCCACCTCCTACGTGCAGTTTCTGGCTCCGGGGATCGCGATCATGACCGCCCTGTTCGGCGCCGCGCACTCAGGCATGGGTATGCTGGTCGACATCGAGCGCGGTGTGCTCGATCGCCTGCTCGCCACACCGGCTTCGCGCGGCTCGATCATCGCGGCCCGGTTGCTCAACTCGGGGGTCCAGGTATTCATTCAAGCCGGGCTGATCGTCGGCGTCGCGATGCTGCTCGGGGCCAAAGCCGAGGGGGGCGTTCTCGGGATCTTCTGGGTGATGCTATCGGCCTCGCTCCTCGGCGCCGCCGTGGCGGCGTTTTCAAATGCCGTCGCCCTCCTCGCGCGGCGGCAGGAGACGGTGATCGCGGTGATGAACTTCGTGGTCCTTCCCGCGGTCTTCACCTCCTCGATGCTGATGTCCGCCAACCTGATGCCTGCTTGGGTGCAACGGGTCGCAAACGTCAACCCGGTGAACTGGGCGATCGTCGCCGCGCGCGACGGATTCGAAGGGCGCGCCCCCTATGAGCTGGCGACCCGGTTGGCGCTGCTCACCGGTTTCGCGCTGCTCTGCGGCCTGTTTGCGACCCGCTCGTTCGACCGCTACCGGCGGGCGATGTAGGGTCGAGCGGATGATCGAACACGCCGTGTGCCGCCGCCCGCCCGTTTTGCGGAACCTCGCTCTTGCGCTGCCGCTGGCGCTCGCGCTCTTTGCGCTGCTCTCTGGGTTTGCGGTCGCGCAGGAGATTCCCCCTGCACCCACGCGTTGGGTGACCGATTCGGTCGGCTTCCTTTCGGCCGAAACCCAAGCGCGCCTCGAAGCGGAGCTTAAGAGCTTCGAGAAGAGCACCGGTCACCAGGTGCTGGTCTGGATCGGTTCGGCGGTTCCTGGCGGTGCGGTCGAAGACTTCACGATCAAGACGTTCACCGCTTGGAGAGTCGGCCGCCAAGGGATCGATGACGGCCTGGTTCTGTTCGTGTTCGCCGACGACCGGAAGGTTCGGGTCGAAGTCGGGTACGGCCTCGAAGAGCGGGTCCCGGACATCATCGCGAACCGGATCATCCAAGACCGGATCCTGCCGCGGATTCGCGCGGGCGACCGCGACGGTGCGATCACCCAGGGGGTTGCGGCCCTCACGGCAGCGATCGTCGGCGGAGCGGGGACGGGGGCGTTGGCGCCGGTAGCCTCGCCCGAAGCGGGGCAACCGGAGGTGGAACCGGTCAAGAGACCGAAGTCGCTGGGCGAGAAAATTCTGATCGCCCTGCTGGTGATCGGCATCCTGATCTTCGTCATCACAAATCCGGGCCTGGCGTTCTGGCTCCTGCTCCAGATCCTCTCGGGAGCATCGAGCGGCGGAGGGCGAGGTGGGGGAGGCGGAGGTGGCGGTTGGAGTGGGGGTGGGGGGCGTGGCGGCGGCGGTGGCGCCACGGGTTCGTGGTGAAGAAGGAGAGCCGATGATCCTCACCCGGCGGGGACTGTACCGAGCGATCGACAAGGAACGGGTTCAGGATGCGATCGCCGCAGCGGAGGCCAAGACCTCGGGCGAGGTTCGAGTGGCGGTCTCGCCGCTGTTCTGGGGCGATGTCCGCAAGGTGGCAGAACGCGCCTTCGACCGCCTCGGCATGCGCGCCACGGACGAGCGCAACGGCGTTCTTCTGTTCGTCGTCCCCTCGCGCCGTCGCTTCGTGGTGCTGGGTGATATCGCGATCCACGAGAAGGTGCATCCGGGATTCTGGGACGAGGTCGCAGAGGAGATCTCCCATCACTTCCGGAAGAGCGACTACACGGCCGGGATCGTCGCCGCGCTCGAACGCCTATCGAACGAGCTCGCGACCCACTTCCCGCGCCGGAGCGACGACGTGAACGAGTTGCCGAACGCGGTGGAGTTTCTCGACTGACCGGCCGGCTGCACGAGGGGCTTAGCGCCTAAACCGCCTTGCCCTTGCGCACGCCGAAATAGAACGCTTCCTGCCGTCGCTGTTCTGACACGACCTGCTTCATTCCTTGTTAGGCGACTAAGTCGGTTGCGCAGAATACTCCTCATCGAGTTCGACGGCCATCTCTCGAAGTTTAGAAAGCTCATGCTCGACGAACGAGGTAAAGATCTCGGCATCCCTCTTGTTCAGGCGGCCGTTGCCCTCCTGGGAGAAATACTCAGTCAGCTGGTTCAATGGATACTCGATCTGTTCGAGCTGGTGCTCGATAATTGCTTTGGCGATCTGACGTTGTGCCAGGGCGGGCTTGAACTTCTCCACCACCTTGCTAATCAGTGTCACATGATGAGCCCCTAACTCCCGAGGTCTGGTGCCCCGAGCTGATTCAAAGATCTTCTCGAAGTAGTAGTGTAGAGTTGGCGGAAACATCGCCTCGAACTTCTCATTCCGAAACTGTTTTGGATGTCCCATCTCTTCCTTCCGCAGGGAGTCGAGCGGCCTTGGCGTGGGAGCATATGCGATTTGGCGTGCGCGGGCCCGAGCCGCGGCCCCTCAGTCTTGCGTCTCGGACTTCGGCTTCTTCCGCCCCGGTCCTCTCTTGCCGACGTTTTTGCGTCGGCTCATGATCTCCGCTCGGACGCCGAAAGATTCGAGCAGCGGGTTCTCGAAGCCGAAATGCGCGCGGGCGGCCGAGGCGAGGCGGCGCACGACTTCCTCCGCCTCCCGGTCGAGTTGCCGACGCAGTTGCGCCAGCTCCTTCCTTCGGCCTTCCATCTCGACCAGCGTCGCCTGCGTCTGGCTCAACGTGGCGAGTTTCTCTTGCAGTTCGGTCCATTGGGCGTCCGCTCCGGGGATCAAGGAGACGGAATCCTCGATGTTGTGAGCCATGGTTTGCCACCGAACGAGCCTTCCCGTGTACGACCTGTCTGTCATGACGTTCTCCTTGGGCGAAAGATTAGAGTACCGCTGCTCCAGCCCGTTGCGCCGCTCCGGCGGAGCGCTTTTCGAGGCAATTAGACCGTTCCCCGGACCCGGCGGATGAGTCTTTGGGGAAAAAAGGCCATTCCGCGGGATTGGCGGAGAGGTCTTCTCGGGAAAAAGATGGTTCCGTCAGACCCACGGATGAGTCTTCTTGGAAAAAAGATGATTCCGCCGAACCGATGGAGGAGTCATTTTTGAAAAAAGATGATTCCGCCGGCTCAGCGGAAGGGTCTTTTTTGAGAAAAGATCGTTCCTGGGGCCTCACGGAGTGATATTTTGGCGGAAAAGACTCCTCCGCTGGGCCGCCGGACCGGTGATCCGGGCCGGAAGTTCGATCCCCGCGCCCGGCAGAACGGTTCGTCGCCGCCGGAATTTTAAGCCGTGGAGAGGAAGATCGGATTTCGCGGCGGCGACACCCTCCGCGTGATCCGGAAAGCCGATGCGCCGGAGGAACCGAGGGCCGGTCCGGGCCGCTCGCCTTGCCGTACACTTCCCGCCGCGTCCTGATCCGATCTCTTGGAGGGTTCTTCATGTCGAGCGCATCGAGCGACTCCGTCCCGCTTCGCCCTCCGAGCTGCCGGAAGGCCGGCTGGTCTCCCGGGCGGAGGAACGCCGGGTGGTCTTCGCGTCGTCGCTCGGCACGGTGTTCGAGTGGTACGACTTCTATCTTTACGCCACACTCGCGCCGTTTTTTCGCCTCGCTGTTCTTCCCCAAGGGGAACGACACGGCGGCGCTGCTCGCGGCGTTTGCCATCTACGCCGCGGGGTTCCTGGTGCGACCGTTCGGCGCGCTCGTGTTCGCTCGCGGATCAACCGCGTCCTCGCCAAAGCGGGCGAAGAGCGCCCTTCGCTGGAAGTCCTGGACGGCGCCGAGCCCTTCGGGGAGGAAAAAGGGTCTTTCGTTCAAATTTTCGGTTCGAGAAGCCTTTGGGTCAGCGAGCGCAGATCCGTGGCCGGTATATCGGCAAGGCTCGCTGCAGCCATTGCGAGAATTTCGTCGGAAGTGGGTGCGAAGGCG
>JANNIH010000063.1:0-14494 GCA_031404815.1 Holophagales bacterium | reverse complement strand
AACCACGACCACCGGCACTCCGGCATCGCGCTCATGACCCCCGCCGATGTCCATTTCGGCCGAACCGCAGAGGTACTCGAAGGCCGAAACAGAACGCTCCAGATGGCTTTCCAGAAAAACCCGGCTCGCTTCAAAGGCCGGTTTCCTCAAGCCAAAACACCCCCCGCCAAGGTCTGGATTAACCCGCCCAAGGCCGATGAGGAGGATTCTTCCCTAATCTCCCCGCCTCCGGTGTCTCAAAAGCATTGACAGGTTCCGTATTCCTCTAGTTCTAGTCCTCAGGAGTACTCCTTGATTTCAGCGTAATACTCCTGTGGAGCTGCGGATCATTTCTCTGTGCTCGCGGAACGTTCCGCGGAACTTCCAGAACGCTCCCTGGGACGAGCGGAGTGGTGTTCCGGGTCGTACCATCACTGCACCGAACCGACCCAGGAGTGTCTTGATCCGTAGAGCCGCTACGCCCGACTCGCGGAGCGGTGTGCGGGAGCCGAGAACCGGTTGCCCCGGCCGTCACACCGGTTGCCGGCAGCGCAACACCGCGTTGGTTCCCCAGCCCACCCCTCGCACCCCTCGTCGTAGTCCCTGCGGAGCCCGAACCGCCGCGTCGTCACCCTTCCCTCGTCCTCCAACGCCAATTCGCGCCACCGTCGTCGAGCGCCAACGGCGCGTCTCCCGTCAGCCCAGGGCAACGCCCTGGGTGGCCGGCTGGTCGCCGGGCGAATGGATGCCGGCGGCCTGCGCGCCAGCCGGAGCGAGGTCGAGCGATTCGATCGCCGAATCCTTCCTTCGATTAGAATCGCCCCTCGCTTTGCCGTTCCCTGGTCCTAGTTCCCGACCGAGATCGACCCGATTCGCCAAAGACATCGCGCCCAGCCGGCCTGCCGGTAGGGAGAGAGGCATACCGTGCAGACGCTCCAAGAACTGATCCTCCGGCTGCAAAGCTTCTGGGCCGATCAGGGCTGCGTGATCCAGCAGCCGCTCGACCTCGAAGTGGGGGGCCGGCACCATGCACCCCGACACCTTTCTGCGCGTCCTCGGCCCCGAGCCGTGGCGAGTGGCCTATGTGCAGCCCTCGCGCCGGCCGGCCGACGGGCGCTATGGCGACAACCCGTTTCGCCTGGGCAAGCACCAGCAGTATCAGGTAATCTTGAAGCCGGCACCGAAAGACGTGCAGAGCCTCTACATTCGCAGCCTGGAGGCGATCGGGCTCGACTTGACGAAACACGACTTGCGCTTCGAAGAGGACAACTGGGAGGCGCCGACCCTAGGCGCCTGGGGGCTCGGTTGGCAGGTGATGCTCGACGGGATGGAGATCACCCAGTTCACCTACTTCCAGCAGGCCGGGGGATTGGAGCTCGCGCCGATCAGCGCCGAGCTGACCTACGGTCTGGAGCGGCTGACCATGTTCCTCGCCCAGGCGCGGAGCATCTACGACATCGGCTGGGTGCCCGGCGGGGTCGATTACGGCGAGGTTCGCCACCAGGAGGAGTACGAGCTGTCCAGGTACTACTTCGAGATCGCGGACGTGGCCTTTCTGCAGCAGCTTTTTGACGGCCACGAGCGCGAGGCGAAGCGCTGTTTGGAGGCGGGGCTGGTCCTGCCGGCCTACGAATGCGCGCTCAAGTGTTCCCACGCGTTCAACGTGTTGGACGCCCGCGGTGCGGTCTCGGTGACCGAACGGGTGGCTTTGATGAAACGGGTGCGCGATCTCGCCTGCGCCTGCGCGAGGGGGTATGTCGAGAGCCGCGAGAGGTTGGGCTTTCCGCTTCTGCGCGCGGTTGCCCGTTCGGCCGGGGCGGCCCCGGGGAAGGAGGCCTGATCATGGCGGAAATCACCGTGCCGACGGGAACAGCGAGCGAGACGCCGAACGGCGAATTCCTGCTCGAAGTGCGAAGCGAAGAGATCCCCGCACGAATGCTCGAACCGGGAACGCGTGAGCTGGCGACCCGGGTATTCGAGGAGCTGATGGCGCGCGGGGTGGGTCCGCGCGAGGTGGAATCCGGCTACACGCCGCGGCGGTTGGTGCTGATCCTCTCCGGTCTGCCCGAGCGCGAAGCGGACCGTGAAGAGCAGGTGCTGGGTCCCCCCGTTCGCGCGGCCTACAACGCAGAGGGAGCGCCCACCCCGGCGCTGCTCGGTTTTGCCAAGCGCTGCGGTGTCGCGCCAGAAGCGCTGACCCGGCTCGCGACCGAGAAAGGGGAGTACCTGGCGGCCAAGCAACGAACCGTCGGGCGCTCGACCGCCGAGATCCTGGCCGAGCTGATCCCCCGCGTGCTGGCCGGGATCTCCTGGCCGAAAGCGATGCGCTGGGGGAGCGGCGATGGCCCCTGGGTCCGCCCGGTCCAGGGGCTGCTCGCTCTGCTGGACGGCGCGGTGGTGCCGATGTCCTTCTTCGATGTCGCCGCGGGCGATTCGACGATCGGCCACCCGATCCTCTCGCCCGGAAGGTTCAGGGTGACCGGCGCCGCCGACTATAGGGCGCGGCTCTCCGCGCTCGGCATCGAAGTGCGCCACGCCGTGCGGCGGGAACGGCTGCACGCGGCGATGCAAGCCGAGGCCGAAGCGCTGGGCGGCCGGCTGGTCGAAGACGGTCCGTTGCTCGACAAGCTCGCGTCGCTGTGCGAAATCCCGGGCGTCATGTCCGGAACGTTCGACCCCGCGTTTCTGACCCTGCCGGCCGAAGTGCTCGCCACCAGCCTGCGCGACCATCAGAGCGCGCTCACGGTGGAAGGGCCGCAGGGTTTGTGCCCCGCTTTCTTGACCGTGATGGACCGGCCGGACGATCCGCTGGGTCGGGTCCGTTCGGGCAACGAGTACGTAGTGGCCGCCCGGCTCGCCGACGCCCGGTTCTTCTACGGCGAAGACCGCAAGGGCAAGCTCGCACCGAAGGCGAGCCGGCTCGCTTCCTTGGGATTCCACGAGCGGCTCGGAACCTATGGCGAGAAGGCGGAGCGCCTGGCCCGGCTCGCCGAGGCGATCGCCCGCCGTTTGGGCTCGGAGCCAGAAGAGATCGCGCAGGCGGTCGAGGCGGCGCAGCTGTTGAAAGTCGATCTGACCACCGAGATGGTCAAGGAATTCACCACGCTCCAAGGCATCGTGGGCGGCATCTACGCCCGCGAGGACGGCCATCCGGAGGCGGTCTGGCAGGCGATCTACGATCAGTATCAGCCGGCCTCGACCGAGGACTCGATCCCGCGCGGCCGAGTCGGCCGGATCGTCGGGCTCGCCGATCGGATCGACACGCTCGCCGGCATCTTCGGTCTCGGGTTGATCCCGACCGGCTCGAAAGATCCATTCGGCCTACGCCGCGCGGCGCAAGGAGTGGTGCGCATCGCTCTGGAAGGGGGGTTGTCGCTCGATCTCGAAGCGGTTGCCCGCGAGGCGGTCGGCCTTTATGGAGCGAAACTCTCACGCACCGCCGATGAGGTGCAGAAGCTTCTGCGGCCGTTCCTTGCCGATCGGGTGCGCCATCTTCTGGGGCTCAAAGGGTATGCCTATGATGAGATCGAGGCGGCGCTCGGTACGGGCGTCGGCGGGGTCGGGAGCGGAATGTCGAGCCTGCCCGATCTCGAAGCGCGGGTGGCGGCACTCAAGAAAGTGCGCGGCGAGGAGCGGTTCCTCTCGGTCGTCCTGTCGGCGAAGCGGATCGCCAACATCGTCAAAGACTCAGCCGAGCAGGATCTCGAGCCTTCGGCGCTGGTCGAACCGGCCGAGCGCGAGCTTTATGACGCGTTCGCCGAGCTGCGTGCGGAAATCGTCGAAGCGCTGGCCGAACGCGACTACGAGCGGGTGTTGTTGCGCACGGCGGATCTCGCCCCGGTGCTCGACAAGTTTTTCGTCGAGGTGCTGGTGATGGACCCCGACTTGGCTGTCCGGGCGAACCGGATCGCGCTTCTCCAGGCGCTCCACCGCACCATTTCGCGCACCGCGAAGCTGACCGAAATGGTGGTCGACCGGGCGGAGTTGCGCGGGCGGTAGGGGGCGTGGGGGTGAGGGCGACGCTCCGGCGTAGCCCCCGGCCCTCACACCTCGAGTGGCTTCAGTTGGCCATACAGCCAGGCCCGCGCGCTCGCCCAGCGGCGGTTGACCGTCGCTTCGCCGATCTCCAAGGCGGCGGCGGTCTCGGGGATCGAAAGCCCGCCGAAAAAGCGCAGCTCGACAATTCGCGCCTGATCCGAGTCGAGTTCGGCGAGCCGGTCGAGCGCCTGGTCGAGCGCGAGCAGATCGACCTGGGCGCCCGCGACCAGGGCGAGGCTGTCGTCGAGCGTGATGGTGACCGCGCCGCCGCCGCGCTTAGAAGCCTGATGGCCGCGGGCGTGGTCGACCAGGATGCGGCGCATCACACGCGAGGCAAAAGCGAAGAAATGAACCCGGCTCTGCCAGCTCGCCTGGCGGCGATCGAGCAGGCGCAAATAGAGCTCGTTGACCAGGGCGGTCGGCTGCAGCGTGTGGTCGCCGCGCTCGTTCTGAAAGTAGGAGCGCGCGCGCTTTTTCAGCTCGTCTGCGACCAGGGGCATCAGCGAATCGAGCGCCTGCCGGCTCCCTTCGTTCCAGTCCAACAAGAGGGCGGTGACATCGCTCGGTTCCATTACGATTCTCCCGGTCCATGCGGCGAGCGCTCGCGTGAAGCCTCAGGTAGACGTCCCCAAGCGGCATAGAGCTCGGCGAGCAGAGCGAGGTCTTGGCGCGAGGCCGAACCTGATCCTATAGAGGTCTTACGTACGAGGAGGGCCAAATGTGGCTCGGCGGAGGCGAATCGCTTTTCGCGCAGGAGCGACTTGCCGAGCATCCGATGTCCTGCGAGCACCCAAGGATCGGTCGCGGGCAGGTTTTTCAGCAGCACGGAGAGCGCCGCCGCCGCGGCCGGCGAGGCGGCCTTCGGGTTGCCGCTCTCTAGCTCTGCCCCGGCGAGCGAAAGACGCACCATCGCGACGTTTAGATGATCTTTCCCGAACGTCGATTCGAGCAGGGCAAGCGCCTCCTTGAAGCGGGCCTTGGCGGAGGCGAGCTCACCGATCTCGACCTCGATCGATCCGAGATTGTTGAGCGCCATCGCCAGGTCGATCGGCGGCGTCGCCGGGTTGGTGCGCGCGATTTCAAACCCCTCGCGGTAGTAGTCGCGCGCTTGCCCTAGGTGCTCCTTGCCCTGGAGCGCTTCCAGCTCGCCCAGGCTGTTGAGTATGGTCGCCACCTGGGGGTGGCGGCTCCCGAGCGCCGTGCGGCTGGTGGCAAGCGCTTCTTGGAGCAGGGTGGTCGCCTCCGCCCAGCGTTGCCGGCTGCCGACCAGGCGGGCCAGGTTGTTGAGCGTGGCGGCGGTATCCGGGTGGCCGGGGGGGAGAGCCCGCTGCCGCAGATCGAGTGCTTGCCGATAGAGCTTTTCGGCCTCGTCCTGGCGCCCCTGGTTCTGCAACAGATCGCCCAGGTTCTGGCCGACCGTGGCGCGCAGTGGGTGCTCGGCAGCTGTGGTGGCCTGGAGCATCGCGACGGCGTTTTGGAACAGCTCCTCGGCCTCCTTCGGGCGATTTTGCCGCCCGCGGAGCAGCCCTAAATTGTTGAGCGTCGTCGCGAGGTCCGGGTGGGAGGCTCCATACAGGTGGCGCTCGATCGCCTCCGCTTCGCGCAGCCGCTTCTCGGCTTCGGCGAAGCGGCCCTGTTCGAGCAGGAACAGGCCGAGATCGTTCAGTGTCACCGCGACATCCGGGTGGTCGGCCCCCAACGTTTCGCGGCGGAGGGCGAGCGCCTCGCGGAATCGTTGCTCGGAGATCTCGGGCCGATGGTCTTGGCGGTCGAAAATCGCCGTCCGATGGAGCACTGCGGCGATCGTCGCGCGGTCGCCGACCCGGCGCGCGGCGGCGAGCGCTTCGGCGAACAGCTCGGCCGCTTCGTTCCGCTCTCCTTTGAGCTCCAAGGCGCGGGCCAATTGCATCAGCGCTTCGACGGCGGGTTGGCCGAGAGGCGGGGTTCGGCGCCGGATTGAAACCGCCTGTCGCAGGTGCCTCTCGGCGGTAGGGTAGTCGCCGGCGAAGGTCTTCGCTTCGGCGAGCTCCTGGAGCACCTCGGCCACCGCAGGGCTGTCGGCCCCTTCGGCCCGGCGCCGTTCGGCCAGGGCGCGATCGAGCGCGGCGCCGGCCTGGGCGTAGAGCCCGAGCCCCTTGTACGAGCGGCCGATCGTGAGCAGCAGATCGCCCAGGACCTCGGGCTCGCGGACCAACTCTCGCTCGATCCTGTTGGCACCGCGGTCGAGCAGCTCGCGCGCGGAGAGGGCGTCGCCGCGCGCCTGCGCCGGATCGGGGGTGGCGAAGACGTTGGTGAGGAAGGTCGAGACGGTCTCCGCGCGGTGGGTCTGGCGGAGCAGCTGCAAACGCTGGAGCCAGAGAACGGCGACCAGGGTGACGAGAATGAGGAACGCCGCCGCGGTGGCTGATGAAGCCCAGGCGTGGCGGCGCAGAAATTTGCCGCTGCGATAAAAGAAGGTGTCCGGCCGCGCCTGTACCGGCTTGCCGTCGAGGTGCGCTTCGAGATCCGCGGCGAATTGGTCGGCGGAGCCATAACGCCGCTCGGGCTCTTTGGTCAACGCCTTGGCCAGCACCGTGTCGAGGTCGCCGGCCAACCGGCGGGCCAGGTGGCGCGGCTCGCTAGACCGGCGCGCCGCCGCCTCTTCCGGGCCGACCCCGCGCGCCTCTGGAGCGAGCGGCGAGAGGACAGCCACGGATGCGCGCTCGGGCGCTTCGCGCACGATCGCCTGGGCGAGCCGTTCGAGGCCTGAGCCGCGCAACGTTCCGCGGTAGGGGGAGCGACCGGTGAGCAGCTCGTAGAGCAAGACGCCGAGCGAGTAGACGTCGGAGCCGGCGGTGATCGGCCGGCCGGTAATCTGCTCCGGGCTCGCGTACTCCGGTGTGAGCGGTGCGACGCCCAGCTCGGTCGCGAGGACGGTGAGCGAGAGAGCGCTCGGTTCCAAGATCTTCGCGATACCGAAGTCGAGTAGCTTGGGTTCCCCTTCGTCGGTCACCAGAATGTTCGCCGGCTTCAAGTCGCGATGGACGACCAGATGCCGATGGGCGTACTGAACCGCGGCGGCGACCTTGACGATCAGGCGGAGCCGCGCCTCGACCGGGAGACGTCGATCGTCGCAGTAGCGGTCGATCGGGATCCCCTCGATCAGTTCCATCACGAGGTAGGGCTGGCCGGCCGGGGTGGTTCCGCCGTCGAGCAGGGTGGCGATATTCGGATGGTCGAGCTGGGCGAGGATCTGGCGCTCGGTACGAAAGCGCGAGACCAACTCCGGCCGCCGGTACGGTCCCTCGAGAACTTTGATCGCGACCGGTTTCCGATAGGCGTCGTCGCCGCGTTCGGCGCGATAGACCGTGCCCATTCCTCCCTGACCTAAAGGTCCGAGGATGCGGTAGGGTCCCAGGCTCTCCGGCAGCGGGGGCTCAGGCATGGCATCAGCGGAAGTGCGATCGGTCGAGAGCGAAGAGGGAAGCGCGGGCGGTTCGTTTAGAAAGTGATCGGCCTCGACATGCCAGCCGAGCAGTGCCTTGACCTCGCGCGAAAGCTCCGGATCCTCTTCTGCAAGTCCTGCGAGCGCGGCTGCCCGTTCTGCGGTAGATAGCTCGAGCAGCTCTTCGAACCGGGCACGGACCTGATGCCATCTCTCGCGGTTTGTCGCCATATGGATTGGAGCGGCCTGAGATTCTTCGGCCGTGACGCAGTCTAACGCTCGACGACCTTTCAGATACGCCCGAGCGAAGAAAAACTAGAACGGGAGATATTGGCAATGAAAAATAGAAACCAGTGGATACGCGCACTCTCGATCCTCGGGCTGGGCTTGATCTCTGCGCGAGGCCTGGATGCGGCTTGTCCGCCTGCGGCCCTGCAGGTGAGGGTTCCTCCCGGAGCGACCGCCGCCTATCTGCCCAAGTCCGCCCTCGGGATCTTTGGCGGTGTCGTGCAGTCGACGGCACCGATCCACGGCACGGTGACCGACCTGGGTGACCGGCTCGCCTATACACCGAACCGAAGCTTTTGGAACCTGGGTGTGGACAGCATCGTGGTATCGCCAACGGGACGAAACGAGCTTCCGAAGTCGGTGTGGTGGATCGCGGCGACCCGATGGGGGCAGGTTTCGAGCGAGAACTTCGAGGATCCGGCCAACCCGAACTGGGACCTGGGATCGTTCGATCCGGCGGCGATCAGCACGTTCGGCAAGTTGTCCGGCAATTTCGGCCTCCGCTTCACCAGCAGCTCGACCGGCGCCGGTTCGACCAGCGCCACTCTTCCAGTTCCGAACACCAACGGTGCCACCGCGGGGGGCGGCGCAGTCGGCGGTTGGCGCCCACCGGGTGGTGGTGGACCTTCGGGATGGTCGTGCGGGGAGGGCGTCGTCTGCCCGACCGGCGTCTGGTACCCGTTCCTGGAGGCCGATGGCGATAACGATGGCCAAGTCGACTCTGCGGTTTTCATCAAAGAACTGGGCAACGAGGTACAGGTCGGGCTCTCCCCTGGAGATACCCTCCCGCCGGGTGCCGACCCAATCGTCGTCAAATCCGTCACGCGGCAGGCGCATTTCCTCGAGCTGATTCACTGGTGGGGCGAAGCAGGGCGCAGTGCGGGAGCTGCGCTCTGGGTCGACGGCATTCAAGAGCTGGCGATCGAGACGGCGCAGCAGAGCGCGTCGTTGGTCGAGCCGACCGCCAACTCCAAGCACACCTTCAACGAGGTTCCCGCCACCTGGGTGTCGGGCGCTCCGGATCTCTACCACTCCTTCGACAATCTCGCGGTCTTCGATCTGGCGGAGGGGACGCGGTTCGACTGTGTGGCGCTCGACGGCTTCGACAGCGGCGTGTTCGACCCCGCCTGGACGCTATACAACGGGGCCAACTTGAGCGCAGAGACCTCTGCCGCGCTCGCCGGAAAGCTCGGGCTCGACGTCGAGGTCACGGATCTCGGCGCGAGCAGCGGCGGACAGTTGCAGCTGCCCGGAGTGACGAGCCGCGACCGCCACGGCCTCCGTTTCCGGTTCGATCCGAACACGGTGGAGATGGAGAGCGGCGCAACGCTCAACCTCGCGCTCGCGTTTCAAAGCGCCACGGTGCCCCGTCCGTTCCTCGTGCTGCTCAAACGAAACGCCGGGGGGCTCACCTTGCAGATCCTGTCGCGCGACGACAACGGCGCGGCGAAGAGCACGACGGTCGCGATCTCCGACGCACCCCACGTCCTCGAGGTCGACTGGCAGCGTTCGAATACCGTTCACGTGCCGACCGGCTACCTCCGGGTCTGGCTGGATGGAGTTCTGGAGGTCCAGCACTTGGGATTGGACAACGACGCCCAGTCGATCACCGAGCTCCGCGTGGGGGCCCTGGGTGCTTTGGGCGCGGCCAAGGGGCATGTCTATCTCGATCAGATCGAGACCTGGAGCGAGGCGTCAATGGGGCGCTGATCGAAGCTCGGTTCCCGGGTCCTCTATTCTGTCCGAGGAGAGGACCCGGGTCCGGGGTACCTACCGTCAACGTGGAAGACCGCCGGCCTCCTAAGGCGCCGGAATCTCCGCCACCATGTGCGGGCCGAGGAGCTGGTCCCAGGAGCGCGACATCTTCTGATACTCCTCGGGGCAGCGCTCCGCGCGCTCCGCGGGGAGCTCCCAGTCTTCGATCTGGTCGGCGAAATATTCAGGGTCGCTGCCGTAGGTCCAGCAGAGCAGGTTGTAGTAACGCTGCTCGTCGAGCGCATGCTCGTCGGCCATGTCGGGATCTTCTTCGCGCTCGGCGGCGGAAGAGTCGAACCACTCCGCGCTCGCGGTCATCGCGAGTTCGCTCTCTTCGCCGTCCCAGGTTTCGAGCAGAATGACCGTGGCGAGCTGATCGACGGCATCCTCTTCGCGGCCGGTGACGGGTAGGTCGTAGATGTCGATCAGGGCGTGCCCGAGCTCGTGGTAGAAGACGAAGACCAGGGCGGCGATCGCCTTGCCTCCCGCCTCATCGGCTTCCTCTTCGGTCGCGTCCTCGGTGGCGAAAATCTGCATGAAGTGCTCGACCAGCTCGTAACAGAGATGGACCGCGCCATCTTCCGGGTCGTAGAAGGCGTTCGCCTCGCCTTTGCACTCCTGGAGCTTGACGTTGAGATCGCGCGGCAGGACGAGGGTCTTGTCGAGATCCTCGACAACGTCCTCGAAAAAGCGCTCTTCGCGGAAGACTTCCTTCAACTCCTTGTAGTCCGGGTTGGTCACCTTGCCGTAGGTGAAACTCAACCGCCCGCGATCCTTCCCCTTGCGTCCGGAGCGCGAGATATGCCGCCGGGGGCGCCCGGTCGATGCCACCGTTCCATCCGCGGGTTCGGCCGACGCTCCAGCCTCGGGTGCTGCGGCAGGAGCCTCAGCCTCGACGCCACCACAAGCCACGATGGGAAGAGACAGGAACAGGACGGCAAGCCAAAGGCGGAACGCCTGGCGGCCAGGGCGCGAAGTTGAATTCGTCATGGTGCCGGGTTTTTATCAGCTCTCCGCGCGCGAAGCGAGCCCTGTTTCGAGCGTCAGGGTGAGTCGCGGCTCGCGCTAGAATCCTCGCTCGAAAGGTAAAAAAGCGCCGATGCCCCAGAAGACCCCAACCTGCCGCCTGCTGGTCGCCGACGCCTGGTCCGACTACGCACTGCTCGACAGCGGCGGCGGCGCCAAGCTCGAACGCTACGGCCCGTTCCGCGTGATCCGCCCCGAGCCGCAGGCGATGTGGCGAAAGACACTGCCGGAGCGCGAGTGGCTCAGAGCGGATGCGATCTTCGAAACGGGAAGTGCGGAAGACTCCGGCAACTGGCGCTGCCCGAAGACGTTGCCCGAAAGCTGGCCGATTTCCTATCCGGGTAGAGGGGGGAGCCTCACCCTCGCGGCCCGCCTGACGCCGTTTCGCCACCTGGGGCTGTTTCCCGAACAGGCGAGCCACTGGGATTGGGCTGCGGAGAAGATCGCCGCCTCTCGCGAGGCCGGTCGCACGGCGCGCGTGCTCAACCTGTTCGCCTACACCGGCGCGGCGTCGATCGCCGCGGCGCTCGCCGGAGCCGAGGTCACCCACGTCGATGCGTCCAAGAAGGCGATCGTCTGGGCCAAAGAGAACCAGGCGCTCTCGGGCCTCAGCGAGCGTTCGATCCGCTGGATCGCGGAGGACGCGGTGGCGTTCCTCCGCCGCGAGGTTCGCCGCGGCAGAACCTACGACGGCATCTTTCTCGATCCGCCGAAGTTCGGCCGCGGCTACCAAGGCCAAGTCTGGAAGCTGTTCGACGATCTCCCCGAAGTCCTGGCGCTATGCCGCCGGCTGCTCGCGCCCGAGGCGCTCTTCTTGGTGCTCACCACCTACGCGATCCGTGCCTCGCACACGAGCCTCTCCTATCTGCTCGAAGAGACCTTCGCGGGGTTGGGCGGCGCGATCGAGAGCGGCGAGATCTGCCTCGCCGAGCAGGCGACCGGGCGGGCTCTACCGACCGCGCTGTACGGAAGGTGGGGGAGGGCTACCCAACTTCCTGAATGAAGCTTCGGCGGAAGTCCGCGGGCGATTCCGGGCCACGGTGGCGATCGACGGCACTCCGAATGGGCGCCGTAGGCGGCCGTTTGGGAGAGATAGAACACCCATTGGTCGAGACCGAACGCCGTTTGGGCGAGATCGGACGACCGTTCTGGGACACGGACGCCCGTTTGGGCGAGATCTACCGACGTTTGGGCGAGACGAAAGTTCGTTTGGTCGAGATCGAACGTCCGTAGGTCGGCGTAGAAGCTCGATTGGACGCCACCGAAAGAGCAAGAGGCTTCTATGGACGTTCTATCTCCCCCAAACGACGTTCGGAGCGCCCCAACGGACGTTTCAGCTCCCCCAAACGACGACTGAAACTCCCTCGCGGTGGTGTCAGCTCCACCAAACGAAGTTCGAAATGCGCTCGCGGGTGTTCCGACTCCGCCAAACGAAGTTCGGATCACGCCAACGGGCGTTCCAGCTCTCCCATCCAACCGTTCGGGCGCTCCAACGGATCGATCGTCTCCGCCAATGGAGGCTCCGATTCGCCCAAGCCGGCTCTGGTTGCTGATCTGGATCGCCACGTCCCGTCCCGCCGGTTGTCGGCGTGGGTTCGTTCCCACGCCCCAAACCTTACGGGAACGGAATCTGCCCAATCTAGTGCTTTTCGAGACCAACAGTGTTGGTCTCGTTTTGGTCTATATTTTGCCAGATCGTTTGGTGTAGAGTCCGGCGGTTTTTTGCCCAGGTGGCCTCGGAGGGGGGGCACGGTGTGTTCACGCCGAGCAGGGCGCTTGCGTATTCCCTTCCGGCGAGAGACGATGGCGGCATTCGTTCATCGGCTTCGACGTTTCGATCTTCCGGGGGAGGAAGTCTTATGGATCAGCTTCCAGGTTCGCCGTCCATTCCGCCACGACCCGCCGGACCTGGGATCGCTCCGGCTGCTTCGAGCGGGGTGGCGGAAGCGCTCATTCCGTACAAGAACGGGCCGGCGCTCACCGCCTACTATCTGGGGATCTTCTCCCTGATCTGCGGCGCCTTCCTGGGTATTCCGGCGTTGATCTTAGGCCTCAAGGGATTGAAAATCGCCAAGGAACGCCCCGAAGCGCGCGGCGGAGCCCACGCCTGGGTGGGGGTGATCCTCGGTAGCCTGATGACGCTCGTCACACTGGCCGTGGCGCTGTTCATCGGCATCGCGATGATCGCCAAACGCCAAGGCTCGTAGCGCCGCTTCGAACCTCGCCCCGACGACCCGCCGGCGTTCGCGAGCGGTCACAATTCGGCGCCTCGTCATGGACCTCACGTTCTACCCCGACCCCTTCGCCACCGTCTTGGTCGGCGTGCTGGGTCCGATCGTACGGATCGGCTTGGCCGCCGGAGTCGGCCCGAGGAACGCCTACCCTCGCTGAGGTAAGGCTTGGCGAGTCCCCCCTTACCTCGCGGCGTTCAATGCCGACGAACCGGCAAAACTCGAAGCCTTCATGCGCTCGGCCTTCTCGCCGGCCGCTCTGGCGGAACGGTCGCTTCAACGGTGCACCGTCCTCCGACAGCGCTCTTAAGGCAACCAGGTGACTTGCAGGTTGGTCACGTAGAACGTGAAGTCGCGGGATGCGTCGGTGGCGAAGGCCATCCAATAGCCGGTCAGTTCGCTCGGGAACGGGCTCGACGGAGGAAAAGTGGACGCGGTGTACCGGGCCTCTTCGACCATCACGAGACCGGTTGAAGGATCCGTGATGCGAACCGTCATCAGGCCATCGTCGCCGACCACGAGCTCCGCCATGTACTCGCGATTATTCTGGAACTTAGGGCCGCTCCAAAAGTCGGGGCCGCTCACCTTGTTTCCGGTCACCCAGAAGAGCTCCGCGGCCATTTGAGGGTTATTCCCGCAAATCCCACAACCGTCGCTGTAGAGAATGAACCCTGCGCCTCGATGCCAGGTGCAATTGGTCTGAGGTGCGCCTTGCGGGCAGAGCAGGTCGACGAACGGCGTGTAGACGTAGAGCCGTCCGTGCGCTCCGAAGGAGAGGTGCCCCGCGCCGCCACCGAAGAAGTCCGGACTCCGGAATCGAAAGCTAACCCTTTGGCGCGTTTTTCCCGCCAGCTTTGTCGTGTTCGCCGACACCAAAATCGGGGAGTAGTAGTCCCGGAAATTGCTGTAGCTATTGGGGCCGGTGCATCGGCCTGGCTCCGGGCATCGAAGGCCGAGAATCCATCCCCCCGCGAAGGTTGGAGTTGCCTGGGGGTAGAGGTAGCCGGCGGTCGTATCGAGCTGCCAACCCGCGGCGACGAGGTTCGTCACCTCGAGAAAGCTCGTCGTGTACTTGTGAACCCGATCTCCCGTCGCCAGGGTGAATCGGTTGACGCGGTAGAGCGGGATCGAACCCGGCACTTGGGTGGTGTAGAGGTAGCCTTCGATCCGCTCGAAGACCCAGCCGTTCGCCAGTACCGTCCTCTGCTCCGTGAGACTCGTGGTGTAGAAGTGGTCGGTCTCAGGGGGCCCCTTGTAGAAGTAGAAACGCCGCAGTGTTCGGTTGGAGGGTCTTCTCCATGTAGCCGACGATGCCGGTGTCGGCATAGCCATGAACGCTGATCGCCGTTGCGAGCTGCCTCCGATCGATGGTGTAGAAGTTGTCACTCACAGTAGCATGGTTTGCGGAGTAAAGCGGAGTCAGCATGGGTACGGGGGGGTACGGGGGCGAGCGCGACCGCACGGATCGCGGTCGTGGCGAGGAAAATGCCGAGGCAAACGGAGAGCAGGGTCTTCTTCACGAGGAGATTCTCCTGTTGTGATTGGTTGGGGGCATCCCCATCGATCGATTTGAGGTATCGAAGCGTCCGAGACGAAAGGTGTCGCGAGATAGGAAACCTGGATGTGGCGATCCGTTGAGTGGCTGAGCGCCGGAACGAGCTGGCGGCTATTCGCCCGCACTACCGCCCGATGACCCATCCCGGAGAGGCTCAGCAGTGCGGTTCGCGAGCTCGGGGCGCTCCTGCTCGCCGAG